>NZ_JBITGI010000005.1:0-20309 GCF_044456945.1 Streptomyces sp. NPDC050759 | reverse complement strand
CACGCGCAACAACCTGGCCGGTGCCTACGAGGATGCAGGGGATCTGGAGCGGGCCATCCCGTTGTTCGAGTCCACCCTCGCCCAACGCGAGCAGGTACTGGGCGACACCCACCGCTTCACCCTGAACAGCCGCAACAACCTCGCCCTCGCTTACATGGAGGTGGGGGATCTGGCACGTGGCATCCCGTTGTTCGAGTCCACTCTCGCTCAGCGGGAGCGGGTGCTGGGTGACACCCACCCCTCTACCTTGACCAGCCGCAACAACCTCGCCCTCGCCTACGAGGAGGTGGGGGATCTGGAGCGGGCCATCCCGTTGTTCGAGTCCACCCTCGCCGAGCGCGAGAAGGTGCTGGGCGGAACTCACCCCAAAACGTTGACCAGCCGGATCAACCTGGCCGGCGCCTACAAGGCGGCGGGGGATCCGGAGCGGGCCATCGCGCTCTACGAGTCCACCCTCGCCCTGTGCGAGGGAGTGCTGGGTGACACCCACCCGGACACCCTCATTGTCCGCAACAACCTGGCCGACGCGTACCGGGTGGCGGGGGATCTGGAGCGGGCCATCCCGTTGTTCGAGTCCACTCTCGCCCAGCGCGAGCAGGTACTCGGGGACACCCACCCCCGTACGTTGACCAGCCGTAACAACCTGGCCGGCGCGTACCGGGCGGCGGGGGATCTGCAGCGGGCGATCGCGTTGTACGAGTCCGCTCTCGCCCAGCGTGAGCGGGTGCTGGGTGACACCCATCCCTCCACCCTGATCACCCGCAACAGCCTTGCAGGCGCGTACCGGGCGGCGGGGGATTTGGAGCGGGCGATCGCGTTGTACGAGTCCGCTCTCGCCCAGCGTTTGCGGGTGCTGGGTGACACTCACCCCGACACCCTGATCACCCGCAACAGCCTGGCCCTCGCCTACGAGGATGCAGGGGATCTGGAGCCGGCCATCCCGCTGTTCGAGTCCACTCTCGCCCAGCGCGAGCAGGTACTCGGGGACACCCACCCCCGTACGTTGACCAGCCGTAACAACCTGGCCGGCGCGTACCGGGCGGCGGGGGATCTGGAGCGGGCGATCGCGTTGTACGAGTCCACTCTCGCCCAGCGTGAGCGGGTGCTGGGTGACACCCATCCCTCCACCCTGATCACCCGCAACAGCCTTGCAGGCGCGTACCGGGCGGCGGGGGATTTGGAGCGGGCCATTCCGCTGTACGAGTCCACTCTTGCTCAGCGTGAGCGGGTGCTGGGTGACACCCACCCCGACACCCTGACCAGCCGCAACAACCTCGCCATCGCCTACGAGGATGCAGGGGATCTGGACCGGGCCATCCCGCTGTACGAGTCCACCCTCGCCCAGCGTGAGCACGTACTGGGTGCCACCCACCCTCATACGTTGGCCAGTCGCCGCAATCTGGCCGGCGCCCGCAGAGCCGGCGAGACCGCGCAGCAACCAGATACGGCGACCCCAGCAACCGCCCCTGGCCTCACGCTCCCCTCAGACCGTTCCGAGCGAAGCGAATGACCCTCACCGACCGCTGGGTTGCAGGTTCGAATCCCGCCAAGTGCACAGCACGACGGCGTGCTCGGGGCATCTCCGCGCATCACGAGTTCATGCGGTGGTCGTGGCCAGGCCGTGGAAGGCCTGGGTGGTGCGGGGGTGGGCGAGTTCGTCGAGCAGGTGGCGCCAGTCGGGGTCGGCCGCGGCGGGGTGGGCCAGGTCCCAGGCGGTGAGGAGTGGGGCCAGTTCGCTCTCGGGGGCGATCTCGATCGACGGGGAGGGCGGGGAGGCCAGCAGCGGGGTCATGGGCTTTCCTTCCGGAGGGTGAGGCACGGAGGGGGCGGTGCATTGGGGGATGGGGCCCGGAATCCGGGTCCGGGATCCGATGGCCTCTACGATGCCGCCGATTCGGGGACGGCGACATGGAGCCCGCCGCCCAGTCCGGGGTGGGGGCAGCTGTACCTTCAGGGTGTCGGCAGCACCCAAGGCGGCATTGTCGTACCCCTCTGCCATCGTGACCGTCATGGGCGAACTGGTGGATCGGGTGGACGAAGCGGACCGGGTCATCGGGGTGGTGGACCGGGCGGAGGCCATCGAGAAGGGGTGGCTGCACCGGGTCGCGACCACGATCTGTCGTGATCCGGACGGGCGGATTCTGGTGCATCGGCGGCCGGAGAACGATTCCCGGTTCCCGGGGCAGTACAACTGGCTGGTGGGCGGGGCGGCGGAGGTCGGGGAGTCGTACGAGGAGGCGGCGGCCCGTGAACTCGCCGAGGAACTGGGCGTGTTGGGGGCACCTCGCTTCCTCTTCAAGTTCCTGTGCCGCGGCGAGATCAGCCCCTACTGGCTCGGGGTGCACGAAGTCGTCGTGACCGGAGCGCTCGTGCCCGATCCGGCGGAGATCGCGTGGCACGGCTGGTTCGACGAGGACGAGTTGCTGGAGGCGGCCGGGCGGGGGACGTTCGTGTCCGACGCGGCGGAGGCTCTACGGCGTCACCTGGCGGCCTGAATCCCACGTCCACAGCCAAGATGGCCAGGGTCCACTCACGCATCCGCCCCCGGTCCCGCCATCACGCGCGGACCGTGTCGGGGATCCAGGGGATCCAGGGGATCCGTGGTCGTCCCGGCCGTATCAGCCATACGGCTCCATCGGCGCCGCCGGGACCAGGATCTCGGTCTCCGACTCGCACTCGGGCTGACGGAAGAAGTATTCCGGCCTGCAGCCGCTGTCCGGATCAGCGCCCGTCGCGCTCCGGCCATGTGCCCGTGAAGAGCTCCGCGCCGGCGGCCGGGCGCCGGGTCGTGGGCAGGAGGTCCCGGCCCCGGTCGGCCCGTTATCCGCGCACCACAGCTCCTTTCGGAGCGAGCGGCCGACGTGACCGTACGTCAGCAGGTGGCGCCGACGGCGGCCTGGGTGAGGACGGGACGCGGCAGGGGGAGCACGGGGCGCCGGGGCCGGAGCGGGCTCTTGCGGCCGCTCGCGAAGACGAACAGGCGCAGGACCAGGAAGCGGCCGATGCCGGCCAGGCCGGAGGCGGTGAGGTAGACGGCCTGTTCCGTGAGTATGCCGGGCGCTGACTGGATGACGTGGAGGAGGAACATCGCCGCGCAGGTGACGGCGTACGCGGCCGCCGCGGAGCCGGAGGACTGGAGGTGTCGGCGCCGGCCGGGGCGGCGGCCGGTGCCGAAGGTGAACAGGGCGTGGAGTTCGGTGCACAGGAGCGTGGAGACCACGGTGATCACCGCGTTCGCGACCGCCCACGGCATCGTCATCGCCACCAGCGGTACGGCGAAGCTGGAAAGGACGCCGATACCGCCGCCGCAGACGACGAAGCGGACGAAGGAGGCGAGGGGGCCGGGGGCGGTCGGGGAGGGCAGGGAGGAAAGGGAGGGCAGGGAGGGCGAGGACGGGGACTGTGTCGTGTCGGCCGTCTGCGGCTCCATGGTGTTTCCTCCGGCTCGGCGCGGGCTTCTCGATCCGCCTGATCCGGGGTGGACCGGCTGAGATCAACGATGCCGTCGCGGGCTCGCCGGAACGATGGAGTGCCCTCCCGAATGGAAGGTGGGGCTAGCTCCACCCCCGGGGTGGGGCGGTCCCGCTACGCGCCGTCCGCGTCCTTCGCCCGCAGCTCCTCGATATAGGCGAGCGCGAGGTTCGTCGAACGGCTGAACCAGTCGTGGAGTACGGCGATCTCGTCGGCGGAGTAGCCCGCGAAGACGGCGTCGAGGCGGTCGTAGTACGGCTGGTAGAGGGCGACGACCTTGGCAACGGCGTCGGGCAGCGCGGCGACCCGTACGCGGCGGCGGTCGGTGGGGTCGGGGACGCGGGTGACGTAGCCGCCGCGTTCGAGGCGGTTGAGGATGCCGGTGACCGCGCCGGTCGTGACATGGGCGTGCTCGGCGAGGTCGCCGGCGGTGAGGAGGTCCTCGCCGGCCTTCAGGACGCAGGCGAAGGACAGCAGGTCGGTGACGTTCAGACCCAGCCGCTGGGCCATCTCCTGCTGGCCGAGGTGGGCGGTGGCGATGAAGAGGTCCATCGCCTCCCGCGTCTGGGCCGGAGTGGCGGTGGGGCGGGGCTCGGCGGACATCTGGTTCCTGATTCTCTGGGGCGTTCGCTGGGGCGCGCGCTGGACGTTCTGGGATTTCTCTTAGCGCGTGAGAGGTTTCTGCGCTAAATTTCTTAGGGAGTGAGGGATCGGGTCGAGGAGGATCTGTGAGTGCACATCAGTATGACGAGGGGCACACGGTCGCGGGCTGGACCGGATTCGGCATCGCGACTGTCGGGACCGCTGTGCTGGGGCTGGGGGTGTGCACGGTGTCCGGTGTCGCGATAGCCGGTGGTCTCGCGGTCACCGCGGTGGGCGCCCTCGTCACCTGGGCGCTGCACCTGGCCGGCTGGGGCAAGCCGCCGGGGCGCCGGCCGCGGGAGCAGTGGGGGATGCGGGTGCGGGACACGAGCGCGCGGCAGGGGCACGCCGGGTGTGTCGGATGCCGGATGGCGGGTCGGGGAGGCTCGCGGACCCCGGTGGTCGAGCCCGTGACGGGGGCGACGGCGGAACCCCTGCCCGTGGAGTCGGTGGGCTGAACTCCGCAGAGGCCTCGTGTCGCGGCTCGTGTGGACCCGCCTCCGGCTCCCGTGGACGGTCTTCGGCTCCCGCAGGCCGGTCTCCCGGCTGCCATGGCCGGTCCCCTGGCTGCGGTGGCCAATCCGGCTGGTGCGGACGGACTTCGGCTCTCCCGGGCCGATCTCCCGGCTCCCGCGGACCGCTCTCCGGCTGCCGTGGCCGGTCCCTGGCTCCGGTAACCCAGTCTCCTGCTCCGCTGCCCCGTGGCCCGCTCCCGGCTCCTCGCGTGATCCCCGTTGTCAGTGGTGCCCCCTACCCTCGTGAGGGATGGCACAGGCATGGAAGTGCTCGGGGCTGCGGTGGTCGGCCGGTGGGCCCGTGCTGCGGTGGGTCGGCGGTCGGAACAGCACGCTGACCTGGGGGAAGCGGGTGGCCTTCGGGGTCGTGGAGGGGGGTGGGCGGACATGTGTGGGAGCGCGGGGGCATGCGTGTCCGGCGCGGACCGCGGTGTCGGGGCGGAGCACGGGGGCGCGGTGCGAGGAGTGTGCGCGGCTGGACCGGGCGCACTCCGTGGCCGCCGACACCCTCGCGGACGATCCCCGTCCGTACCGGGTGTACCTGGCGTGGTTCGGGCCCGGCATGGTCAAGGTCGGCATCACGGCGTGCGAGCGGGGGAGCGCGCGCCTGTGGGAACAGGGTGCCGTCTGCTTCAGCTGGCTCGGCACCGGTCCGCTCATGGCCGCCCGGCGCACCGAGGAACTGCTGCGGGCGGCCCTCTCGGTGCCGGATCGCGTTCCGTACGGCGACAAGCGGGCCGTCCGGTCCGCCCTGCCGGCGTCGGCCGCCGAGCGGGCCGCCGAGATCGCGGAACTGCACGCGCGGGCGGTGACACTGGGCGGCTGGCCCGAGTCCCTGGAGCGCGCGCCCTACGAACCGGTCGACCACGTCGACGTCTTCGGCCTCGCCGGCCTCCCCACCGCCGTCGGTGAGGTGAGCGAGCTCGTCGCGGGCGGGGCGGTGGGTGGCCGGCTCATCGCGGCCGCCGGTCCGGACCTGCACCTGGAGACGGAGGGCGGGGGAGTCGTCGTACTGGACACACGGCTGATGACGGGCTGGGATCTCGTCCCGGCCGACGGGGCGGAAATCACCGTGCCGATGAGAGAGTTCAAGGAGACGCCGGGGGTTCAGGACGGGTTGTTCTGATGAGGGGGAGGGCCGGGGATGGACGTCACCGTGCAGTGGATACGCACGTCGTGGACGAAGCAGTCCCGTGGCGGCGAGGCCGCGACAAGGAGAAACGCGGCTCCGGTCGGCTTCGTTCTGCCGCCGTCCGCAGTGGGGCGCGACGGTGAGCCGTTCGTCCACGCGGTCCGGATGGACGAGCGGGACGACTTCGTGCCGCACGACCACCAGGGCGACAACCTCAGAGGCGTCGACGTCCAACTCCGTGAAGCCGACGGGCGGTTGCGGGTGCTGCCCAGGGTGAGACCGATGTTCGGGGTGCCGCCCCGGCCGCGGCGGCGTCCGGGCGTGCGGCTCGAGCCCGGGCAATGGGTGCGGTGGCGGCTCAACTACCGCTTCAGCAGTGCCGTCGGGCTGCGGGACTGGTCGTACTGGCTGGACACCTTCAACATCGCCTACGGCCCGGTCGGCGCCGAGGTGTTCCTCGGCGCGCCGACGGTTCATGTGGACGAGCAAGGGCCGGTCCGCTAGCGGTCGGAGGGTCGCAGGTCGGAGGGTCGGAGTCTCGGGCGGGTGCCTCGTCCGTCCCGTCGAACAAGGGATCCCCCAGTGGTTCCCTGAGAGTCGCCTGTGCGTTTCTCAGGGAAATCACAGACAGGGGAAAGGGTGCTCTCAGGGGGCCCCGACATGGTGTTCGCCATGACCACGACCTCGCCCCAGGGGCGCACCGAACTGCTGAGGCCGGACGGGAGCCCCGTCCGGGTGCTTGTGGTGGACGACGAGCTGTCGATCACCGAACTGCTCTCCATGGCCCTTCGCTATGAGGGATGGCAGATCCGGAGTGCGGGAGACGGCCAGGGTGCCGTTCAGACCGCGCGGGAGTTCCGGCCCGACGCCGTCGTTCTCGACATGATGCTTCCCGACATGGACGGACTAGCCGTCCTCGGGCGGCTTCGGCGTGAACTGCCGGACGTGCCGGTGCTGTTCCTGACCGCGAAGGACGCCGTCGAGGACCGCATCGCCGGGCTCACCGCCGGTGGCGACGACTACGTCACCAAGCCGTTCAGCCTCGAAGAGGTCGTGGCCCGGCTGCGTGGGCTCATCCGCCGGTCCGGTGCCGCCGACCGCCGCAGCGACTCCGTGCTGGTCGTCGGCGACCTCACCCTCGACGAGGACAGCCACGAGGTCTCGCGCGCCGGAGAGAACATCCACCTCACCGCGACCGAGTTCGAACTGCTGCGCTTCCTCATGCGGAATCCCCGGCGGGTGCTCAGCAAGGCGCAGATCCTCGACCGCGTGTGGTCGTACGACTTCGGCGGCCAGGCCAACGTCGTCGAGCTCTACATCTCCTACCTGCGCCGGAAGATAGACGCGGGCCGTGAGCCGATGATCCACACCCGGCGCGGAGCCGGCTATCTGATCAAGCCCGCCGCCTCATGAGCGGACGACGACGGCCGCGGGCGCAGAAGCGAGCAGGGCGAGCAGGCAAGCCGCGCACGCTGCGGACGCGGCTCGTCGTCGCGTCGGTGGTGCTGATCGCCGTGGTCTGCTCGGTGATCGGCACCGTGACGACACTGGCGTTGCGGACCCATCTGTACGACCAGTTGGGCGACCAGGTCTTCGACGCCGGCAAGCGTCTCGCGGGCCCTCCGTTCGGCAGGGACAACGACCCGAACTCCGCGGCACTGGATCAGCTCGACAAGTTCGTCTCCTACGGGCCGACGCAGGAGGACACCGTCGTCGCGAAGGTCGCCGCCGACGGCACGATCTCCAAGGCGGTCATCGCCAAGCAGGTGTCCGACGAGATCCGCCAGCAGATGAACCCCACGCCGCTGACCAAGGCCCAGCGTGCCGTGCTCGCCGACGTGTCCACGACGGGCAAGCACACCGTGACCATTCCCGGCCTCGGCGACTACCTCGTGATGTACGTGCAGGGCAATGACGGCGCCGATTACTACGTTGCCCTGCCCACCGCCACGGTCGACAGCACCATCAACACCCTGATCCTCGTGGAGATCAGCGTCACCGCCGCCGGTCTCGGCGCAGCCGTCATCGCCGGTTACGTCCTGGTCGGGCTCGCCACCCGTCCCCTCCGCAGGGTCGCCAACACCGCCACCCGGGTCTCCGAACTCCGGCTCCACACCGGCGAGGTCAACCTCAGCGAGCGGGTGCCCGAGGCGGAGTGCGATCCGCACACCGAGGTCGGACAGGTCGGCTCCGCGCTCAACCGGATGCTGGACCATGTCCACGGCGCCCTGCACGCGCGCCAGCAGAGCGAGATGCGGGTGCGCCAGTTCGTGGCCGACGCCAGTCACGAGCTGCGGACCCCGCTCGCCTCCATCCGCGGGTACGCCGAGCTCACCCGACGCGGCAGAGAAGAGGTCGGCCCCGACACCCGGCACGCCCTGGGCCGTATCGAGTCCGAGGCGGGCCGGATGACGCTGCTCGTGGAGGACCTGTTGCTGCTCGCGCGCCTGGACGCCGGGCGGCCGCTGCAGTTCGAGCAGACCGACCTCATCCCGCTCGTCGTGGACACCATCAGTGACGCCCGAGCGGCCGGCATGGACCACAACTGGCGCCTGGACCTGCCCGACGAACCCGCCCTGGTCTCCGGTGACGCGGCCCGTCTCCAGCAGGTGCTCATCAACCTGCTCGGCAACGCCCGCAAACACACCCCGGAGGGCACGACCGTCACGGCGCGGATCCAGCGGCGCGGTCCCTGGATGTGCGTGGACGTCGAGGACAACGGCCAGGGCATCCCGTCCGACCTGCTCCCGCACGTCTTCGAACGGTTCGCGCGCGGTGACTCCTCGCGTTCGCGTGCCTCCGGCTCGACAGGTCTCGGCCTCGCCATCGTGGAGGCCGTCGCGACCGCGCACGGCGGCGCCGTGACCGTCGACAGCGTTCCCGGGCGCACCGTGTTCACCATGCACCTGCCCGCTCTGGGTCCCGTGGCCCCGCGTCCGGCGCCCGAAACGAACTGGCAATCGCACTCACAGGCACAGCACAGCGCCGCCATATGGGTGCAACAGGGGGCCTGACCAGAGTCGTTCACATGCGAACCGACTCTTCTCCCGGCACCCTGCCGGCGCGGGAGCACCTCCCGGCCGGCGACGCCGGTACGCCTGTCCTGGACGTAGTGATCCCCGTCTACAACGAGGAGAAGGACCTCCAGCCGTGTGTGCTGAGACTGCACGAGCACCTCAAGCGCACGTTTCCGTACGCGTTCCGCATCACCATCGCGGACAACGCGTCGACGGACACCACTCCCCTGGTGTCGCAGCGGCTGGAGGCGGAGATCCCGGAGGTGAAGGCCTTCCGGCTGGAGCAGAAGGGCCGCGGCCGGGCCCTTCGGACCGTCTGGTCCGCCTCGGACGCCCCGATCCTCGCCTACATGGACGTGGACCTGTCCACCGACCTCAATGCCCTGCTGCCGCTGGTGGCCCCGCTGATCTCGGGCCACTCCGACCTGGCGATCGGCTCCCGGCTCGCCCGCAGCTCCCGGGTCGTGCGCGGCCCCAAGCGCGAGTTCATCAGCCGCGCCTACAACCTCATCCTGCGCGGCTCGCTCCAGGCCCGTTTCTCCGACGCGCAGTGCGGGTTCAAGGCGATCCGGCGTGACGTGGCGCAGGTCCTGCTGCCGCTCGTCGAGGACACCGGCTGGTTCTTCGACACCGAGATGCTGGTCATCGCCGAGCGCGCGGGACTCCGTATCCACGAAGTGCCCGTCGACTGGGTCGACGACCCCGACTCCACCGTCCACATCGTGAAGACGGCGACCGAGGACCTCAAGGGGGTGTGGCGGGTGGGCAAGGCCCTGGCGAGCGGATCGCTGCCGCTGGACCGGATCGCCCGGCCGTTCGGCGACGACCCGCGCGACCGCGAGATCCAGGACGTGCCCAAGGGGCTGGCCCGCCAGCTCGTCGGGTTCTGTGTCGTCGGCGGTCTGTCGACCCTCTTCTACCTGGTGCTCTACAGCGCCTTCCGGCAGTTCGGCGGTTCCCAGATCGCCAACGCGCTGGCCCTGCTGGTCTCTGCGGTCGCCAACACCGCCGCCAACCGGCGCCTGACCTTCGGGGTGCGCGGGCGGGGCGGCGCCGTCCGGCACCAGGCGCAGGGCCTGGTCGTCTTCGGTATCGGCCTCGCGCTGACCAGCGGCTCGCTCGCCGCGCTCAACGCGGCCAGCAGCGACCCTGCGCACTCCACCGAGCTGGCGGTGCTGATCGCCGCCAACCTCGCGGCGACCGTGCTGCGCTTCCTGCTCTTCCGGGCCTGGGTCTTCCCCGACCGCGACGACGACCAGCCCGGCTCCACGGTGGTGGCCGACCACACCCCGTCCTCGCCGACCCACTCCACCCAGCAGGCCTACGCGCCGCTGCCCCAGCGCCCCACCCCGCACCACCAGTACGCCACGGCGCCGCAGACGCCGTACGAGACAACCGGGTTCCGCGCCGGCGAAGCCGCGGAGCAGCGCTCCTGGAGGGACGCCACCGTGCAGTTGCAGCCGGTGCGCCCGACCGACACCGACCCGAGGAACTCCTGATGACCACGCAGACCGACCATCCGACCCGGCAGGGTTCCGGGTGGGGTCCGGCGGCGACGGCCCCCGAGGCGCCGGTCGCTCCCCCGGCCCCCGAGTCCGGCGAACCCCAGCAGCCCCTCGCGCGGAGACTGTGGCGGGGCCGCCCCGAGGATCCGCGCTGGGCACGCCCGGCCTTCTGGGGCCTGCTGCTCGCCACCGCGGCGCTCTACTTCTCCAACCTGAGCGCCTCCGGTTACGCCAACTCCTTCTACTCGGCGGCCGTCCAGGCCGGCACCAAGAGCTGGAAGGCGATGTTCTTCGGCTCGCTGGACGCGGGCAACGCCATCACCGTCGACAAGCCCTCGGCCTTCCTGTGGCCGATGGAGATCGCGGCCAGGATCTTCGGCCTGAACGCGTGGACGATCCTCGGCCCCGAGGTCCTCATGGGCGTCGGCACGGTCGCCGTCGTCTACGCGTCCGTGCGCCGCCGGTTCAGCCCCGGGGCCGGTCTGATCGCGGGCGCCGTGCTCGCGCTCACCCCCGTCGCGGCGCTGATGTTCCGGTTCAACAACCCGGACGCCATGCTGGCCCTGCTGATGGCGCTGGCCTGCTACTTCGTCGTCCGTGCCATCGAGGACGGCAAGACGAAGTGGCTGGTGTGGGCGGGTGTCGCCATCGGTTTCGCGTTCCTCGCGAAGACCCTCCAGGCCTTCCTGATCCTGCCGTCGCTCGCGATCGTGTACGCGGTCTGCGCGCCGGTCTCGCTGAAGAAGCGCTTCGGTCAGCTGGCCGCCGCGACCGGTGCCCTGATCGTCTCCGGCGGCTGGTGGGTCGCGATCGTCGAGCTGTGGCCCGCCTCCTCCCGCCCCTACATCGGCGGCTCGCAGAACAACTCGTTCCTCGAGCTGACCTTCGGCTACAACGGCCTCGGCCGTCTCAACGGAGAGGAGACCGGCAGTGTCGGGGGCGGTGGCGGCGCCGGCGGCACCGGCCAGTGGGGCGAGACCGGCTGGGACCGGATGTTCAACTCCGAGATCGGCGGCCAGATCTCGTGGCTGCTGCCGGCCGCGCTGATCCTGCTGGTCGCGGGCCTGGTGGCGACGCGCAGGCTCAAGCGGACGTCGGTGACCCGCGGTTCGTTCCTCGTCTGGGGCGGCTCGCTGCTGATCACCCTCGTGGTCTTCAGCTACATGGCGGGCATCTTCCACCAGTACTACACGATCGCCCTCGCCCCCTACATCGCCGCCGTGGTCGGCATGGGCGCCGGGGTCCTGTGGGAGAAGCGCGCCGAGATATGGGCCTCGCTCACCCTCGCGGCCTCCGTCGTCGCCGCCTCGGCCTGGGGGTACGTTCTCCTCAACCGCACCCCCGATTACCTGCCCTGGCTGAAGTGGCTGGTCCTGACCGGCGGCCTGGTCGCCGCGCTCGGCCTGATCTTCGTGGCCAGGCTCGGCCGGCAACTGGCGCTCGGTGCCGCGGCCCTGGGCATCGTGGCCGCGCTCGCCGGTCCGACGGCGTACACGCTGAGCACGGTGAACTCCGCGCACACCGGGTCCATCCCGACGGCCGGTCCGGCGGGCGCGAGCATGATGGGCTTCGGCGGCGGTGGCCGGGGCGGCGGTCCCGGTGGCGGCGGTACGGGCGGCTTCGGTGGCCAGAACCAGCAGAACGGGAACGGCAACACGCAGGGCCGGCAGGGCAACGGCTTCCCGGGCGGCGGGATGGGCGGTACTGGTGGGATGCCCGGCCAGAACGGGAACACCCAGGGCAACGGCACCACGCAGAACCAGCAGGGCGGCATGCCCGGCGGCACCACGGGTGACGGCGGCGGCATGGGCGGTGGCGGGGGTGTCGGCGGCCTGGTCAACGGCGCGTCCGTCTCCGCCGAGGCCAAGAAGCTGCTGAAGGCCGACGCGGACGACTACACCTGGGCGGCGGCCGCGATCGGCGCCCAGAACGCCGCGAGCTACCAGCTGGCCACCGACGAGTCCGTCATGGCGATCGGCGGCTTCAACGGCACCGACCCGTCCCCGACGCTGGCCCAGTTCAAGGAGTACGTGGCGGACGGCAAGATCCACTACTTCGTCTCCAGCGGCTCCGGCGGTGGCATGGGCGGCAGCAGCAGCGGCACGTCCTCGCAGATCACCTCGTGGGTCGAGGCCACCTTCAAGAAGGTGACGGTCGGTTCGGCCACCTTCTACGACCTCACCCAGAAGGCGAGCGGCTGACGCAGGACGACCGGATCAGGGCTGAGGGACGGCGACCGCGTCGCCGCCCCTCTGCCATGTCCGCGGCCGGAAAGTTTGTTGTACAGCGTATGGGAACTATTCTACGGTGTACGGCATGTCCGCTCCCGCACCCGTCACCGCCGTCTCCCAGGGCCATCCCCAGCGCTGGCTGATACTCGGCGTCATCTGTCTCGCGCAGCTGACCGTGCTGCTCGACAACACCGTCCTGAACGTCGCGATCCCCTCGCTCACCCGGGAACTGGGCGCGGCCACCTCCGACATCCAGTGGATGATCAACGCGTATTCGCTGGTGCAGTCCGGTCTGCTGCTCACCGCGGGCAGCGCCGCCGACCGCTACGGTCGCAAGAAGCTGCTGATGGCAGGCCTGGCCCTGTTCGGCCTCGGCTCCCTGGTGGCCGGTCTCGCCACCACCAGCGCACAGCTGATCGCGGCCCGCGCGGGCATGGGCGTCGGCGGCGCGCTCCTCATCACCACCACGCTCGCCGTCGTGGTCCAGATCTTCGACGACAGCGAACGCGTGAAGGCGATCGGCCTCTGGTCGACGGTCAACTCGCTCGGTTTCGCCGTAGGACCGCTGCTCGGCGGTGTGATGCTCGACCACTTCTGGTGGGGAGCGATCTTCCTCGTCAACATCCCGGTCGCGGCCATCGGCCTGGTGGCCGTCCTGGCCCTGGTCCCCGAGTCCAGGAACCCGCAGGGCGACCGCCCCGACCTGCTCGGCGCACTACTCTCCACGATCGGCATGACGAGCCTCGTCTACGCGATCATCTCCGGCCCGGACCACGGCTGGACCTCCGCCACCACCCTCACCGCCGCCGCGGTCGGAGCCGTGGTGCTGACCGGGTTCGCCGTATGGGAACTGCGCGTCCCGTACCCCATGCTCGACATGCACTTCTTCCGCGACCAGCGGTTCACCGGGGCCGTGGCGGGCGCGATCCTCGTCGCCTTCGGCATGGCGGGCTCGCTCTTCCTGCTCACGCAGCACCTGCAGTTCGTCCTCGGATACGGCCCGTTGGAGGCCGGCCTGCGGACGGCGCCGTTCGCCCTCACCATCGTCGTCCTCAACCTCACCGGGGTCAGCGCGAAGCTCCTGCCGAGGGCCGGCACACCGCTCACCATCGCCCTCGGGATGACCTGTCTGGCGGTGGGCCTCGCGGCGATCGCCGTGCTCGGCCGTCACGGGTACGGCGGCATGCTGGCCGGCCTGGTCGTCATGGGCGCCGGGGTCGCCTTCGCGATGCCGGCCATGGCCAACGCCGTCATGAGCGCGATTCCTCCGGAGAAGGCGGGGGTGGGGGCCGGTATCAACGGCACGCTCGCCGAGTTCGGGCAGGGGCTCGGGGTCGCGGTGCTGGGCGCGGTGCTGAACTCCCGCTTCGCGGCGCTGGTCCCGGTGGCGGCGGCGTCCTTGCCGGCGGCGCTGGCGCAGGCGGGCTCGGCACAGGAGCGGGCGCGGATCACCGAGGCGTTCGCCTCCGGCCTGGAGAGCAGTCAGTTGGTGGGGGCGGGCGCCGTGCTGCTGGGCGGAGTGGTCGCCGCGGTGTTGCTGCGGCGGGCTGAGCGGGCAGAGGGTGCCTAGGGGTTCCGGGCTGGGTTCCGGGCTTCGGGCCGTCGGAGGGTGCGAGTCCGTCGTGGCTGGTCCGTCGTGGCTGGTCGAGCCCACGCGGCGGGGCCGCACATCGATACGGCTCGCGCCCCGGTAAGGCCTAGCATCTTTGGCAGTGGACGGATGTACTCGAAAGGTGCGCCATGCCTAACGCAGGCCAGAAGGCCTCGAGCCGGACCAGTGTGTGGCTGGAGGGCAAGGTGCGCCGGAGCGGGCGTGGCGGCGGGCAGCCGTCGGGGCTCGACCGGGACCGCATCACCGAGGTGACGGTCCGTCTCCTGGACGCTGAAGGGCTGGCCAAGTTCTCCATGCGGCGGCTGGCCGCCGAGCTGAACGTGACCGCGATGTCCGTCTACTGGTACGTCGACACCAAGGACGACCTCCTCGAACTCGCCCTGGACGCGGCCTTCGGCGAACTGGAGCTGCCGGACCCGGAGGCCGACGAGGACTGGCGGGACCAACTGCGCACGGTGGCCAAGGAGTACCGGAGCCTGCTGGTCCGGCACCCCTGGGTCTCACCGCTGGCCGGCACCTTCCTCAACATCGGCCCCAACTCCCTGGTCTTCTCCCGGATCGTGCACCGGGTCGTCCGCAAGACCGGCCTGCCCGCACACGGCATCACCGGCGCGATCTCCGCCGTTTTCCAGTTCGTCTACGGCTTCGGCACCATCGAGGGCCACTTCATCGCCCGTTCCGCCCAGGCCGGCATGACCCAGGAGGCCTACTTCCGCCACGCCATGACCACGGCCACCCGGGCCCCCGGCGCCGCGGAGATCCTCAAGGAGAACGAGGAGATCATGACGGCGCGGGGAGGCGACACGGTGGAGGAGATGCGGGACAGGGACTTCACGTTCGCCCTTGATTTGTTGATCAAGGGAATCGAGGCGATGGTCGAACGCCCCTAGCGCGCTCACCGCCCCTCAGGCGTCCGGCGAAGCCAACCGCTCGGGAAATCCACCGGTAGCCACAGGGCCCCACCGCACCGGAGTGACCCGAATGATCGACTTCCCCTGCTTCACCATCGCCGCCCGGTACTCGTCCCAGTCGGGATGCTCCCCGGCGATGTTCCGGTAGTACTCCACCAACGGCTCCACGGACTCCGGCGAGTCGACGACCTCCGCGGTCCCGTCGATCTGCACCCACGGTCCGTTCCAGTCGTCGCTCAGCACGATCACGCTGACCTGGGGGTCCCGCTTCGCGTTCCGCGTCTTGGCCCGCTCGGGGTACGTCGAGACGACGATCCGCCCGGAGTCGTCCACCCCGCAGGTCAACGGCGAGGCCTGCGGTGACCCGTCCCCCCGCCGCGTCAGCAGGATCGCCCGGTGCCGGGGCCGTACGAAGTCCAGCAACTCGTCCAGCGAGACGGCCTTGTTGGTAGCAATGTTCGGTGCCATGACGTCAGCCTAGTTGGAGCGCGACGGCGTTCCAGTGAACCGCCTCACGGCCGAGTCGGTCCGCCTTCTCGTCCACGATCCGCAGCAGCGTCAGTCCTGCCCCCGCCCCATGCCCGGCGACCTCCTCCGGCGCGATGTCGAACATCCGCCGGTTCGCGGGCGGCGCACCGCGCCGCAGGCCTTCCCAGCCGCTGCGCCGACTCGGCGTAGTAGGCCTGCACCCCCGTGGTTCGCTCCATGCCAGAACGGTACGACCTGCCACTGACAACGCCCTCAGGCCTGCGGCAGCGACTCCCCCTGCACCGCCTGGACATCGAGTTCGACCTTCAGCGTCGTACCGATCGCCGCGATCCCCGCCTGCACGACCTGGTTGTAGTTCATGGCGAAGTCCTCCCGCCGAAGCTGGGTGGTGGCCCGGAAGGCGGCACGGGTCCCACCCCAGGGATCGGCCCCCGTCCCCAGGTACGCGAGGTCCAGGTCGACGGGGCGTACGACACCACGCATCGCCAGTTCACCCCGTACGGTCCACCGGTCCGTACCGGCCACGGCCAGCCCCGTGGACCGGTACGTGATCTCCGGGTACCGCTCGACGTCCAGGAAGTCCGCCGACCGCAGGTGCTCGTCCCGCATCGCGTTCCCCGTGTCGATGGAGGCCGCCCGGATCACCGCCTCCACCCGCGACTTGGTCACGTCGTCCGGGGCGACCTCGACCGCCGCCGTGAAGTCGGTGAAGCGGCCGTGCACGCTGGAGATGCCCAGGTGCTGGGCGACCGCGCCCACGGAGGAATGTGCCGGATCCACGGTCCACGGCCCCGGCGGCGGAAGTTCCGCCCCGCCGATGCGGGCCAGCGTGACCGTGCCGACCTCGGCCCGGCCGCTCGCCGTGACGATCGCGCTCGACGCGGCGGGCGCGTACCCGACGGCCGTGACGATGACGGTGTACGGCCCCGGCTCCAGATGTGTGCCGTCCCGTACCGCCCCTTCGGCGTCCGCCTCCGCGCGCAGCACCTGCGTCCCGGTCCTGTCGGTCACCGTGACGACCGCGTGCGACACGGCCCATCCGTCCCGGGTCCGGATCCTCGCGCTCAGTCCCATTTCACGTAACTCCTCGAAGAAGACCGGCCCGTGGCGGGCGCGCACCTCCGCTCGGAGCGCGCCCCCTGCCACGGGCCGGAGTCGGTGGACTACTCGCCGGGGTGGGCGAGTTCGATGTCGTGGCCGTCGACCGCGGGGCCGTTCACCGTCAGGGCCGTCGCCTGCGGCGGGTAGCCCGTCGCGATGACCGTGTACTCGCCGCCGTCCAGGTCGGTGAAGGCGTACGCCCCGTCCGTCCCGGTGGTGGCGGTACCGACCACGTTGCCCGCCGCGTCCACGAGGGTGACCCGCGCGTCGGCCAGCGGACCGTGCGGCGCCCGTACGACACCCTGGAGGCGGGCCCCCGAGTCGAGGTCGACCTCGATACGGGTGACGCCGGTGCCACCGACCTCGACGGGCAGCGCGCGCGGCCGGAACCCGGCGGCGTTCACCGCGACGGTGACCGCGCCCGGCACCAGCTCGCCGAAGGCGAACTCGCCCTGCTCACCGGTGGTCCCGGTGGCCAGCAGATCGCCCCGCACATCGGTGACGATCACCATCGCGTCCTTGACCGGCTCCCCGCTCCGTGCGGCCCGCACGAGCCCGTTCAGCCCGCTGGTGCCGCTGAGGAGGACGTCGTAGGCCACCGGTTCGCCGTTCACGAGCACCGTGGACGCCTGCGGCTGGAAGCCGTCGGCGGAGGCGATGAGGACGTACGAGCCCACGCTCGGCGCCTCGAGGGCGTAGGAGCCGTCGGCCTGGGTCACCGACCGGCCCAGCTGCCGTCCCGCGAGCGAGATCAGCGTGACCGCGGCGTGCGGGACCGGCGCGCTCTCGTTGCCGCGCACGAAGCCGCGGACCGGGATGCCGCCGGGGCCGGCCGAGGGCTCCTCGGGGCGGGTCAGGGTGGCGACGGCGGACAGCCGCTGCGTGCCGTCGGGAGCGGTTTCGGTGTCAGAGGTGGTCGTGGCCCAGCTGGGCGTGTGCCCGGCAGTCGTCGGAGCAGCGGCTTCCGCGGGGGCCGCGGCCTCTGTGGGAGCCTCGGCCGGCGAGTCCTCGGCGGCCGACTGCGCCAGTGCGCCCTTGGTCTTCAGCGGAACCTCCTTGATGAACAGCGTGATCAGGAACGCGACGGCCGCGAGGGCACCGGCGATCAGGAAGACGTCCGCGATGCCGTGTCCGTAGGCGCTCTCCATGAGGGTGCGCACCGGAGCCGGCAGCGTGCCCAGGTCCGGGATGCTGTCGGTGGACGAGCCGGAACCCGACAGCGCGGCCCGGTACTTGGGGTCGAGGGCGGCGACGCCGTCCGTGACGTAGTGCGAGATCCGGTGGGACATGACCGCGCCGAGCGCGGAGACGCCGACCGCACCACCGAGGGAACGGAAGAAGGTGACCGTCGAGCTGGCCGAGCCGAGGTCGCTCGGGTCCACCTGGTTCTGCGTGCACAGCACCAGGTTCTGCATCATCATGCCGATGCCGAGACCCAGCAGGGCCATGAAGATCGACATCTTCCAGTAGGCCGTGTCGTACCGGATGGTGCCGAGGAGACCGAGACCGGCCGTCACCAGCACGCCACCGCTGACCAGCCACGCCTTCCAGCGGCCGGTGCGGGTGATGAACTGCCCGGAGACGGTGGAGGAGACGAACAGACCACCGATCATCGGGATGGTCATCACACCCGACATCGTCGGGGACTTGTCGCGGGCCAGCTGGAAGTACTGGCTGAAGAAGACCGTGCCGGTGAACATCGCGACACCGACGAACAGCGAGGCCAGCGAGGCGAGGGTGATGGTGCGGTTCCTGAACAGCCGCAGCGGGATGATCGGTTCGCGCACCTTGGACTCGACCAGCACGAAGATCAGACCGAGGACGATGGAACCACCGACCATCGCGTACGTCTGCCACGAGATCCAGTCGTACTTGTCACCGGCGAAGGTGACCCAGACCAGCAGCAGCGAGACGGCGGCGGCGACGAAGAACGCACCCGCCCAGTCGACCTTCACGTCCCGCTTCACGACCGGCAGGTGCAGGGTCTTCTGCAGCACGATCAGCGCGATGACGGCGAAGGGGACGCCGACGTAGAAGCACCAGCGCCAGCCCAGCCACGAGGTGTCGGTGATGACACCGCCGAGCAGCGGGCCGCCGACGGTCGCGACGGCGAAGGTCGCGCCGAGGTAGCCGGAGTAACGGCCGCGCTCACGCGGGGAGATCATCGCCGCCATGACGATCTGCGCGAGGGCGGACAGACCGCCGACGCCGATGCCCTGGACGACGCGGCAGGCGATGAGCATGCCGGCGTTCTGCGAGAGACCGGCGGCCGCGGAGCCCAGGACGTAGATGACCAGGGCTATCTGGACGAGCGCCTTCTTGCTGTACAGGTCGGCGAGCTTGCCCCACAGGGGGGTGGCCGCGGTCATCGACAGCAGGGCGGCGGTGACGACCCAGGTGTAGGCGGACTGGCCGCCGCCGAGGTCGCTGATGATGTGCGGGAGCGCGTTGGTGACGATCGTGGACGACAGGATCGCCACGAACATGCCGAGCAGCAGGCCGGAGATGGCCTCCATGATCTGCCGGTGCGTCATGGGGGCGTACTCGGTGGAGCCTCCCCCGTGCTTGGCGTGAGCCCGCACACCGGTTGGTGTGGTCGTAGCCATGGGCTTCCTTCTCTTACTGGGTGGTCGCGGGTGTACGGGTGATCGGTTCGAGTACGGGGGAAACGGGCGGCCGTGGTTCGGGGCCGTGGGCGCGGGTGTCGTGGGCGCGGGTGTCGTCGAAGCTCGCCCTGAGGCGGGCCATCAGCGCGGTCAGCTGGGACACCTCGTCGTCGCTCCAGTCGCTCAGCCGTTCGGCGAGCAGGTGGCAGGTCCGGCGGGACAGCTGGTCCAGGAGCGCCTGGCCGGCCGGCGTCAGCCGCAGGATGCGTGAGCGCTTGTCCGCCGGGTCGGGGGAGCGTTCGATCCAGCCGCGCTCGGCGACGTGCGCCACGTGGCGGCTGGTCACCGACATGTCCACGGCGAGCAGCTCGGAGAGCTTGCTCATGCGCATGTCCCCATAGCGCCCGAGGAGGGTCAGCACGGCGGCGGAACCGGCTGGGCACTCGGACGGCATCATGCGTCCGATCTCCCTCTTCACGGCTCCGAAGGCGCTGAACTGACGGATCAGCTCCTCGTAGCGCGTCTGCTCGGCCATCACACCTCCCGTATTCGTTGCTTAGGGCAACCATAGACGTGCTTGGTTGCTACAGGCAAATAAGACGGGGTGGGTGCGGCATAAAAACTTGGCAAAGGCAAGTATTGCGAACGTAAACCTGCGGGTGGGGGCCTTTGCTACCCCCTTGAACCCCGCACTTGGGCCCGGCTCCCGGATTCGCTAGGGTCTCTGGGCATGGCTGAGAACCAGGTACCCCAGGGCAACCACGACCCCGCCGGCAGCACTCAGATGTTCCGCGCGTTCGTCGACGAGGGCCCGCAGGGCCGTCGGCAGCAGGCCGCTCCCGCCGCGTCGGGGGGCCCGCGTGTCGGGCTCATCATTGGCGTGGTGGTCGCAGTGGTGATCGTTGCGGCGGTGGCTTGGCTGGCGCTGAAGTAGCGGGTTCGGTGGGGGCGGGCGTTTTTGCGCAGTTCCCCGCGCCCCTGAGTGCCTGCGGCGGCCCGTTGCGGCTCCGGTGGGGGCTTGTGTAGCGCGTGCGGGTGTGTGGTGGGTCGGGGCCGGGGTGGGGGGGGGGGGGGGGG
>NZ_JBITGI010000004.1:0-660287 GCF_044456945.1 Streptomyces sp. NPDC050759 | reverse complement strand
CCCCCTCAAACTCTCCGACTCCCCCACCACCATCACCACCCCACCCCTCCTCGGCCAGCACAACGAAGAGATCTACATCGGCGAACTCGGACTCGACCGGGCCGAGTTGCCGCAGCTCAAGGAGCAGGGCGTCATCTGACCGACCCGACCGGAGTGAGGTAGCCCCACATGTCGACTTCAGCACCCCGAACAGCGACGGTCACCGACCGGCTCGTGGAAGCCAACCGCACCTACGCCGCCCGCTTCACCGACCCCGGCATGGGCGCCCGCCCCGTTCTGCGCGTGGCCGTCGTGGCGTGCATGGACGCCCGCCTCGACCTGCACGCCGCGCTCGGCCTCGAGCTCGGCGACTGCCACACCATCCGCAACGCCGGAGGAGTCGTCACCGACGACACGATCCGCTCCCTGACGATCAGTCAGCGTGCCCTCGGTACCAGCAGTGTGGCGCTCATCCACCACACCGGCTGCGGTCTCCAGACCCTGACCGAGGACTTCCGGCACGAACTGGAACTGGAGGTCGGCCAGCGTCCCGCGTGGGCGGTGGAGGCATTCCGGGACGTCGACCAGGACGTACGGCAGTCCATGCAACGCGTGCGCACCTCGCCGTTCCTCCCGCACACCGATGATGTGCGGGGGTTCGTCTTCGACGTGGCGACGGGGTTGCTGCGGGAGATCGCCCCGAACTCCTGAGCCGACCTTGCCCGTTGGCGGTGGCGTTCGGCTGATAGGTCCCGGAAATTGCCCGGCTGGACCCCTGGCGCGCTGACCTTCCCATGCAGAATACTGTATGCAATCATCATTCGACAGTGGACCAACAGCCACGCCCGAGGGGGTCGCCCCGTGTCGTACCGCACCGCTCTCTCCGAAGTCCTGACCGGCGTCGTCGGACCCGCCGCCGAAGCGACGGTCCTCCAGGGCCGGTTTCCTCGCGGCGCCGTGACAGCCCTCGGTCGCGCGGGACTCCTGGGACTCACCGTTTCCACCGAGTGCGGCGGCGGGGGGCAGGGGTTGCCGGCAGCCGTCGACGTGGTCGCGCGGACCGCGCGCGTCTGCCCGGCGACCGCGGCCGTCCTCCAGTCCCACTACACGGCCGTCGCCGTCATCGAGGTGTACGGCGGCTCCTGGCTGCGCGCCGAGATCGCCGCCGGACGCCACCTCGCCAGCCTTGCGCTCGCGGAGTCGGAGGCGGCGTCGGCGTCGATGTCGATGTCGATGTCGATGTCGGAGGCCGAGGGTGACGGGCCGGCGGCGGAGACACAACTCCTTGTGCCGCGCTCCGTGGCCACCCGTTCGGGTGAGGTCGTAGCCCTGCGGGCCCGCAAGCAGCGGGTGGTCGCGGCGGGGGAGGCTGACCTGTACGTCTGGTCCTCCCGGCCCCTCGCCGCCCCCGACGGGCTGACGCTCTGGGCGGTCCCGGCGCACGCCCCGGACCTGTTCGTCCCGGCGCGGCCCGGCGCCGCGGGCCCCCGCGGCAGCGCGACGTCCACGGTGTTCGCCGACCCGGTGCGGGTGCCCGCGGAGGCGATGCTCGGAGCGGACGGCGGCGGACTCGACATCGTGCTGCGCACGGTCCTGCCGTGGTTGCTCGAACTACGGGCCGTATCGAGCGCCGGAGACCGCCGCCCACCGGCGCTCGATACGGCCATCGACCCGGCCCTTGATACGGCCATCGACCCGGCCCTCGATACGGCCCTGGACCCAGCACTCGACCCAGCACTCGACCCGGCTCTCGGCCTCGGGAGCGCCCGCCGCCCCGCCGGCTCCGTCACCGCGTCCTGAACCGTGCCCGCGAAGACGTCAGTCCTGGTTCGCCCGGGCCGCGATCTGCCGGCGGTAGAAGTCGGTCGTACGCTCGGTGTGCTTGCGCATGACCTCGCCCGCCTGGTCCGCGTCGCCCTTGGCGATGGCCCTGATGAGCTGCGTGTGCTCGTTCCAGGCCTCCTTGCCGCGGGGTTTGGCGATGGGCGTGTAGTACCAGCGCACCTTCTGGCCGACCTGGGCGATCAGTTCGGCCAGCACCGCGTTGTCGGCGACGGCGGTGATGAAGTCGTGCAGCGCGGTGTTGGCCGCGACCAGGCGCTCGACGTCTCCGTCGGCGAGAGCGGCGATCCCGTCCAGCTGGAGTTCGTCGAGACGCGCGATGTCCTCGCGCTTCGCGTTCTTCGCGGCGAGCTGGGCCGAGTAGGTCTCCAGGACCGAGCGGACGCCGAGGAGCTGGGCGGCCTCCTCCTCCGTGGGGGAGTGGACGAAGGCGCCCTGGGCGGGTCGCAGATCGACCCACCCGGCGGTCTGGAGTCGCTGGAGGGCCTCGCGGACCGGCTGGCGGCTGACGCCGAGGTGTTCGGCGAGCTCGGCCTCGACCAGATGCTGGCCCGGCTTGAGGGAGCCGTTGACGATCAGCTCGGTCAGGGCGTCGTACACGGCCTGACGCAGCGGTGCCGGGCGGGTGACGCGCCGGGACGCTGCGGCCGTGAGTGCCTCGCGCATGGTTGTCCCGTTCTGCCGCCGCTGTCGCCGGGCGGCGGCTTTGCCGAGTGGGGGCCGTGCGGAGGGTCGCCGACGGCCGCGTCAGCATACAGGTTTTGGTATGCAACCTGGCGGCTGGCAGCGCCGGGACCGGGTGGGTTGACGATCACGGTCCTCCCCGCCGACGGGGTTGTGTATACAGAAGTCTGTATGGAGTATTGTCCTCAGTCTCCTGCATCCCTCGCCGGGGACCCGTGTGACGGAAGGCGAAGCGATCATGACGACCAGCGGGAGTGACGTGACGGTCGAGAGCGTGGTCCGGAGGGTGGTGGCCCGTCACCGGGGCGAGCGCGGGGCGCTGCTGCCCGTACTGCACGCCGTCCAGGCCGAGTTGGGCCATGTGCCGCAGGAGGCCGTGCCGGTGCTCGCCGAGGAGCTCAACCTCTCCAGGGCGGACGTCCACGGAGTGGTGACCTTCTACCACGAATTCCGTCGCGAGCCCGCGGGCCGCACCACCGTGCGCATCTGCCGCGCCGAGGCCTGCCAGGCCCTGGGCGCCGACCAACTGGTCGGCTACGCACGCCAGTCCGGACTGCCCCTCGGGGAGACGGCGGCCGACGGCTCGGTCACCGTCGAGCAGGTCTTCTGCCTCGGCAACTGCGCGCTCGGGCCGTCGGTGGAAGCCGACGGGCGGCTGTACGGACGAGTTGGCCCGGCCAAGCTGGCCTCGATCCTCAACGGGACGGTCTCCTCATGAACAACCCCTCGCACTCCACGGCCACCGTGTACGTCCCCCGTGACTCCGCCGCCAGGTCCGTCGGCGCGGACGAGGTCGCGCAGGCCCTTCAACACGCTGCCGCCCGCGGGGACTTCGCCCTCGACGTCGTACGCAATGGATCGCGCGGCATGCTGTGGCTGGAGCCCCTCGTCGAGGTGGTGACTCCCCGAGGGCGGGTCGGCTACGGCCCGGTGACCTCGGAAGACGTCGAGAGCCTCCTGACCGCGGGCATGCTCGACGGCGCCGATCACCCCCTGCGGCTCGGCCTCGTCGACGAACTGCCCTGGCTGGCACGCCAGAACCGCGTCACCTTCGCCAGAGTCGGAGTGACCGACCCGCTGTCGGCCGAGGACTACGAAGCCCACGGCGGCCTCGCGGGACTGCGCGCCGCCCTGGAACTCGCCCCTGCGGACGTGGTCGCCGAGGTCACCGCGTCCGGACTACGCGGCCGCGGAGGCGCCGGATTCCCGGCCGGCATCAAGTGGAAGACCGTGCTCGACTGCGCCGACGAGCTGAAGTTCGTCTGCTGCAACGCCGACGAGGGCGACAGCGGGACCTTCGCCGACCGGATGGTCATGGAGGGCGACCCGTTCATGCTCATCGAGGGCATGACGATCGCCGCCCACGCGGTCGGGGCGAGCGAGGGCTACCTGTACATCCGCTCGGAATACCCGGACGCGGTGGCCACGATGCGCCGGGCGATCGGGATCGCCCGCGAGCACGGCTGGCTCGGCAGGAACATCCTCGGCTCCGCCCTCGACTTCGACCTGCACGTCCGCGTCGGCGCCGGCGCGTACATCTGCGGCGAGGAGACCTCCATGCTGGAGAGCCTGGAGGGCAAGCGCGGCATGGTCCGCGCGAAACCGCCGATCCCGGCGATCGAGGGCCTGTTCGGCAAACCGACCGTGGTGAACAACGTCCTCACCCTCGCCACCGTGCCCGTGGTCATGGCCGAGGGTGCGCAGGCGTACGAGCGACTCGGCGTCGAACGCTCCCGCGGCACCCAGGTGTTCCAGCTCGGCGGCAACATCGCCCACGGCGGCATCGTGGAGACCGCCTTCGGCATCACCCTGCGCGAACTCATCGAGGAGTACGGCGGCGGCACGCACTCCGGACGCCCGGTGCGCACCGCGCAGGTCGGCGGTCCCCTCGGCGCCTACCTGCCGACGGAGATGTTCGATCTGCCCATGGACTACGAGGCGTTCGCGGCCGCAGGAGCAATGGTCGGCCACGGTGGCGTGGTCGTCTTCGACGACAGCGTCGACATGGCCGCGCAGGCCCGCTTCGCGATGGAGTTCTGCGCCGAGGAGTCCTGCGGCAAGTGCACCCCGTGCCGGGTCGGCGCGGTGCGCGGCGTCGAGGTGATCGACAAGATCGTCGCCGGCACCCACCGGGACGAGAACCTCGCCCTGCTCGAAGACCTCTGCGACCTGATGACCGAGGGCTCGTTGTGCGCGATGGGCGGGCTGACCCCGCTGCCCGTGCGCAGCGCCCTCACCCACTTCCCCGACGACTTCCTCGGCGGCCGTCGACTCCTGGACATCCAGCCCGTACAGGCGACGGGCCGAAGGACGGAGGGCACGGCATGACACTTCTCAAGGAACCCGATTTCGGAACCCCCGAGAGGCCAGGGCCGGCGACGGTGTCCGTCGAGGTGGACGGCCTGCCGGTGACCGTGCCCGAGGGCACCTCGGTGATGCGCGCGGCCGCGCAGGCCGGCGTCGACATCCCCAAACTCTGCGCCACCGACAGCCTGGAGGCGTTCGGCTCCTGCCGGCTGTGCGTGGTCGAGATCGACGGCCGGCGCGGCACCCCGGCGTCCTGCACCACCCCGTGCGCCGACGGCATGAAGGTCAGCACACAGACCCCGAAGGTGGAGAAGCTCCGCCAGGGCGTCATGGAGCTCTACATCTCCGACCACCCCCTGGACTGCCTGACCTGCCCGGCCAACGGGGACTGCGAACTCCAGGACATGGCAGGGGTGGTGGGCCTTCGGCAGGTTCGCTACGGCTACGAGGGGGAGAACCACCTCGACGCCGAGAAGGACACCTCCAACCCCTACTTCGACTTCGACCCCTCCAAGTGCATCGCCTGCTCCCGCTGCGTCCGCGCCTGCGGCGAGGTCCAGGGCACCTTCGCCCTCACCATCGAGGGCCGCGGCTTCGACTCCAAGGTCTCGCCGGGTGCGGGTGAGACCTTCATGGACTCCGAGTGCGTCTCCTGCGGTGCCTGCGTCCAGGCCTGCCCGACGTCCACGCTCCAGGAGCGGTCGGTCGTCGAACTCGGCATGCCCACCAGGTCAGTTGTGACCACCTGCGCGTACTGCGGGGTCGGCTGCTCCTTCAAGGCCGAGCTGCGCGGCGACGAACTCGTGCGCATGGTGCCGTACAAGGACGGCGGCGCCAACGAGGGCCACTCCTGCGTGAAGGGCCGCTTCGCCTTCGGCTACGCCACCCACCCCGACCGGCAACTCAAGCCCATGGTCCGCGACCGGATCACCGACCCCTGGCGCGAGGTCGACTGGGACGAGGCGATCGGCACGGTCGCCCGGCGGATGCGCGAGATCCAGGACCGGCACGGATCGAGCGCGATCGGCGGGATCACCTCCTCGCGGTGCACCAACGAAGAGGTCTACGTCGTACAGAAGATGGTCCGCGCGGCCTTCGGCAACAACAACGTCGACACCTGCGCCCGCGTCTGCCACTCCCCGACGGGCTACGGACTCAAGCAGACCTTCGGCGAGTCGGCCGGCACACAGGACTTCCGCTCGGTCGCCGAGGCCGACGTCATCATGGTGATCGGCGCCAACCCCACCGACGGCCACCCGGTGTTCGCCTCCCGGATGAAGCGCCGGCTGCGCGAGGGCGCGAAGTTGATCGTGGTGGACCCGCGCCGTATCGACCTCGTCCGCTCCCCGCACGTCGAGGCCCAGCACCACCTCCAGCTGCGGCCCAGCACCAACGTGGCCGTCGTCAACGCGATGGCGCACGTGGTCGTCACCGAGGGCCTGGTGGACCGGTCCTTCGTCGACGCACGGTGCGAAGGCTTCGGCGACTGGGCGGAGTTCATCGCCCGCCCGGAGAACAGCCCGGAGGCCGTCGAGGAGATCACCGGCGTACCGGCCGCCGAACTCCGGGCCGCCGCACGGCTGTACGCCGAAGCCCCCAACGGGGCCATCTACTACGGCCTCGGCGTCACCGAGCACAGCCAGGGCTCGACCATGGTCATGGGGATGGCCAACCTCGCGATGGCATGCGGGAACATCGGCCGCGACGGCGTCGGCGTGAACCCCCTGCGCGGCCAGAACAACGTCCAGGGCTCCTGCGACATGGGCTCCTTCCCCCACGAACTCCCCGGCTACCGGCACGTCTCCGACGACGCCGTCCGGACCGTCTTCGAGAACCTCTGGGGCGGAACCCTCCTCGCCGAACCGGGACTTCGCATCCCCAACATGTTCGACGCGGCCATCGACGGCACCTTCCGCGGCCTGTTCGTGCACGGCGAGGACATCGCCCAGTCCGACCCCAACCTGGGGCACGTCACCGCGGCCCTCGAAGCGATGGAACTCGTCGTCGTCCAGGACCTGTTCCTCAACGAGACGGCCAAATTCGCGCACGTCTTCCTGCCCGGGGCGTCCTTCCTGGAGAAGGACGGCACCTTCACCAACGCCGAACGCCGCATCAACCGGGTACGCGCGGTGATGAAGCCGAAGACCGGCAAGCACGAGTGGCAGATCGTCAGCGAGATCGCCACCGCCATGGGCTACGAGATGTCCTACGACCATCCCGGCCAGATCATGGACGAGATCGCGTCGGTCACCCCGACGTTCACCGGAGTCTCCTTCGACCTCCTCGACAAGCTCGGCAGCGTCCAGTGGCCGTGCAACGAGGAGGCACCCGAGGGCACGCCCGTCATGCACGTGGACGAATTCGTGCGCGGCAAGGGCAAGTTCGTGGTCACGTCCTACGTGCCGACCACCGAACGCAGCACCCGGCGCTTCCCGCTGGTCCTCACCACGGGCCGCATCCTCAGCCAGTACAACGTCGGCGCCCAGACCCGCCGTACCGGCAATGTCGCCTGGCACCCCGAGGACGTACTGGAGCTCCATCCGCACGACGCCGAGGACCGCGGCATCAAGGACGGCGACATGGTCACCCTGGCCAGCCGCGTCGGGCAGACCACCCTGCGTGCGGAGCTCTCCGACCGCATGCCGACCGGGGTCGTGTACACCACGTTCCACCACCCCGTCACCGGCGCCAACGTGGTGACCACCGAGAACTCCGACTGGGCGACCAACTGCCCGGAGTACAAGGTGACCGCCGTACAGGTGGCGCTCGCCCGCCCGGACCGGCAGAGCGAGACCGATGCCGCCGAGAACGACCTCGTAACGGTGGTGGACTGAGATGACAGCGACCGTGCCGTCGGAGTGCAGGATGGCCAACGACATTGCCAGGAACCTCGGCCATCTGCCGGGGGAGGAGGCCGCGGAAGCGATCGCGGGGCACATCGGCAGGTTCTGGGACCCGCGCATGCGCCTCCGGCTCCACGAGTACGTCGACGCCGGCGTG
This sequence comes from Streptomyces sp. NPDC050759, assembly GCF_044456945.1. Taxonomy (NCBI): domain Bacteria; kingdom Bacillati; phylum Actinomycetota; class Actinomycetes; order Kitasatosporales; family Streptomycetaceae; genus Streptomyces; species Streptomyces sp. NPDC050759. Next base: position 652,475 of record NZ_JBITGI010000004.1, on the reverse strand, counting down.
GATGGCCTCGACCCGCTGGTGGTGGCCGCGGTGAAGCTCCTCCGCTGACTGGTGCGGTCTCCTCCCTGTACATCACCCCACACTGCATACAGTATGGAGTCAGTGATCCGGTGGCCAGGGAGGAGCCGCTCATGCTGTTCCGGCAGCTCGAATACTTCGTGGCGGTGGCGAGGGAACGGCACTTCGCCCGGGCGGCGGAATCCTGCTATGTCTCCCAGCCCGCGCTCTCGGCGGCGATCGCCAAGCTGGAGCGGGAGCTCAACGTCACGCTCATCAATCGCGGCCACAACTACCAGGGCCTCACCCCGGAGGGCGAGCGGCTCGTGGTGTGGGCCAAGCGGATCCTCGCCGAACAGGACGCCTTCAAGGCCGAGGTGGCCGCCGTGCAGTCGGGTATCACCGGAACCCTCCGCCTCGGCACCGACCCGACCGCGTCCACGACCCTCGCCCTTCCCGTGGCCGCCTTCTGCGCGGCACATCCCCTGGCCAAGGTCCAGGTCCGCTCCCGGCTGTCCACGAAGGAACTCCATCGCCAGCTGCGCGACTACGAACTCGACGTGGCCATCGCCCACTTCGACCCGGACGACCAGGAGGGCCTCCAGATCGTCCCCCTCTACCAGGAGAGGTACATGCTCCTGGTCTCCGACGACCAACTGGTGGCCCAGTCCGCCACCGTGCCCTGGGCGGACGCGGCCCAGTTGCCGCTCGCGCTGCTCACGCCGGACATGCGGATCCGGCAGATCGTCGACACCGTGTTCGCGGAGAAGGGGTACGTGGTCACCCCGCAGGTCGAGACGGACTCGATCGCCTCCCTCTACGCACACGTGGGCGGCGGTGGCTGGGCGAGCATCGTGCCGCACACCTGGCTGCGCGCGATGCCGGTGGTCGGCCGGACGAGAGCCCTGCCGCTGGTCGACCCCGAGGCCGGGGCCCAGGTCTCCGTGGCGATCCACGCGGCGACCCCCGGCTCTGTCGCCGCCCGCGCGTTCGTCAACGCGGCGACGGGCCTCTCCCTGGACGACTTCTTCGCCCGCCCCCTGCCCACCGAGCACCGGGTGCGCTGAGCCTGCCGGCGGGTGCGGTTTGTCTGTGGTGAGGTATGCCAAGGTGGCGAGGATGTGGCGAGTGATGGTTGCTGGCCGGTCCCGTCGGGCGAGCTCCTGGTGCGGGGTCTTCCAGCGGTTGTCGTGAGGGCGAGGACCCCAACGCGTGCCGTCTCCGTGAGGTACGACAGGGCGGCGGCTCGGCGTCGGGGTGGGCTTGGCCGGGCCCCTACCGCTCGCGCCCCGAGTGCGCTGACGGGCGCCGAGGTCTGCATCGCGCGTGTCGATCCCGTAGCAGCTACCGGTCCAGCCGCCCCGGCAGTTCCCCGCAGCGCGGCGACGGACCTCTCACCGGACGCCTTCCTGCCCCCCGGCTGGGGCGCCGGGTATCTTCGTGGCCCCCGGTTGGGACGCCGGGTATCTTCGTGCCCCCCGGCCGTGACGCCGGGCACCTTCGTGCCCCTCCCGGCCGGGACGCCCGGCACCTTCCTGCCCCCGGCCGGCACCCCTCACCGACCACGACACCCGCCGCGCCCCCTCAGGACGCGTACCGCGCCTGCACCGCCTTTCGGTCCAGTCCCCCCTTCGCGGTGTACGGCAGCGCGGTGACCAGTTCGAGCCGGTCCGGTACCTCGAAGGCGGCCAGCCGGTCACGGCAGTACCGCAGGATCTCCTCGCGCCCGATGCCGTCGACCTCGCGCACGACCACCGCGGCACCCACCCGCTGCCCGTACACCGCGTCGGGGACGGCGAACACGGCCGCCTCCGCGACCCCCGGGCAGCCGGCCAGGATGTCCTCGACATGCTCGGGCGAGATCTTCTCCCCGCCCCGGTTGATGAGGTTCTTGATCCGCCCGGTCAGCGACAGATACCCGGCCTCGTCCAGCGCGCCCAGATCACCGGTGCGCAGCCACCCGTCGACGAAGGTCCGCGCCGACTCGTCCCCGTCGGCGAGATAGCCCCGGGCGACCGTAGGCCCCTGTACCCATACCTCGCCCTCGACGCCCGCCGGACAGGGACGTCCGGCGCGGTCCACGACCCGCACCTCGACCCCGGTCGGACGGCCCACCGACCCCTGCCGGAGCGCTCCCCGCTGCGGCAGCGGTTCGCTGGTCGCCTGGTGCGAGGACTCGGTCATCCCGTACGCGGACAGCAGCGGCGCACCGAACGTGCGCTCCAGCGCCCGCTGTGTCGCCGTGTTGAGGGGTGCGCTGCAACTGCGGACGAACTTCAGGCGCGGCGCCCGCGGACCCGGGTACTCCCGCTCCGACCGGTCCAGAAGGATCTCGTGGATCGCCGGCACCGCCGTGAACCACGTGGCGGCCACCGCCCGCATGTCGTCCCAGAACGTGGCGGCGGAGAACCGTCCCCGCTCGGGCAGCAGCACGCAGCCCCCGCTCGCCAGGGAGGCCAGCAGCGCGGCGAACAGCCCGTGGCCGTGGAAGAACGGCATCACCGCGACCGTCGCGTCCCCGGGGCCCAACTCGTAGGTGGCGCAGATGTTCCGAAGCGAGGCGGCCACATTGGCGTGCGTCAACGGGACCATCTTCGCCCGGTCGGTGGTGCCGGCGGTGAACAGCACGAGGGCGTCCCGCTCCGACAACTCCCCGGCCGCGCCCCCGCCTTGCGGCACTTCACAGACACCGGGTTCGAGCACCACCGCAGCCGTCCCCGCCCGGGAGACGTCCACCCGCAGCGGCCAGGCCGGCACCGGAGGCGGGACGACACCGGGCACCGACGGATCGAGGAGAACCGCCCGCGCCCCCAACGCCGTCAGCCGTGCGGACAGTTGCGACTCGGGCAGCGCGGGATCCAGCGGAGCCACGACCAACCCGGCCCGCGCCGCACCGAGCAACCCGACGACGAACTCCGCCGTGTTGGCGCAGATCAGACCGACCGCATCACCACGGCTCAGCCCCGCGCCACCCAGCCGCCCGGCCACGTCGTCGGCCAGGGTCGCGAGGGTCCGGTACGACAGCTGCACCCGCTCGCCGGTCACCATCAGCGCCCGGGCGTACGGGCGTTCGCGCACCTGCCGGTCGAGGAGATCGACGAGGCCCGTGACCTCCACAGACCGGTACCGGTCCGCGTCACGCACGGATGCCGCGGCCGGAACGGCCATGACCCCACCCCCTCGCACAGGTCCGATGAAACATCCTCTGCGAGCGTGCGGTGGCACCCGGTGGACGTCCAATACCCGCTGGCGACCGGCCGATAGCAGCTGTCTATCAAGGGAGTTGAAAAGCCCCTGACCAGCCCTCGATAGACGCCGTTTATCGGCTGGTCGCCGATGGGTCTTGGACGCGGACGAGCGCGCTGCCGATGGTGAGAGAAGTAGCCGCTCCGGCAGGACCTGCCCAAGGAGGACCTCGGACCATGACCGCTCCCTCGACCCTGGAGACCGCGGCAGCAACCGACGTCGCGACCGAGCTCACCGACGGGTACCACCTGGTCGTCGACGCGCTCAGGATGAACGACGTCGACACCATCTACGGGGTGGTCGGCATCCCGATCACCGACCTGGCCCGGCTCGCCCAGGCGCAGGGCATCCGCTACATCGGCTTCCGGCACGAGAGCAACGCCGGACACGCGGCCGCCATCGCCGGCTACCTCAACAAGAAACCCGGCGTGGCCCTCACGGTCTCCGCCCCGGGCTTCCTCAACGGCCTAGTGGCCCTGGCCAACGCGACCACCAACTGCTTCCCGATGGTCCAGATCTCCGGCTCCAGCGAGCGCCACCTCGTCGACCTCAAACAGGGCGACTACGAGGAGATGGACCAACTCGCCGCCGCGCAGCCCTTCGTGAAGGCCGCCTACCGGGTCAGCCGGGTGGAGGACATCGGCCGCGGCATCGCCCGCGCCCTGCGCACCGCGATCTCCGGGCGCCCCGGCGGTGTCTACCTCGACATCCCCGCCGCGGTCCTCGGTGCCATCATGCCCAAGGCGGAGGGCGACCGCACGCTGAGCCGCCTGGTCGACCCCGCCCCGCGCCAGCTGCCCGCGCCGGAGGCCGTGGACCGGGCGATCGAGCTCCTCGCCTCCGCCGAGCGCCCGCTGGTGGTGCTGGGCAAGGGGGCCGCATACGCCCAAGCGGACGCCAAGGTACGGCAGTTCATCGAGTCGACCGGCATTCCGTACGTACCGATGTCGATGGCGAAGGGCCTGCTGCCCGACGATCACCCCCAGTCGGCGGCCACCGCCCGTTCCCTGGCGCTGAAGAAGGCCGACGTCGTGATGCTGATCGGCGCCCGCCTCAACTGGCTCCTCGGCCACGGCCAGACGGGATGGAACCCCGACGCCAAGTTCGTCCAGATCGACATCGACCCCAAGGAGATGGACAGCAACCAGCCCATCTCCGCACCCCTCGTCGGCGACATCGAGTCGGTGCTCGACGCGCTCGCCGAACGCACCAAGCCCGGCCAGATCACGGCTCCTTCGGCCTGGCGCGAGGAGCTCGGGGCGCGCTCGGCGCAGAACGTCGCCAAGATGGCCAAGCGCCTCAAGGCCGACCCGCACCCCATGCAGTTCATGGGCGCCCTGAAGGCCGTACGCGACGTCGTGCACGCGCACCCGGAGACGTACATCGTCAACGAGGGCGCCAACGCCCTGGACATCGCGCGCAACGTCATCGACATGCACGTGCCGCGCCACCGCCTCGACAGCGGCACCTGGGGCGTCATGGGCATCGGCATGGGCTACGCGATCGCCGCCGCCGTCGAGAGCGGCGCCCCGGTCGTGGCCATCGAGGGCGACAGCGCCTTCGGGTTCAGCGGCATCGAGATCGAGACCATCTGCCGCTACAAGCTGCCCGTCGTCACCGTGATCATGAACAACGGCGGGGTCTACCGCGGCGACGACACCAACCCGTACGACGACGCCCCCTCGCCCACGACCCTGATGTCGGCGGCCCGCCACGACCTGCTCATCGAGGCGTTCGGCGGCAAGGGCTACCGGGCCACCACACCCGCCGAGGTCACCGCCGCCCTCACCGAGGCCCTCGCCTCCGGCGGCCCGGCGCTCATCGACTGCGTGATCGACCCCTCGGCCGGCACCGAGAGCGGTCACATCTCGCACCTCAACCCCAAGGGCATCACCGTCGGCAACATCACGCCGGCCAAGAAGTGACCGCCTAGACCTCGTAGACCGCGCAACTTCACGAAAAGGAAGCTCACATGAGTGAAAAGCCGCTCGCCGGAATCAAGGTGATCGACTTCACCGGGGTCCAGGCCGGTCCCGCCTGCACACAGATGCTCGCCTGGTTCGGCGCCGACGTCCTGAAGGTGGAGCGCCCCAACGGCGGTGATGTGACGCGCCGTCAGCTCAGGGACATCGAGGACCTCGACGCGCTCTACTTCACGATGCTCAACAGCAACAAGCGCTCCCTCGCCATCAACACCAAGACCGCCGAGGGCAAGGAGGTGCTGGAGAAGCTCATCAAGGACGCCGACGTCCTGGTGGAGAACTTCGCCCCGGGCGCCCTGGACCGCATGGGCTTCACCTGGGAGCGCATCCAGGAGCTCAACCCGCGGCTGATCTTCGGCTCGGTGAAGGGCTTCAACGACCAGTCGTCCTGGAACGACCTCAAGGTCTACGAGAACGTCGCCCAGTGCGCGGGCGGCGCCGCCTCCACCACCGGCTTCTGGGACGGCCCTCCCACCATCTCCGGCGCCGCCATCGGCGACACCAACACCGGTATGCACCTGGCGATCGGCATCCTCACCGCGATCATCGACCGCGGCAGGACCGGCCGCGGTCAGAAGGTCTCCGTCTCCATGCAGGACGCCGTGCTCAACCTCTGCCGCGTCAAACTGCGCGACCAACAGCGCCTGGAGCGGGTCGGCCACCTGGAGGAGTACCCGCAGTACCCGAACGGCGAGTTCACCGACGTGGTGCCGCGCGGCGGCAACGCGGGCGGCGGCGGCCAGCCCGGCTGGGTCCTCAAGTGCAAGGGCTGGGAGACCGACCCGAACGCGTACATCTACTTCACGGTCCAGGAGCAGAACTGGAAGCGCACCGCCGAGGTGATCGGCCACCCCGAGTGGGCCGAGGACCCGGAGTACGCCACCGCGCGAGCCCGCCAGTCGCACATCTTCGAGATCTTCGAGGAGATCGAGAAGTGGCTCGCGGACAAGACCAAGTACGAGGCGGTGGACATCCTGCGGGAGTGGGAGGTGCCCTGCGCCCCGGTGATGAGCATGAAGGAGATCGCCTACGACGAGGACCTGCGCAACAGCGGCACGGTCGTCGAGGTCGAGCAGAAGGGCCGCGGCACGTACCTGACGGTCGGCAGCCCGGTGAAGTTCTCCTCCTTCAAGCCGGAGGTCGTCGGCGCCCCGCTGCTGGGCGAGCACAGCTCCGAGGTCCTGGTGGAACTGGGCTACGACGAGGAGACCATCGGCCGGCTGAAGGAGAGCGGGGTCATCGTCTGACCCGCAGCCGACGCGAAGCGGCCGTGGCCCCGAGGCCACGGCCGCTTCCGCGCTGTCCGGCGGGGCTCAGACCGTCGTCTTCTCGGCCCGGCGCCGCATCAGCTCCCGCTCCCGCTCGCGTCGCGCGGTCACGTCCCGGATGACCGCGCCGCAGTAGGAGCTGCCGTCGGGCCCCGCCAGCAGCACCACGCTGAACTCGATGGACAGCTTGCGCCCATCCGCGGCCAGCGCCGGGACGTTCAGCAGATCCGCGTCCCCGTACTTGCTGTACCCCCGCTCCATGGCCGCCTCGAACCCGTCCTGATGCCGCTTGCGGTGCCTCTCGGGAATGATGACGTCCAGGCTCCGACCGGCCACGTCGGCCGCCGGAAACCCGAAGATGCGCTCCGCGCCCCGGTTCCAGTAGCGGATCAGCCCTTCACTGTCGATGATCACTATGCCGTCGGGTGCCTGGTCTGCCATGCCGAGCACCACCGCGGAATCCAGATCTGCCATGTCGCCTCCGAGCCGGAGTCATTGGTGACAACAGTATACAGACTAATCGTATACAGAATACGGTCACACGCTCCCAGGTCACCGCCGGACGACGGAAACGCAGGTGAAGGGCACTGTGAAAGCTTGGTATTGTTGTCCATGTCGCCGCGCGGAACACCTCCGTCAAGGCGGCAGACACCTGGTCCGGGTGGCGGAATGGCAGACGCGCTAGCTTGAGGTGCTAGTGCCCTTTATCGGGCGTGGGGGTTCAAGTCCCCCCTCGGACACCAGTAGAGACCCCACGTGATGTGGGGTCTTTCGCGTTGCCCGGCTACGGCGCGGGCGGCGAGCCCTGGAACGAGCCGCCGGAGATGTCGCGCGCCTGAATGACGGGCGCGTGGAACGTCCCGCCGCTGATGTGGTTGCTCACGCCCGTGTCGGCCGTTCGCCGGGCCTGCTCCCACCAGTCCTCCAGGCCGCGGCGGAAGTCGGCGTCCAGTGCCGCCCTGACGGCCAGCGCGGTACTCAGCGCATGCGCTCGTGCGCCGTCCTCCGGTGTCCGCGCGAGGGCGACCAGTTCGGACTCGCCCGAACTCACCGAGGGTGCCTCTTCGGTGTCCGACTCCGTTCCGCCGTGCCGGAACGGGCGTCGCACCAGCGTGACCAGACCGTCCCATGCCTGTCGCCCGGCCTCTCCGCCGAGTCCTCCGGCCCACGCTGCGAGCAGGGCCACCGAGATGGGATCCATGGGCGCACTCCTTGTCCTGGAAAGGTGGAGCAGGGGATGGTGCGGCGACGACAAGCGCTTTCGTCGCCGCACCCGAACTTGCTCAGGCGCGAGAGGCCGCGGCAGTCGCGCTCGAAGGGATACAGATATTCGTGACGAGCGCGAAGGCGGAGAAGCCGATGAGGACTGCGGCCGCGCCGCGGAGGGCGAACTTCACGGTCTTGCTTTGGGGCATTCTTCTTCCTGCTCCATTTACTGGTCAGTAGGCAGGCTGTTCTGCCTGCCTTGCAGGAACGTGAATACATGCATCGCAGTCGATCACGCAAATCGCGAGGCTTTCTCCCGCGAAGGACTGTTCGGTGAGTCCTCCGTCTGATAGGCGGCCTGTACCGAGAGCAGGCTTTCCCGCGCTCGTGCCGCTTCGTGTGCCGCCCCCACTCGGTCGGCGACCTCGACGGCCTCGGTGAGGTGTGCGACGGCCGAGGCATGGCGGCCGAGCCGGTGTTCGGCGAGCCCCAGCGCGTGGAGCGCCTGCCCCTCCTCGTGGGCGGCACCCACGCTTCTGGCAAGGTCAAGAGCGTGCTGCTGGCGGGTGGTCGCCTCCCCGAAGCGTCCTGCCGCGTACAGGGCCTTGCCCATGGCGTGCAGGGTCTCCGAGGCGTTGCGACGGTCGTTGGACCTACGAAAGGTCGCGAGGGAGTCGTTGAAGAGGTCCAGCATGAGGGTCAGGTCGTCGGGTGATTTCATCGTGCTTGCCAGATTCACCTGGGTAATGGCCCGCTCCGAGGGGACCCCCGTTTCCCTGAGCACTTCAAGGGCGTTCTCGAGCAGATGGCGTGCCCGCTGTGGGTCGCCCGTGCGGAGAAAAAGGTCGGAGAGATTATTGAGGACATGCGCGTACTCACGCCTGTCGCCGGCGCTCTGGAAATCGGTGAGCGCCGTGTCGAAATATTGTCGGGACTCCTCGAAATTCCCCAGATACAGGTTGGTTATTCCGAGGTTGTTCCGTGCGCGGCCCAACTGCCACGGATCGCCTGACAAGAGCCGTTTGCGCAGGGTCTCCCGCTGGAATTCGAGCGCCTCGGAAAGCCGACCGAGATTCCAGTGCAGTACGCCGAGCCGGTGCAGGGCCTCGGCCTCCGCTGCGGCCGCACCGAGTTCCCCGGCGTCGACGAGCGCCCGGCGCAGAGCGGTGTGAGCCTCCTCGTAGCGGCCCCACTGGGACAGGCTGTTGCCGAGGTCGATCGACGCGTGGACCGCTCGGTGCCGTGCCCCGGTGCCCTGCCAGTACTCGACCGCGCCGGCGTGGACGCGCTGGGCGTCGGCGGAGTGGCCCTCGTCGTCGAGGAAGGCGGCCAGTGCGCTCGCGAGCAGTGCGGCCGGTTCCGCGCGCCCGCCCGCACGGCAGTGACGTTCGGCGGCCAGCAGCGCGGAGCACTCCGCAGCGAGCCACCTTCGAGCCGTCAAGGGATCTTCCCAGGAAGGGAGTTGATACGGAGAGGAGGTGAGGGGGTGGTCCATTCGCAGACGCCGTGGGTAGATCATCCGGTCCGCCGCATCGGATGCCTGTACATAGAAATCGATCAGTCGGGCGACCGCCCGGTCGCGTGCCGGTTTCGGATCTTCGGACAGGGTGAGAGCGCGCGCGTATTCGCCGAGGAGATCATGCAAGGCGAAACGTTCGGGCGCGGGTTCCCTGATGAGATGCGCGTCAAGAAGGCCTTCCAGGGCGTCCTCCGCAGCGGTCACTGGAAGACCGGCCAGGGCCGCCACGCCGTACACGTCGATATCGGCTCCGAACCGCAGTCCCAGGAATCGGAAAACTGTTTGTTCCTCGATCTTGAGTGTGCGGTACGAGACGTCGAAAACCCGGCCGATCTCTCCTCGGGTGCCGTCGCGGATTTCCTTCAACCGGCCCTGTCCGTGCGTGAGTCTGCGCAGGAGATGGGCCGTCGTCCAGGAGGGGCGGGAGGCCAGCCGGCCCGCGACGAGCTCCACGGCCAGGGGCAGATGGCCGGCCAGCCGGACGATGTCCGCCACCTCGTTGTGCCGGTGGGTGCGCTCTTCTCCCGCCACGGTCCGGAACAGGGCGATGGCGTCCCGCGACGGAAGCACGTCCAGCTGGATCGAGCGGATGCCGGGCAGGCCCGTGAGCCTGCGGCGGCTGGTCACGATGATCAGTGACCGTGAGGCACCCGGCAGGAGTGGGCGGAGCTGTTCGGGGCCGGCGACGTCGTCGAGGACGACGACGGCGCGGCGGTTGGCGAGCAGGCTGCGCCACAGTCCCACGAGGCCCTCCTGGTCGTGGGGCAGAGCGGACGCGGGGACCCCGAAGGCGCGGATCAGTGCGGTGAGCGCGGCCTCGGGAGTGAGCGGGGACGACTCGAAGGCGTGAGTGCCCAGGTCGAGATGGACGGCACCGTCCGGAAAGTGCGGCGCCAGGCGCCTGGCGGCATGCAACGCGATCAAGGTCTTGCCCACCCCGGCCATGCCCGACACGCTCTGGAGCGCGATCACCGACGCCGCCGAGCCCGCGGTGGCGTCGCGCAGAATGGTGGCCAACTCCCCTTCCCTGCCGACCAGTTCGCCATGGCTGGGCAGTGTCTGCGGGGCGGACACCGCGGATTCCGCGCGGGGGAGCAGGGCCTGGACGGGGGCGCCGTCGAGGATGAGCCTCTGTAATCGGGCCAGTTCCTCGCCGGGATCCGCGCCGAGGTCCGCACGCAGACGGCGCCGTACGGAGTCGTAGACGCGCAGTGCGTCCGCCTGGCGCCCGCAGCCGTAGGAGGCGGTCATGAGCCTGCCGGCGACCAGCTCGTCGGTGGGGCGCTCCGCAAGGAGGGCGGTGAGGTCGGGTACGAGGTCGGCGAAGTGACCGTTGCGCAGTTCGGCGGCGGTGCGGATCAGCTGTGTCGGCAGCCGTCGCTCCGTGAGCAGGCCGCGGATGTGCTCCGCCCACTGTCCGGGCAGTCCTGCCAGGGGCTCTCCGCGCCAGAGCTCCTCCGCCTCGGCCAGGAGCCGGAGGGCCTCGGTGTCGTTGCCGCCGTCGCTCAGCGAGCGGGCCTGGGCGGTCAGGCTCTGGAAGCGGTGGCAGTCCACGCGGTCGGCGTCGAGTTCGAGCGTGTAGGTGTGGGCCTGCTGGACGAGTCGTTCACCGGCGCCGATGAGGCGCAGGCGGCGACGGATCCGGGCGACGTAGGCGTGCAGGCTCGCGCCCGGCCGGCCGGGCGGGGCGTCGTCCCACAGCCGGTGGACCAGGGTGTCGAGCGAGACCGGTCGGCCCACGTTGTATGCGAGGGCTGCGAGGAGCAGGCGTTCCTTGGCCGAGCCGAGTGCGTCGACGTGTCCGGCTCCGCGCAGTTGGACCGGCCCGAGTACGCGAATCTCCCACTCCACCAGTGCCTCCGTCCAACGGCCGGCCTGTGCTCGGTGAAAGTAAGAGTCGCATGCGGTCAATAACTGTTCAAATAAGAACTCTAGTTGGACTTAATATTGGCCAATTCCTTCTGATCAGGCCGCTAACTGGACTTGATCGGTCTGGTTCAAGGACGTCACGGGTAGGACGCGGGTCACCGGTGCCGGACCGAGGGGGAAAGTCGCGCATGGACGAGGTGACGGCCGCGGAATTGCCGGCCGCTCTGGCGGTGGCTCTTCGCCGCCCCGAGGTGCGGCGGGCGCTCGTCCGGCTCGTGGAGGAAGGGTTACCGCCCGCGCTCGCCGACCCGGTGCTGCACCGGATCGGCCAGTACGCCTCGGGCCCCCGGGCCGGAGCGCAGGTGCGGGAGTTGGCGGACCTGCTGGTGCGACAGGCGGGCCTTCGGCCCGGCTTCACCGACGCTTTGGCCGGCTGGGTCGAGGCTGCTCTGGGTGCCGGAAGCGTCGACCGGCACGACGATGTGGCCAACACCGTCGGCGCGTCGGCCACGGTGAGCGGCCCGGTGGTCCAGGCGCGCGACATCACCGGCGGGGTGCACTTCCATCCGGCGCCCCGCCCACCGGCCGCAGCAGCTGATGTGTTGCCACGACAACTCCCTCCGGTGCCCGGCCACTTCACCAACCGGCAGGACGAACTGGCTCGACTGGACCGTCTGGTCGGCACCGCACGCGACAGCCCCGTGGTCGCCGTCGTCAGCGGGCCCGCGGGCGTCGGGAAGACCACCCTGGCCAGACGCTGGCTGCTGGCGCGGGCCGACTCCTTCCCCGACGGACAGTTGTACGCCGACCTGCGTGGCCACTCGCCCGACGGCCCCGCCCGCCCCGGCGAACTGCTCGGGCATCTCCTGCGCTCCCTCGGTCGCACGGAGGTACCCGCGGAGCTGAACGAACGGGCCGCGCTGTGGCGTTCGGTCACCGCCGACGCCCGGATCGCCCTCCTCCTCGACAACGCCCTCAGCGCCGCCCAGGTGCGTCCCCTGTTGCCCGGTTCGGTCGCCGCCGTCACCGCGGTGACCAGCCGGAACCGGCTGACCGGCCTCGGACTGGAGGGCGCCGCCTTCGTCCCCCTGAGCGTTCTGGCGACCCGGGACGCCGTGGAACTGCTCAGCCGCAGACTCGGCGCGGAGCGGGTACGCCGGGAACCCGAGGCCGCGCGGGCCATGGCGCGTGCCTGTGCGAACCTGCCGCTCGCCGTGTGCGTGGCGGGCGCCCGCCTGGCGGCTCGGCCACGTCAGTCACTGGCGGCGATGGCGAGGGCGCTGAGCGACGCAGAGGGCACCGGCCCGCTGGACGCGCTCCGAGTGGGACGTGAGTCCGCCGTGCGCGCCGCCCTCCAGGAGTCGTACCGGGTTCTCGCTCCGGAGCCGGCCGCCGCCTACCGCCGCTTGAGCCTCCTGCCGTTCACCGTGTTCACGCCTCCTGTCGCGGCAGCCGTCTGTGGCACGGGGCCCGACGCAGCAGACCGTCTTCTGGACGAACTCGCGGAGGCGAACCTGGTGGAGGACCTCGGACCGGATCCACGGACCGGGCTCGACCGTTACCGTTTCCATGACCTGCTTCGGGCGCACGCCCGGGAGTGCGCGGATGAGGCCGAGACAGAGAGGGACGTCTGCGGTGCCCTGCGCAGGGTCGTCGACTTCTATCTGTCGGCCGCCACGGCCGCCGAGACCCTGCTGACCCCCAGCCACCGCACCCTGAGCCGTGATTACGCCGGTCGGCCGGTTCCCCCGCCGTTCACCGAAGCCCCCGGTGCGCTGCGCTGGCTCGACGCGGAACGCGATCACCTGATGGCCGTCCTGCGCACCGCCGCGGACCGCGGCTGGCATGCCTCCGCCTGGCAACTCGCCGACGCGATGTGGCCGCTGTGTCTGCGTCTGCGCCCCTATGAGCTCTGGATCGAGGCGCACGAGATCGGCCTCGCGGCGGCCCGTCGCGCGGGTGACCGGGACGGCATCAGCCGCATGCTGACCTCGGGCGGCACCGGCCTGCGCAACGTGGGCCGTCTCGAGGAGGCCCTGTCATGGTTCCGGCAGGCACGGGAGCTGGCCCGTGAGGTGGCCCACCACTCCGAGGGGGAGACGCTGAAGGCGGCCCGCCGCAATGAGGCCCAGGCGCTCCACGGCCTGGGTCAGACCTACCGCCTCGCCGGGCGGCTGGCCGAGGCGGGCACCCACTTCACCCGGGCCCTGGCCCTGCGGGAGGAGATCGGCTACCGGCGGGGCGCCGCCCTGACCCGGCTCAGCCTCGGCGACACGGCCCTGGCGGCCGGCCGGCCCGACGAAGCCGTACGACAACTCGAGCGCGCCCGCACCGAGTTGACGGAGCTGAGCGATCCCTACGACGCCGCCCGGGCCTTGGCTCTGCTCGGCCGGGCGCTGGCCCGCCGCGACGGCACCCGGCACGAGGCCGCCGACCGCACGCTCCTGCGGGCCCTCGCCGAGTTCGAGGACACCGGCTCGGTGCACTGGCAGGGGCATGTGCTGGAGATGCTGGGCGAGGCGGCCGAGGAGCGGGGTGACGTCGAGCGGGCCAGGGACTGGTACGCCCAGTCCCTGGCCCGCTACCTGCCGGTCAGCGACAGGGACCGGGACCGGCTGGAGAGGCGCCTGCGTGCCCTTGGCTGAGCCCGGGCTCCGGCCCAGCGGGCGTCGCCGCCTGGCCGGGCTCCGACCCCGCGGGCATCGCCGCCTGCCCGGGGGCGTCTCGGGCCAGCGCGAGGAACCCGCCGCCAAGCCGGGGGACCAGCACCAGGACGGCGCCCGGATAGCGGCACAGCGCCAGCACGGACAGCCGCAGCGCCGCCGCGACGGGCAGGGGCCGGGTGCCGTACAGCACGTCGGCGCACTCGCGCCACACCTCGGCCACACCACCGTCCAGGGAGACGGCGAGCAGGTCGTTCACGCCGGCACCTGGTTCCGGCCCGTGTCCCACAGTGCCGCCGGGAGCGGGACCACGGGCAGCGACGGCTCGCGGGCCGGCTCGCCCAGTCCGAGCAGCCGGTACATGAGCCGACGGGTGTTGCGCCCCGCGCGTCCGGGCTCCGAGGAGATGCGGCGCGCGATCCGGTCGTACCCCGTGGCCGGACGAGCGGCACGAGCGTAAGCGAGCTGTTCGGGCAGCGCGTCGGACGGAGTCAACGCCGGTGCCAATACGGCCAGTTCGGCACCGGGCGAGGCCGGGTCGACGTCGTCCGCGGGAAACCGCGCGAGCAGGACCGCCGCCTGGGTCAGGGTCGAGTAGAGCGTCACGGATCCGTGATCGCCCAGAACCCAGTCCGCGGCGATGATCAAGGAACGCCAGTCCGTGTCGGGCGGTACGACGGCGATGCCCCGCCGTTCGGCCGTCGCCAGCCAGGACCGCACCTGCCAGATGCCGTGCCAGGACCAGACGTTGGGGTGTACCAGGACGGCGATCCGGTACTCCGCCGCCGGGAGTTCGGTGAGCAGCCTGGGCAACAGGGCGTCGAGCCGGTTGAAGGCCGACCCGGTGCCCCAGGTGGAGGAGACCACCACCAGCTTCTGTCCGCGCCGCACACCCAACGCGGCCCGGTACCGAGGGCGCAGCGGCAGACTCGTGACGATCCGGTCGTACGTCGCGTCGCCGACCACCTCGGCGACGGGCAGTGCCTCCGGGCAGATGCGACGCAGCCTGGCCAGGTCGTCGTGGTGGGCCAGCGCCAGCGCCCGGGGGACCACTCGCCCGTCACGCACGAGATAGCGCCTGCCCAGCCCGCCCACGGTACGTGCCGCTCCCGGATCGCGGCCGTCGGCGAGCCGCGACAGCTTCATGTGGCCCGCCCCGTGCGGCAGCCGCAACAGCGGGCCGCGCAACCCGTGCACCCCTTGGGAACCCGCGGCCAGCACCAGGTCGAACCGCATGCGGAGCGCCTGCTCCCAGGGCAGCACGCTGCCGTCGGGCAGGGGTCCGGGGACGGCACGGGCGGCACCCGCGTTGAACGCGTGCGGCGCGATGGTGAAGTACACCTGCAGGCGCAGGTCGGCGGTGAGCAGAGGCAGCAGGTCCCCCAACCGCCGGCCGTACACCTCGGTGTGGACCACGACCAGGACACGCTTGCAGCCGGGCAGCGTCAGCCACTGGCCCCTGTCGTCCCCCGCGGCGACCGCGGCGACCGCGGCGGTTCTCGGTGTGTTCTCGGTGCCGTGCCTCATCGGTGCCCCCGTTGTCGAGTGATCGCGGATCGCGGATCGTTTCGGTGCGGGGGTGCCCCCGCACCGCGTCGGAAGCCTTGCCATCGCCTTGAAGAAACCTTGCAGCCCTGGTGAGGGTCCGTCCGGGGCGGGACGACGGCGAAATCCGGTTGACCCGGCTCGTCCGCCGGGCGCTCAATACACGGCATGGCCGACATCCAGGGCACGTACGACGATCTGTTCTCCGCCGTCCCCAACAAGCTGGCAGCGCTGCTGGACGAGGGGGATGTCGGCGGATCCGTGGCCGTCTTCGTGGGCGGTGAACCGGTGGTGGACGTCTGGGGCGGCTTCGCCGACGCCGACCGGACGGCCCCCTGGGAGCAGGACACGATCACCAACGTCTTCTCCACGACCAAGACGATGACGGCACTGTGCGCCCTGATCCTCGCCGACCGCGGCGAACTCGACGTGGACGCCCCGGTCGCCCGGTACTGGCCGGAGTTCGCCGCGGCCGGCAAGGAGAAGGTGCTGGTACGGCATCTGCTCTCGCACACCGCGGGACTGCCCCACTGGGAGGGCCCGGTCAAGGAGCTCTACGACTGGCCGGCCGCCACCGCACGGCTCGCCGCCCAGTCGCTGCTCTGGGAGCCCGGCACCGCGGCCGGCTACCACTCGCTCACCCAGGGATTCCTGGTGGGGGAGGTCCTGCGCCGGATCACCGGCCGCACCGTGGGTGAGTTCCTCGCCCAGGAAGTGACGGGGCCGCTCGGCGCCGACTTCCACATCGGACTCTCCGCCGAACACGATCACCGGGTCGCGCTCACCATCCCCCCGCCCGGCCGGGACGACGACTACACCGCGGGCGCCGCCACCCCCGGCCCCGACGCGACACCCTCCTCCGCGACCGCCCTGCGCGTCCGGGACGGCAACAGCGTGGCGTGGCGGCGTGCCCAGATCCCCGCCGCCAGCGGGTTCGGCAACGCCCGCTCCATCGCGCTCGTCCAGTCCGTGCTCGCCTGCGAAGGCACGGTCCGGGGCGTACGGCTGCTGTCGGCCGCCGGCGCCGGGCGGGCCCGGGAGGAGCAGTTCAGCGGCGAGGACCGCGTGATCGGCATGACACAGCGCTACGGCCTGGGTTACGGCCTCTTCGGCGCCACCTTCGGCTGGGGCGGCTGGGGCGGCTCCCTCGTCATGATCGACCCCGACGCCCGCATGGTGGTGGCGTACGCGACCAACCAGATGCGTGAACCCGCCGAGGACACCCGGGGATTGGACCTCGTCATGTCCGCCTACGACGGCCTCCAGGGGCTGCGCGGCTGATCGCGGAAAACCCCGTGCGCCGAACCGGCCGGCTCCCTACACTCGCCATGACCAGGGAAGACGAGTGAGGGGAGTACGGCCATGTGCGTGCGCACAGCTGTCGCCGTTCCCCGGACGTCGTACGACGTGATCCTCGTGTCCCCGACCCTCCGGTGCCCGCCGCGCGGCCGGCACCGGACGCCCGTGACGACTTTCTGAACGGTCAAGTACCGCCGTAGCACGCATATGTGACGTGCCGCCATGTCGTCGTAGGGGCCATCGCGCAGCCCTGTCATCACACCACGCGAAAGGCCATGGGCCGTGCGCACCACCACCAACCCCAACCCGCTCGCCGCCGTCCGCAACCTCGGCATCCTCGCCCACGTCGACGCGGGCAAGACCACCGTCACCGAGCGGATCCTGTTCGCCACCGGAACCACGCACAAGCGCGGCGAGGTCCACGACGGCACCACCGTCACCGACTTCGACCCGCAGGAGCGGGACCGCGGGATCACCATCTTCGCGGCGGCCGTGAGCTGCGCGTGGGACGGACATCGCCTCAACCTGATCGACACCCCGGGGCATGTCGACTTCGCCGACGAGGTGGAGCGCTCGCTCCGGGTGCTGGACGGCGCGGTCGCCGTCTTCGACGCGGTCGCGGGCGTGGAGCCGCAGAGCGAGTCGGTGTGGCGGCAGGCGGACCGGCACGGTGTGCCGAGGATCGCGTTCGTCAACAAGCTGGACCGCGCGGGCGCCGACCTGGACGCGGCCGTCGAGTCGATCCGGAGCCGGCTGCATCCGGCTCCGCTGGTCGTGCAGTTGCCCATCGGCAGCGAGGACGGCTTCACCGGAGTCGTCGATCTGCTGAGGATGCGGGCACTGACCTGGGCGGACGACACCACCGCCGTCGACGAGGGGCCCGTCCCGGACGGTCTGCGTGAGGAGGCCCTACGGCGACGGCGGCTCCTGGAGGAAGCGGTCGCCGAACGCCACCCGGCCGCTCTGGAGGAGTTCTGCGACCGGGAGACCCTCTCCGCCGGTACCCTCACCGCCGCGCTGCGGGACCTCACCCACAGCGGCGACGGCGTGGTCGTCCTGTGCGGCTCGGCCTACCGCAACCGCGGTGTCGAACCGCTGCTGGACGCCGTCGTGGCGTATCTGCCGTCGCCGCTCGACGTACCCGCCGTACGCGGTGAGCACGGCGAGGAGCGGCCCTGCGACCCGGCGGCGCCCTTCGTGGCGCTGGCGTTCAAGGTGAACGCCACCCCGACGGGACGGCTGACGTACGTACGCGTGTACTCGGGAACGATCGAGAAGGGAGCCACCGTGTGGGACGCGCGTGCGCGGCGCAGCGAGCGCATCGGGCGGATCCTGCGCGTACAGGCCGACCGGCACGCCCCGTTGGAACGGGCGGTCGCCGGCGACATCGTCGCCGTCGTCGGGCTGAAGTCGGCCCGCGCCGGCTCGACCCTGTGCGCGCCGGACGCCCCGCTCGTGCTCGAACCGCCCGGCGTGGCGGAGCCGGTCGTGTCGGTGGCGGTCGAGGCGGAGCGGTCCGTCGACACCGACCGGTTGGCCTCGGCGCTCGCCCGACTGGCCGATGAGGACCCGTCGCTCGTCGTCCGCACGGACGCCGAGACCGGTCAGACCCTGCTCTCGGGCATGGGTGAACTGCATCTGGAGGTCGCTGTGGAGAAGGTGCGGCGCGAGCACGGCCTGACGCTCAATGTCGGCCGCCCGAGGGTGAGTTACCGCGAGACGGTTGGACGAGGCGTGTCCGGCCTTGTCTTCCGGCACGTCAAACAGGACGGCGGGGCCGGGCAGTTCGCGCATGTCGTGCTTGACGTGGAGCCGTCGGCGGAGGGTTTCGAGTTCCGCTCGGCCGTCGTCGGCGGGCGGGTCCCGCAGGAGTACGTCCGCGCGGTCGAGGCGGGCTGCCGGGACGCGCTGGCCGAGGGCCCCCTTGGCGGGCACCCGGTGACCGGGCTGCGCGTCACCCTCACCGACGGTTCGACCCATGTGAAGGACTCCTCGGACACGGCCTTCCGCACGGCGGGCCGGTTCGGCCTCCGAGAGGCCCTGCGCGCCTGCGCCATGGTCCTCCTGGAACCGGTCGTCGAGGTCACGGTCACCGTCCCCGAGGACGCCGTCGGCGCAGTGCTCGGCGACCTCGCCGCACGCCGCGGCCGGGTCTCCGGCTCGCTCACACGCGGCGCCTCGGCGATCGTCACGGCGACCGTGCCGCTGGCCGAACTCTTCGGCTACGCGACGAGGTTGCGCAGCCGAACCCAGGGCCGCGGCACCTTCACGGCCCGGCCGACGGGGTATGCGGCGGCGCCGGCGGTGACAACGGCACGGTGACGGCCGGGACGGAAGTCCCGTGACCGCAGGGTCGTAGGGCGGCCCGCACTCCAGCCCTACGACCCCTCCACCGGAACTCACCCTCGTCGTCACCAGGAGGCCGGAGGTGAGGTGCGGGTGACCACGGCAGGAAGCCGCCCGCTTTCGATCACCTTCCGTGGGAGCGACAGCCCGAAGTGCTCACCGATGACCCTCAACACCCGGCGCTTCTCTTCGACAGGTGCCAGCTCCTCGTCTGCACCCAGCAGGTCGTCCATGTCGTCCTCCGGTGGAATGACTCCGGCCGCCTCAAGTGCCGGGCGCAGCAGGTCGGGCTGGGCTCCGGCGGGGTGGTACCCGAATCCCAACTCGAAGTGCAGCTGCACCTCGCCGTCGGCCAGGTACCTGAAAAAGGAGGGCGGATTGTCCGGCTGTGGGTCGAAGATCAATACCTCGGCGCCCCGGGACGTTGCAGGGTCCAGGGCCCAGCCCTCACTGCCCACGCACTCCACGATGAACGACCAGTCGCCGCTTTGGCCGATGCGGCCGACGCAGTAGATCTGCGTGAGGTCGACCATGCGGTGCGCTTCCTGGGCGGTGAGGGCAGGCCCGATGTCGACAGGTTCATGGTCGGCCATGCGTTCGGCCAGCTGCTGAGGGCTGAGGCCACGGGCGCAGGTGACGTACAGGTCGGTGGCGCTCGGGCTCGTGCCGCGCCAGGCATCGGCGATCCACGCGAGGCCGTCAGGCATTGCGGTTCCTTCCTTCCGTACACGACGCGGGGCCGTTCGGGCACAGCGAGAACGCAGTGCTGTGCCCGAACGACCGACGACCGGGGGGCTCAGCAGTCCCGGAACTCCGGCGACTGGTTCAGCACCTGCGACCGTACCGACGTGAAGCGGGCGTACGTCTCACCCGTGACCGACTCCGGGCGGAACGCCGCCACCCGGTGGCAGTTCTGGAAGGCCAGGGCCACGCCGAAGTGGCGTTCCAGGCTGCCGCGGATGGCGTCGCTGGCGAGGGCGCGCAGGAGCTGGCCGCGTTCAATCTCGGACGGGGGAGGGGTCTGGTTGTCGGTGAACTCCACCGTGCCGTCGCGCAGTTCGGTGGCCAGGGAGGCGATCAGATCGTAGGCGTAGGGGAGGGAGGTGCGGACCGTGTCCACGAAGTCCTCCTCGCGGATGTGGCCCTGTTCGGCTTCGGCGAGGAGCTTCGGGGAGACGTTGAGAGACATGTGCTGTGGTTCCTGTCTGTTGCTGTGCGGTGGGGGGTCAGATGAGGGAGGCCGGGCCCGGTACGAAGTCCGGGTCCACCTGGGCCGCCAGATCGAGGCCGGTCGCCTCGTTCGCCCAGGAGCGGGCGTTGCGCAGGTGGAACTCGACCGTGTGGCGATGGAGCTGGGACCAGTCGCGGGGCTGGGAGTCGACGGCCTCGCGCAGAATCGTCAGCGCGTGCCGGTTGTGGGGTTCCAGCGAATCCAAGTCGCCTTCTGCGCGGCCCTGTTCCGCGGCGCGTACCCAGGACGAGTGGACCAGGTGGGTCAACAGGTCGTCGCCCACGTGCTCCTTGAGGAAGAGCAGGTCGTCCTCGCCGGTGACCTTGTTGCCGATCACGGCGATCCGGATCCCGAACTCCCGTGCGTAGTCGCGGTACTGGCGGTAGACCGAGACGCCCTTCCGGGTGGGTTCGGCCACCAGGAAGGTCACGTCGAAGCGGGTGAACAGGCCCGAGGCGAACGCGTCCGCGCCGGCCGTCATGTCGACCACGACGTACTCGCCGGCGCCGTCGACCAGGTGATTGAGGTACAGCTCCACCCCGCCCAGCTTGGAGTGGTAGCAGGCCACACCCAGGTCGCTCTCGTCGAACTCGCCCGTCGCCATCAGCGGGACGTCACCCACCCGCCGGACGTGTCTGGCGTGCAGTTCGTCATCGCCGAGCAGCCGAAGCAGACGTGAGCCGCGGCCCGGCGGGGTCGTCTTGATCATCGCCTCGCGGGAGGCGATGCGCGGGTTGCTGCCCCGCAGATAGTCCTTGATGTCGGCCACGTGCGCGCCCAGCGGAGGGGCACCCAGGTCGTCGCCGTCGTGGCCCAGCGCCTCGGCGAGATGCTGGTTGATGTCACCGTCCACGGCCAGCACCGGTGCGCCGGAACGGGCCAGATGGCGGGAGAAGAGCGCCGACAGCGTGGTCTTGCCGCTGCCGCCCTTGCCGACGAACGCGATGCGCACTACCGCTCCATCTTTTTGAAAATGGATGTCATGTCGGTAGGTTCTATGGCGTCCATTCGATCACTGTCAAATCGCCCCGCGATCAAGCCGGAAAGGCTTAATGCATATGATGTGCAAGTGCGCACTTACAGCATCAGGGCCGCGGGCCCGGACGACCTCGACGGTGCGCGAGCCGTGATGCTCGACACCGTCTACCGCGACTTCGCTACCGGCTACGTGCCCCGCTGGCACGGCGACATCATCGACCCGGCCGCCGCCTATCTCGTCCCGGCCCGCCACACCCTCCTCGTCGCCTTCGAGCCGGAGGACCAGACCGTCGTGGCCACCGCCGCCCTCGACTCCCGCGGCCCCGCCCACCCGCCGAACCCGCGCGAGCTGGCCGAGCGCTACCCCTCCGGCGAGACCGCCCAGCTGCGCCGCGTGTACGTCCGCCCCGAGCACCGCAGGCGCGGCCTCGCCCGCCGCCTGGTCGACGGGCTGCTCGCCTTCGCGGCCGCCGACGGCGGCTATCGCTCGGTGTATCTGCACACCGACCCGGCGGTCCCCGGCGCCGAACCCTTCTGGCGCACGATCGGCAAGGTCGTGCACGACGAACGCGAGACCACGGGCGGTGCGAGCAACGTCGTCCACTTCGAGATATCGATGGGGCGATAGGCCAACCATGCGACGCCGTCACCTCCTTGGCTCCCTGCTGCTCGCTCCCGTCCTCACCGCCTGCTTCGCCTCCTCCGGCGGCGATTCGTCCGACAAGGGGGGCAACGGCTCCCGCCTCCGCGTCGCCCTCGCCTTCCCGCCCGCCGAGAACCTCTCTCCGTACGGTGCCGACGCGACCCTCCTCAGCCGCCTCGGCGTCACCGAGGGCCTGACCGCCCTGGACGCCAACGGCGCCGCCGCTCCCGCGCTCGCCGAGTCCTGGCGCCGCGAGAACGACCGCACCTGGCTGTTCACCCTGCGCGAGGCCACCTTCCAGGACGGTTCCGAGGTCACCCCGGCCGCGGTCGCCGCCGCCCTCACCCACGCCACCGAGGCCAGGCCCGCCCCGGCCGCCCTCTCCGGCGTCACCCTCACGGTCAAGGCGCAGAGCACCGCCGTACGGATCACCACCACGAACCCCGACCCCGTCCTGCCCCTGCGCCTGTCCAGTCCCAGCCTCGCCGTGCTCTCCCCGAAGGCCTACAAGGACGGCGCCGATCCCGTCGGCACCGCGACCGGGCCCTTCGAGCTCACCAAGGTCAACGGCTCCACCTCCGCCGCCCTCGACCGCTTCGACGACTACTGGGGCGGCCGCGCCCAGGCCGCCGGCATCGACGCCCGCTTCATCGCCGACGGCACCGCCCGCGCCAACGCCGTGCGCACCGGTCAGGTCGACATCGCCGAGGCGATCCCCGTCGCCCAGGCCGCCACCCTCGACCAGGCCACCCTCGAGGGGACCGCGACCACCCGCACCACGAGCCTGCAGCTCAACACCCGGTCCGGTCCCTTCAAGGACCCGAAGCTGCGCGCCGCCGCCCGCGAGGCCGTCGACAGCTCCGCCGTCGTCAGGGGCGTCTTCGAGGGGTACGCCGATCCCGGCGCCGGCATCTACGGACCGGCCGTGACCTGGGCCGAGGGCAAGCGCGTACCGCCCACCGGACGCGCGGGCGCCGCCAAGCCGAACGGCACCGCCGTCACCCTCGCCACCTACGACAACCGGCCCGAACTCCCCGAGGTCGCGCAGATCCTCCAACAGCAGCTCCAGAAGGCCGGGTTCAAGGTCACCCTGGAGGTGCGCGAGTACTCACGGCTCGAAAGCGACGCGCTCGACGGGAAGTTCGACGCGTTCGTCGGCGCCCGCAACAGCCTCGTCGACACCGGCGACCCCGTCGGCGTCCTGGCGAGCGACTACACCTGCGACGGCGGCTACAACCTCGCCCGGCTGTGCGACAGGAAGGCCGACCGGGCGGTCGCCGAGGCCGACGCCGTGGCCGACACCGGGGAGCGGCAGGACGCGGCCATGCGCGCCGAAGCGGTGATCCTCGGCGCCGACGCCGTGGTCCCGCTGGCCCACCAGCGGATCATCGTCGGCGTCGCCGCCGGCGTGCGGGGCGTGCTCCTCGACCCGTACGAGCGGACCCTGGTCGGCCCCGGAACGCGACGCTGATCCATGCGGCACCGAACGGCCACCCTGCTGTGGCGGGTCCTGCTCGCGGCGGCCCTGGTGTGCGGGATCGGCCTGCTGCCCTGGCTGTCCCGCACCGACCCGGCGCTCACCGTGCTCAAGGCCCGCTCGGCGGACCGCGACCCGACACCGCGGGTACTGGCCGACATCCGGGCCCAACTCGGCGTGGACAAGGGCCCCTTGCACCTGCTCGGCCAATGGCTCGGCGGGCTGCCCCGCGGGGACGCAGGGCGGTCCTGGCTCAACGGCACGGAGGTCACCCCGAGCGTCGTCCAGGCACTCGGGGTGACCCTGCTGCTGGTCACCGTGGCGCTCGTGATCGCCGCCGCCACCGCCGCCCTGGTGTGCGCCCGCACGCTGTGGCTCGGCGCGCACGGACGCCTCGACGGGCGACGGACCGGGGGCGGGGCCTCGGCGATGCTCGCCGCGCTGCCCGAGTTCCTCACCGCCTCCGTGCTCGCCACCGTCGTCGGCGTACAACTCGGCTGGCTGCCCGCCCTCGGCTGGTACGGCCCCCGGTGGACGGTCCTGCCCGCCCTCGCCCTCGGCCTGCCCGCCGGGGCCGTGCTCGGGCGCCTCCTCGACGACCTGCTGCCCGGTGCCTTCGCCGAACCATGGGCGCCGGCCGCGCAGGCCCGCGGACTGCCGGGCCGCACCATCGCCGCCAAGGCGGTCCGCCGCTGCGTCCCCGCCCTGCTGCCCAACCTGGGCCTGTTCGTCGTCGGCCTCACCGCCGGTTCCGTCGCCGTGGAGCAGATCTACGACATCCCGGGCCTCGGCCGGACCACCTTGCAGGCCGCCCTCGCACAGGACCTGCCCGTACTCCAGGCGGGCACCCTCGCCCTCCTGCTCCTCGCGGTCACCGCCACCGGCCTCGCGGCACTCGCCGTCCGCCTCCTGGCCGGCCGTGTCCTGCGCGACGGCGCCCTGGGCTCCCTGCACCGGCCGCGCCGGTCCACCCGCAGCACCCTGCCCCTCGTGTACGGCGGCCTCCTGATCGCCGTCATCGCGCTCGGCCTGCTCCGCGACCCGCTCGCCCTGGACACCGAAGCCCGGCTCCAAAGTCCCTCCTGGACCCACCCGTTCGGCACCGACTCGCTCGGCCGGGACCTGCTCGCCCGGGTCGGCCACGGGGCCCTCGACACCCTGCTGACCGCCCTCGCCGTCAGCGTCACCGCCCTGGTCGTCGGCGTCCTGCTCGGCCTGCTGCCCCGGCTGTCCGGGCCGCTCGTCGACACCGTCAACGCCGTACCGCCGGTGCTCGCCGCGCTGCTCGTGACCGCCGTCGCGGGGAGCGGCGCCGCCACGCCCGCGATCGCCGTGGCCACCGTCTCCTGGGCGGCGCTCGCCGCGCACACCTCCTCGCTGCTCCGGCAGGAACAGGCCACCCTGCATCTGACGGCCACCCGAGATCTGGGCGCGAGCCGCTGGTACCTCCTGCGCCACGAAGTGCTGCCCGCGATCCTGCCGCCCGTCACCCGACACGCCCTGCTGCGCCTGCCCGGTGTCGCCCTGGCCCTCGCCTCCCTCGGCTTCCTCGGCCTGGGCACCCAGCCGCCCTCCCCGGAGTGGGGCCTGCTCCTCACCGAGAACCAGCCCTACGCCGAACGCGCCCCCTGGGCCGTCCTCGCCCCCGCCGCCGCCCTGGCCCTGCTGGGCGCGGCGGCGGTGAGTTCGGGGGGCGGGGTGCGGTGGCCGTCTCGCGTACCCGGGAGTCGGTGAAGGCCGGATGACGTCCATGCCAGTCGATCTGCGGAAGTCAGTCCAGCTTTCCCCGCTGCTACGGCTGCTGATCCTCACCCAACTCGCCTTCAACGTCGGCTTCTTCGCCGTGCTGCCCTTCCTGTCCGAACACCTGGGGCAGGCCGTCGGCATGGCGGGCTGGCTGGTCGGGTTCGTGCTGGGACTGAGGACCTTCAGTCAGCAGGGGCTGTTCGTGGTGGGCGGGGCGCTCGCCGATCGGTACGGGATCCGGCCGGTCGTCCTGGCCGGATGTGTGCTGCGGATCGCCGGGTTCGCCTGGCTGGGGTTCGCCGAGCGGACCGGGGCGGTCATCGGGGCCGTCCTGCTCATCGGGTTCGCGGCCGCCTTGTTCTCGCCGGCGGTGGAGTCCGAGGTCGCCCGCCAGGCCGTCCTCCACGAGGAAGCGGGCGGTCGACGCACCCGCGTACTCGCGCTGTTCACCGTCGCCGGGCAGGCCGGGGCGTTCGTGGGGCCGTTGCTCGGCGCGCTGTTGCTGTCGGTGGACTTCCGGACGGTGTGTCTGGCGGGCGCCGGGGTCTTCGTGCTCGTCCTCACCGGGCATGCGTGGATGTTGCCGCAGCGCATTCCGGGGCGGCAACGGGTGCGGCTGAAAGGCGGGTTGGGGGCGCTGGTCCGCAACCGCCGCTTTCTCGCGCTGTGCTGCGCCTACGGTGCCTACCTGCTCGCCTACAACCAGCTGTACGTCGCCCTCCCCGACGAGGTGGAACGCGCGACCGGTTCGCAGTCCGCGCTGGCCTGGCTGTTCGCGCTGTCCTCGCTGCTGGTGGTGGCCGCCCAGCTCCCCGTGACTCGCTGGGTCGGCTCCGGACTGTCGTTGCGCCGGTCCATGGTGGCCGGACTGCTGCTGATCGGCGCGGGGTTCGCGGTCGTCGCCGTCTCCCGTCCCGCCGACTGGACCGGTACGGCGGGCTTGTTGCCCTCGGCCGGGTTCGTCGTCCTGCTCACCTTCGGGCAGATGCTCGTCGCACCCGTGGCCCGGGCCTGGGTCCCGGACCTCGCCGAGAAGGGCCGACTCGGTCTCTACACCGGGGCGTTGTCCTCGGTCTCCGGACTGATCGTGCTGGTCGGCAGCTCCGTCACCGGCTCACTGCTGGACGCCGGACTGCCGGCCGCGGTGCCGTGGCTGGTGCTGGCATTGGTACCGGTCGCGGCGATCGGACTGTTGCCGCGGCGGGAGGAACCAGCCGGCGGCCCGAGGCAGCCCCGCGGGCACCGGTCCTGAGGACGCTGGGGAGGTGGTCGCCCTGCGGCCCCCTACCGAACTTCTCCGACCCGCCAACGCACCACCCCCGAACGCACGGCGTACCCGACCCCGCGAGGAACCCGCCGGGGGCTGAGGTCGCGTCCGGGGACCTGTTGTTGGGTTCAGTGGCCGAGCGAGGGTCCTGTCGGTGGGCTCGGTGGGCTCGGTGGGCTCAGTGGCCGGGCGAGGGACCTGTCGGATGGCTCACATGCTGCGGCCAGAAACCCGTGGGACGGCTCACGTGCTCCGGCTTCGATCCGTCGGACGGCTCATGTGCTCCGGCTTCGATCCGTCGGACGGCTCACGTGCTCCCGCCTCGATCCGTCGGACGGCTTACGTGCTCCCGCCTCGAACCGCCGGACGGCTAACCTGCCCCGCTCCGAACCGCCGGACGGCTCTGTCGTCGTGGCCGCTCGATCCGCCGTGACGCGGAGCTCGCGGAGCTCGCGGCGATAGGGTCCACCCCATGGAGACTCAGGACATCCGGGTGGAGATCGCCCGGGAGGCGGATCAGGAGCTTGTCGACGCCTTCGCGCGGATGCTGCCGCAGTTGTCCTCGACGGCCGAAGCCCTCGACCTCGCGGCGCTCGACCGCATTCTGGCCTGTGACGCCAACACCATGCTGATCGCCAGGTCGTCGGCCGGGTCGGTCGTCGGCACCCTCACCCTGGTCATGTTCCCGGCGCCCGCGGGACTGCGGGCCCGTATCGAGGACGTGATCGTCGATCACGAGGCACGCGGCCAGGGCATCGCCGGACTGCTGATCCGGGAGGCCATCCGGCTCGCCCGGGAGGCCGGGGCCCGTACCGTCGATCTGACCTCCCGCCCGGACCGGGCGGCGGCCAACCGGCTGTACGAGCGGCAGGGGTTCCGGCAGCGGGAGTCGATGGTGTACCGGGTGCCGCTCAGAGGGTGACCCTCTGGCCGGCAGGGCCTCAGGAGGCCACCGCCTCCGGCTCCCGCTCCACCGCCGCGAACTCCAGCTCCAGCAGCTCGCCCACCGCCGCCTGGTCCGCCCGGTGCGTGCGCCACAGCCACAGGACGTCCCGGCCGAACGACCAGACCAGCGTCCCCAGAGCGACGGCCACGACCCCGAAGGTCGCGGTGTGCGGGAGGTATCCGGACGCCGCCACCAGCAGCAGGATTCCCTGCAGCGCGGCCACCGTCTTGCGGGCCATGCTCGGCGGCAGCGGGGCGTTCAGCCAGTTCCAGACGCGGGCCGCGGCGACGAAGCCGTAGCGCATGGCGCCGATCAGCAGGACCCACGGACCCTGCGACATCGAGACGTACACGCTGAGCACCAGGATCAGGAACGCGTCGACCTCCATGTCGAACCGCGCACCCAGCGGCGTCGAGGTGCCCGTCGCGCGGGCGACCTTGCCGTCGACGCCGTCGAGGATCAGGGCCACCGCCGTCAGGCCGACGAAGAGGGTGACCGGTGGGGAGTCCTGGAAGGAGTCCGCGACCAGCGCGGTCACTCCGCCCACCAGGGTCGCCCGGCCGAGGGTCACCCGGTTGGCCGGTCCGAAGGAGCGGGGCCGGGTGCGGTGCAATGCCCTGGAGAGCACGGCCCAGGTGGCGACGGCGAAGGCGAGGCCGGTCAGCCAGCCCGCCGGCCCCATGCCGATCGCCGTGCCGAGCAGGGCCAGCAACAGGATCTGCAGACCCGCTCCCACCGCGGTCTCCTGCTGGACCAGCCTTGCTTCGTAAGTGTTGTTCAGGGCCACCGCACATTCCTCCGGCCAGATGACAGAGTCGATCAAGGCCGCGTACTGTGCGCGGCCTGTGCACATCTCGGTACGTGACGAGGTACGTGCCCGGGTTCCCGATCGTTCAGGAGGTTCTCGATGAAGGCCGCCGCACGCGCGTTCTGGCTCCGCTCTCCGGGCGAGGGCGAGATACGGGAGGTCACCCTTCCGGCCCCGCGTGAGGACGAGGTGCTGGTCCGCTCGCTGTACTCAGGAGTCAGCAGGGGCACGGAGACACTCGTGTTCCGCGGCGGGGTGCCCGAGAGCCAATACGCGACCATGCGGGCACCGTTCCAGGAGGGCGACTTCCCGGGGCCGGTGAAATACGGCTATCTCAGCGTCGGAGTGGTGGAGGAGGGGCCTTCCGCGGTGAAGGGCAGGACCGTCTTCTGTCTCTACCCGCATCAGACGCGGTACGTGGTTCCCGCGAGCGCCGTGACGGTCGTACCGGACGACGTGCCCGCCGAACGGGCCGTCCTCGCCGGCACGGTCGAGACCGCCGTGAACGCCCTCTGGGACGCGGCACCCCTGATCGGCGACCGGATCGCGGTGGTCGGCGGCGGCATGGTCGGCAGCTCGGTCGCCGCGCTGCTGGCCCGTTTTCCGGGCGTCCGGGTCCAGTTGGTGGACGCCGACCCCGCCCGCGCCAAGACCGCTGAGGCCCTCGGCGTCGGCTTCGCGTCCCCCGCGGACGCCCTCGGCGACTGCGACCTCGTCGTCCACGCCAGCGCCACCGAACAGGGCCTCGCCCGTTCCCTGGAACTCCTCAGCGCCGAGGGGACGGTCCTCGAACTGAGCTGGTACGGCGACCGCAAGGTCGCCCTCCCGCTCGGCGAGGCCTTCCACTCCCGGCGGCTCGTCATCCGCAGCAGCCAGGTCGGCACCGTGTCCCCGGCGCGCGGCAACCGCAGC
The DNA here is from genome assembly GCF_044456945.1 of Streptomyces sp. NPDC050759. NCBI lineage: Bacteria > Bacillati > Actinomycetota > Actinomycetes > Kitasatosporales > Streptomycetaceae > Streptomyces > Streptomyces sp. NPDC050759. Next base: position 623,527 of record NZ_JBITGI010000004.1, on the reverse strand, counting down.
TACGGCGACCGGCTCGCCCTCGCGCTGAAGCTGCTCGCCGATCCGGCGCTCGACGCCCTCATCACGGGGGAAAGCGCGTTCGAAGAACTCCCCGAGGTGATGCCGAAGCTGACCAGTGGGGAAATTCCGGCCCTCTGTCACCTCGTGAGGTACGGAAGAGCGCCTGACCTGAGAAAAGAGTGAGAGACGGCTGAACAAGGGGACGCGAAGGGCCGTACTACACGGCATCCCCCGGCAGGGATCAGCCGGGGACCAGACGCGCCGCACCTGGAGGGTCGTCCGTTGTTCAGCATCACCGTCCGCGATCACATCATGATCGCCCACAGCTTCCGCGGCGAGGTCTTCGGCCCCGCACAGCGTCTGCACGGAGCAACGTTCCTGGTGGACGCCACCTTCCGGCGCGAACAGCTGGACGACGACAACATCGTCGTCGACATCGGACTGGCCACCCAGGAACTCGGTGCGGTCGTCAGCGAGTTGAACTACCGCAACCTCGACAACGAACCCGACTTCGCCGGGGTCAACACCTCGACGGAGTTCCTGGCGAAGGTCATCGCGGACCGGCTCGCCGAGCGCATCGAGAAGGGCGCTCTCGGCGAGGGCGCCAAGGGCCTCGCGGGACTGACCGTCACCCTGCACGAGTCGCATGTCGCCTGGGCGAGTTACGAGCGTGCCCTGTGACCGACATGACCACCGGGCGGACGGGCACGCTGGACTACGTACCCGTCCAGCACTCCACCCTCAAGAAGGCCGAGATCATCCCGATGTCCCTGCGGTCCGTGCACTTCGTGATGCCCGGTGGCGTGGACGACTCGACCGCGCCGAGCGGCGGCAACGCCTACGACCGGCGGGTCTGCCTGGACCTGCCCGGCTTCGGCTGGCAGGTCGAGCGCCACGCGGTGGCCGGCAGCTGGCCCCGACCGGGAGCGGCGGCCCGTACCGAACTGGCCCGCACCCTGCGGGACCTGCCCGACGACACCGTCGTCCTCATCGACGGACTGGTCGCCTGCGGCGTCCCGGAGATCATCGTCCCCGAGGCGGAGCGGCTGCGGCTCGCGGTCCTCGTCCACCTGCCGCTCGGCGACGAGACCGGGCTCGAACCGAACCTCGCCCTCGAACTGGACGCCAGGGAGCGCGAGGTGCTGCGGGCCGTGCCCGCCGTCATCGCCACCAGCGACTGGGCCGTACGGCGACTCGTCTCGCACCACGGCCTCGCCCCCGAGCGGGTCCATGTCGCCACCCCGGGTGCCGACATCGCCCCGCTCGCCTCCGGCACCGACGGTGTCTCCCGGCTGCTGTGCGTGGCCGCCGTGACCCCCCGCAAGGGCCAGCACCGGCTGATCGAGGCACTGGCCGGCGCACAGGACCTGCCGTGGAGCTGCGTGTGCGTCGGCGGGATCACCCAGGATCCCGAGTACGTCGCCAGTCTGCGGATGCTCATCAAGAAGTACGGCCTCCAGGACCGCCTGCACCTCGCGGGACCGCAGGCCGGGGCCGAGCTCGACGCCAGCTACGCCGCGGCCGATCTGCTGGTCCTCGCCTCCTACGCCGAGACCTACGGCATGGCGGTCACCGAGGCCCTCGCGCGCGGCATCCCGGTGCTGGCCACCGACGTCGGCGGACTGCCGGAGGCCGTCGGACGTGCCCCCGACGGCGGCGTGCCCGGCATCCTCGTCCCGCCGGAGGACCCCGCCGCCCTCGCCGCCGAACTGCGCGGCTGGTTCGGCGAGGCGGACGTACGACGCCGGCTGAAGGCGGCTGCCCGGGGCCGGCGGGCCGCCCTGGACGGCTGGGCGACCACGGCCCGCAGCCTGGCCGGAGTACTCGGCCGACTCCCGAGCGAGCCCAGGAGGGCGGCATGAGGAAGACGGCGACCAAGCAGAGTGGGAAGATCCCGGCACAGCCGGGACCGCGGGAGGTGGCGTCCGTGAAGCCCGGAGTTCCTTCCGACGCGGAATCGGTCATCCCCGGTGCCGGTCCCAGCACCCACCCCGGCGAGCGTCCCACCGTACGGCTCAGGGACGCGGGTCCCGACGACGCTCCCCGCTACGCCCCCGAGTGGCTCGAGCTCCGGGAGGGGCCCGACGCGGCCGCGCGGGCGGGCGACCTGCTCGACCCGCTGCGGATCCGGCTGGCGAACCTCCCGGGCAAGGCCGGCCTCGTCATCCACGACCTGGGCTGCGGCACCGGCTCGATGGGCCGCTGGCTGGCGTCCCGCCTGGACGGTCCCCAGCACTGGATCCTGCACGACCGGGACCCTTACCTCCTGCACTTCGCGGCGGTCGCCTCCCCGCGTTCTGCCGCCGACGGCAGCCGGGTCACCGTCGAGACCCGCCGCGGCGACGTCGGTCTGCTCACCCCGGACGCCCTCGCCGGCGCCTCCCTGGTGACGGCCTCCGCGCTCCTCGACGTCCTCACCCGCGAGGAGATCGAGACCCTCGCCACGGCCTGCACGGGCGCCGGCTGCCCGGCCCTGCTCACCCTGTCCGTGGCGGGCCGCGTCGAACTCACCCCGTCCGACCCGCTGGACGAGGAGATCGCCGACGCGTTCAACGCCCACCAGCGGCGCGGCGGACTGCTCGGCCCGGACGCCGTCACCGTCGCCTGCGAGGCGTTCTCCGAACGGGGCGCGACGGTACGGCTGCATCCCAGTGCCTGGCGTCTCGGTCCCGCCGAGTCCGCGCTCACCGCGCAGTGGCTGCGCGGCTGGGTCGGCGCGGCCGTCGAGGAGCGGCCCGAGCTGAAGGAGCCCGCCGAGCGCTACCTCCGGGACCGTCTGGAGGCCTGCCGTGCGGGCGAGTTGAAGGTCGTCGTCCACCACAGCGACCTGCTGGCGCTGTCCCGGCCGACGGGCGGAGCGTCATGAGCGTGGAGACGGTGCGGCCGGACAACGAGCGGAAGGCCCTGCCGGTCCGTAGCACCGACCGGAGCAGGGCGACTCTTCCCGTCCGCAGCCTCCGGCGACCCGCGGAGCCGTCCGAGCCGGGCGCGCTCTCCCGCCGGGCCCTCACCCTTCAGGCCGAGGTGGTCCAGACGCGGGACGAGCTGCTCACGGCGCGGGCCGAGGCGATCGTGGCCCGGGCCCGGATCCTGGAGGCAGCCGGAGAGTCCGTCGCGGACCTGACCGACGCCGCCGTCTCCCGGGACCGGATCGGCGTGATCGTGACCGAGGCGCGGCCCCGGCCCGCCCGGACCCCCCGGTGGCGTACCGCGCTGCGTGGAGTCCTCAACTCCCGTGCGCTGCGCACCCACATCGGCACCGTCGCGGGTGTCACCATCCTCGCGGTCCTGTTGTGGCGCCTCGGCACCGGCGTCTTCCTGGACGGGCTGCGCCGGATCGACGGCCCCGCCCTGTCGGCGGCGCTCGTGATCGGCGTGCTGACCACCGTGTTCAGCGCCTGGCGTTGGCAGTTGGTGGCCCGCGGGCTGCGCATCCGGCTGCCGCTCGGCGAGGCCGTGGCCGACTACTACCGTGCCCTGTTCCTGAACGCGGCCCTGCCCGGCGGTGTCCTCGGCGATGTGCACCGCGCGGTGCGGCACGGGCAGAGCACCGGTGACATGGGCCGCGGCGTACGGGCGGTCGTCCTCGAACGGGTCGCCGGACAGATCGCGTTGGCGGTCGTCGGCGGTGCCGTGCTGCTCACCATGGAGTCCCCGGTGCTGGCCGAGGCCCGCCACCTCGCCCCCGCCGTCGGCCTCGCCGGCCTGGGCGCCCTCGCCGTCGTCGTGGCCCTGCGCATGAACCGGACCCCTTCGTCCCGCCGGGGCCGGCTCCTGCGCGCGACCCTCGCCGAGGCCCGCGAGGGACTGCTGTCCCGCCGCAACTGGCCCGGCGTCGCGCTCTCTTCGGCCGTCGTCCTCGCCGGCCACCTCGGGATGTTCGTGCTCGCCGCCCGCATCGCGGGCTCCGACGCCTCCGTGGCCGCACTGCTGCCCCTGGCCGTGCTCGCCCTGCTCGCCATGGGACTGCCCCTGAACATCGGCGGGTTCGGCCCCCGGGAGGGTGTCACCGCCTGGGCGTTCGCCGCCATGGGCCTCGGCGCCGGCACCGGTCTCGCGACCGCCGTCGTGTACGGGGTGCTCAGCTTCGCGGCGAGCCTGCCGGGCGCGGTCGTCCTGGTCGTCCGCTGGTACCAGGGCCTGCGCCCGGCGAACCGCTACTCCCCGGTGAGCGCCGAGAAATACGTATCGAAGGACGCCGCGAGGCTCTCCAGCAAGGCTTTCCCTTTTTCCGCCGAGCCCAGCGAAGGGCGCCCGATGACACCGGAATCGGTGTAACCGGACATACCGAGGGTGAGGAGATGGCGACGGTCGTCCGCGACGAAATCGGAGGTCTCGTAACCGGATCGGACACTTTCCGGATCGGTGTGCAGAAGAATGGAGGTCTCGATTTCTCCCGCGTGCATGTCGGTGAGCAGCGAGGTGACCACGCCGGCCTCCACACGGGCGGCCTCCCAGTCCTCCGCGGCCGGGAAGAGCGCCATCCGCTCGCCGCGGGCGGAGGCCTCCTGGACGACGTTGCCCAGCACGTAGTTGCCGCCGTGTCCGTTGACCACGACCAGCGCCTCGACGCCCGAGCGGCGCAGCGAGGCCGCGATGTCCCGTACCACCGCATGAAGGGTGACGGAGGAGATGCTGACGGTCCCCGGCCAGGCCGCGTGCTCGTGCGAGCAGGAGATCGTCACCGGGGGGAGGAGGTGCACCGGGTACGCCGCGGCGATCTCCCGCGCGACGGCACAGGCGACGAGCGTGTCGGTCGCCAAGGGGAGGTACGCACCGTGTTGTTCGAAGCTTCCGACCGGAAGGACGGCGACCTGCGTTGAGACGCCCGCCCCCCGCGTCCGTACGTCTTCCGTAGTGTCCGTCGGCAACAGACCGTACGCCGCCGACCGTATTCCCGAACCGCTCATCTTTTCACGGCCTTTCGTCTCTGCTTAGGAAACAGATCATGACAGATAAAGTTGGCGTCCTCGGCAAGAAGGCACCACAGCGCACCGGCGTGGAACGCGTGGTGAATGCCCCGCTGCCCACCGTGTACGGGAAATTCCAGGCGGTCGGCTATCTCGATCACGACCGCGGTGACGAACAGGTCGCCCTCGTCTACGGTGACATCGGCTCGGACGACGTCCTCGTCCGGTTGCATTCCGAGTGCCTGACCGGTGACGCGTTCGGTTCCCAGCACTGCGAGTGCGGCGACCAGCTGGATGCCGCGCTGCGGGCCGTGGTCAAGGAGGGCAGCGGCATCGTCGTCTACCTGCGGGGCCACGAGGGCCGGGGCATCGGACTGCTCGCCAAGCTGCGCGCGATGGCGCTCCAGGCGGAGGGCCTGGACACCGTCGAGGCCAACCTCGCGCTCGGTCTGCCGGTGGACTCCCGTGACTACGGCGTCGCCGCCGGGATCTTCCACGACCTGGGCGTCAACTCGGTCCGCCTGATGTCCAACAATCCGCGCAAGCGTGAGGCGCTGCTGCAGCACGGCATCAAGGTCGCCGAGACGGTGCCGCTGCTCATCACGCCGTGCGAGAGCAACATCACCTATCTGCGCACCAAGCGGGAGCGGCTTGACCACGTCCTGCCCCATCTGGACGCGGTGGCCCACCTGTCCTGATCACCGGACTGGTTCCGGGACGGGAAATCCGGACAGGAAGAGGGAATGACCGACGACGTCCTCTTCCTCTCCGGACCGCAGGTCACGCGCCTGCTCGACACGGACACGGCCATCGCCTCGCAGCGCGCGGCCTTCACCGCGCTCGGCTCCGGGGCGGCCGACCTGCCGGCGAAGATCATGCATCCGAGCCGCTTCGACGACAGCGTGGTCTTCGCGTACGTCTCCCGGCTCTCCGCCGACTCCGGGGCCGTCGCGAAGTTCGGCAGCGTCAATCCGGGCAACGCGGCGGCCGGACTGCCCACGATCCACGCCGTGGTCTCGGTGCTCGACCCGGTGACCGGCCGTCTGACCGCCGTCATGGACGGCGCCGCGGTGACCACCCTGCGCACGGCCGCCGCGAGCGCCGTCGCCGTCGACGCGCTGGCCACGCCCGACAGCACCGACCTGGCCGTGCTGGGCTCCGGCACCCAGGCCCTGGCCCATGTGCGGGCGATCGCCCGGGTGCGGGACCTGACATCCGTACGAGTCTGGAGCCCGACTCCGCGACACCGCGCCCGCGCCGCCGAGACGCTGGCGGAGCTCGGCTTCCCCGCCGCAGCGGTCGGCAGCGCCGAGGAGGCGGTGAGCGGCGCCGCCCTGGTCGCGGCCTGCACGCTGAGCAGGACACCGGTGGTGCACGGGGAGTGGCTCGCGCCCGGGTGCACGGTGGTGAGCGTGGGGTCCTTCGAGCCCACCCGCCGGGAGGTGGACACCGACGTCCTACGGCGATCCGCGGCCGTCGTCGTGGACGACCCGGCGACCGCGGCGGAGCACGCCGGGCCGGTCGTGGACGCGCTCAGGACAGGTCTGCTGACCGATCTCGTCGCGCTCGGCGACGTCCTGACCGGACGAGCCGTGGCCCGGACGGCCCCCGGCGACATCGTCTACTACAACAGCGTCGGCCTCGGCATCCAGGACGCGGCCGCGGCCTGGGCCGTGGTGCGGGCGGCGAAGGGGGAGCGTCGGTGAGCACGCACACGGCCGACGTCGTCGTGATCGGCGGCGGGGTCATGGGCACGAGCATCGCCCGCCACCTGGCGCGCGCGGGCGTACGGGACGTGGTGCTCGTCGAGCGCGACGAACTCGCCTCCGGCTCCACCTCGAAGGCCGCGGGCGGGGTGCGGGCGCAGTTCTCCGACGAGCTCAACATCCGGCTCGGGGCGCGCAGCCTGGAGGCGTTCGGCCGCTTCGAGGAGGAGACGGGGCAGGACATCGGGCTGCACCGGGTCGGCTACCTGTTCCTCCTGTCGACCCCAGAGGAGGTCGCCTCCTTCGAGGAGAGCGTGCGCCTGCAGAACTCCCTCGGCGTCCCGAGCCGCATGACCGACCCGGCCGAGGCGCGCCGGCTGTCCCCCCTCATCACCACCGACGGCCTGCTCGCCGCCGCCTTCTCGCCCGAGGACGGCCACTGCACGCCCGAGTCCGTCGTGTACGGCTACGCCGCCGACGCCCGCCGGCACGGCGCGACCATCCTGCGGCACACCGAGGTCACCGGCATCGAACTGCACGGCGACGACATCACGGGCGTCGTGACGAGCCGGGGCCGGATCGCCACCGACTCGGTGATCTGCGCGGCCGGCGCCTGGTCGCGGGCCGTCGGCGCGATGGTCGGCGTGGACCTGCCGGTCGAGCCGCTGCGCCGCCAGATCGCGGTCACCGAACCGGTCGAGGGGCTGCCGCCCGACCTCCCCATGACCATCGACTTCACCAGCAGCCTCTACTTCCACGGCGAGGGCCCCGGCCTCCTCCTGGGCATGTCCGACCCCGACGAGAGACCCGGCTTCGACACCGCCACCCACGACCGCTGGATCCCCCGCCTCGCCGAGGCCATGGCGCATCGCGCCCCCGCCCTCCTCGACCTGCGCCGCACCGGCGGCTGGGCCGGCCTGTACGAGCTCACCCCCGACCACAACGCCCTGATCGGCGAGGCCACTTCGGTGTCCCGCTTCCTGTACGCGACCGGCTTCTCCGGCCACGGTTTCCTCCAGGGGCCGGCCGTCGGCGAGGTCGTCCGCGACCTGTACCTCGGCCGCGTACCCTTCGTGGACATCAGCCCGCTCAGCGCCGGCCGGTTCGCGGCCGACGCCCCGCGTCCGGAGGCCAACCGCGTATGACCGAGCTTCATCTGTGGCTGCGCCACGAGGTCCGTTCCACTGAGCGACGCACGCCCGTCGTGCCGTCCGACGCCCGGCGGCTCGTCGACAGCGGGGTGACGCTGACCGTCGAGGAGTCCCCGCAACGGATCTTCCCGATCGAGGAGTACGAGGCGGCCGGCTGCCACGTCGCGCCCGCGGGTTCCTGGGCGTCCCGGGCGCCGCTGGACGCCGTGGTCGTAGGCCTGAAGGAACTCCCCGACGAGCCCGCCGCCCTGCCGCACCGGCACGTCTTCTTCGGGCACGCCTACAAGGGGCAGCCGGGCGCCCCGGAACTGCTGCGCCGGTTCGCCGCCGGGGGAGGGGCGCTCCTCGACCTGGAGTACCTGGTCGACGACCACGGCCGCAGGCTCGCCGCCTTCGGCTACTGGGCCGGTTACCTGGGTGCCGCCCTGGCCGTGCTCCAGCACCGGGGCAGGCTGTCCGCGCCCCTCACGCCCACCTCGCAGGAGGAGCTGGCTAAGGCCCTGCGGCCCGCCGCCGGGGACGAGGAGTTCCGGGCGCTGGTGATCGGGGCCCTGGGCCGCAGCGGGCAGGGCGCGCGCGTCGCGCTCCGGGCCGCCGGGGTCGAACCGACCTGCTGGGACCTCGAGGAGACCCGCAGCCTGGACCGACCCGCCCTGCTCGCCCACGACCTGCTCGTGAATTGCGTCCTCGCCACCACCCCCGTCCCGCCCTTCGTCCGGGAGGCGGACCTGGACGACCCGACCCGCCGGTTGCGCACCCTCTCCGACGTCACCTGCGACGTCGGCTCACCCCTGAACGTCCTGCCGGTCTACGACCGCGTCACCGAGTGGGCCGAGCCCGTCCGCCGACTGCACAAGGAACCCCCGCTCGACCTGATCGCCATCGACAACCTGCCGTCCCTGCTCCCGGAGGAGTCCAGCGTCGACTTCTCGGCGGCCCTGCTGCCCCTACTGCTCGACTTCGGGGTCGGCGGCCCCTGGGCGCGCTGTCTGGACCGGTTCCATCAGGCGTGCCGTGAACTCGGCATCGACGAAGGGGAGTTCCGCCGTGTCTGACCTGGTACCCGCGACCGGCACCGTCCACTGGATCGGTGCCGGACTCTCCACCGGCAGCGGCCTGGCCGAACTGTGCGACACCGCCGACCGGGTCCGCCTGTGGCACCGCACCGAGGAGCGTGCCGCCGAGGCCCTCGCGGCCCTGGGGCTCACCGGACGGGCCGAGCCGCGCGCCTACACGCTGTCCGCGCTCGCGGCCGCACTGGCCCCCGGGGACGTCGTCGTGTCGATGCTGCCCGCGCCCGAGCACGCCGGGATCCTCGCCGCCTGCGTGCGCGAAAAGGCCCACTTCGCCTGCTCCAGCTATGTGTCCGACGCCGTTCTCGAACAGGTGCCGGAGGCGGAGAAGTCCGGGATCGTCGTCCTCACCGAGGCGGGCCTCGACCCGGGCATCGACCACCTCTTCGCGCACAGCCTCGTCGCCGGGGCCCGCGGTGTGATCGGCGACGCGACACCGGCGTCGTACAGCCTCACCTCCTACTGCGGCGGTGTCCCCGCCGTCCCGAACGACTTCACGTACCGCTTCAGCTGGGCCCCCGCCGGAGTCCTGAACGCCCTGCGCTCGCCCGCCCGTTACCTCGACAACGGCACCCCGACCACCGCCGACCGCCCCTGGGAGGCGACCCGGCGCCATGTCGTGGACGGCGAGACCTTCGAGGTCTACCCCAACCGCGACAGCGTCCCCTTCATCGAGCAGTACGGACTGCCGGCCGCCTGGACACCGCGGACGTTCGTGCGCGGGACCCTGCGTCTTGACGGCTGGCTGCGCGCCTGGGAGCCGGTCTTCGAGGAGCTGAGGACCGGCGACGACACCCGGATCGCCGCCCTGGCCCAGGAACTGGCGGCCAGGTACCCGACGACGGACGCCGACCGCGACCGGGTCGTCCTCGCCGTCTCCCTCGACGTGCGCGCGAACGACGGCCGCACCTGGTCCGGCGGCTACCTCCTCGACCTGGTGGGTGACGAGGAGGACAGCGCGATGGCCCGCTGCGTCTCCCGCACCCTCGCCCTCGGCACCGGTCACATCCTGGACGGCTCTCTCCCGGCAGGCCTGAACCGGGCAGCGGAGACGGCGGCCCGGTCCGAGCAGTGGCTGCGCGAACTGGCCCGCGCCGGCGTCCCCTTCACGCTCCGGGTCGATCACTAGGCGACCTGGGGCGTCCTAGTCCACGATCGCCTCGTGGACCAGCCGCTTGAGGTCGGGGAACAGCTTCAGTGTCTTCGGGCGCACCTGGGTGTAGAACTGCACGGTCAGATCGCGGCCCGGGTCGACCCAGAAGGTCGTGGACGCCGCCCCGCTCCAGCCGTAGGAACCGAGGCCGGAAGGGGCCTGGGTGCGGGCCGGGTCGATCACCACGGAGACGCCGAGGCCGAAGCCGACGCCGTCGTTGCCGGGCTCGTCGTGGGCGGGTTTGGCGCCGAAGGTGCGCAGGTCGGCGCCGCCCGGGAGGTGGTTGGAGGTCATCAGGTCCACCGTCTCGGCGGACAGCAGACGGGTGCCGTCCAGTTCGCCGCGGCGGCGCAGCAGCTCCGCGAAGCGGTGGACGTCGTACGCGGACGCCACCATGCCACCGCTGCCGGACAGCAGGCGGGGGCGGCCCCGCAGCGGCAGGCCGGGGACCGGCTCGATGGTGCCGTCGTCCTTCTCGCCGTACAACTCCGCGAGCCTGTGCGCCTGTTCGTCGGGCACCCAGAAGCCGGCGTCGGTCATCCCGAGCGGCCCGAGGACGCGCTCGGCGAAGAAGGCGTCGAGGGTCTGGCCGGACACGATCTCGATGACCCGGCCCAGGACGTTGGAGGCGACCGAGTAGTTCCACTGCGTGCCCGGCTCGAACTGCAGCGGCAGGCTCGCGTACACGGCGACGGTCTCGGCGAGGTCCGAGCCCGGCAGCACGGACGACTCCAGGCCGGCCTCGCGGTAGAGGGCGTCGACCGGGTGGCAGTGGTAGAAGGCGAAGGTCAGACCGGCGGTGTGGGTCATCAGATGCCGGATCAGGATCGGACCGTCGGCCGGGCGGGTGGTCAGGCTCTCGCCGGAACCGTCCACGTGGACCCGGGGCTCCGCGAACGCCGGGAGATACTCGGCGACCGGGTCGTCCAGCGACAGCCGTCCCTCCTCCACCAGCAGGAGGGCGGCCACCGAGGTGACCGGTTTGGTCATCGAGTAGATCCGCCACAGCGTGTCGGCCTCGACCGGCAGGCCGGCCGCGAGGTCACGGTGGCCGTGCGTGGTGAGGTGGGCGACGCGTCCGCCGCGGGCGACGGACACCAGGAAGCCGGGCATCCGGCCCTCGTCGACGTAGTGGGCGAAGTGCTGGTCGAGGCGGTCCAGCGCCTTGCCGTCCAGCCCCACCTCAGCGGGATCGACCTCTTGCCGAAGCTGTGCCATCGTTCTCCTCCGTCGCCGTCCGTCGAGGTGCGGACCGATATACCCGGCCAGGACCACCTCAGACATCATCGTCGCTCAGGAAACCGCGGCGAGCCGCGGGTCGGCGGCGAATCGCCGGTCGCGGGAATGCCGGGTGCGGCCGGGCCGGTTGATCGAGGTATGACTCAGGATGCGACGCAGGACGCACTGCTCCGGCTGCTCTCGGAGGGCCACGGCGGGGTGCTGGTCACCCTCAAGCGCGACGGCCGGCCCCAGCTGTCGAACGTCAGCCACGCCTACTACCCCGACGAGCGGGTCATCCGGGTCTCCCTGACCGACGACCGCGCCAAGACCCGCAACCTGCGCCGGGACCCGCGCGCCTCGTACCACGTGACGACGCCGGACCGATGGGCGTACACGGTCGCCGAGGGCACGGCCGACCTCACCCCCGTGGCGAACGACCCGCACGACGACACGGTCGAGGAACTCGTCCGTCTGTACCGGGACGTCCAGGGCGAACACCCCGACTGGGACGACTACCGCGCGGCGATGGTCCGGGACCGGCGGCTGGTGCTGCGGTTGCGGGTGGAGCGGGCGTACGGGATTCCGGCCCGGACGGACGGTTCGGGGGAGTAAGAACCCTCGACAGCGGTCCGCGCACCCCGGCCGCCCCTGAATCCGGCCGGAGTGCGCGGTGGTCTGTTCTTTTCTGCTTGTTTGTGCCGATGTTCTTGCTGGAAAAGTCGTCTGTCAACGGGGAAGGGGTCACCATGACCGTCAACGGCCGCAGCCACATCCGTATCGCCCGCCCGTCCCGGGACCTGGCCGCCGCCGAGCGGTTCTGGGTCGAGGGGCTCGGCCTGGGTGTCGTGTGGCGTGCCGAGGGCGGCCCGGAACCCGGCGAGCACGACCTGCTGATGCTCGGGTGGCCGGACGCCGGCTGGCACCTGGAACTCGTCCACGAGCAGGGCCACCCGGTCGAACCCCGCCCCACCGACGAGGACCTGTTGGTGATCTACGTCGACGGGCCCGTACCGGAGGACCTCGTGGCCCGCCTCGAGGCCCACGGCGGCAAACGGGTGCTGTCGCCGAACCCGTACTGGAACGAGTGGGGCGTCACGGTGGAGGACCCGGACGGGTACCGGCTGGTGCTGTGCACGCGGGGCTGGTCGAACGCGTAGGCGCCCCGAACCGGGCAGGCCCGAGCCCCCGGTGCCGGCAGGGCGCCCGGGGGCTCGACGTGGGGGAGAGCGGAAGGGGGAGGGTCAGGCCGTCACCTTCTCCGGGCGGGGCACCTCCCGGGCGGTGCGGGAGCCGAGGTCCTCCGTGGGGACCCTGTGGGTCTCGCGGGCCGTCAGGGCGGCGATCAGCGGGGGGACGCACAGGGCCGCGGTGAAGAGGGCCACCGAGGACCAGTCGGTGCCGTCGGGGCCCGCGATCTGTGCCGCGAAGGTGACCGCGAAACCCGCCACCGCGAAACCGATCTGGGTGCCGATCGCCATGCCCGACAGCCGGACCCGGGTGGAGAACATCTCGCCGTAGAAGGACGGCCAGACCCCGTTCGCTGCGCTGTAGACGACGCCGAAGGCGACGATGCCGAGCAGCAGCGTCAGCGGGTAGTTGCCCGTGGAGATCGCCCAGAGGTAGAGGAACATCGTCACCGCGCTGCCCGCCGCGCCGATCAGGAAGACCGGACGCCGGCCGATGCGGTCCGACAGCGTGGCCCACAGGGGGATCGCGGCAAGCGCGACGAGGTTGGCCAGCGCGCCCACCCACAGCATCGAGGAACGGCTCATCCCGACCGCGTCGCTCGTCGCGTAGGCCAGTGCCCACACCGTGAAGATCGTGGAGACCGAGGCGATCAGCGCGCCCCCGATCACCCGCAGCACGTCCGCCCAGTGCTCCCGCACCAGGACCACCAGCGGAAGCTTCGGGACGCCCTCGGAGGCGGCCTGCTGCTCGAACGCCGGTGTCTCGGCCAGCTTGCGGCGTATGACGAAGCCGACCACGGCGACGGCCACGCTCAGCCAGAACGGCACCCGCCAGCCCCAGGACAGCAACTGGTCCTCGGGCAGCGCGGCGACCGGCAGGAAGACCAGGGTGGCGAGCAGCTGACCGCCCTGGGTGCCGCTGAGCGTGAAGCTGGTGAAGAAGCCCCGCCGGTGTGCCGGCGCGTGTTCCAGGCTCATGGAGTTGGCGCTGGCCTGCTCACCGGCCGCCGAGATGCCTTGCAGGACGCGGCACAGGACCAGCAGGACCGGGGCGAGGGTGCCGACCTGGTGGCGGGTGGGCAGACAGCCGATGAGGAAGGTCGACAGGCCCATCAGGATCAGCGTGAAGACCATGATCTTCTTACGGCCCACCCGGTCGCCGACATGCCCGAGGAAGAGCGCGCCGACCGGCCGGGCCGCGTAGGCGACACCGAACGTGGCCAGCGACAGCAGGGTCGCGGTGGCCGGGTCGGACTCGTCGAAGAACACCTTCGGGAAGATCAGGGCTGCGGCACTGCCGTAGATGAAGAAGTCGTAGTACTCGAGGGCGCTGCCGATCCAGGCGGCGGTCGCCGCCTTCTTCGGTTGCCCGACGGCTTCGGCGGGGACGGACACGGGGGTGCTCCTTCGGGGGGACTCCGGGAGCTATCCAGTTAATTAACCCACTGGATAGTTAGTAGCGGTTGCCGAGGATGGTGCGCCCGCGCATCCCGGGTGTCAAGGGGTCCGGACGTGCCGGGTCAGTCCGCCGCGCGGTCCGCCGTCAGGTAGGCGATCACCATGTCCCCCAACATGGTCCGGTAGTGCTCCCGCTGCTCGGCGGCGACCAGATCACGCCCGAACAGCGCGCCGAAGGTGTGCCGGTTGGCGACCCGGAAGAAGCAGAACGAACTGATCATCGCGTGCAGGTCGACCGCGTCCACATCGGCGGTGAACAGGCCGGACTCCTGCCCCGAGGCCAGGATGCGGCGGATCACGTCGAGCGCGGGCGAGCCGATCTTCCCCAGCTTCTCGGAGGCGGCGATGTGCTCGGCCCCGTGGATGTTCTCGATGCTGACCAGGCGGATGAAGTCCGGGTGCTGCTCGTGGTGGTCGAAGGTCACCTCGGCCAGCCGCCGGATCGCCGCCACCGGGTCCAGGTGCTCGACGTCCAGCTCCTGCTCGGCCTCGCGGATCACGCCGTACGCCCGCTCCAGGACGGCCGTGAACAGCTGCTCCTTGCCGCCGAAGTAGTAGTAGATCATCCGCTTGGTGGTGCGGGTGCGGGCGGCGATCTCGTCGACGCGGGCGCCGTCGTAGCCGGCCCGCGCGAACTCCTGGGTCGCCACGTCGAGGATCTCGGCCTGGGTGCGGGCGGCGTCGCGGATCCGCCCGTTCGGTCGTGCCGGTTCGTCGACGCTGGTCATCGGGTTCCTTCGGGAGTGCGGCCGGTGCCGCAGATTCTAGAAGGCGCGGCCGGAGTCTTCCCCGGGCGGCAGCCCGGCTGATATAGCTAACGTACTGGTTCGTACATTAGCGCTCGTCTCAGGAGGTCCGCGTGGCCAAGGACTCGTTTCTCGTCGGACTGATCGGCGCCGGCATCGGCCCCTCGCTGAGCCCGGCGCTGCACGAGCGGGAGGCGGACCGGCAGGGCCTGCGCTGTCTGTACCGGCTCATCGACATCGACGTGCTCGGGGTGCGCCCCGAGGCGGTCGGCGATCTGGTGCGGGCCGCCCGTGACCTGGGCTTCGACGGGCTGAACATCACCCACCCGTGCAAGCAGCTGGTCATCGGGCACCTGGACGCGCTCGCCCCGCAGGCCGAGGCGCTCGGCGCGGTCAACACCGTGGTCTTCGAGAACGCCCGGGCGACCGGCCACAACACCGACGTCACCGGTTTCGCGGCGTCCTTCGCGCGCGGGCTGCCCGACGTACCGCTCGAACGGGTCGTGCAGCTGGGGGCGGGCGGCGCGGGGGCGGCCGTCGCCCACGCCATGCTCACCCTGGGCGCCGGGCGGGTCACCGTCGTCGACGCGCTCGCCGACCGGGCCGCGGAGCTCGCGGCGTCGCTGAACCGTCACTTCGGCGAGGGCCGGGCTGCCGCGGCCGCCCCCGACCGACTGCCGCGGCTGCTCGCCGACGCCGACGGCCTCGTGCACGCCACCCCCACCGGCATGGCTGCCCACCCCGGCCTACCGTTCCCGGCCGACCTGCTCCGCCCCGAACTGTGGGTCGCCGAGGTGGTCTACCGCCCGCTGGAGACGGAGCTGCTGCGGACCGCCCGTGCGCTCGGCTGCGCCACTCTGGACGGGGGAGGGATGGCCGTCTTCCAGGCCGTGGACGCGTTCCGGCTGTTCACCGGGCGGGAGCCGGACGCGTCGCGGATGCTCGGGGACATCGCGGAACTCGCGGGCGTGGTCGGCGCCCCCAAGTAAGCCGTGATCACTGGCGGTTGACGGTGCGTGTCACACCGGCGAAGACCGTCGTCGCCAGGATCCAGCCCGCGATGACCAGCGCGTACGACAGCGACTGGTACCACCCCTGCGGGGCGAAGGCGCCCTCCTGGCCGAAGGAGATCACCGGCAGCAGCAGGTCGAGGGTGTAGAACAGCGCGTTGAAGTGCGGGGCCTCGTCCGCCTTGAGCGGGGGCGGGTGGTGGAGGCCGTAGGCGACCGTGCCGACGGCGAGCAGGGAGACCAGCCAGACGCAGGCCCGCAGGGGGTGGAAGCCGTAGCCGACGGTGGCGTCCTGGACGTGTCCCCACAGGCGCCCGTACCAGGCGAGGGTGGCGCGGTGGCGGCGCTGCTTGGCGAGCTGGACCCGTCGTGCGGCGCGGTCGTCGCCGATGCGGCGGTAGGCGGCGGTCAACTGCTCGTAGGCGTGCGGGACATAGCCCTCACGGTCCCGCTCCAGCATCGGCAGGCGGTGCTCCGGCGGTTCCTGCGGGGTGAGTGAGGTGTAGACGAGCCCGTTGAACTGGACCTCGTGCGGGACCACCTGCGGTTCCAGGAAGAGCTCGTCGATCTGTGCCCGGCGCAGCGTGAGCGTGCCCTCGATGGGAGGACCCTTGCGCAGCCAGAGCTCCCCGACGTTGCAGCTGCTCGCCCTGAGCGCCGCGTCGCCCGGGTTCGACAGGTGTGCGTACGACAGGTCGAGACGGCCGGCGATCCTGGCGCCGCGCAGGCCGATCCAGCCGAACGTGACAAGCCGCCGCATGTGGAGGTCGGTCTCCACGTTCAGCGTCTGTGCGTCGAGAACCAAGGCGCCGGGATTGCTGAGGCGGGCGTCGTTGAGGTTGACCGATCCGGCGACCGAGGCGCCGTTGAGGCGAACCTCTCCGTGTGCCCGCAACCCCGGGGCCCACAGGTCGGCGCCGATGGTCACATGGTTGAGGTAGAGCGCGGGCTCCCCGGTGTCCGCCCCGGTGATCTCGGCCCGCTCCAGGAAGAGCCCGCCGCCGATCTGCGCTCCGCCGAGGCGGATCGGTCCGTGCACCTTGCAGTCCGTGAGCCGCAGTACCGCCTCCACCTGCACTCTGACGGCGTTCAGCCCGGGAAGCACCGAACCGCTCAACCGCAGGTGCCGCAGACGAGAGCCGTACAGTTCGGGCACGTCGTCGAAGTAGCAGTGACCGAGCCGTACGGCACGGTCGGCCTCGCCGTGCTGCAGGTTCAGCACACCTGCGATGCGGGCGCCCGCCACGCGCAGGGCCGGTATCTCCCCGTCCTCCTGCGGGCCGTTGAGCAGGAGGGCTCGCAACACGGTTGCCCGGACCGTCCGTTCGGCGCCCCAGCCGGCACCGGCCGTCACGTCCTCGTCCTCCGCCGTACGGAAGTCCACGGCCTCGCCCTTCGGGAAGGCGCGCCACACCCGCAGTTCGGCCGGGGTCAGGTTGTCGATCTCCATCAGCCGTGACTCTCCAACGCACACGTCACGGTGTCAACAGGCCCTTCCAGCGACGACGGCCCGGGAGTCCGTGCTCCCGGGCCGTCGACAACTGCCGTGCTAGACCCTGGTGTTCCACTCCGCGATCACCGGACGGTCGTGTTCCGTCGACAGCCGGCTCACCGTCCCGGTCGCCAGCTGGAACAGCCGGCCGTCCGCCGGGGCGAGCCCGAGCCTGCGCGCCGTCAGGACCCGCAGGAAGTGGGCGTGGGCCACGAGGACCACGTCGCCGTCGGGGAGGGCGGCGTCCACCCGGGCCAGCACCAGGTCGGCCCGGCGGCCGACGTCCTCGGGGGACTCGCCGGGGTGCCCCTCCGGGCCGGGCGGGACCCCGTCGGTCCACAGGTACCAGTCGGGGCGGGTGCGGTGGATCTCGACGGTGGTGACGCCCTCGTAGGCGCCGTAGTCCCACTCGTGGAGGTCGGGGTCGGTCAGGGCCCCGGTGATGCCCGCCAGTTCGGCGGTGCGTATCGCGCGGCCCAGCGGACTGGTCAGCGCGAGCGAGAAGGTCCGGCCCGAGAGGAGCGGAGCGAGTGACTTGGCCTGTTCCTCGCCGTGCTGGGTGAGGGGCAGGTCGGTCCAGCTGGTGTGCTGTCCCGACACGCTCCACTCCGTCTCGCCGTGGCGGACCAGGAGAAGATCCCCCACGGCGCGCCTACTTCTTCGCTTCGACGGCGTGGCCGCCGAACTGGTTGCGCAGCGCCGCGATCATCTTCATCTGCGGGGAGTCGTCCTGGCGGGACGCGAACCGCGCGAAGAGGGAGGCGGTGATCGTCGGCAGCGGCACCGCGTTGTCCACGGCCGCCTCCACGGTCCAGCGGCCCTCGCCGGAGTCCTGTGCGTACCCCTTCAGCTTGTCCAGGTGCTCGTCCTGGTCGAGGGCGTTGACCGCGAGGTCGAGCAGCCAGGAGCGGATGACGGTCCCGTCCTGCCAGGAGCGGAACACCTCCCGGACGCTGTCCACCGACTCGACCTTCTCCAGCAGCTCCCAGCCCTCGGCGTAGGCCTGCATCATGGCGTACTCGATGCCGTTGTGGACCATCTTGGAGAAGTGCCCGGCGCCGACCTTGCCCGCGTGGACATAGCCGTACGGCCCCTCGGGCTTGAGTGCGTGGAAGATCGGCTGCAGCCGGTCCACGTGCTCCTTGTCGCCGCCGACCATCAGGGCGTAGCCGTTCTGGAGGCCCCACACGCCGCCGGAGACACCGGCGTCGACGAAGCCGATGCCCTTGGCGCCCAGCTCCTCGGCGTGCTTCTCGTCGTCGCTCCAGCGGGAGTTGCCGCCGTCGACCACGGTGTCCCCGGGGGAGAGGAGGTCGCCGAGCTCGTCCACGACGGACTGGGTGGCGGCGCCGGCGGGGACCATCACCCATACCGTGCGCGGCGCTTCGAGCTTGTCGACCAGCTCCGACAGGCTCGCCACGTCGGAGAGTTCGGGGTTGCGGTCGTAGCCGATGACGGTGTGGCCGGCGCGGCGGATGCGCTCGCGCATGTTGCCGCCCATCTTGCCCAGGCCGATGAGGCCGAGCTGCATCGCTGTCATGTCAGAGCACTTCCTTCAGTTCACGGTAGGCGGCCACGAGGGCGGTGGTGGAGGAGTCGAGGCCGGGGACGTCGGCGCCCTCGGTCAGGGCGGGTTCGACGCGCCGGGCGAGGACCTTGCCGAGCTCGACGCCCCACTGGTCGAAGGAGTCGATGTGCCAGATCGCGCCCTGGACGAACACCTTGTGCTCGTAGAGGGCGACCAGCTGGCCGAGGACCGAGGGGGTGAGCTCCTTGGCCAGGATCGTGGTCGTGGGGTGGTTGCCCTGGAAGGTGCGGTGCGCCACCTGCTCCTCGGCCACACCCTCCGCGCGGACCTCCTCGGCGGTCTTGCCGAAGGCGAGCGCCTGCCCCTGAGCGAACAGGTTGGCCATCAACAGGTCGTGCTGTGCCTTGAGTTCGTCGCTCAGCTCGTCGATCGGCCGGGCGAAGCCGATCAGGTCGGCCGGGATGAGCTTGGTGCCCTGGTGGATCAACTGGTAGTAGGCGTGCTGCCCGTTGGTGCCGGGCGTGCCCCACACCACCGGGCCGGTCTGCCACTCCACCGGGTTGCCGTCACGGTCCACCGACTTGCCGTTGGACTCCATGTCCAGCTGCTGGAGATACGCGGTGAACTTCGACAGATAGTGGGAGTACGGCAGTACCGCGTGCGACTGGGCGTCGTGGAAGTTGCCGTACCAGATCCCCAACAGGCCCAGGAGCAGAGGGGCGTTGGCCTCGGCGGGCGCGTTCTGGAAGTGCTCGTCGACGATCCGGAAGCCGTCGAGCATCTCCCGGAAGTGGTCCGGACCGATGGCGATCATGAGGGAGAGGCCGATCGCCGAGTCGTAGGAGTAGCGGCCGCCGACCCAGTCCCAGAACTCGAACATGTTGTCCGGGTCGATGCCGAAGTCCGTGACCTTCTCGGCGTTCGTCGACAGGGCGACGAAGTGCTTGGCGACGGCCTTGTCGTCGCGGAGTCCGGCCGGGCCGTCGAGCAGCCAGGTGCGGGCCGAGGTGGCGTTGGTGATCGTCTCGATCGTGGTGAAGGTCTTGGACGCGACGATGAACAGGGTCTCCGCCGGGTCCAGGTCCCGCACCGCCTCGTGCAGGTCGGCGCCATCCACGTTGGACACGAAACGGAAGGTCAACTCCCGTGCCGTGAAGGCGCGCAGGGCCTCGTACGCCATCGCGGGACCGAGGTCCGAGCCGCCGATGCCGATGTTGACGACGTTCTTGATGCGCCTGCCGGTGTGGCCGGTCCACTCGCCGGAGCGGACCCCGTTCGCGAAGTCGCTCATCCTGTCGAGCACGGCGTGCACCCGCGGCACGACGTTCTCCCCGTCCACCTCGACCACCGCGTTGGCGGGGGCGCGCAGCGCGGTGTGCAGCACCGCCCGGTCCTCGGTGAGGTTGATCCGCTCGCCGCGGAACATGGCGTCCCGCAGCCCGAACACGTCGGTGGCGCCGGCCAGTTCCTGGAGCAGGGCCAGCGTCTCGTCGGTGATCAGGTGCTTGGAGTAGTCGATGCGCAGATCACCGACGCGCACCACGTACCGCTCCGCGCGCCCGGGGTCCGTCGCGAACAGCTCACGCAGATGGGGGGTGCCCTCGGCGCGGTGGTCCGCCAGCGCGGTCCACTCGGGGCGGCGCGTCAGCTTGGGAGAGTCAGACATGAGAGGGGGTCTCCTTGGTGGCCTCGCCCCGCAGAGCGACGGCGTACATCTCGTCCGCGTCGAGGCGCCGCAGCTCCTCGGCGATGAGTTCGGAGGTGGTGCGGACCTTCAGCGCGAGGGTGCGGGAGGGCTGGCCCGGCAGGGACAGCGTGGCCAGCGGGCCCTCGGGACGGTCGATGACGACCTCGCCGTTCGCGGTGCCCAGGCGGACGGCCGTGACGACCGGACCGGCGGTGACCACGCGGTCGATCTTCACCTTCAGCCGCGCCTCCAGCCAGCGCGCGAGCAGCTCGGCGGCCGGGTTGTCGGCCTCGGCCTCCACGGCCCCGGAGATGATCTCCGCGCGGGCCTGGTCCAGGGCCGCCGCGAGCATCGAGCGCCACGGGGTCAGCCGGGTCCAGGCGAGGTCGGTGTCGCCGGGCGCGTAGGAGCGGACCCGGGTCGCGAGGACGTCGAGGGGGTTCTCGACGGCGTACAGGTCGGTGATCCGGCGCTGGGCCAGCGCGCCCAGCGGGTCCTTCGAAGGGTTCTCCGGCGCTTCCACCGGCCACCACACGACGACCGGGGCGTCCGGCAGCAGCAGCGGCAGCACGACGGAGTCGGCGTGGTCGGAGACCTCGCCGTAGGTCCGCAGGACGACCGTCTCGCCGGTGCCGGCGTCGGCGCCCACCCGGACCTCGGCGTCGAGGTGCGAGTTGGTGCGGTCGCGCGGGGTGCGGGCGTGCCGCTTGATGACGACCAGGGTGCGCGAGGGGTGCTCGTGCGAGGCCTCCTCGGCCGCCTTGATCGCGTCGTAGGCGTTCTCCTCGTCCGTGACGATCACCATCGTCAGGACCATGCCCACGGCCGGTGTGCCGATGGCGCGGCGACCCTGCACCAGCGCCTTGTTGATCTTGCTTGCCGTGGTGTCGGTCAGGTCGATCTTCATGGCCTGCGCCAGCTCCGTCCGTCTCGTGCGAGCATCTCGTCGGCTTCCTCGGGTCCCCAGGTACCCGACGCGTACTGCGCCGGACGGCCGTGGTTCGCCCAGTGCTCCTCGATCGGGTCGAGGATCTTCCAGGACTCTTCCACTTCCTGGTGGCGGGGGAACAGGTTGGCGTCCCCGAGAAGGACATCCAGGATGAGCCGCTCGTAGGCCTCCGGGCTGGACTCGGTGAACGACTCGCCGTAGGCGAAGTCCATCGTCACGTCCCGGATCTCCATCGAGGTGCCCGGCACCTTCGACCCGAACCGGACCGTCATGCCCTCGTCCGGCTGCACCCGGATGACGATCGCGTTGGAGCCGAGCTCCTCGGTGGCCTGCGAGTCGAAGGGCGAGTGCGGGGCCGTCTGGAAGACGACCGCGATCTCGGTGACCCGGCGGCCGAGCCGCTTGCCGGTGCGCAGGTAGAAGGGGACGCCCGCCCAGCGGCGGTTGTCGACGTTCAGCCTGATGGCCGCGTACGTGTCCGTCGTGGAGGCCGGGTCGATGCCCTCCTCCTCCAGATACCCGACCACCTTCTCGCCGCCCTGCCAGGCACCCGCGTACTGCCCGCGCACGGCGTGCGCGCCGATGTCCTCCGGCAGCTTCACGGCCCTGAGGACCTTCAGCTTCTCGGTGAGCAGCGACTCGGCGTCGAAGGCGGCCGGCTCCTCCATGGCGGTGAGGGCCATGAGCTGGAGCAGGTGGTTCTGGATGACGTCACGGGCGGCGCCGATGCCGTCGTAGTAGCCCGCGCGGCCGCCGATGCCGATGTCCTCGGCCATCGTGATCTGCACGTGGTCGACGTACGACCGGTTCCAGATCGGCTCGTACATCTGGTTGGCGAAGCGCAGCGCCAGGATGTTCTGGACGGTCTCCTTGCCCAGGTAGTGGTCGATGCGGAAGACCTGGTCCGGCTCGAACACGTCGTGCACGAGGGCGTTGAGCTCGCGGGCGCTCTTCAGGTCGCGGCCGAACGGCTTCTCGATGACCGCGCGCCGCCAGGAGCCCTCGGGAGCGTTCGCCAGCCCGTGCTTCTTGAGCTGCTGGACGACCTTCGGGAAGAACTTCGGCGGTACGGAGAGGTAGAAGGCGTAGTTGCCGCTGGTGCCGCGGGCCTTGTCCAGCTCCTCGACGGTCTGGCGCAGCTGCTTGAACGCCGTGTCGTCGTCGAAGTCGCCCGGGATGAACCGCATCCCCTCGGCGAGCTGCTGCCAGACCTCCTCACGGAACTCGGTCCGCGCGTGCTCGCGCACCGAGTCGTGCACGATCTGCGCGAAGTCCTCGTCCTCCCAGTCCCGGCGGGCGAAGCCGACGAGCGAGAAGCCCGGCGGCAGCATGCCGCGGTTGGCGAGGTCGTAGACGGCCGGCATCAGCTTCTTGCGGGACAGGTCGCCGGTGACGCCGAAGATGACGAGTCCGGACGGTCCGGCGATCCGGGGGAGACGCCGGTCGCGCTCGTCGCGCAGCGGGTTCTCCCAGTCGGCGGTGACGGTCATTCCGCGTCAACTCCCTTGCTGTTCAGCGACTTCGTGACGGCGTCCAGCAGGTCCTGCCAGGCCACCTCGAACTTGGCGACGCCCTCGTCCTCCAGCTGCTGCACGACCTCGTCGTACGAGATCCCCAGCGCCTCCACGGCGGCCAGGTCGGCGCGGGCCTGCGCGTAACCGCCGGTCACCGTGTCGCCGGTGATCCCGCCGTGGTCGGCGGTGGCGTTCAGCGTGGCCTCCGGCATGGTGTTGACCGTGCCGGGCGCGACGAGGTCGTCGACGTACAGGGTGTCCTTGTAGGACGGGTCCTTCACACCGGTCGAGGCCCACAGCGGACGCTGCTTGTTGGCGCGGGCGCCGCCGAGGGCGGTCCAGCGCTCGCCGGAGAAGACCTCTTCGTAGGCCTCGTAGGCGAGCCGCGCGTTGGCGAGCGCCGCCCTGCCCTTGAGCGCGAGGGCGGCGTCCGTGCCCAGCACCGTCAGACGCTTGTCGATCTCGGAGTCGACGCGGGAGACGAAGAAGGAGGCGACGGAGTGGATCGTGGAGAGGTCGAGGCCCTTCTTCGCGGCCTTCTCCAGGCCGGCCAGGTAGGCGTCCATGACCTCGCGGTAGCGCTCCAGCGAGAAGATCAGCGTGACGTTGACGCTGATCCCGAGGCCGATGACCTCGGTGATCGCCGGCAGGCCCGCGGTGGTCGCCGGGATCTTGATCATGACGTTCGGGCGGTCGACGAGCCAGGCGAGCTGCTTGGCCTCGGCGATCGTCGCGCGGGTGTCGTGGGCGAGGCGCGGGTCGACCTCGATGGAGACCCGGCCGTCCCGGCCGCCGGTGGCGTCGTACACCGGACGCAGCACGTCGGCGGCGGCGCGGACATCGGCCGTGGTCATCATCCGTACGGCCTCGTCGACCGTGACGCCCCGGGTGGCGAGGTCGGTCAGCTGCTCCTCGTAGCCCGCTCCCGAGCCGATGGCGGCCTGGAAGATGGAGGGATTGGTGGTGACGCCGACGACGTGCTTCGTCGCTACGAGTTCGGCGAGGTTCCCGGACTCGATCCGCCCCCGCGACAGGTCGTCCAGCCAGATGGAGACGCCCTCGTCGGAGAGGCGCTTGAGTGCTCCCGCGGTCGCGGTCGCTTCGGTCACAGTGATCATCTTCTTTCTGGCGGTCGGATCAACCACGCGCGGCGGCCACGGATTCCCGGGCTGCTGCGGCGACGTTGTCGGCGGTGAAGCCGTACTCGGCGAACAGGGTCTTCGCGTCGGCGGAGGCGCCGAAGTGTTCGAGGGAGACGATGCGTCCTGCGTCACCTACGAAGCGGTACCACGTGAGACCGATACCGGCCTCGATCGCGACACGGGCTCGCACGGACGGCGGAAGGACGCTCTCCCGGTACTCCCGCGGCTGCTGCTCGAACCACTCCACGGACGGCATCGACACCACCCGGGTGCCGACCCCCTCCGCCTCCAGCCGCTCCCGCGCGGCGACGGCGAGCTGGACCTCGGAGCCGGTGGCGATGAGGACGACGTCGGGCGTCTTTCCGGACGACTCGACGAGGACGTACCCGCCCTTGGCCGCATCCGGGTTCGGCGCGTACGTCGGCACACCCTGGCGGGTGAGCGCGAGGCCGTGCGGGGCCGGGTCGGTGGCGTGCCGCCGGAGGATCTCGGCCCAGGCGGTCGCGGTCTCGTTGGCGTCGGCCGGGCGGACGATGTTCAGGCCCGGGATGGCGCGCAGCGACGCGAGGTGCTCGACCGGCTGGTGGGTGGGACCGTCCTCGCCGAGGCCGATGGAGTCGTGCGTCCAGACGTAGGTGACGGGCAGCTGCATCAGCGCCGACAGACGTACGGCGTTGCGCATGTAGTCGGAGAACACCAGGAAGGTGCCGCCGTAGATCCGGGTGTTGCCGTGCAGCGCGATGCCGTTCATCTCCGCGGCCATCGAGTGTTCGCGGATGCCGAAGTGGACCGTACGGCCGTAGGGGTCGGCCTCCGGCAGCGGGTTGCCCTTGGGCAGGAAGGAGCTCGACTTGTCGATGGTCGTGTTGTTGGAGCCGGCGAGGTCGGCGGAACCGCCCCACAGCTCGGGGAGCACCGCGCCGAGGGCCTGGAGCACCTTGCCGGAGGCGGCACGGGTGGCGACGGACTTGCCCTCCTCGAAAACCGGGATCGCGGACTCCCAGCCCTCGGGAAGCTGGCCGGCGACGATCCGGTCGAAGAGCCGGGCCCGCTCGGGCTGCTCACCGCGCCACACGGAGATCTGCTTGTCCCAGGTGGCGTGCGCCTCCGCGCCCCGGTCGAGGGCCTTGCGGGAGTGGGCCAGTACCTCGTCGGCGACCTCGAAGGTGCGCGCGGGGTCGAAGCCGAGGACCCGCTTGGTGGCGGCGACCTCGTCGGCGCCGAGCGCGGAGCCGTGGGCGGCCTCGGTGTTCTGGGCGTTCGGGGCGGGCCAGGCGATGATCGTGCGCATCGCGATGATCGAGGGCCGCTCGGTCTCGGCCTGCGCGGACTTCAGTGCCGCGTACAGGGCGGGTACGTCGATGTCGCCGTCGGCGCCGGGCTCGATGCGCTGGGTATGCCAGCCGTAGGCCTCGTACCGCTTCAGCACGTCCTCGGAGAACGCGGTCGCCGTGTCGCCCTCGATGGAGATGTGGTTGTCGTCGTAGACGAAGACCAGGTTGCCGAGCTTCTGGTGGCCCGCGAGGGAGGAGGCCTCGGCGGAGATGCCCTCCTCCAGGTCGCCGTCGGAGACGATCGCCCAGATGGTGTGGTCGAAGGGGGACTCGCCCTCGGGGGCCTCGGGGTCGAAGAGGCCGCGCTCGTAGCGGGCGGCCATCGCCATGCCGACGGCGTTGGCGACGCCCTGGCCGAGCGGACCGGTGGTGGTCTCGACACCGGCGGTGTGCCCGTACTCCGGGTGACCAGGCGTCTTGGAGCCGTGGGTGCGGAAGGCCTTCAGGTCGTCGAGCTCCAGCTCGTACCCGGAGAGGTAGAGCTGGGTGTAGAGCGTCAGCGAGGTGTGCCCGGGGGAGAGGACGAAGCGGTCACGGCCGGTCCACTCGGGGTCCGCCGGATCGTGACGCATCACCTTCTGAAAGATCGTGTACGCCGCGGGGGCCAGGGCCATCGCGGTGCCGGGGTGGCCGTTCCCGACCTGCTGCACGGCATCCGCCGCCAAGAGGCGGGCGGTGTCGACGGCACGCCGGTCGAGTTCGGTCCATTCGAAGCGGTCCGGTGTCTGCGTGCTCATCTTCAAGAAGTCCTCGATCGGAGCGGAATAGCTGGTCTGACGCGTTCAAACTTAAAAGTCTGACTTTTACGGCGGAAGGTCGCCGTGTGTCAGCCTGTGGTGAAAGTGGGACACGGAACGCTCCAGGCAGGCGGCGTGAGAAGGACATGGCGGACAGAACGACCCAAGACTTCATCCTTGGCGGAGACGGTGACGGCGGAGTGGACGGGATCAGAACGTTCCCCTTCCCCATAGAGCTGAGCGTGGGCGGAGTCGGTATGCAGGTCGGCGCGATGGGCACCGGCCGCACCTGGCACGCGGATGCCCCGCTGGAGCGCGTGCACCGCATCGACTTCCATGTCGTGATGCTCTTCGACGGCGGTCCCGTGCGCCACATGATCGACTTCGCCGAGTACGAGGCGACGGCGGGCGACCTGTTGTGGATCCGGCCGGGTCAGGTCCACCGCTTCTCACCGACGAGCGAGTACCGCGGAACCGTGCTGACCATGCAACCGGGCTTCCTGCCGCGGGCGACGGTGGAGGCGACGGGGCTCTACCGCTACGACCTGCCACCGCTACTGCGGCCCTCCGGCGCCCAGTTGGCGGGCCTTCAGGCCGCACTGGACCAGCTGCAACGGGAGTACGAGGACACGTCGACCCTCCCGCTGAGCCTGCACACCTCCGTCCTGCGGCACTCGTTGACGGCGTTCCTGCTGCGCCTGGCCCACCTCGCGGCCAGTTCGGCCGAGGCGGGGCGGCGGACCGAGTCGACGTTC
This sequence comes from Streptomyces sp. NPDC050759, assembly GCF_044456945.1. Lineage (NCBI taxonomy): Bacteria > Bacillati > Actinomycetota > Actinomycetes > Kitasatosporales > Streptomycetaceae > Streptomyces > Streptomyces sp. NPDC050759. The sequence continues at coordinate 596,774 of NZ_JBITGI010000004.1, read as the reverse complement.
ACCCTGTTCCGGGACGCGGTGGAGAAGGGCTTCGCCACGAACCACAGTGTCAGCGCGTACGCCGACGCGCTGGGCTACTCCCGCCGGACCCTGGTGCGTGCGGTGCGCGCCGCCACCGGGGAGACGCCCAAGGGGTTCATCGACAAGCGGGTCGTGCTGGAGGCGAAGCGGCTGCTCGCCCACACGGACCTGCCGATCGGGCGGGTGGGGGCGGCGGTGGGGTTTCCCGACGCGGCGAACTTCTCGAAGTTCTTCCAGCAGCACACCGAGATGACGCCGGCGGCGTTCCGGACGGAACTTCTCTAGGAGTGGACCGAATGGCCCGACTGAGAGACATCGTCTTCGACTGCGCCCACCCCGCGGCCACAGCGCGGTTCTGGGCGGCCGCGATGGACGGCTGTGCCGTAGCGCCGTACGACGACGAGGAGTTGGCGCGGCTGAGGTCCCTCGGGATCACGGACGTCGAGGACGACCCCACCGTGCTCGTCGAGTCCTCGCTGGGCGGGCCCCGGCTGTGGTTCCAGCTGGTGCCGGAGGGCAAGAGCGTCAAGAACCGGGTCCACCTGGACCTTTCCGCCGCGGACATGGAAGCGGAGGCCGAGCGGCTCGTCGGTCTCGGTGCGACGGTCCGGGACCGGTACCCGGACCACCTCATGCTCTGCGATCCCGAGGGGAACGAGTTCTGTGTGACGCCCACTTGACTCGCGCTTTGCTGTGCATGACCTGTGCGTGGGGTGATCTTTGCCCGGCGGAACCCACGGTTCGCCCGGCCTTCACGCGGACCCGGCCGGAGGCTCCTAGGGTTGCGGCGCCGCTCCCCCGAACGTCCGTCACCTCTGTCCGGAGGACAGTCATGGCCGCCGTCAAGGCACCGCAGCGCAACCGACGTTCCCTCTCCGCACTCGCCGGAGCCCTCGCCCTCACCGCCACCTCGATCGGCGTGTGGGCCGCGACGGCCTCCACCGCCGAGGCAGCCGCTCTCCCCACCCCCGACCACGTCGTGGTCGTGGTGATGGAGAACCACGCCTACTCGCAGGTCATCGGCAGCTCCAGCGCCCCCTACCTCAACAACACCCTCAAGGCGGGTGGCGCCGACCTCACCCAGTCCTACGGCCTCACCCACCCCAGCGAGCCGAACTACTACATGCTCTTCTCCGGCTCCAACCAGGGCCGCACGGACGACAGTTGTGTCGGTGTGGGCTCCATCAACAAGCCCAACCTCGCCTCCGAGCTGATCGCCGCGGGCAAGACCTGGGCCAGCTACAACGAGTCGCTGCCCAGCCAGGGTTCGACGACCTGCAGCAGCGGCAACTACGCCCAGAAGCACAATCCGTGGTTCGGCTTCTCCAACGTGCCGACCAGCACCGCGAAGACCTTCGCGCAGTTCCCGGCCGACTACACGACCCTGCCCAAGGTGTCCTTCGTCGTCCCGAACCTGTGCAGCGACATGCACGACTGCTCGGTCGCCACGGGTGACACCTGGATCAAGAACAACCTGGGCGCCTACGCCACCTGGGCCAAGACCCACAACAGCATCCTCGCCGTCACCTTCGACGAGGACAACAAGCTCTCCGGCAACCGCATCCCCACCCTGTTCTACGGGCAGCACGTCACCCCCGGCAGCTCCAGCTCCACGACCTACAACCACTACAACGTGCTGCGCACGGTGGAGGACCTGGCCGGTCTGAGCGCCCACGCGGGCAACGCCGCCTCGGCCTCCGACATCACCGGTATCTGGAACTGACGCCCGTGTACCTCGCGGACTCCCGGAGCACGGGTTCCCGCGGCACCGAGGCCGCCGCCGTCCCGGACACCCGTCCGGGGCGGCGGCCGGTCGCCGTGCCCTCCACCGTGCTGGCCCTGGGCGCGGTCAGCCTGATCACGGACGTCTCCTCGGAGATGGTCACGGCCGTCCTGCCGCTGTACGTGGTCGCGGGCCTCGGCCTGTCGCCGCTCGGCTTCGGCCTCCTCGACGGCATCAACAACGGCGTCGGCGCCCTCGTCCGACTGGCCGGCGGTCACCTCGCCGACCGGGGAGGCCGCCGCCACAAGGTCGTGGCGGGCCTCGGCTACGGCCTGTCGGCGCTGTGCAAACCGTTGTTGCTCCTCGCTCACACCCTCCCCGTGCTCGGCGCCGTACTCGCGGCCGACCGGACCGGCAAAGGACTGCGCACCGCCCCACGGGACGCGATGATCTCCCTGGCGAGCGAACCCGCCCACCGGGGAAGGGCGTTCGGCGTCCACCGTGCCATGGACACCACCGGCGCGCTCCTCGGCCCGCTCGTCGCCTTCGCCGTCCTGCGGGCCACCGTCGACGGCTACGACGCGGTCTTCGCGGTCAGCGGCTGCGTCGCCGTACTCGGCGTCCTGGTGCTGGTGCTCTTCGTGCCCGGCCGCATCACCCCGGCAGTCCCGCAACCGCCCGAGCAGGAACGGCCGTTGCTCCGGGAAGCCCTCGGGCTGCTGCGCCGTCCCGAGCTGCGCCGACTCACCGTCTGCGCGAGTCTTCTCGGCCTGACCACCGTCAGCGACTCCTTCCTGTATCTGCTGCTCCAGCGTGACGGGGACCTGCCCGCCCACCTGTTCCCGCTGCTGCCGCTGGGCACCGCCGCCTTCTTCCTGCTGCTCGCCGTGCCGCTCGGCGCACTGGCCGACCGCGTCAGCCGCCGTCGGCTCTTCCTGGCCGGCCACGGTGTCCTGCTGCTCGGCTACGGCCTGGTGCTCTCCCCGTGGCACGGCGTCCCGGCGGTGATCGCCGTCCTGGTGCTGCACGGCACCTTCTACGCGGCCACCGACGGAGTGCTCGCGGCCGCCACGGCCGGAGTCGTCCCCGCCCGGCACCTGGGCGCCGGGCAGGCACTGGTGGGCACCGGGCAGGCGCTGGCCCGGTTCGCCTGCTCGCTCGCGTTCGGCGCGGCCTGGAGCCTGTGGGGCGGGCGGACCGCGCTCGCCGTCACCGCGGCCGCACTCGCCGCCGGCGCCGTCGTGTCCGCGTTCGTCCTGCGCGGCACGGACGAGACCCCCGCCACCACCGATGAGGTGTCCGCATGACCCGAACGACCCGTCTGGTGACCCTCCTTGTCGCCGTCGTGCTGCTCGGCGCGGTCGGCACCGGATCGGTGCTGTACGCCGCCCACCGCTCGGGCATGAGGGACCAGCAGCAGGCGAACGGCCCCACCGTGCGGGCAGGCACCGTCTCGCTCCGGCCGACGGCCGAACGGCGGCTGCTGGTACGCAATCTGGCCTGGGGCCCGCACCGCGACGAGATCGCCACCGTACCCGCCGACGATCCGCAGGGCCCGCGCACCGCCTCGGGCGTGAAGTGCCTGCGCTTCCACGCGGCCGCCGGCACCGGCATCTGCCTCCAGGCCGTGCACGGCGCGCTGCAGGACACCTACCGCGCGGTGGTGCTCGACGCGCACCTGCGCGAACGCCACCGCTTCCCGGCGGCCGGCATCCCCACCCGGGCCCGGGTCTCGCCCTCCGGACACATGGTCGCCTGGACGGTGTTCGTCAGCGGGGACTCGTACGCCGGAACGAAGTTCTCCACCCGCACGGCCGTCGTCGACACCCGCACCTGGGCGATCGACGACAACCTGGAGACTTTCCACATCATCAAGGACGGCCGGACCTACCATGCCGCCGACACCAACGTCTGGGGCGTCACCTTCGCCGACGACGACCACTTCTACGCCACGCTGGCGACCGGCGGCCGGACGTATCTCGTGCGGGGCGACGTCACCGCGCGCACTCTCACCACCCTGCACCGCAACGTCGAATGCCCCTCCCTCTCACCCGACGGCACCCGCATCGCCTACAAGAAGCGCGTCAAGGGGGCCTCGCCCGACGCCCCTTGGCGCCTGTACGTCCTGAACCTGCGCACCATGAAGGAGACCGCGACCGCCGAGTCGCGCGACATCGACGACCAGGCACTGTGGTCCGACGACGACACCCTCGTCTACGCCCTCCCCGGCGACTACGGCTCCGACCTGTGGACCGTCCCCGCCGACGGCACCGGCACGGCCCGCCGCCTGATGACCTCCGTGGTCGCCCCCGCCTATCTGGGGTGACGTAACGCCGCCCCGCGAGACCGCACAGGCCTCGCGGGGCGGCGTCAACACACCGGTCAGTGACCGAAGCTGAACCAGTTCACGTTCACGAAGTCGGCCGGCTGGCCGCTGGTGAAGGTCAAGTACACGTTGTGCGTGCCGGTGACGGCGCTCATGTTCGCCGGGACCGTTCTCCAGGACTGCCAGCCGCCCGTGTCGGCGATCGAGAAGCTGCCGACCGGTGTAGCGGTACGGCTGTCCAGGCGCACCTCGACCAGACCGCTGACGCCGCCCGCCGCGCCGCTCGCCACCCGCGCGACGAACTGAGTCGCAGGTGTGGAGCCGAAGTTGACGTTCTGGTACAGAGCCCAGTCACCGTTGGCGAGGGCGCTGAGGTTCTGGCCGCCGCCCGTGTCCGTGGTGGTCTCGGCGCTCACACCGCTCTGGCTGTTGTACGACTCGGCCTGGATGGTGCTGTAGGCGTCACGGCCGCCGCTCGGCGGAGGTGTGGTACCGCTCCCACTCGCCGACAGCACCTGGACGTAGTCGACGGTCATGGGCACGCCGGACTGGGTGCCGGAGTCGAGACCGCCGCCGAACGCGTCCGGGAAGGCGCCGCCCATCGCCACGTTGAGGATGAGGAAGAAGCCGTGGTTGGTGGCGTTGGTCCAGGTCGTCGCGTCCACCTGGCCGGCGTTGACCGAGTGGTACTGGGTGCCGTCGACGAGGAAGCGGATCGTCTCGGGGCTCACCGAGCGGTCCCACTCCATGGTGTAGGTGTGGAACGCCGACTGGCAGGTCGAGCCGGGACAGGCGACGTTGTTGCCGATGCCCGTCGTCTCGTTGCACGGGCCGCCCGGGTTGGTGCCGCAGTGCATCGTGGCCCACACGCGGTTCATGCCCTGGACGTTCTCCATGATGTCCAGCTCACCGACGCTCGGCCAGTTCTGGTAGTTGCCGCGGTAGGGCGCGCCCAGTGCCCAGAACGCCGGCCAGTAGCCCTCGGCCGCGGTGCCGGTGACGTTGGGCATCTGGATGCGCGCCTCGACGCGCAGCTTGCCGCCGGACGGGGGCTGGAAGTCGGTGCGGTTGGTCTCGATACGGCCCGAGGTCCAGTTGCCGGCCGCGTCGCGGATCGGCGTGATGCGCAGGTTGCCGTTGCCGTCCAGCGCCACGTTGCTGGTGCTGTTGGTCATCGTCTCGACCTCGCCGGTGCCCCAGTGGGCGGGGCCGCCCGGATAGGAAGTGCCGGTCGCGTACTGCCAGTTGGAGGTGTTGACGCCGGTCCCGGCGGAGCCGTTGAAGTCGTCCAGGAAGACCTGCGACCAGCCGGTGGGAGGTGTGGGGGCGGAGGCGTCGGCGGGGAGGGTCGCGGCCGTCGCGAGGGCGGCGGCCAGACCGAGGGTGCTCAGCACGGCGACGAGGGCTCGCCGCCGTCTGGGTATGCCGGAGGTTTCACTCATGGGGGTGCTGCCTCTCGAGTACGGAGTGGGGGTGCGAGTGCGGGGGTGCCCTTCGAGCGCGCTCTGAGAGCGCTCTCAGAGTGCGCCCAATGTGCTCTCGGCCACTCCGGTCGTCAAGAGGTGAAACAGTGAAAGTCGCTGCGGCGCAGGTGAGTTCACCCAGTGAAGGGTGCGGATCGACGCCTCGGTCACCACCGAGGCGTCGGCCCGCACGTCCGCGGTCCGCGTCAGGCCCTGGCGGCGAGCGGCCGCCAGGCGTTCCAGGTCTCCAGTCGCCCGCGGTAGGCGGCTTCCACGACCGGATAGGGGTACGTCCCCAGGAACAGGCGCAGGGGCGGCTCGTCCGTGTCGACCAGTTCGAGGATGACCTCGGCGGTGGTCTGCGGATCCTGGGGCGCCCGGGCGCCGGCACCGGCCCGGCGGGCCTCACGGATCGGCTCGTAGGCGGCGAGGGGCTCGGCGTGCACCGCGGAGGAGCCGGACCAGTCGGTGCCGTAGGGGCCGGGTTCGACGATCGTGACGCGGACCCCGAGCGGGCCGACCTCCTGGGCGAGCGCCTCGCTCATGCCCTCCAGCGCCCACTTGGAGGCGTTGTAGAGACCCAGGGAGGGGAAGGCGGCCAGGCCGCCGATGCTGGACACCTGGAGGATGTGCCCGGCGCCCTGGGCGCGCAGGACCGGCAGAGCCGCCTGGGTCACCCACAAGGGGCCGAGCACGTTCGTGTCCAGCTGGGCGCGGGCCTGTTCCTCGGTGGTCTCCTCGACCATGCCGAACAGGCCGTAGCCCGCGTTGTTGACGACCACGTCGAGGCGGCCGAAGGCGTCGGTGGCCCGTCGGACGGCGGCGAAGGCGGCCGCCCGGTCGGTGACGTCGAGGGTGAGGGGCAGGACGCTGTCCCCATAGGTGTCGACGAGGGGCTTCAGGGTCTCGGGGCGACGGGCGGTGGCGGCCACGCGGTCGCCTCGGGACAGTGCGGCCTCGGCCCAGATCCGGCCGAAGCCGCGGGACGCGCCGGTGATGAACCAGGTCTTCTTCATGCCCTCGACCCTGCGCCTCCCACCGGACGGCAGCCAGCACCCCCGCAGGGTTACCCTTTCGGCCATGGCGGCCGACAACGCGCTCGGAGAGTTCCTCAAGGCCCGGCGGGGACGGGTCCCGCCCTCCCGTGCGGACCTGCCCGCCCACGGAAGACGCCGGGTCGCCGGACTGCGCCGGGACGAGCTGGCCCGGCTGGCCGGCATCAGCGAGCCGTATCTGACCCGGCTGGAACAGGGCGTCGACCAGCATCCTTCGCCGCAGGTGCTCGGGGCGCTCGCGCGGGCGCTGGAACTGGACGCCGACACCCGCGCGCATCTGTTCGCGCTCGCCGCGCCCGGTCCCGTACCGCCGAAGGAGACCGAAGTCGCCCCGGAACTGCACCAGTTGCTCGACGCGTGGGCGGGCACCCCGGCGTATGTGCGCAACCGGCGGTTCGAGGTGCTGGCCGCCAACAAGTGGGCCCGCGCGCTCGCGCCGATGTACGAGCCCGGGCACAACCTGGTCCGGGACATGTTCCTCGATCCCGCGGCCCGCCGGCTGTTCCCCGACTGGCCGGAGATCGCCGCGCAGACCGTCGCGGCCCTGCGCGCCGAGGCCGACCCGCGCGACCCCGTGACCGCGCGACTTGTGGCCGGGCTGGAGAGCGACGAGGACTTCCGCGGCCTGTGGGCGCGGTACGACGCGCGGCCCTCCCGTGACGAGCTCAAACGCTTCGCGCACCCGGTCGTCGGTGAGCTCGCCCTGCGGCGGCAGGCGCTCACCGTCGGGGGCGCGGAGCAGCAGGTGATCATCGTCTACCAGGCGGTCCCGGGAAGCCCCTCCGAGGCCGCCCTCGCCAGGCTCCTGTGAGGTCTAGAGCGCGCTGCCGGCCTTCCAGTCCGACCACGACAGGTTCCAGCCGTTGAGTCCGTTGGACGGCTCGACGGTCTTCTCGCCGGAGTTCTTCACGATGACGACATCACCGAGCAGGGAGCTGTCGTAGAACTTGTAGCCGTCCACCGACGTGTTGTTCGCGCCCTTGGCGTCGTGCAGGCCCACGCAGCCGTGGCTGGTGTTCCGGCTGCCGAACACCGAGCTGGCCGCCCAGTAGTTGCCGTGCACGAAGGTGCCGGAGGTGGTCAGGCGCTGGGCGTGCGGGACGTCGGAGATGTCGTACTCGTCGCCGAGGCCGACCGTCGAGGACTCCATGCGAGTCTGCTTGAACCGCTCGCTGATCACCATGATCCCGGACCAGGTGGTGTGGTCGGAGTCGCCGCCGGAGACGGGGTAGGTGGCGATCGTCTCGCCGTCCCTCTTGACCACCATCTCCTCGGTGGACAGGTCGACCGTGCTGATCTGCTCGCGGCCGATGTGGAAGGTGACGTCCTTGGACTGCACGCCGTAGACGCCGTCCGCGCCCTGGACGTCCTTGAGCCGCAGACCGAGCGTGATCCTCGTGCCGGCCGCCCAGTAGGTCTCGGGCCGGAAGTCGAGCCGGGTGTCGCTGAACCAGTGGCCCACGATCTCGACCGCGGGTTCGGCGGTCACCGTGATCGCCTTCTGGACGGCGGCCTTGTCGGACACGGCGTGCGAGAAGTTGATCGAGACCGGCATGCCGACGCCGGAGGTGGTGTTCGCCTCGGGGGTGAAGTAGCCGACGAAGGTCTCGCCGGGGGACTTGGTGGTGAAGGTCGCGGTCTGCGCGGTGCCGTCCTGTGCCGTGACCGCGACCGTGTACTGGTGCCCGAGTACGGGTTGGCCGTAGAAGTCCATGTGGTCTTCGCTTCGTTGAGCGATCCGGCCAGCGTGGAGCCGTCGTTGCCGGTCACCTTCACGGAGGCCAGGGTGCCGTCGGTCACGGTGACCTCGACGGGGGCGGCGAAGTCGGCCTTCCTGGTCCCGTCGGCGGGGGTGACCGTGATGGCCGCCTTCTTCGCGGCCGCTCGGGCGGACGCGGTCGACGTCTCCTCCGAGGCGTCCGAGGCGTCCGAGGCGTCCGCGGATCCGCTGCAGCCTGTCAGGACGACGGCCGTCGGCACGGCACCCAGGGCGGCGAGTATCCCGCGCCGGGACCACCGCTCCGGCTGTCGCTCGGACCGGTTCGATATGTGCGGGACGCCCACGGCACACCTTCCTGAGATATCCACCCTTGGGGGTGCAGAGTGCGCCTCGTACCTGGGGTGATCCTTTGAAACGGGGGGTGACTGTCTGAGATTCCGGTGAGGAGTCGCTGACACGGGACGCGCAGGTGTCGTTCTCCGACCGGGGCGTCCCGCGCGCCCAGATGGCCCCGGCCTGGCTCCCGGGCACAGGACACGGTGGCCGATCCGGGGACGCGCGCGAGGTGCCCGGCGCTCGCCGAGGGCTGCCGGGCACCGTACGCCGCAGCCGTCAGGCCTTCGTCGTCACCGTCGGCTCGGCCGCGGACGCCTCCCGCAGCCCGAACCGGTCGTGCACCCTGCGCAGCGGCTTCGGTGCCCACCAGGCGCGTCGGCCCAGCAGCGCCATGGTCGCCGGGACCAGCAGCATCCGTACGACCGTCGCGTCGATCAGCACCGCCAGGGTCAGACCGAGGCCGATCTGGAGGATGGGGGAGAACCCGCCGGTCATGAAGGCGCCGAACACGACCGCGAGGAGCAGCGCTGCGCAGGTGACGACCCGCCCGGAGCGGCGCAGCCCCGTCACCACGGCCTCGTGGTCGTCCCCGGTGCGCTGCCGGGCCTCCCGCATCCGGGCCAGGATGAACAGCTCGTAGTCCATGGCGAGCCCGAACGCGATCGACACGATCAGCGGCGGTGCGGTCAGGCTCAGCGCGCCCAGCCCCTCGGCGCCGAGCAGCCCGGCCCCGTGGCCGTCCTGGAAGACCCACACCACCACGCCGAGCGCCGCGCCCAGACTGAGCAGGGTGGTCGCGATCGTGCGCAGCGGGATCAGCACCGAGCCGGTGAAGGCGAACAGCAGCGCGAAGATGCCGGCCAGGACGGTCAGGGCCGCCCAGGGCGCCCGGTCCGCGAGCATCGCGCGGAAGTCGACCAGCCGGGCCGCGACCCCGGTCACCTCGACGGGCTCGTCGCCGCGCACGTCCCGTACCCGCTCGACGAGGCCGGTGGCCGCCGTGCCGTCCACGCTGCCGGGCGGCTGCAGTTCTACGACGGTGTTGCCGCCCGGCAGTGCGCGGGACTCGGCGTTCGGGACCAGGGCGCGGATGCGGTCGGCGGTCGCGGAGTCGGTGCCGGGCTTCAGGACGACGATCACGGGGGAGACGCCGGTGCCCTTCGGGAAGTGCGCGTCGACTGTGTCGTACAACTGCCGTGCCTCGGTACTGGAAGGCAGTTGCCGGGCGTCGCCGATGGCGATCCGCATGCCGGTCACGGGCAGGGCGAGGAGCAGCAGGGCCGGGACGACGGTGACCAGGACGGCGATCCGGCGGCGTTGCGCGAAGCGGGCGAGGCGGGCGAAGACCCGGCCCTCCTCGGTCTCGGAGCGTGCCTTCGAGGGCCGGATCCTCCCGCCGAACCTCGTGAGCAGCGCGGGCAGCAGCGTGACCGCGGCCAGCATGTCGACCACCACGACGGCGGCGACGGCCAGGCCCATGCTGCGCAGGAACACGCTCGGGAAGACCAGCAGGCCGGTCAGACTGACGGCCACGGTGAGCCCGGAGAACAGCACGGTCCGGCCGGCCGCGTCGACCGTGCGGTGCACGGCTTCCACCAGGTCTTCGGTGGACTCGCTGTGCCGTCGTTCCTCGCGGAAGCGGACCAGCATCAACAGGGCGTAGTCGACGGCGAGTCCGAGGCCGAGCATGGTGGTGACCTGGATCGCGTACACCGAGATGTCGGTGACCTGGCTGAAGGCGAACAGTCCCAGGAAGGCACCCGCGATCCCGCTCACCGCGATCACCAGCGGCAGCGCGGCGGCGCGCAGTCCGCCGAACACGACGAGCAGCAGGGCGAGGACGACCGGCAGGGAGATCAACTCGGCGTTCTTCACGTCCTCCTGGGCGCGCTCGCCGAGCTGTCGCCCGAGCAGTTCGCCGCCGCTGACGTGGACGTCGGGCGCGTCGATCCGCTTGATGGTCTCGACGGCCGAGTCCGTCGCCTCCTCCTCGGCCTCGTCGCTCAGGCCGCCCTGGAAGGTGACGGGGATGACGAGGGCCTGCCCGTCGCGGGCGGTGAGACCGGGCGTGGTGTACGGGTCCGGTACGTCGGCCACCCCGGCGATCCTCCGGACCTCGGCGACCGTCCGCTCGACCTGGGCGCGCAGGGCGGCGTCGGAGACCGGCTCGCCCGCGACGACCGCGGTGACGGACTCGCCGGTCGGGTCCACGCCGGAGAGATAGTCGTCGGCCAGGTCGGACTCGGTGCCGGGCACGTCGGGCACGTCGTCGGAGAGGTCGGCGAAGACGCCCGTACCGAGGCCGAAGCCCAGCAGCAGGAAGGCGGCCCAGAGGCCGATGACGGTCAGCGGGCGGCGGGTCGCTGCCCGGGAGAGGGTCGAGAGCACGGTCGCCTCCCGGCGGGTCGAGGAGTGATACCGCCCCCAGATTCGTGCTGCGGGCGTGATCACCGGATCGCCGGGGCGGGCGGTTTCCGGGCCTCCGCCGTACGGGTGAGACGGGGTGCCCCCTCACTCCTCGGAGGGAGGAATCTCCGGTACCGGTCGCGGGGTTGACCGAGAACACACGATCGAGGAGGCCGTATGTCCGAGGTACCGCCCACAGTCCGTGAACTCCGGCTCGTCGTCACGGCGGAGGACTACGACGAGGCGCTGCGCTTCTACCGGGACGTCCTCGGACTGCCCGAACGGGCCGCGTTCTCCTCACCCGACGGGCGGGTCACCATTCTGGAGGCGGGGCGGGCGACGCTGGAGCTGACCGACCCGAACCATGCGGCGTTCATCGACGAGGTCGAGGTCGGCAGGCGGGTCGCCGGGCACATCAGGGTCGCCTTCGAGGTCGACGACTCGACCGCCACCACCGCCAGGCTGGCCGAGGCGGGTGCGGAGTTGGTCGCCGAGCCGACTCGTACGCCGTGGAACTCCCTCAACTCCCGTCTGGAGGCGCCCGGTTCGCTTCAGTTGACCCTCTTCACCGAACTCGGGGACTAGGGGGAACCCGGCGCCACCAGACCCGTCTCGTACGCACAGATCACCGCCTGGACCCGGTCCCGCAGGCCCAGCTTGCTCAGGACGTTGCTGACGTGGGTCTTCACCGTGTGCTCGCTGACGAACAGCGTCGTCGCGATCTCCGCGTTGGACAGGCCCCGCGCCAGCATCCGCAGGGTCTCCACCTCGCGGGCCGTCAGGACGTCCAGGCGGTCGGGGGTGGCACCGGTGGCGGCCTCCTCGCGGCGGCGGCGCACGATGTCCGCGACCAGGCGGCGGGTGACGGTCGGCGCGAGCAGGGAGTCGCCGCCCGCGACCACGCGGACCGCGTGCACGAGGTCGTCCCGGCGCACGTCCTTGAGGAGGAAGCCGCTCGCGCCCGCGTAGAGCGCGTCGTACACGTACTCGTCGAGGTCGAACGTGGTCAGCATGACCACCTTGCAGCTCGACTGCGCGCACACTTGCCGGGCCGCCTCCAGGCCGTCCATGACCGGCATCCGGATGTCGAGGAGCAGCACGTCGGGGGAGTGCCGGCGCACCGCGTCGACCGCCTCGGCGCCGTCCCCTGCCTCGGCGACCACCTCGATGTCCTGCTGCGCCTCCAGGATCATGCTGAAGCCGCTGCGGACCAGTTCCTGGTCGTCGGCGACGACCACCCGGATGCTCACCCGAGGGCCGCTTCCCGGTCCGCGCCGACGGGCAGTCGTACGACGACCCGGAAGCCCCCCTCCGGACCCCTCCCGGTCTCCGCGCTGCCCCCGCAGGCGGCCGCCCGCTCCCTGAGGCCGATCAGCCCGTGCCCGCCGTCCGAGCGGGCCGGTCCTCTGCCGTCGTCGGTCACCGTGAGGGTCAACTCGTCCTCCGCCCAGTCGAGTTCCACCTGCGCGGAGGAAGCGTACGCGTGCTTGACCGTGTTGGTCAGGGCTTCCTGCACCGCGCGGTAGGCGGCGACCTCGGTGTCCGGGGGGAGGGGGCGCGGCCGGCCGCGTACCCTCAACCCGACGTGCAGGCCCGTCGAGTCGGAGACCTGCCTGACCAGGCCGGGCAGCCCGGCGAGGTCCGGCTGGGGCAGCCTGACGGCACCGCCTCGGCGCTCCTCCTCCTTCAACACCCCGAGGATCCGCCGCAGTTGGGCCATCGCGTCCCGTCCGCTGGCCGCGATGGCGTCGAACGCCGCCTCGGCGCGCTCCGGATCACTGCGCACGACGACCGGGCCCGCCTCCGCCTGGACGACCATCAGGCTCACCGCGTGCGCGAGGATGTCGTGCATGTCCCGGGCGATGCGGGACCGTTCCTGGGCGATGGCCCGCGCGGTCTCCGCGGCCCGCTCCCGCTCCAGCCGGCCGGCGCGGTCCTCGACGGCGGCGGTGTACGCGCGCTGGACGCGGGCCAGCACGCCGAGGCCGTAGGCGCAGATCATGCCGGTGAGGTGGAAGGCGTACTCGAAGGGCTCGGAGTGCTCCTTGTGCTGCATGGTCAGCACGGCCCCGAGCAGCCAGCTCGCCAGCATCGTGCGGCGCTGCCACGGCAGGCCCAGAGCGGCCATCGTGTAGAGGACGACGAAGCCGCCGTAGAGCACGTCGGGCGGTGGCGCGTGGTAGTAGGCCATCGCCGTGGTGGCCGCCGAGACCGCCAGGGCGCACACGTAGGGGGAGCGGCGCCGCCAGATGAGGGGGACGGCGGTGGCGGCCCCCAGCAGCCAGCCCACCAGGCTCAGGCGGTCGTCCCCCTCGTCCGGGAACATCCACTGCAGGGACGCGGCGAACAGCACCAGCACGGCGAGCGCGCTGTCGACGACGTACGGGTTCGTCGTCCTCAGACGGGTCACGACGGGGGCGTACCAGGACCGGGCGGCGGACATGAGCGGCTCCTCGGGGCCGGGGCCGTTCCAGTATCACGACGCCGACGCGGCCGGGACCTCACCGGTGAGAGGGATATCCGGCGCCCGAACGGGGCGGGACCGTGGGCTGCCAGCCCAGTGCCCGCGAGATCCCGAGCGCCGCGAGCCGTACCGCGGGGATCAACGCCGGCACCTGGGCGTCGGCCTGGGGCACCACGACCGACACGGCCGCGACCACCGTCCCGTCGGGCCCGCACACGGGGGCGGCCACCGAGAGGGCGTCGTCGGTGACCTGACGGCTGCTCACCGCGACGCCGGTGCGCCGGACCTCGGCGAGCACCCGGCGCAGTTTCGCCGGTTCGGTGATGGTGTACGGCGTGAAGACGGCGAGTGGGGTCGCGCAGTACTCCTCCTGCTCCCACGGCTCGCAGTGCGCCAGCAGCACCAGGCCGACCCCGGTGGCGTGCAGCGGCCAGCGCGCCCCCACCCTGATGTGCACGCCGACCGAGGAACGCCCCGCGATCCACTCGATGTAGACGACGTCCGAGCCGTCCCGCACCGCCAGCTGCACGTTCTCGTGGGTGGCCTCGTACAGGTCCTCCAGATACGGCAGTGCCAGCTGCCGGAGTGCGACCCCGCGCGGCGCGAGCGCGGCGACCTCCCAGAGGCGGAGCCCGACGTGGTAGACACCGGCGTCGTCGCGCTCCAGCGCGCCCCAGTCGGTCAGCGCGCCCACCAGCCGGTGGGTGGTCGTCAGCGTCAGCCCGGCCCGCCGGCTGATGTCGGTCAGCGACAGCGCCGGGTGGTCGTGGTCGAAGGCGGCGAGCACGGACAGCAGCCGGTCCGGCGCGGTGGGGGTCCCCCCGCGCGAGCCAGGTCGAGAGTGCGGGCGCACGGTCATGGCTGGTCGGCGACCCTCAGCAGGAGGGCCTGGAGCGTCTCGCGCTCCGCGGCGTCGAGCGGGGCGAGCAGGTCGTTGGTCACCCGCCGGCCGGCCTCGTCGGTGCCGCGCAGGAAGGCACGCCCGTCCTCGGTGAGCACGACGATCTTGCTGCGGCGGTCGTCGGGGGAGGGGCGGCGCTCGGTCATGCCCAGCTTCTCCAGGTCGTCGACCAGGCCGACGATCGCGCTGGGGTCGTAGCCGAGCCGGGTGCTCAGCTCCCGCTGGAGGGCGCCCTCGGCTCCGGCGAGATAGCGCAGCACCGCGTAGTGCCGCAGCCTGAGGCCCGACTCCTGGAGGAACGTGTTGAACAACTGACCCGAGCGCAGGCCGAGGCGGTACAGCAGATAACCGGTGTCCGCGTGCAGCCCGCGCATCCACGGCTCCTCCGAGTCGATGGGTTTCGGGGTGACGTGCTGGCGTGTGATGGCGGGCTCCCTGGGTCGGTGCGGCATGCGCATTCCAGCATGACTTACGGACAGGTCTCCAACAACTATTGACGTCAACAATTATTGCTCTTAGCTTCGATCTCGTAGCCGCACCCCATGTGAAGGGACCTCCTCGTGTCCAGCATCGATCTCTCCGGCAAGGTCGCCGTCGTCACCGGCAGCGGCCGGGGCCTCGGCCTCGCCTATGCGCACGCCCTCGCCGCCCACGGCGCCCGCGTGGTCGTCAACGACGTCGACGAGGCGGTCGCCGAGCAGGCCGTGAAGTCCATCGCGGAAGCGGGCGGCACCGCCGTCGCCGAGGTGGTCCCGGTCGGCACCACCGAGGCCGCCGAGCGGCTGGTGAACCGGGCGGTGGAGGAGTTCGGACGGCTCGACATCCTGGTCACCAACGCGGGCATCCTGCGCGACAAGGTGCTGTGGAAGATGACCGACGACGACTTCGACGCGGTGATCACGACCCACCTCAAGGGCACCTTCACCTGCGCCCGCGCCGCCGCCGTCCGCATGCGCGAGCAGGGCGAGGGCGGCTCCCTGATCCTGGTCGGCTCCCCGGCCGGGCAGCGCGGCAACTTCGGACAGACGAACTACGCCGCCGCCAAGGCCGGCATCGCCGCCTTCGCCCGCACCTGGTCCATGGAGCTGGGCCGCGCCGGCATCACCGTCAACGCGATCGTGCCGGTCGCGGCCACCGCGATGACCGAGACCATCCCCGCCTTCGCCCCGTACATCGAGGCCATGCGGAACGGCGAGCCGCTCCCGGACTTCCTCCGCAAGGGCGAGGGCTTCGGCACCCCCGAGGACTGCGCGGCCCTCGTCCCCTTCCTCGCCTCCGAGGCCGCCCGGGGCATCACCGGGCAGGCCATCGGCATCGGCGGCGACAAAGTGGCACTCTGGTCCCATCCGCAGGAGATCAGGGCGGCCTACGCCGACGGCGGCTGGACCCCCGACACCTTGGCCGACGCCTTCCCGACGTCGGTGGGCGCCGAGCTCCAGACGGTCGGCATCCCGGCACCGAAGCTTCCGGAGGCGTGATGGACCTCTCCATGAACGTCGAGGACCTGGTCGCGATCGACGTCCACACCCACGCGGAGGTGTCCTCCAAGGGCCACTCCTCCCTGGACGACGACCTGCACGACGCCTCCTCGGCCTACTTCAAGGTCGAGGGCAAGCGGAAGCCGACCCTTGAGGAGACCGCCGCCTACTACCGCGAGCGGAAGATGGCCGCCGTGATCTTCACGGTGGACGCCGAGTCCGCGACCGGCACGGCGCCGGTCCCGAACGAGGAGGTCGCCGAGGCCGCGGCCGCCAACTCCGACGTCCTCATCCCCTTCGCGTCCATCGACCCGTTCCGGGGTAAGGCGGGCGTGAAGCAGGCCCGGCGCCTGGTCGAGGAGTACGGGGTGAAGGGCTTCAAGTTCCACCCCAGCATCCAGGGCTTCTTCCCCAACGACCGCTCGGTGGCCTATGCCCTCTACGAGGTGATCGAGGAGACCGGCACCATCGCCCTCTTCCACACCGGCCAGACCGGCATCGGCGCGGGCGTCCCCGGCGGGGGCGGCATCCGCCTGAAGTACTCCAACCCCCTCCACGTGGACGACGTCGCGGCCGACTTCCCGCACCTCAAGATCATCCTGGCGCACCCGTCCTTCCCCTGGCAGGACGAGGCCCTCGCCGTCGCCACGCACAAGCCGGGCGTGCACATCGACCTGTCCGGCTGGTCGCCGAAGTACTTCCCGCCGCAGCTCGTGCAGTACGCGAACACCCTGCTCAAGGACAAGGTCCTCTTCGGCTCCGACTTCCCCGTCCTCACCCCCGACCGCTGGCTCGCCGACTTCGAGAAGCTGTCGATCAAGGACGAGGTGAAGCCGAGGATCCTCAAGGAGAACGCCGCCCGGCTGCTCGGGCTCACCAAGCCATAAGGGGCCTGAAGATGCGCAACGAGGGACTGGGCTCGTGGCCCGCACGCCGGGCCCGCAAGACCCCGCACCGCACCGCCCTGATCCACGGCGACACGCCGTTCACGTACGCCGAACTGCACACCCGCGTCACCCGCCTCGCGCACGCCCTGCGCGCCCGGGGCATCCGGCGCGGCGACCGCGTCGCCTACCTCGGCCCGAACCACCCCTCCTACCTGGAGACGCTGTTCGCGGCCGGCGTCCTGGGCGCGGTCTTCGTCCCCCTCAACACCCGCCTCGCCGGACCGGAGATCGCCTACCAGCTCTCCGACTCCGGGGCCAGGGCACTGGTCTACGGCCCCTCGCACGCGGGGCTCGTCGCCGGACTGCCGGGCAGCACCGATGTCCGTACGTACGTCGAAGTCGGCGCCGAGTACGAGCGATTGCTCGCCGAGTCGGCGGCGGAACCGATCGACGAGCCGGTCACGGCCGACGACACCTGCATCATCATGTACACCTCGGGCACGACCGGCCGCCCCAAGGGCGCCATGCTCACCCACGGCAACCTGACCTGGAACGCGATCAACGTCCTGATCGACCACGACCTGGTCGCCGACGAACGCGCCCTGGTGTCGGCCCCGTTGTTCCACACGGCGGGCCTGAACATGCTGACGCTGCCCGTGCTGCTGAAGGGCGGCACCTGTGTCCTGGTCGAGGCCTTCGAACCGAACGCGACCTTCGACCTGATCGAACAGCACCGGATCACCTTCATGTTCGGGGTGCCGACGATGTTCGAGCAGGTGGCGAGGCACCCGCGCTGGGCGGACGCGGACCTGTCCTCCCTGCGGATCCTGACCTGCGGCGGCTCCCCGGTGTCGACCCCGCTGATCGCCGCGTACCAGCAGCGCGGGCTCACCTTCCTCCAGGGCTACGGCATGACCGAGGCCTCTCCCGGAACCCTGTTCCTGGACGCCGAGCACGCCATCAGCAAGGCGGGTTCGGCGGGCGTACCGCACTTCTTCAGCGATGTCCGGGTCGTACGGCCGGACCTGGCGCCCGTCGACGTCGGCGAGACCGGCGAGGTCGTGCTCCGCGGGCCGCACGTCATGCCCGGCTACTGGGGGCTGCCCGAGGAGACCGCCGCCTCCTTCGCGGACGGCTGGTTCCGCAGCGGGGACGCGGCCCGCGTCGACGAGGACGGATACGTCTTCATCGTCGACCGCATCAAGGACATGATCATCTCCGGCGGCGAGAACATCTACCCCGCCGAGATCGAGGACCTGCTCCTCGGCCATCCGGACATCGCCGAGTGCGCGGTCATCGGTGTCCCGGACGACAAGTGGGGCGAGGTGCCGCGGGCGGTCGTCGTGCCGCGCGAGGGCGCCGCGCCCGACCCCGACGAGGTGCTGGCCTCCCTGGCAGGACGGCTCGCCAAGTACAAGATCCCCAAGTCGGTGGTGATCGCGGACGAACTCCCGCGCACCGCCTCCGGCAAGCTCCTCAAGTCCCGGGTGCGCAAGCGCTTCGGCTCCCACTCCTAGACAAGGACAGCTACATGAGCGTCACCGTCAACGGCCTCGACGAACTGAAGAAGCTCGCCGGCAGCGACCTCGGCACCAGCGAGTGGATCGAGGTCACCCAGGAGCGCATCAACACGTTCGCCGACGCCACGGGCGACCACCAGTGGATCCACGTGGACCCCGAGAAGGCGGCGGCAGGCCCCTTCGGCGCGCCCATCGCGCACGGCTACCTCACCCTCTCGCTGTTCATCCCGCTCTTCACCGAGCTGCTGGACGTCCAGGGCGTCACCACGAAGGTCAACTACGGCCTGAACAAGGTCCGTTTCCCCTCACCGGTGAAGGTGGGCTCGCGCATCCGCCTCGTCGCCAAGCTCACGGACGTCGAGGAGGTCCCGGGCGGTGTGCAGGTCACCGTCGACGGGGCGATCGAGATCGAGGGCGGGGCCAAGCCGGCCGCGGTGCTGCAGAGTCTGTCGCGCTTCTACGCCTGACGGTCCGCGTACAACAGGGCCGTCGACAGAGCGCACACCCCGGGCGGGATCATCTCCGCCCGGGGTGCGCCCTCGTCAGGCGCCCGCCACGTCGACGAAGACGGGGTTGGAGTAGAACCACGTGTCCGCCCACGGGTCACCGTTGCCGGGCTCGTGCGGAATCGGACCGTGCGGGTCGACCGAGGCGCCGAGATACCCCGTACCGTGCCGCTTGCCGTCGCTGCCGCGCAGCCGGACGTAGAAGGACTCGTCCCCGGCGGTCAGCGGGATGCGCAGGGTGTACGTCCCCTTCCGGCCGGACACGTCCTTCGTCTGTACGACCCTGGTGTCGGGCGCCTTCCAGCTGTCCCGGTCGCTCACCGGACCGCGCACCGCGCCCCGGATCACGTCCACGTGCGCCAACTCCGGCAGGATGCCCTGGGGGTTGGCCCGGGAGGCGCTGGTGACGGTGACGTACAGCGTGATCTTCTCGCCCTTGCGGACCCGCAGCCGACCGCCCAGCGTGACACCGCGCCCGGAGTCGCAGTCCCGCTTCACCCGCACATCGAGTCCGTCGAGCAGATGCCCGTGGTCCACCCAGACCCGGCCCGCGCGCAGGCCCGCCATCACCGCGCGGTAGCCGAAGCGGGTCACGCCGACGTGGGTGCGGCTGAACTCGCCCGGCCAGAAGTCGCTGCCGGGCTGCGGGGTGTCGGTGTTCACCGGGTCGGGCAGTTTGCCGGTGTTGTCGAAGTTCTGCCCGGCCGGCCAGTCGCCGTTCTTCCAGGTGTCGAAGACGGTGCGGTGGTTGTCGGAGTTCGTGGAGATCGAGAACAGGCTGCCTTCTGCCAGCATCGAGTCCCACAGCCCGCCGACGGTCGCCGTCGCCCAGTCGAAGCCGCCGTACGTCAGGTACGCGTCCGTCGGATAGCCCGACCACGACTGCGCCGACGGCTTGTTCTCGTACTCGCCGCGGATCGAGGTGGCCCCGCGCCAGCCGGGGAGCGCCGCGCCCTGGGCGCCCGGCGCGCCCTCCATGCCGATCATGATCTCGGGGGCCGCGTCCCGCCAGCCCCGCATCTCGTGCGGGGAGTCGATGCCGAGCCGCAGCGGGTGGTTGGCGAGCACGAGGACGTCGTCGACGTAGCCCGAACGGCGCTGCTCCGCCAGCCACTTGATCGCCTTGACGGCGTGGGCCTCGTTGCGCGCGGTGTCGGCGGCGCCCACGGACCCCTCGGTGTAGCCCAGGAGCTTGCCGTCGTAGGCGAGCTCGAACTGGGTGAGCAGGTCGGTCTCGTGCGGTCCTGGGGCCGCGAACACCGTGCAGTGCTCGGCGGCCGGGATGTACCACTCCAGGCCCTGGAAGATCAGCTGGCGCGGGTTCTCCGCGCGGGCCTTGACGATCTCCGCGTGCTCCAGCTTGGCGCCGTAATAGGCGTGTCCGAAGTTGGAGTGCTCGTTGAACACCATCCAGTCGAGGCCGTATTTGGCGGCGGCCTGCGCCTGCTGGGAGAACGTGTACTTCGCGTCGTGGCTGTACACGGAGTGGACGTGGTGGTCGCCCACCAGGTAGGCGAGGCGCGGGTCGTCGCCGCCGAAGCCCGGCTTCCCGGAGGAGGCGAAAGCGGGGGTCGCCGCCGAGCCGAGTGCGAACGCGGCGCCGAACAGGCCGGCGCGGCGCAGGAGTCCGCGTCTCGACACGCCCTGGGCGTCGAGGTCGGCGGGGTTGACGGAGGGGTCGGCCCAGGAGGGCAGTTGCTGCTCGTTCATGGTGATTCCCGTCAGTGAGTCATGAAGGAAGTGACGGGCAGCGCCCGTGAGACGATCCGGACATCGCCGAGCCGGCCGTGCAGGATCTGGTCGATCTTGTCGGCGTACTCGTAGCCGCCGAGCAGCCAGGGCAGACCCACCGAGGTGATGCCGACGGCGGGCGCCTTCGGGTTGCGGACCGCCGGGCAGCCCTGGACGTACAGCGTGGAGTGCTTGCCGTCGTTGACGAGGGCGAGGTGCCACCAGGTCTCCAGCGGGGTCTCCTGGCCCCAGTTGGTGGCGATGCCCTGCTGGTTGAGCGGGCGCATGGCCCACTGCGGCTCACGGTCGTTGGAGAGCGAGAGGGTGGCCAAAGGCTCGTCGGGGTCGTCCGCGGTCTTGCCCGCGGCGCCACCGGTACCGGTCCGGCTGACCAGGCCCGACCAGGCGTTGTGGTCCGGGTCCCAGTCCGCGGGGAGCCGGTAGAACGCCTCGATGGTGTAACCGTTCTCGAAGGTCGCCCTGTTGAGCGGGGCCCCGTCGACCGTCTTCAAATACGCGCCCTTGAGCGGCGACTTGTAGCCCTGGAACTCCAGGCTGCCGTGGCCGGGCTGGTCGGGGTGATGGTCGGCGGACCAGCCCAGTGAGCCGCCGCCGACCGACACCACGGTGAGGTCGTTGCCGCGGCCCGAGAGGTCACGGACCGTGCCGGAGACCGCCGACTCGAAGCGCCAGTACGCGGCCGTACCCGGCACGAGCATGGTGGCCGCCGGCCGCGCCGCCCGCGCCGGCACCGGAGCGAAGCCGGCGAACCGCGAGGCGAAGTCGATGTCGACGGAGAACCGGTCGGCGTCGCCGCTGAGTTCGATCTCCTGCCGCTCCAGCTCGTTGAGCCCCTTCGAGGCCCGGCCAAGGATCCACGGGGAGACCGTCTCCACGTCGATCACGTCACGGTCGAGGTCGAAGCGGTACAGGCGGATCATGGCGGCGCCGCCGAAGTACCGGTTCTGGTAGTTCGTCAGGTGCAGGTGGACGTCGTTTCCCGCGGTGTTCTGGCGGGTGGCCCGGCCGGCCGGCCAGTAGTGCCCGTTGAGGGTGAGGAAGATCTGGTCGTGGTCCTTGACCAGCCGGTCCCACAGCTGCTGACCGTAGTCCGAGAGGGTGTCGTCCTCGACGACCAGCTCGTGTGTGGTCAGGACGACCGGCGTCCTCGGGTGGGCGGCCAGGACGCTCTTCGCCCAGGCGTACCCCTGGTCCGACAGGCGCCAGTCCAGCGCGAGCACCATCCACTCGCGGCCCGCGGCCTCGAAGAGGTGGTACGTGTTGTAGCCGTCGGGCGAGGCTCCGCCGAAGGTCCTGCTGCCCTTGAACCGGTCGGGACCGAACTCGTCCAGGTACGGCGTGGCACCGCGCTGGTCGGTGGTGGACGACTTCACGTCGTGGTTGCCCGCGAGGACGCTGTAGCCGACACCCCGGCGGTCGAGCAGCTCGAACGCCTCGCCGATCGCGGCGAACTCGGGTGCCGCGCCGTTCTGCGTGAGGTCGCCGAGGTGGGACAGGAAGACGATGTTCTCGTCCTTCCCGTGTTCCAGCAGATACCGCAGCGAGGCCTCGACGGGGGCCTTGTCGATGCTCGGCCCGTCGAAGAGGTACTGCGTGTCGGGCATGACGGCGAGCGTGAACCGCCGGCTCCGGGTGTCGGGACGATGCGCGGTCACCGCGGCCTCGGCCACGGTCGGCAGTGCGACCCCGGCCGTGGCGGCCGCGCCCAGCAGTGCCGTCGCCCGCAGGAAACTGCGCCGTCCGGCACCGGCCTGGGCGGCCTCGCCCTGATCGTGCTCATGCGAAGTACACACGTGTGCTCCGTTACAAGGGAAGTGAAGAAGAAGGGGGATTCAGAGCGCGCGCAGAGCCCAGCTCCAGCGATGGACGCCCGGCGCGACGAGATAGGAGGCGGTGGTGTCCGGTCCGCAGGAGGCGGTGCCGAGGCCGCGGTGGGCCGCGTCGATGTGCACGACACAGCCCGCCCGCGGGACGAGTTCGTCGTGGTGTGTGGCGCCGGTGAGGTCCGCGGCGCGGTACCGGCTCACGCCGACCTGGCGCGGTTCGTCCAGGACGACCGCGAGGCCGGTGGCGTCCGGCGCGGAGAGCGTGAAGTGCCGTACGCCGTGCCGGCCGCCGCTTTCCTGCGGGCGCAGATAGGGGGTGAACAGGTCGTCCACGGGTACGGAGTGATGGCCGACGGGCGCTCCGAAGGCGCGGTCCGGATACGACTCCCAGGGGCCCTGTCCGAACCACTCCATCAGGTCGAGACCGCCGACCGTCTCGAAGACGGAGCCGACCCGCGCCACGTCGTCGAGCCCGTCCGGCAGCTCGGCCGACTCCGCGACGTGGATTCCGCCCTCGACCGCGGTGAGGACCTGCAGATGGCGGACGACGCCGGCCTCACAGGCGTACTCGGCCTGCACGGTGACCTGTCCGGGGCTGTGCCGTACGTCCGTGACCTTGCGCACCAGGGCGTCGAGTCCCCAGTCACGCCAGCGCGGTGCCATGCCGCCGAGCTCGTCGTTGTCGGTGGGCGCCCGCCACAGGGAGAGCGTGGGCGCGGAGGTGAGCAGGGGGTGGACCAGGAGACCGTCGTCGTCGACCTCGACGGAACGGTTCTGCACCCGCACCGGAGTCTGCCGGACCGCCTCCCGCAGCCGCACCTGCGGCACGCACACCACCGTCCCGCGCGGCGCCCAGGGCTCGTCCCCGGCGGTCGTCACCCGGAGCGTCAGCCACGCCTCGCCGCCCTCCTCGGGCAGTTCGAACGGCAGCGGTACCGCCGCCGTCTCACCGGGCCGCAGATCGGGCAGTTCGGCGGGGGCGGTCAGCGTGCGGCCGTCGGCGAGCGCGAGCTCCCACTCGCCGGTCAGCCAGGACAGGCCCCGGAAGTGCTGGTGGTTGCCGAGCACGATGCCCTCGTGCCGGAAGCACTCGATGCGCACCGGCGCCGCGATCTCCCGGTGCTCGTACATCACCGGCTTCGGCGTGCGGTCGGGGAAGACCACGCCGTCCGCGATGAAGGCGCCGTCGTGCAGGAGCTCGCCGAAGTCGCCGCCGTACGCCCAGCGGTGGCCGGGCGCGGCGACACCGTTGTCATAGAGCCCGACGCCCCCACGTCCGACCGGTCTGCCGTCGTTCACACGCTGCAGAATGCCGTGGTCCCAGAACTCCCAGATGAACCCGCCCTGAAGACCTGGCGTTGACTCGATGGCGGCCCAATGGTCCGCGAGCGTGCCGTTGCTGTTGCCCATGGCATGGGAGTACTCGCACCAGATCAGGGGCTTGGTCTGCCGCCCGGAGAGCGCGTGCTCCACACACTCCTCCAGCGAGGCGTACATGGGGCAGGCGATGTCGGTCGCGTCACCGGTCGCCGCCCAGTCGAGCTTGGCCGCCCCCTCGTACTGGATCGGCCGCGCCGGATCGTGCCGGCGCACCCACCCGGCGGCCGCATCGTGATTGGCCCCGTAGTCGGACTCGTTGCCCAGCGACCAGATGATCACCGACGGATGGTTCTTGTCCCGCAGCACCATCCGCGAGACCCGGTCCACGAAGGCGTTCAGATAGCGCGGGTCGTCGGCGATCTCGTGGGCGTGGTCGTGGGACTCGATGTCCGCCTCGTCGACGACGTAGAAACCGAGTTCGTCGGCGAGGTCGTAGAGGGCGGGATCATTCGGGTAGTGGGAGGTGCGGATCGCGTTGAACCCGAAGCGCTTCAGCGTGATCAGATCCGCGCGCATGTCGTCGTACGACACCGTCCGCCCCGTCAGGGGGTGGAAGTCGTGCCGGTTCACGCCCCGGACGAAGATCCGCTCGCCGTTGACCAGCAGGTCCCGGCCGGTGATCTCGACGTCCCGGAAGCCGGTCCGGTGCCGTGAGGTGTCGGCGACCGTGCCGTCGGCGCGGTGCAGCCGGACGGTGAGGGAGTACAGCTCGGGTGTCTCGGCGTTCCAGGTGCGGACGTCCTCCACGACGGTCCGCAGCCGTGCCTCGCCGAGGAAGTCGGAGACCCGCTCGTCCTCGGCGTTGAACCGGTCGAACTCAGCGTCCTGAGTGAGCAGTTGCCCCTCCAGCTCACCGCTGACGTACCACCCCTCGGGCAGCGCGCCGCCCGCGTCCCGCACCCGGCAGTCCACCCGCAGCTCGCCGCTGTGGGACGCCCGCACGGTCACGTCCGCCAGATGCAGCGGATCCGTCGCGTACAGCACCACGGACCGGGTGATCCCGCCGTGCCACCACTGGTCCTGGTCCTCGATGTGCGAGGCGTCCGACCACTTGACCACCGTCAGTCGTACGACGCTCCGCGCGCCGGCGCGCACATGTGGCGTGAGATCGAACTCGGCCCCCAGATGGGAGTCCTTGGAGACGCCGACGGGCCGCCCGTCCACGTGCACGAGGAGCACGCTCTCGGCGGCCCCGACCTGGAGCACGATCCGGCGGCCGGCCCACTCGGCGGGGACGTCCACCTCACGCTCGTAGACGCCCGTCGGGTTGGCCGCGGGGGAGTGGGGCGGGTACTCGGGGAACGGCATCCGCACGTTCGTGTACTGCGGCAGGTCGTCGGTGCCCTGCACGGTCCAGGCTCCCGGCACGTACGCCGAGGACCAGGAGCCGCCGACCGGCGCGTCCGGAGCGGGCAGCAACTGGAAACGCCAGTCGCCGTCCAGGGGGAGTTCTCCGGAGCGCCGGTCGACGGCGTTCATGGGCAGCCGTCCCCAGGAGGTCACCTCGGGTGCCTCCCAGGGGCGCAGGGCGATCAGGGGATCGTCCGTCATCCGCGCACGGCCCCCTTGGCGAGGTCGCCGATGATCTGCTTGGCGCCGACGGCGAACACGATCAGCAGCGGGACGAGGGCGAGCAGGGCACCGGTCATCACGATGCCGTAGTCGGTGGTGCCGTGGGTGCCGTTGAGCTGGGACAGCGCGACCTGGAGGGTCACGTTGTCGGGGTTGGTGAGGGCGATCAGGGGCCAGGCGAAGTCATTCCACTGGCCCATGAAGGTGAAGATGCCGAGGAAGGCGAGACCGGGGCGGACCACCGGCAGCGCCACGTGCCAGTACTGGCGCAGGAAGTGCGCGCCGTCCAGCTTGGCGGCGTCGAGCAGCTCGTCGTGGATGGCGGACTTCATGTACTGGCGCATCCAGAAGATGCCGAAGGCGTTGGCCGCGGCCGGCACGATCAGCGCGGTCATCGAGCCGATCCAGCCGATCTTCGCCATGATCACGAACTGCGGGATGACCGACAGCTGCGCCGGCACCATGAAGATGACCATGAGCAGCCCGAACAGCACGTTCTTGCCCGGGAACTCGAACTTGGCGAAGACGAAGGCCGCGAGCGAGTCGAAGAGCAGGACGAGGAAGGTCACCGACACCGCGACCAGCAGCGAGTTCCACATCGACCCGAAGAAGTCGACGGCGTCGAAGAGGTTGCGGACGTTCTCCAGGAAGTGCGTGCCCGGCAGCAGTTTCGGCGGGTACGCGAAGATCTCCGACGAGCTGTGCGTCGACATGATCACGGCCCAGTAGAACGGGAAGGCCGAGAGCACGGTGCCGACGATCAGCGGGAGGTGCAGCGCGATCCCTCTGCGGCGGGATCCCTTGATGGCAGCCATGATGCGTGCCCTTCCTAGTCGCCGCGGCGCTGCACGAGGCGCCAGTTGATGATCGAGAAGAGGACGACGACGAGGAAGATGCCCCACGCCACCGCGGCGCCGTACCCGAAGTCGTTGTTGTCGAAGGTCTGCTGGAAGAAGTAGAGGACCATCGTCTGGCCCGAGTGGCCGGGCCCGCCCGCGAACGTCGAGTCGTTGGACGAGGTCTGCAGCAGGACCTGCGGTTCGGAGAAGCTCTGCAGGCCCGTGACGGTCGAGACGACGAGCACGAACAGCAGCGTGGGCCGCAGCAGCGGGAGCGTGATCCGGAAGAACGTCTGGATCGGACCGGCGCCGTCCATGCGCGCCGCCTCGTACAGCTCGCCCGGGACGGTCTGCAGTCCGGCGAGGAAGATGATGGCGTTGTAGCCGGTCCACTGCCAGGTCATCAGGGCGGCGATGGTGACCTTGATGCCCCATGGCGTGTTCAGCCAGGCGACCTGGTCGATCCCGACCGCGTGCAGGACGGCGTTCACCACGCCCGCGTTGGTGGAGAAGATCGAGCCGAAGACGATGGCGATCGCGACGACGGAGGTGACGTTCGGCAGGAAGTACGCGACGCGGTACAGGCCCTTGAACCGGACCGCGGAGTTGAGCATCACGGCCGTGACCATCGCCAGGAAGATCATGGGGAAGGTGGCCAGCGCCCAGATGATGAGCGTGTTCCCGATCGAGTTCCAGAAGTCGCTGTCGCTCAGCAGGTACTGGTACTGCGAGAGCCCCGCCCACTCCATCGAGCCGAGGCCGTCCCAGCGGTGGAAGGACAGGTAGAGCGAGAAGCCGACCGGGAACAGGCCGAAACCGAGGAAGATCAGATAGAAGGGCGAGATCGCGGCGTAGAGGTGCCAGTACTTGCGCAGCCCCTTCTTGGGCCGCGTGGGCGAGGGCTGCACCACCGCGGGCGGAGTCTGCTCGAGGACGGCCATCAGTAGCTCACCCCCAGGTGCTTCGCGATGCGACGGCACTTGCTCATGGCGTCACTCCAGGCCTTCTTGGGGTCCTTGCCGAGGACACCGACGTTCTTGATCTCGTCCTTGATGGGCTGCCCGAGCGCGACATCGAACGGACTGTTGTAGGCGACCACGATCTTCTGCGCGGCCGGCCCGAAGATGTCGGTCGTGACCTGGCCGCCGAAGTACGGATCGGGCTCCCGCATCTGCTTCAGGCCGTACGAGGCGGGCGTGGAGGGGAAGAGGCCCGCGTCCACGTAACCCTGCGCCTGGTTGGACGCGTCGAGCATCCAGGTGATGATCTCGAAGGCCCGCTCGGGCTCCCGGCACGCCTTGGTGATGGCCAGGAACGATCCGCCGTTGTTGGCGGGCCGCACCGGCATCTGGGCGACCCGGTACCTGCCCTTGGCCTTCGGCACACCGTTCTTGATGTCGAAGGCCGCCCAGGAGGCGCCCAGTTCGCTGGGCAGCTTGCCGTCCTGCTTGGCCGACAGCTGGTCCGGGGTGCCGCTCACGAGGTCGGAGACGATCCCGCGGCGCTTGGCCTCCACGGCGAGCGCCCAGGCGCGGCGTACATGCTCCTGGTCGCCGATGAAGTGGCGGTCCTTGTCGACGTACCGCTTGGAGCCCTGCTGTACGACGTTCTCGAACACGGAGTTGACGTCGGTGAGCAGCATGGTCCCCGGGATCCGCTTCTTGAGCTGCTCACCCGCGGCGAAGTAGTTCTCCCAGGTGTTCAGCTCCTGGGACACGTCGTCCGGTTCGTACGGCAGCCCCGCCTTGCGGAAGATCTCGTACTGGTAGAAGTGTCCGACCGGTCCGCAGTCGATCGGGAAGCCGACCATCGTGCCGTCGTCGGCGATGCCCTGGTCCCACTTCCAGGACAGGTACTGGCTCTTGTACTTCTCCGCGCCCAGCGTCCGCAGGTCGATGAACTGGTCCGCGTTCGGCAGGTAGGCGGCCATGTCCTCGCCCTTGAGCCCCGCGATGTCGGGAATGTGGGCCCGGCCGGTGATGGTGGTGATGAGCTTGGAGCGGTACTGGCCGCCGATCTGGATGGCGTCCAGGCTCACGGAACTGCCGTAGCGGGCCTTGGCGTTCTTCACGACGGTGTCGCTCAGACCGCCGCTCCAGTACCAGAGGACCATGTTCCGGCCGGTCGAACCGGTCGGAACGGCGCAGCCGGTGGCCAGGCCGCCGAGTGCCGTGGCGGCTGTACCGCCCATGCCCGCGCGGAGCAGGCCTCTTCGTGAGAGCCGCACAGCTCCCACCGCCTTTCGGATCTTTTCGGGACGTGCATGGGGGGATTGCGTGGGAGTCGCGGGGTCAGTGCTGCCGCGCGCTGTCGGGTGGGGTGACGGGCGGTTGCGCGGTCTGCGGGGTGTCCCGGGTGGCCGGGGAGTGCTCGGCCTGCGGGGTGTCCCGGGTGGCCGGGGAGTGCTCGGTCTGCGGGGTGTCCCGGGTGGCCGGGGAGTGCTCGGCCTGCGGGGTGTCCTGGGTGGCCGGGGAGTGCTCGGCCTGCGGGGTGTCCGGGGAGACCGGGGAGTGCTCGGCCTGCGGGGTGTCCGGGGAGACCGGGGCGTGCTCGGCCGACGGGGGCTTCGGGGCTGTCTGCGGGGTGTCCTGGGTGGCCGGGGCGTGCTCGGCCTGCGGGGTGTCCAAGGAGATCGGGGCGTGCTCGATCGACGGGGTCTTCGGGGCGGTCGACGGGCGGTCGGTCGTCGGGCTGTCCGGTTCGGAGGGTGCCGGCTGGGTGGGCAGGTGGTCGGCTGCCGGGCTGTCCGGTTCGGCGGGCGTCGGCCGGGTCGGCGGGTGTCCGGACGCCGGGTCGGAGAGTGCCGGCCGGGTCGGCGGGTGGTGGGCCCCCGAGGCGACCGGCGCGAAGGGTGCCGGCCGGTTCGGCGGGTGGCCGGCCCCCGAGGTGACCGGCGCGAAAGGCGCAGGCTGGGCCGCCGGGGTGACCGGCGCGAACGGTGCCGGCCGGGCCGGCGGGGTGACCGGCGCGTAGTGGACCGGTGGGCCCACGTCCGCCGGGATCCGGTCGGCCAGGAAGCCGTACGCCCGCTTCAGGTCGGGGTCCGTCAGCGAGCGCCACCAGCGGTCGACGCCGTACCAGCCGGGGGCCGCCAGGGCGCCGCCGTGGTGGCCCACGGAGAGTCCGGCCGACAGGACGGCGAACCGCAGCCGTTCCTCCAGCGGCCAGCCGCCGAGCGAGGCCGCGACGAAGCTCGCGCCGAAGACGTCACCCGCGCCCGTGGCGTCGAGGACGTCGACGGCGAGGGCGGGGACGTCCGCGTACTCGCCGGTGGTCTGGTCGACGGCGACCGCGCCGTCCCCGCCCCGCGTGACCACGGCCACCGGCACCAGCTCGGAGAGCGTGCCGAGGGCCGCGACCGCGCTGTCGGTGCGGGTGTAGGCCATCGCCTCGGTCTCGTTGGGGAGGAAGGCGTGGCACAGGGCCAGCTGATCGAGGAGGTCGGTGGACCACACCTGGGTGGGGTCCCAGCCGACGTCCGCATAGATCTGCGTGCCGTTCGCTGCGGCCTTGGAGAGCCAGGCG
Organism: Streptomyces sp. NPDC050759; assembly: GCF_044456945.1. Lineage (NCBI taxonomy): Bacteria > Bacillati > Actinomycetota > Actinomycetes > Kitasatosporales > Streptomycetaceae > Streptomyces > Streptomyces sp. NPDC050759. The sequence goes on along the minus strand of NZ_JBITGI010000004.1, from coordinate 567,074 downwards.
CGCGGCTCGGCCTCCAGGTGCACCAGGGCCGTGCGCGCCTCGGGCGGGTCGCCCATCAGCGCGTCCTGGGAGTACGGCGGTTCCTGGCCGTGGGTGACCAGGGCGCGGTCGTCACCGTGGGCCAGCGCGACGGTGACGGGGGTGTGCCAGCCGTCCGCGACCCGGGAGAGCGAGAGGTCGACACCTTCCTGGCCCGCGAGGATCTCCTGGCAGTGGGCGCCGTAGAAGTCGTCGCCGAAGACCGTGGCCAGGGAGGTGCGCAGGCCGAAGCGAGAGGCTGCGACGGCCAGGTTGGCGATGCCGCCGGGGCCGCTGCCCATGCCGGTCGTCCAGATCTCCTCGCCCGGCGTCGGCGGCTTTCCCAGACCCGTCAGGACGAGGTCGTAGAAGAGCAGCCCGGTCAGCAGCACCTCGGGCCGATCGTCGTCCACGTGAGCGCCTCTCGTCAAAACTCGTCAATTTCGATGACGGGAATCGTGCGCCGCTCGGCGAGATTGGTCAATACCCAAGCAGAACTGAGCATGGAAATGATTGAAGATGACGAGTAGTGTTCACGGCGTGCTGGCTGAACGACGACACCAACTCATCCTGCGGGCCCTGCGCTCAGGTGGCCCCGCTGCCGTGACGGATCTCTCCGAGCAACTCGGTGTGAGCCCCGCCACCATCCGGCGTGACCTCGTCAAGCTGGAGGAGGACGGACTGCTCACCCGCGTCCATGGCGGCGCGCGCGCCGAGGAGGGCGACCAGCCCTTCGAAGAGGTCGCCGAGGTCCGGGTGGCCGAGAAGGACGCCATAGCCGCCCGCGCCGCGGCGCTGGTCCAGGACGGCCAGTCCGTGCTGCTCGACATCGGCACCACCGCCTACCGCCTGGCCCGGCAGCTGCACGGCCGCCGGCTCACCGTGATCACCAGCAACCTGGTGGTCTACGAGGAGCTCGCCGACGACGAGGGCATCGAGCTGGTGCTGCTCGGCGGCATGGTCCGCCGCGAGTACCGCTCCCTGGTCGGCTTCCTCACCGAGGACAACCTCCGCCAGCTGCACGCCGACTGGCTCTTCCTCGGCACCAGTGGAGTGCGCCCCGGTGGGCAGGTGATGGACACGACGGTCGTCGAGGTGCCGGTCAAGCGGGCCATGATCAAGGCGAGCGACAAGACCGTCCTGCTCGCCGACACGGCCAAGTTCCCGGGCACGGGCATGGCGAAGGTCTGCGGACCGGAGGACCTGGACGTGGTGGTGACGAACGCGCCGGTCGACGCGGCGACCCGCGCCTCCCTGGAGGAGGCGGGCGTCGAGGTGGTCCTGGCAGGAAAGGTACAAGCTTGAATCCCGTTCCCCGGAATCGAACGAGATTCCTGGCTCACGCCGCTCGACCGCTCGGTGGGCGACCGGGTCGTATGCGATCGACGCCGGCCGGGTCGACGCCGGCCCGGGTACTCGGAGCAGGTGCAAGGACACAGCGCGTGCTCGGTTCTCGCGACGCGCTGTGTGGAGATGACTCGTCCCAGCCTGAACGCCGGGGCATTTTTGGAGGCACCCGGTGAAACTGACGATTCTTGGCGGCGGCGGCTTCCGGGTCCCGCTCGTGTACGGCGCGCTGCTGACGGACCGCGCCGAGGGCCGGGTGACCGAGGTCGTCCTGCACGACCTGGACGCCGGCCGGCTCTCCGCGGTCGGCCGGGTCCTCGCCGAACAGGCGGCGGCCGTCCCCGGCGCGCCCACGGTGACCACCACGACCGACCTCGACGAGGCCCTGCGCGGCGCCGACTTCATCTTCTCGGCGATCCGCGTCGGCGGCCTGGAGGGACGTGCCGACGACGAGCGGGTGGCCCTCGCCGAGGGCGTCCTCGGCCAGGAGACGGTCGGCGCGGGCGGCATCGCCTACGGCCTGCGCACGGTCCCGGTGGCCGTGGACATCGCCCGGCGCGTGGCCCGCCTCGCCCCCGACGCCTGGGTCATCAACTTCACCAACCCGGCTGGCCTGGTCACCGAGGCCATGTCCCGTCACCTCGGCGACCGTGTCATCGGCATCTGCGACTCCCCGGTCGGCCTCGGCCGCCGTATTGCGCGCGTGCTCGGCGCCAACCCCAACGAGGCCTGGATCGACTACGTCGGTCTCAACCACCTCGGCTGGGTCCGCGGCCTGAAGATCGCCGGCCGGGACGAGCTGCCCCGCCTGCTCGCCGACCCCGACCTGCTCGGCTCCTTCGAGGAGGGCAAGCTCTTCGGCGTCGACTGGCTCCAGTCCCTCGGCGCGATCCCCAACGAGTACCTGCACTACTACTACTTCAACCGCGAGGCCGTCCGCTCCTACCAGCAGGCCGAGAAGACCCGCGGCGCCTTCCTCGCCGACCAGCAGGCGCGGTTCTACGACGAGGTCGGCGCCCCCGGCGCCAAGGCGCTGGACGTCTGGGACCGCACGCGTGCCGAGCGCGAGGCCACCTACATGTCCGAGAACCGGGAGACGGCCGGCGCCGGAGAACGCGACGCCGACGACCTCTCCGGGGGCTACGAGAAGGTCGCCCTCGCCCTGATGCGGGCCATCGCCCGCGACGAGCGCACCACCCTGATCCTCAATGTCCGCAACCAGGGCACGCTCTCCGTGCTCGACCACGACGCCGTCATCGAGGTGCCCTGCCTCGTCGACGCCAACGGCGCCCACCCGGTCTCCGTCGCACCGCTGCCCGACCACGCCACCGGCCTGGTCTGCTCGGTCAAGGCCGTCGAGCGGGAGGTGCTGGCGGCCGCCGAGTCCGCCTCGCGTGCGACCGCGGTGAAGGCCTTCGCGCTGCACCCGCTGGTCGACTCCGTCAATGTCGCCCGCAAGCTGGTCGAGGGCTACACCTCGGTGCATCCCGGGCTCGCGTACCTTAAGTAGCGTCCGTCCTTTAGAAAGCGCTTTCCCCTCGCCTGTCGGCCCCACAGCTCGCTCTCTCCCTCCCTGGAGACCCTTCATGCACGACGAACGCCGCCGCATCGAGGAGCGCGTCCAGCGCGCCCACGACCAGCGCATCACGCCCGCGATCTACGCGGCCACCGTCCCCTTCGAGGTCGAGGCCTGGCAGGCGCCGGGCGAGCCGGTCTCCTTCGAGGAGGCCGCGGCCGCCCGCTACACGCCCTTCGCGATGGACACCCTCTGGGGCCCGCCCTGGGGCACCACCTGGTTCCGGATGCGCGGCCGGGTGCCCGCCGAGTGGGCCGGCAGGCGCGTCGAGGCGGTCATCGACCTCGGCTTCGTCGGCGACTGGCCCGGCAACCAGGCCGAGGCCCTGGTCCACCTCGCCGACGGCCGCCCCCTGAAGGCCGTCAACCCGCTCAACCAGTACGTCCCCATCGCCAATCCGGCGAACGGCGGCGAGGAGATCGACTACCTGGTCGAGGCGGCCTCCAACCCGGACATCCTCAAGGACAACTTCTCCAAGGTCACGCCGATGGGCGACAAGCTCACGGCCGGCTCCGCGCCCCTCTACACCTTCCAGCGCGCCGACCTCGCCGTCCTCGACGAGGAGGTCTTCCACCTCGACCTGGACCTGCAGGTGCTGCGCGAGCTCATGGTCCACCTCGCCGAGCACGAGCCCCGCCGCCACGAGATCCTGCACGCCCTGGACCGGGCCATGGACGCCCTCGACCTGGACGACGTCTCCGGCAGCGCGGCGGCGGTCCGCGAGGTCCTCGCACCCGTGCTGGCCAAGCCCGCCCACGCCAGCGCGCACACGGTCTCCGGCGTCGGCCACGCCCACATCGACTCCGCCTGGCTCTGGCCCATCCGCGAGACCAAGCGCAAGACGTCCCGCACCTTCTCCAACGTCACCGCGCTCGCCGACGAGTACGACGACTTCATCTTCGCCTGCTCCCAGGCCCAGCAGTACGAGTGGGTCCGCGACAACTACCCGCACGTCTGGGCCCGCATCCAGGACTCCGTGAAGAAGGGCCAGTGGGCCCCGGTCGGCGGCATGTGGGTCGAGGCCGACGGCAACCTGCCCGGCGGCGAGGCCATCGCCCGCCAGCTCATCCACGGCAAGCGGTTCTTCATCGAGCACTTCGGCGTCGAGACCAAGGGCGTCTGGCTGCCGGACTCCTTCGGCTACACCGCCGCCTACCCGCAGCTCGCCAAGCTGGCCGGCAACGACTGGTTCCTCACCCAGAAGATCTCCTGGAACCAGACCAACAAGTTCCCCCACCACACCTTCTGGTGGGAGGGCATCGACGGCACCCGGATCTTCACCCACTTCCCGCCCGTCGACACCTACAACGCCCGCTTCAGCGGCGAGGAGATGGACCGCGCGGTCCGCAACTACAACGAGAAGGGCGGCGGAACGCGCTCCCTGGCCCCCTTCGGCTGGGGCGACGGCGGTGGCGGCCCCACCCGCGAGATCATGGAGCGGGCGCGACGCCTCGCCGATCTGGAGGGCTCGCCCAAGGTCGTCGTCGAGCACCCCGACGAGTTCTTCGCCAAGGCCCGCGAGGAGTACCCCGACGCCCCGGTCTGGGTCGGCGAGCTCTACCTCGAGCTGCACCGCGCCACCTACACCTCGCAGGCCCGCACCAAGCAGGGCAACCGGCGCTCCGAGCACAAGCTGCGCGAGGCCGAGCTGTGGGCGACGACGGCCGCGCTGCACGCGCCGGGCTACGCGTACCCGTACGAGAAGCTCGACCGCCTGTGGAAGACGGTCCTGCTGCACCAGTTCCACGACATCCTGCCGGGCTCCTCGATCGCCTGGGTGCACCGCGAGGCGGAGGCCGAATACGCCCGCGTGGCCGCGGAGTTGGAGGCGCTGACCGCCGAGGCGGTGGCCGCGCTGGGCGCCGGTGGCACCCGGGTCTTCAACACCAGCCCGTTCGACCGGGCCGAGGTGGTCCGCACGTCCGAGGGCGCACTGGCGTACGTCGAGGTGCCCGCGAGCGGCAGCGCGCCGCTGACGAACGCGGAGCCCGCCCGGGCCGTGAAGGCCGAGGGTCGGGTCCTCGACAACGGTCTGGTGCGCGTGGAGGTGGCGGAGGACGGCACCCTGTCGTCCGTGTACGACCTGCGTGCCCAGCGCGAAGTCCTGGGTGACAAGGGCAACCTGCTCCGCCTGCACACCGACCTCCCGAACTACTGGGACGCCTGGGACATCGACAAGCACTACAACAACCGGTACACCGATCTCCTGGAGCCCACGTCGGTCGAGGTCGTCTCGGCGGACCCGCTGCTGGGCGCGATCCGTGTGACGCGGGCCTTCGGCAAGGGCTCGACGATCACCCAGACCATCACCCTGCGCGCCGGCAGCCCCCGGATCGACTTCGAGACCGAGATCGACTGGCACGAGGCCGAGAAGATCCTCAAGGCGGCCTTCCCGGTGGACGTCCGGGCCGCGCACTCCTCCGCGGAGATCCAGTTCGGCCACATCCAGCGGCCCACGCACACCAACACCAGCTGGGAGGCGGCCCGCTTCGAGGTCTCCGGCCACCGCTGGGTGCACGTCGGCGAACCGGGCTACGGCGTCGCCGTGCTGAACGACTCCACCTACGGCCACGACGTCTCCCGTACCGTCCGGGAGGACGGCGGTACGACGACCACGGTCCGGCTCAGCCTGGTCCGCGCCCCGCGCATCCCGGACCCTGAGGCCGACCAGGGCACGCACCGCTTCACCTACGCGCTGCTGCCCGGCGCGAGCATCGAGGACACCGTCGCCGAGGGCTACTCCCTCAACCTCCCGCTCCGGGTGGCGGACGCGGCCGGTGCCCCCAAGCCGGTCGTCTCGGTCGACGGCGAGGGCGTGACCGTCGAGGCGGTCAAGCTCGCCGACGACGGGTCCGGTGACGTCGTGGTCCGGCTGTACGAGTCGGGCGGCGGTCGCGCCCAGGGCGTGCTGCGCACGGGCTTCCCGCTCGCCGGCGCCCAGGTCACCGACCTGCTGGAGCGCCCGCTGGAGGACGAGACGGCCGAGGTCGCCGACGGCGGTGTGCCCGTCTCGCTGCGGCCGTTCCAGGTGCTGACGCTCCGCCTGCGGAGGGGGTGACCCGTGACGATGCAACCCTGGTTCACCGACGCCAAGTTGGGGATTTTCATCCACTGGGGCATCTACGCCGTGGACGGCGTCCAGGAGTCCTGGTCGTTCTACGACGACATCGTCCCGCACGATCAGTACATGTCCCAGCTGGAGCGTTTCACGGGGGCCAAGTACGACCCCCGTGCGTGGGCCGACCTGTTCGCCCGGGCCGGCGCCAGGTACGCCGTGCTGACGACCCGTCACCATGACGGTGTGGCCCTGTGGGACACGGAGTACGGCGACCTGAACCTCGGCAAGGACTACGTCGGCCCCTACGCCGAGGCCCTGCGCGAGAAGGACCTCAAGGTCGGCTTCTACTACTCCCACTCCGACTGGAACCACCCGGACTACGCCTCCACGCGCAAGCCGGGCCGCCCGCCGGAGCAGGAGGACAACCGCTACTCCGAGGTCGCCGCCGAGGACGAGGACCTGGCGGCCTGGGAGCGGTTCATCGCCTACCGGGACGGCCAGATCCGGGAGCTCGCCTCCCGCTACCGGCCCGACCTGATGTGGTTCGACGGCGAGTGGGACCGCAGCGAGGAGCAGTGGCGCATCCCCGAACTCGCCGCGCTCATACGGTCGTACGTGCCGGACGTCGTCTTCAACGCGCGGATGCTCAGCGAGGGCGACTACGCCACCCCCGAACAGGGCGCTCCCATCGAACCGCCCGACGGTCCCTGGGAGTTGTGCCTGACGATCAATGACTCGTGGGGTTACCAGCACCACGATCACCACCACAAGTCACTCGCTCAGCTGATCCGCTACTTCACCGAGACCATCGGCGGGGGCGGCAATCTGCTGCTCGACGTCGGCCCGAGGGAGGACGGCACCATCCCCGAGCCTCAGGTGGAGCGCCTGGAGGGTCTGGGGGAGTGGATCCGCAAGCACTCCGAGGCCGTGTACGGGACCGTGCGCGGGCTGCCCGCGGGGCACCACTACGGGCCGAGCACGCTCTCCGCGGACCGCCGCACCCTCTACCTCACCCTGTTCGACGTCCCGCGTGCCGAGATCGGGGTACGCGGCCTGGCCACACCGGTCCGCAAGGTCACCGTCCTCGGCACCGGTACCGAGCTGGCGCACCAGGTGGTCGGCGGGCTGCACGAGGCGGTCGGAGTGCTGTGGATCGATCCGCCGGCCGGCGCGGACCTCGATCCCTACGCCACGGTGCTGGCGGTCGAGCTGGACGGGGAGCTGGAGCTGTACCGGGGGTCGGGGCGGTTCTGAGGCTCCTCGCCCGAGGCCCGTGAGGCGGGGCACCCGAGCCGGAATTGACCCATGATTCCGGCCGGGAAATGCCCCCCGCCGCCGGTCGGTCGGCTCCGTAACGTCGTAGGCATGACGACGACGAAGAAGAACGAGCTCGCGCGGACCACGGACTTCCCCCCGATCCTCACCCGCGCCGCCGACGCCGAGACGACCCGCGACCCGAGCAGCGTGATGACGCTCCTCGCGGACTCCGACCACACCGGCGGGCGGCTCACCGGCTACCGGTCGACCTTCGCCGAGGGTGCGGTCGGCGCGCCCGCGCATCTGCACACCAGGGCCTCCGAGATGTTCTTCGTGATCGACGGAGCGCTCCAGGTGCTGGTGGGCGAGGAGATCACCGTCCTGGAGGCGGGCGACTTCCTCGTGGTGCCGCCGCACACCCCGCACGCCTTCGCCGCCGCGCCCGGCAGGACGGCCGACGTGCTGTTCGTCTTCACGCCGGGCGCGGGCCGCTTCGACTACCTGCGGCTGCTCGGCCGGGTGATGCGCGGCGAGGCCGATCCGCAGGAGATCAAGGACTCCTCGGCGCGGTTCGACAACCACTACGTCGACAGCCCGGTGTGGCGCGAGGCGCTCGCGGCACGGGGCTGAGGGAGGACCGGAGGTCCCCGGCAGCCATACGGCGCCGGGGACCTCGCGCGTCCTCAGCCGGTGAAGCCGGCCGTGATCGAGGTGAACTGCCAGTTGTTCTGGCTGATGCCGGAGCAGTTGCTCGTCACTCCGCCGCCCGGGCACGGCCGGTCCCGGTTGACCGACCAGAACGCGAGCCGGGCGATGTGATGAGAGTTCGCCCAGTCACGGATCTGGGTCCAGATCGCCGTGCTGGTCAACTCCTGCTGATCACTGAGCCCGTTCATGCCGGAGATCCCGACGTGGGCGTAGGCCGTCGCGTCGTCCCACCCGAAGGTCGACTTCAGCTTGGTCTTCAGGCCCTCCGCCGCGTTCACGGTGTTGCCGTCCATGTCGCTGCCGCCGCCGAAGTCGAACGGCATGATCGTGAAGACGTCGATGTTCGCGTTCAGCGCCTTGGCCTGCTCGATCAGCCGGTTGCCCCAGTACGTCGGCCCGGTCGTCGAGGTGCCGAAGGTGAGGATGGTCCGCAGGCCCGGGTTGTTCGCCTTGACGATCTTCAGGGCGTTCAGGATCCGGTCCTGCACGGTCGCGTTCTCGAACTCGTCCGTGTTCTCGATGTCGACGTCGATGGCCTTGAGGCCGTACGCGTCGATCACCTTCTGGTAGGCACCCGCCAGCGCCTCGGGGGTCGAGCAGTTCGGACCGAGCTTGTTGCCGCTCCAGCCGCCGATCGACGGGACGATGTCACCGCCCGCGGACCGGATCGAGTTGATGACGGACTGGTCGTTGCCGCCGGTCAGCGGCCTGCTGCCGTCCCAGGCGGGGTTGCAGCCACCGGAGGAGAGGACGAACGCCATCGTGAACCACTTGATCCCGGTCGCGCTCATCACCGAGGTCGCGCTCGGCGGATCACCCCAGCCGAGGTAGAGATAGGGGGCGGCCTGCTTGAACCCGGTCCCGCCACCGCCGCCCGCGTCGGTCGTCACGGACACGGCGTTGGAGGCCGCCGAGACGTTGCCGGCCGCGTCCCGGGCCTTCACGGTGAAGGTGTAGGAGGTACTGGCGGCGAGGCCGCTCACGGTCGCGCTCGCGCCGGACACGCTCAGCACCTGGTTCGAGCCGCTGTAGACGTCGTACGCCGTCACCCCGACGTTGTCGGAGGAGGCGTTCCACGCGAGGGACACACTGGAGGAGGTCTTCCCGGTGGACCGCAGACTCCCCGGCGCGCTCGGCGCCTGGGTGTCCGAACCACCGCCCCCGCCGGGGCCGTCGAGGCTGATGTCGTCGGCGTAGTAGGTGCCCTGGGCGTACCAGCCGTGGACGTAGACGGTGGCACTGGTCTGTGAGGCGCCGGTGGTGAAGCTCGTGGTGAGCTGGCTGTACGCCGACGGGGACGAGGTCCAGGTGGAGGCGCCGCCGTTCACGCCGAGGTAGACGTAGGAGCCGCGCACCCAGCCGCTGAGGCTGTAGGTCGTGTTCGGCTGGACGGCGACGGTCTGGCTGCACTGGGCATTGTCGCTCGAACTCACCGCGCCCTGAAGGGACTTGGTGCCCCCGTGCACGGGTGAGGAGACAACCGAGCCGAGGTTGCCGGTGCAGGTCCAGGGGGAGAGGTTCCCGGATTCGAAGCCGGGGTTGGTCAGGACGTTGGCCGCCTGAGCCGTGCCGGGCAGAGCGACGGCACCGACGAAAGCCAGTGCCGCGGAACCGAGGAGAGCGAGAAGTCTGGAACGTCTGAGTGGGTTGCGCACGCGATCTCCCTGAAGATATGGGGGTGTTCGGGAGTGCAGAGAGGTGCAGGGGGGTGCGCAACCAAGTTGGTATGGACCAATCCGCCTGTCAAGATGAGCGGCGGGATTGGTCCATACCGGTGGGGGTGAGATGCCTGGGGGCGCGGGGCTGTGTCAGATGTGCGGCTCCGCCGCGTGCGCGCGATCAACCACGACGGCTCCGCACCCGGCGGGCAACCTAAAGCGGCAGGGCCTGAGCCGTTTCCACCGCATGTGCAGGCGCGGGAACGGAAGGCAGCAACGGCTCGACCTCCTCGACCCGCTGATGAGGCACCGACACCGGCCGCAACTGCCTCAGCCCCGACACCACCGTGTAGTCCTGCCCCAGGAACGGCGGCTCGATCACCCCGGTGTCCTCACCGAGCGCCAACTGCACAGCGGCCCAAGGCACGTTGACCCCGCACAGGGAGAGCTGGTGCAGCCCACCCGCAGGCCGCGTGTTGACGTCCATGAGCACGGGCCGGTCACCGAACATCCGGAACTGGATGTTGGACAGATAGTGCAGCCCGAACCCCTCGGCGATCAGCCGTGCCGGTTCCAGCCACTGCTCGTGCTGGGTGAACCCGCGCCGCCGCCCGTTCTTCGTGCGGCCGATCGCCAGCCGCACCCGGTTGTCGGTCCCGGTGAGCGTGTCCACCGACACCTCCGGCTGCTCGAGACGCGGCATGACCAGCCAGTCCACCTGCTCGTCGGCCTGCTCGAGCGCCTCGACGACCGTGTCGAGCGACACGTACGGGCTGGGGAACCCGTTGAGCTGCGCGAGCGAGAAGGGCGCGCGTGTGATGACCCGGAAGCCCACCCCGCCCGCGCCGGACGCGGGCTTGAAGCAGGCCTTGTGACCGTCGGCCTCCAGTTCCTCCACGGCCGCGACCAGCTCGTCCGCGGTCCGCACCCGCCACCACGGCGGCACCGGAACGCCGACCGCCTGGACCGCCTCGTAGGCGACGACCTTGTCGTGGAAGACGGCGACGGCCTCCGGCGGCGGTGCGAGCAGCGCCGTACCGATCGCGGCGAAGTCGGCGCGGTGGGCGACGATCGCCGCCTGGTGCAGCCGGGGCACGAACACGTCGATGCCACGCCGCTGACACTGGTCGAGGGCGAACTCTACGTAACCGGCCGGGGACAGCCCCTCCGGCTCCAGCTCGGCGGTGTCCGCGGCGGCCAGCACGGGAGAGTCGGCGTCTCCGTGCGTCGCATGGATCTCGACGGCTCTGGCGCTGGGATTTCGCCGCAACTGATCCATGAAGAACACGTTCTCCGCGTACGTGCGGTTGAGCCAGACGCGTACGCGAGAGAGCATGCAGGCCGCCTTTCGGGTTTGCGGGCAGGGCGAAGCAGGCCCGTGCCCGGGCAGGGTGGTTTGAGGGTCACCAAACAGCCCCTTGCGAAGGGGAAGTTTTCAGAGCGGTGGTGGTGGGGCGATCATACGGCTTTCCAGGGGGCACGCGTGCAACACCCGTGTTACGGAATTCCCGATCATGAAGCCCCGCCGCCCCGGGCCACTCTTGTACCAGGAAAACAAATGTGTTCTCGTGGTCCCACTCGGTGCGCGGAGGGGGCGAGAGGTGACGTCTACGGCCGGTGGTGCGGCCCAGCTGCTGGCCGTCAGTGACCTGCACATCGGCTATCCCGAGAACCGCTCCCTCGTCGAGCGGATGCGCCCCGACACCGACGACGACTGGCTCCTGGTGGCCGGTGACGTCGCCGAGACCGTCGCCGACGTCCGCTGGGCCCTGCAGACCCTCGCCGGCCGCTTCCGCCAGGTCGTCTGGGCTCCCGGCAACCACGAACTGTGGACCCACCCGAAGGACACCGTCACCCTGCGCGGGGTCGCCCGCTACGAGCACCTCGTCGAGATGTGCCGGGAGCTCGGCGTCCTCACCCCCGAGGACCCCTACCCGGTCTGGGACGGCCCCGGCGGCCCCGTCGCCGTCGCCCCGCTGTTCCTGCTGTACGACTACTCGTTCCTGCCCGCCGGCTGCACCACCAAGGAGCAGGGCCTGAAGTACGCGCACGGCACCGGCGTCGTCTGCAACGACGAGTTCCTGCTGCACCCCGACCCCTACCCGACCCGCGAGGCCTGGTGCCGGGCCCGGGTCGCCGAGACCGAGCGCAGACTCGCCGCGCTCCCCGACGACCTGCCCACGGTCCTGGTCAATCACTACCCGCTGGACCGGCACCCGACGGACGTCCTGTGGTACCCCGAGTTCGCGATGTGGTGCGGCACCACGCTGACCGCCGACTGGCACCGCAGGTTCCGCGTCGAGACCATGGTCTACGGCCATCTGCACATCCCGCGGACCACCTGGCACGAAGGTGTCCGCTTCGAGGAGGTGTCGGTGGGCTATCCGCGGGAGTGGCGCAAGCGGCCGGAGCCGCCCGGACGGCTGCGCCGGATCGTGCCCGGGGAGGTCGGCGCACGGTGATCGAGGAACTCCTTCCGGACTCGGTGGTGGCCGTCGAGGCCCACGGTCACGACGAGCCGGAGAACGCCACGCTGTACCCCGAGGAAGCCGCGCTCATCGCCCCCGCGGTCGCCAAACGCCGGCGTGAGTTCACCGTCGTGCGGGCCTGCGCCCGCCGGGCCATGGAGAAGCTCGGGGTGCCGCCGCAGCCGGTCCTGCCCGGGGAACGCGGCGCCCCGCGGTGGCCGGCCGGCCTCACCGGCAGCATGACCCACTGCGACGGCTACTGCGCCGCCGCCCTGGTCCGCGCCGCCGACCTGGCCTCCCTCGGTATCGACGCCGAGCCCCACGGACCGCTCCCTGAGGGCGTGCTGGAGAGTGTCTCCCTGCCGGGGGAACGGGTCAGGCTGCGGGAACTCGCCGGGACGTACCCCGCGGTCCACTGGGACCGGCTGCTGTTCAGTGCCAAGGAGTCCGTCTACAAGGCGTGGTTCCCGCTCACCGGCAAGTGGCTGGACTTCAGCGAGGCCGACATAGAGATCCTCGTCGACCCCGCACAGCCCTCAGGCGGCACTCTGCGCGCCGAACTCCTCGTCCCCGGCCCGCTGGTGGGCGGCGAGCGCCGAGGCGTCCTCGAGGGCCGCTGGACGGTCCAGGGCGGCCTGGTCGCGACATCGGTGACCGTGCCGCACGCCTGAGCGCGCGGCGTCGGTCGTACGTCCCGTCTCTACGGCTCCGGCGGACACCAGCTCTGCAGCAGCCTGAAGAACGCCTCCTCGTTGCCCGCGAGGCCCGCGTCCGCCAGCGCCTGTTCGGCCTCGGCGAGGACCGCCGGCGGGACGACCGGTGGTCGGGCGGAGTCGGGCGGGCCGGCCGCGGTGTCGAAGGCGGCTCGGACCGTGTGCAACAGCCGCAGATAGGCCTGGACGGCGGTGCGCTCACGGTCGGTCAGTACGGCGGTGGGCATCGGCGGCTCTCCCCAAGTCGGCGTCGGTCGCACCCCCGGGCGGGGCGCGTCGGTCGCACACCACATGGGCGTGCAGGTCCAGCTTGCCGTCCACCACTGACAATCCGGGTTCCGCGCCCATGCGTTCGCCCGCTTAGCGGAGGCGAAACCTCCCCGAAACCACGGGAGGGAAAGCGGTCCTACGCTGGGAGGAAGGGCTTTCGGCCGTGTTGATCCGCGGCCGGCAGAACGAGAGGCGAGCACATGGTCGACGACCCGCGCCGGCGCCCGGTGCGCGCCGTCCGGCTGCGCTCGGTGGGCGACGCGGAACTGGAGTTGCGGTACCGCGTGGTGCACGGATACCGCCGTGCCTTCCGCATGGCGGGCGAGGGACCGCCGCTCGTCCTCATCCACGGCATCGGTGACTCCTCGGCGACCTGGGCCGAGCTGATTCCCGACCTCGCCCGCACCCACACCGTGATCGCCCCCGACCTGCTCGGTCACGGCGACTCCGACAAGCCGCGGGCCGACTACTCGGTGGCCGCGTACGCCAACGGTGTCCGTGATCTGCTCACCACCCTGAACATCGAGTCGGCCACCCTGGTCGGGCACTCCCTGGGCGGGGGAGTGGCCATGCAGTTCGCCTACCAGTTCCCCGAGCGCACCGAGCGGCTCATCCTGGTCAGCGCCGGAGGTGTGGGCCGCGAGGTCAACCCCGTGCTGCGGCTGGTCTCCCTGCCCGGCGCCCACCTCATGCTGTCCTCGCTGCGGCTGCCCGGCATGCGGTTCCAAGTGGGCCTCGCCGTCCGCCTGATGAAGCTCCTGGACACCGACCTCGGCCAGGACGCCCCGGATCTGCTCAACCTCGTCGACGCGCTCCCGGACGAGACTTCACGCAACGCCTTCATCCGCACCCTGCGCGCGGTCGTCGACTGGCGTGGCCAGGTCGTCACCATGCTCGACCGCTGCTACCTCACCGAGGGCATGCCGACCATGCTTCTGTGGGGCGACCGGGACAGCGTGGTGCCCGTCCGGCACGCCTTCGGGGCGCACGAGGCGATGCCGGGCAGCCGCCTGGAGATCTTCGAGGGCGCCGGTCACTTCCCGTTCCACACCGATCCCACGCGGTTCGTCTCGCTGGTCGAGGAGTTCACGGCGACCACGGCTCCGGCGGACTGGAGCCGTGACCACTGGCGGCAACTGCTCCGGGACGGCGGCCCCGGCAGCTCGCCGACACGGCGCGGGGAGCGTGACCTGAGAGAGGCGAGCGAACGCAGCGCGACGTGACGTCGGGGCAGGCTCAGCCCTGTGGCCCCAGATACCCCAGTGACGCCTCGATCCGTCCCGCCAGACGGTCCCGCTGCACCGGCCCCCGCAGCGATGAACCGGCCAGCCACGTCCGGCACTTGCTGGCCAGCAACAGGCCGAAGCTCTCCGCCTCGCGCTCGTCGTCGAGCTCGAAGCGGCTACGCGCGGCCACCTTGCGGACCGTGGCCTGGAGATCGGCGTCGTCGTCCAGGAGGCGGGCGGCGACCGCGGCGCCCTCGACGTGGTGGGAGCAGTGGCCGGCGTTCATGTGCCACAGCTCATGGCCGAGGATGACCAACTGGTGGTCGGGGGCGGTGCGTTCCTCGATCACCACGAGGTCCTGGTCGGCCATGTCGAGCCACAGCCCGCTCGCCGTACCGGGCGGGAAGGGCGCCGTACGGAAGTGGACCGGGCGGCCCCGGCGTCTGCTCATCGCGTCGCACAGGGCACCGTAGAGGTCCTCGGGCCGTGCCGGGGCGTCGAGTTCGAGCTCCGCCACCAACTCGCCGCTCAGGCGGCGCATGTGCTTACCGATGCCCACAGTTGTCTCCCGGATCAGGACTCGGGCCGCTTGACGCTCTCCAGGAGCATGTCCAGCCACTCGGCGACCTTGTCACGGTGCTGGTCGGTGGGCAGCTGCGCGGCCCGCCAGGCGATCCCGCGGACGCCGTGGTCCTGGAGCAGTCGCTCCAGCGGGTCGTGGGCGGCTGCGGCGGCCTCCCGCTCCCGGTCGGCGAGCTTGTGCAGGAGCTCCTGCTCGGTGTGCTGGAGCGCACCCGCGAGCGCCTCGGGGTCCTCGGCCGTCAGGAACCCGGCGTGCACCCGGAAGAACCGCTGGATGGCGTCGCAGTGCTCCATGGTGGGGCGCCGGTCGCCGTTGATCAGGGCGCCCGCCTGCTGCCGGGACATGCCCGCGCCGTCGGCGATCTCCTGCTGGGTGTACTTGCGCCCGTTGGGCTTGAGCCTGGTGCGGCGCAACAGGTCGAGCCGCTGCAGGAACCGCGCCTGGACGTCCGGTTCACCCGCCGGGCGCCCGCTCAGCAGGGCCTTGACCACGGGCTCGGGGACACCCGAGGCGACGGACAGCCGACCGGTGTCGAAGACCTGCGCGTGCGGTACGCCGAGCCGGTCGGAGAGTGCGGTGACGCGGGCGACGACGGCCTTCAGCACGACCGTTGCCGCGTCGTCCGGGCTCTCGAAGCCATCCGACACCGACAGATCTCCTACGTCTCTCACCCGATGACCCACAGGCGGTCGCCGTGAACTTCCCGGAGAGTAGCCCCTTGTTCGAACTCACATCCAGGTGTCGCCACAACTGTGGCCAATTTCAGCCGTCAACAGCTACGGAATGCCACGATAGTTGACACCACTCGTTCCGGGGCAGCAGGATCAAGGCGCCGCGTGAAGGCCGCATAGGCAAGAGGGGTGACCTCCCGATGGCGTATCAGGCAGGTGGGCAGCGGTCGGAACTGCGGCCCGTCCCCGAGGGGCTGGAAGCCCAGGCGTATCTTCAGGACTACGCCACGCTCCTGGAAGCCGTCCCGTTCCCGTCCGTCGTCCTTGACCACCGCTGGGACGTCGTCCTCGCCAACGCCGCTTTCGCGTCACTTTTCCGTGCCGTGGGTCCGCATCCGACGGCCATGCCGGGCGACAACTTCCTCCGGTTCGTCCTCTTCCACCCCGACGCCGGCAGTGTTCTCGGTGAGCACGAGTCGCGCTGGTGTCTGCCGATGCTCGCGCACTTCGCGGCCGCGGTGGAGCGGCACGGCCACGACCACGGCATCCAGGCGATCCGCCGGGACATCGCCCAGGACCCGATCATGGACGCCGCCTACCGGCACGGCCTGCCGCACTGGATCCGCGCGGTCGGCGAGCGCGCCGTGGAGCACGACGGCTCCGTACGCCCGCTGGTGCACCCCGACCCGCGCTGGGGCGCCACCGACTGCCGGGTCGTCGACGAGACCCCGCGCACCCTGCGCGACCTGGGCTACACGCGCCTGACGCTGGTGCTCCGCCCGGCTCCCACCAGGCGCCGCCCGCGGCGCACGGCGGCCCATCTCACGGTGGTGCCCACCCCCGAGGCCTGACGGGCACCGTCGGCGTTCAGGTCGTCGACGGCGCCTCGTCAGTAGGTGTCGGGGGCCGCGTGGAGCAAGGGTGTTCACCCGGGGCCGCCCCTCCCGGCTCACTCCGCCACCACGAGCACCAACGGCACCCCCTCGCACGGCATCAACCGCGCCCCGCCGGTCCGTGCGGGCCTGCCGGTCGCCAACGCCCCCGCGAAGTCCGGGCCCTTGTCGAGGGAGCCGACCAGCCGGCGCGGGTCGGTGGAGGCGGCGACCCGGCCGCGGGCGTTCACCAGACGTGCCGGGCCCGGGAGTTGGTGCAGCATCGGCATCACGGCCGCCTCGAAGTGCCGTAGATACACATCGGCCGCGGCCACCCCGGCGAACCGGCCCGCCACCTCGACGGGCGCCGACAGCGTCAGGCTGTACTCGTCGGAGCAGAGGTAGTCGACATACGGCCCGGCCACCGCCCGCTCCCCGGTGTCGCGGGGGAGCGCGAACCAGTCCCAGTGCGTGTAGTCGGCGTACGCCGAGTGCTCGGGGTCCAGGTCGAGCAGCAGCGGCCGTACGTCACCCTCCGCGCCGCTCTGCCACCACTCCAGCCACGCGGGCACGTCCGTCAGCAGTCCCGGCGCGGCGACGAAGCCCACCCCGGACACCAACTCGTGCCGGGCGAGCCGCAGATGAAGACCCGGGCGCAGGGCGGCGAGGTCCACGGTGGCGGGGCGGCGGCCCTCGGCGGCCACCCGTTCCAGCAGGGCCGCGGTGTCCGCGCGGGTCGCGGCCACGGCGTCGAAGACCGTCTCCACGGCCGAGCGGACGCGCGCCGCGACCGATTCCTCCGGTGCCGTGTCGAGCATTGCCGTCGCGAGGCCCATGGCTGCCCTCCAGCGGACGGGGACCGGTCGAGCGAGGCGGCTACAGCGACAGACGCAGGGCGATCAGCCGCGCCATGGACTCCCGCACGCATCGCTCGGTCAGTTCCCTGGCCGATTCGTGGGCCCCATCCTGCACCGCGGAGATGACGAAACGGAGTCGCCCGGACACCTCTTCACGATATTCGCCGTCCCCCAGCACAAGACACAACAGCGCCCCGACCTCCGTCTGCAGGGCGACCTGCTCCCGGGTCAGCCGCGCCGACTGCGCGGCCGCGGCCAGCTCCACATGGAAGCGGCCGTAGAGGCGACTGCGCGCCGCCGCGTCCTCCGCCCGCGCCAACTCCTCGGCCGTACGCCGAAGTGGTACGAGGTCCTCGGGCTCCGTGCGCTCGGCCGCGAGCCCCGCCGCCGTACCGGAGAGGGCGGCCCAGTGGTCGCCGAGGTCACGCAGTTCCTCGGTGCTCCAGCCGTGCAGACGCACCTTGAGCCGTTCCTCGCCCGGGGCTTCGGGCAGCGAGACGAAGGAGCCGCCGCCGCGGCCCCGGCGGGTGGTGACGAGCCCCTGCTGGCGCAGTGCCATGAGCGCCTCCCGCAAAGTCACCGTGGACACGCCGAGCTGACCGGCCAGCTCGCTCTCGCCCGGCAGCTGCTCACCGTCGCCGAGCAGCCCGAGCTCGATGGCGTCGCCGATCCTGCGCACGACCGCGTCCACCCGTGCCCCGCTGTCGACCGGGGCGAAGACGGCTCTGCGGGCGCCGCCGTCGATGCGCTGCTGGTTCACGGCCACCACCTTGCACGTTGACTCAAGCTTTACCCCAAGGGGCCCTTGAGATTGGAACTATGACTTCATATGTTTTCGGTCTATCGGTCAACTCTCTAGCGAGCCAGAAAGGTTCCCGCCCATGGAGGGAAGCGCGATCCGGCTGCACCACCTGCGGAAGTCGTTCGGGGAGACGACCGCCGTGGCCGGGATCGACCTGGAGATCCGGGACGGGGAGTTCTTCTCGATGCTCGGCCCCTCCGGCTCGGGCAAGACCACGGTCCTGCGCCTGATCGCCGGCTTCGAGACCCCCACCGAGGGCCGCGTCGAGCTCGCCGGGCAGGAGGTCACCGGCCTCGCGCCCTTCGAACGGGACGTCCACACCGTGTTCCAGGACTACGCCCTCTTCCCGCACATGAGCGTCGAGCAGAACGTCGCCTACGCGCTCAAGGTCCGGGGTGTGCCCAGGGCGGAGCGGTCGGTGCGGGCACGCAAGGCGCTCGGCGAGGTGCGGCTGGAGGGCTTCGGCAAGCGGCGTCCGGCCCAGCTGTCCGGCGGGCAGCGCCAGCGCGTCGCTCTCGCCCGGGCCCTCGTCGGCCGTCCCCGGGTGCTGCTGCTCGACGAGCCGCTCGGGGCGCTCGATCAGAAACTGCGGGAGGAGATGCAGGTCGAACTCAAGGCGCTCCAGCGCGAGGTCGGCATCACCTTCGTGCTCGTCACCCACGACCAGCAGGAGGCCCTGACGCTGAGCGACCGTATCGCCGTCTTCCACCAGGGCCGTATCGAACAGGTCGGCACCCCGGCCGAGATCTACGAACGCCCCGCGACGCCCTTCGTGGCGTCCTTCGTCGGCACGTCCAATCTCCTCGAAGGGGACACCGCGCGGCGGATCGTCGGCGTGGCCGGCACCTTCAGTGTCCGGCCCGAGAAGATCCGCGTCCTGAAGGAGTCCGCGGAGCCCGACGAGCCGGAACAGGCTTTCGCGACCGGCACCGTCGCCGAGGTGGTCTACCTGGGCGACGCCACGCGCTTTCTCGTCGACCTCGACGGGGGCGGCCGTCTCACCGCCCTTCAGCAGAACCTGGAGACGTCGTCCGAGGATGTGGCCGCGTACCGGGGTGCCCGGGTGCGACTGCAATGGCACCGGCGGCATGCCGTCGCGGTGCCCACCACTGACTGACCCCTTCTCGCGGATGGAGTACGTCGTGCGCCTCACCCTCAAGGCGGCTGCGGCCGTCACCCTCCTGTTCGTCGCCACCGCCTGTGGCTCCTCCGACTCCGGCTCCGGCGGCTCCTCCTCCGGACTCAACCCGCCCGATCTCAAGGCCCCCACGAAGCTCGGCGCGACCGAGGGGCAGGTCAATCTGATCGCCTGGGCCGGCTATGTCGAGGACGGCTCCAACGACCCGAAGGTCGACTGGGTCAGCGACTTCGAGAAGCAGACCGGCTGTCAGGTCAACTCCAAGACCGCCGCCAGCTCCGACGAGATGGTCAAGCTGATGAAGACCGGTCAGTACGACGCCGTCTCCGCTTCCGGCGACGCCTCCCTGCGCCTCATCGCCTCCGGCGACGCGGCCCCCGTCAACACCGCACTCGTCCCCAACTACCGTGACATCTTCAGCGGGTTGAAGGACGGCGCCTGGAACTCCGTCGACGGGCAGATGTACGGCATCCCGCACGGCCGCGGTGCCAACCTGCTGATGTACAACACCGAGAAGGTCACACCCGCGCCGACCTCCTGGTCCGCCGTCTTCGACGACGCGTCCACCTACAAGGGCCACGTCACCGCGTACGACTCACCGATCTACATCGCCGACGCGGCGCTGTATCTGAAGGCGACGAAGCCCGACCTCGGCATCAAGGACCCCTACGCCCTCGACCAGAAGCAGTTCGACGCCGCCGTCGCCCTGCTCAAGCGGCAGAACGCGAACATCGGCGAGTACTGGAGCGACTACCTCAAGGAGATCTCCGCGTTCAAGAGCGGCGACTCCGTCATCGGCACCACCTGGCAGGTGATCGCCAACCTCACCGCCGACGAGGGCGCCAAGGTCAAGGCCTTCGTCCCCAAGGAGGGTTCGACCGGCTGGTCCGACACCTGGATGGTCTCCGCCAAGGCCAAGCACCCCAACTGCGCCTACAAGTGGCTCGACTGGATCGTCTCGCCGAAGGTCAACGCCCAGGTCGCCGAGTACTTCGGCGAGGCACCCGCCAACTCCAAGGCCTGCGACCTCACCAGCGACAAGAACTTCTGCACGACCTACCACGCCTCCGACGAGGCCTACTGGAAGAACATCGCTTTCTGGAACACGCCCATCGAGCAGTGCCTGGACGGCCGCACGGACGTCACATGCGTGCCGTACCCCAAGTGGGTCCAGGCCTGGACCGAGATCAAGGGCTGAGGCATGGCCCTGCTGACGCGGACCGCGGGGGCGCTGCACCGCCGCCCCCGCCTGAGGCTCTCCCTGCTCCTCGCCGCCCCGCTGCTGTGGCTGGCGGTGCTCTATCTCGGCTCGCTGACCGTGCTGTTCGTCTCCGCGTTCTGGACGACGAACTCCTTCACCTCCGAGGTGGTGAAGGTCTGGTCGACCGACAACTTCCGCGAGCTGTTCACCACGCCGGTGTTCCGGCAGGTGGTCCTGCGGAGCGTGGGGGTGGCGCTGGCCGTCACCGTCCTGTGCGCGGTCATCGCCTTCCCGGTCGCCTTCTACACGGCACGGGTCGCGCGGCCCAGGTGGCGCCCGCTGCTGGTCGTCGCCATCCTCACCCCGCTGTGGGCGAGTTACCTGGTCAAGGTGTACGCCTGGCGGCTGATCCTCTCCGAGGGCGGGCTCGCCGACTGGATGCTGAAGCCGTTCGGCCTGAGCGGCCCGGGGTTCGGCCTTCCGGCGGCCGTGCTGACACTGACGTACCTCTGGCTGCCGTACATGATCCTGCCGATCCACACGGCCCTGGAGCAGCTGCCCGCCAACCTGCTCGACGCCTCGGCCGACCTGGGGGCGCGGGCCGGCCGTACCTTCCGGTCGGTGGTGCTCCCGATGGTGCTGCCGTCGGTGGCGGCCGGGTCGATCTTCACGTTCTCACTGAGCCTCGGCGACTACATCACCGTGCAGATCGTCGGCGGCAAGACCCAACTGATCGGCAACCTCGTCTACTCCAACATCGAACTCAACCTGCCGATGGCCGCGGCGCTCGGCACGGTCCCGGTGGTCGTCATCGTGCTGTACCTGCTGGCGATGCGCCGCACGGGCGCACTGAGCAGCCTGTAGAGGAGCCTCGTGCAACTGTCCCGCTCCGCCCGTATCGCACTGCGCGTCGCCGCCGGGTTCGGCTTCGCGGTGATCTACGTCCCGCTCGTGCTCGTCCTCGTCAACTCCCTGAACCCCGACCGGAGCGCGAGCTGGCCGCCGCCGGGGCTGACCCTGCACTGGTGGTCGGTGGCCTGGGGGAACTCGGGCGCCCGAGAGGCGCTGTGGGTCTCGGTCAAGGCGGGCCTCGGCGCCACTGCCATAGCACTGGTCCTCGGCACGCTCATCGCCTTCGCCGTCGCCCGGTACCGCTTCTTCGGCCGGGACGCCCTCTCCTTCGTGGTCGTCCTGCCGATCGCGCTCCCGGGAATCGTCACGGGCATCGCGCTCAACTCGGCGTTCAACACGGTGCTCGAGCCGCTGGGCGTCGGCCTCGGCCTGTTCACCGTGGTCGTCGGCCACGCCACCTTCTGTATCGTCGTGGTCTTCAACAACGTCGTCGCCCGGCTCCGCCGCACCTCCGGCTCCTACGAGGAGGCCGCGATGGACCTGGGCGCGAACACCTTCCGCGCCTTCGTCGACGTCACCTTCCCCCTGGTCCGCTCGGCCCTCCTCGCGGGCGCCCTGCTCGCCTTCGCCCTCTCCTTCGACGAGATCGTCGTCACCACCTTCACCGCGGGGCCGGGCATCGAGACCCTCCCCATCTGGATCTTCAACAACATGACCCGCCCGCAACAGGCGCCGGTGGTGAACGTGGTGGCGGCCGTGCTGGTGCTGCTGTCCGTACTCCCGATCTACGTCGCCCAGCGGCTGTCGGCGGACACGGCGACGGGGAGCCGGGTCTGACGTCGCGACCCAGGCCCTGGTCGTACGAAGTACCTGACCGTGGCCGACCTGGGCCTGCTCAACGACCCCCTCGCGATCTTGCGGTTCTTCGACCAGCTCCCGCGCGATGTGCTGGAGGCCGCCGAGATCGACGGGGCCGGAAAACTGCGCGTCGTGTGGTCGATCGTGCTGCCCATGTCGAAGGCCGGTCCTCGGGGTGGTCTCGATCTTCGCCCTGGTCGCCGTCTGGCAGGACTTCCTGTGGCCGCTGATGGTCTTCTCCGACACCGGAGCGGGCCGACTGCCCGAGGACACCGCGGTCTGGCTCCGGAGCTGCGACCGCAGCACACCGCCGGCCGGCCCGCAGGGCAGTTCAGCGAACTGGAGGCGTATCCGACTTCGTGATGACGGCGTCCTGAACGACTCCGCGCTTCGCCGCCTGGATCTGCTCGTACACATGGGTGCGCAGTTCGGCGAAGCGCGGGGCCACACGCGTGTGCAACTGGTCACGCTCGTCCGGGAGATCGACCTTGAGCTGCTCCCGCACGACCGTGGGCGAGGCGGACAGCACGATCACCCGCTCGCCCAGGTAGACCGCCTCGTCGATGTCGTGGGTGACGAACAGGATCGTGATGCCGCGCTCCCGCCACAGCCGTCGTACGAGGTCCTCCAAGTCGGCGCGGGTCTGCGCGTCCACGGCCGCGAAGGGCTCGTCCATCAGCAGGACCTCGGGCTCGTACGCGAGTGCGCGGGCGATCGCGACGCGCTGCTGCATACCGCCGGAGAGCTGCCAGGGATAGGCCCCGGCGGCCTCTGTGAGGTCCACCGACTCCAGCGCGTCGGCGACCAGCTCGCGTCGTCTCGCCTTGCTCAAGTCCTTCTGCTTGAGCGGCAGTTCGACGTTGTCCGCGACCCGCATCCAGGGGAAGAGGCTGCGGCCGTACTCCTGGAAGACGAAGGCCATCCCGGGCGGGGGACCGCTCACCTTCCGTCCCGCCAGGAGGACTTCGCCGGCGGTCGGGGTGAGCAGGCCACCCATGCACTTCAGCAGGGTCGTCTTGCCGCAGCCCGACGGGCCGACCAGACACACGAGTTCGCCCGCTTCGACGGTGAAGGTGAGGTCGCGAACCGCCTCCACACGGCGGCCGGAACCCTCGTAGACTTTCTTGAGGCCGCGTACGTCGAGCATGGACCGCCCTTTCGGGTTCGGGTGATTCACGGGGACCGCCGGGTCGACGCGCGCAGGCCGTGGTACCAGGCGAGGGCCCGCCGCTCGACCAGCTGGAAGACGGCGGAGAGGACGAACCCGAGCAGGCCGAGGACGAGGATCCCGGTCCACATGTCGGGGACCGCGAAACTGCGCTGGAACTGGACGATGGTGAAGCCGATGCCGTTGCTGGCCGCGAACATCTCGCTGATCACCATCAGGATGATGCCGATCGAGAGGGACTGGCGCAGACCCGCGAAGATCTGCGGACTCGCCGAGCGCAGCACCAGGTTGCGCAGGCGCGAGGGGCCGGTGATGCCGTAGGAACGGGCCGTCTCCAGCATCACCGGGTCGACCGCGCGCACGCCCTCGACCGTGTTGAGCAGGATCGGCCAGACACAGCCGCTCGCGATCACCGTGACCTTCATGGTGTCGCCGATGCCCGCGAACAGCATGATGACCGGGACCAGGACCGGCGGCGGGACCGCCCGCAGGAACTCCAGGACCGGTTCGCACACCGCCCGCACCCGCCGGTAGGAGCCGATGACCGTGCCCACCGCCACCCCGACGACGGCCGCCAGCGCGTAACCGGCCGCCAGCCGCCAGATGCTGGGCAGGACGTCGGCGCGCAGGCGCTCGGCGGTCCACACGTCCGGGAAGGTCTTCAGGATCGTGCGCAGCGGCGGCCAGAAGACGTTGGTGCTGCCGTCCGACGCGAGCCACCAGACGGCGACCAGGAGCGCGGGCAGCGCGAGCACGAAGACCAGCCGGAGAGGGACCCGCTTCACACCGTCACCTCCCCGCGCACCGACTGGTGCCAGGCCAGCGCCCGTCGCTCCACGGTACGCGCGCCGACGTTGATGAGCAGCCCCAGAAGACCGGTCACCACGATCAGCGCGTACATCTCCGGGACCGCCTGCGAGTTCTGTGCGACCGCGATCCTGGCGCCCAACCCCGGTGCGCCGATGACGAGTTCACCGGTGATGGCGAGGATCAGCGCGACGGCCGCGGCCAGCCGGACACCGGTCATCACATACGGCAGCGCGGTCGGCCACAGCACGTGCCGGATCCGCGCCCAGGTGCCGAGACCGTACGACCGTGCCGTCTCGTCGGCGACGGGGTCGACGTCCTGGACGCCGTAGAGCGTCTGGATGAGGACCTGCCAGAAGCTGGCGTACACGACGAGCAGCAGCGCCGAGCGCAGTTCGCTGCCGTACAACAGCACCGCCAGCGGGATGAGGGCGACCGAGGGGATCGGGCGCAGGAACTCGATCGTGGAGGCCGTCGCCTCGCGCAGATACGGCACGACGGAGACGACCACGCCGATGACGATCCCCGCCGAGACGGCGATGGCCAGGCCCAGGGCCCAGCCGGTGAGGGTGTCGCCGAGCGCCGTCCAGAAGGCGCCGTCGGAGAGTTCGTCGGCGAAGGCGCGCGCGATCCGGCTGGTCGGCGGGAAGTACTCCTCCTTGACCAGACCGAGCCGCGGCACCGCCTCGCCCAGGGCGAGGAAGGCCGCGAGGCCGGCGGCGCCCAGCGCCGCGTTCTGGAGCCTCACGGAAGCAGCGCGTCCACGTCGGGGGTCTTCTTGAAGAACCCGTCGTCCTCGCCCAGCTTCGCCAGCGCCTCGATGGACTCCTTGTTCGGCTCGGCCGGCCACTTCGGGAGAGTCACCTGCGCCAGCACCGACGCCGGGATCTTGGTGTACGTCGTGATGATCTGGCGTGCCTCGTCCGGGTGGGCGTCCGCGTAGGCGAGGGACTCGGCGGTGGCCTCCTGGAACTTCTTCACCACGTCGGCGTGCTGCTGCTGGTACCGCGTCGAGGTGAAGTACAGGGCGACCGTGGTGTCCTTGGCCACGTCCACCAGCGGGGAGGCGATCACCTGGCCGCCCTGGCTCTTGATGGTGGCGAGCGCGGGCTCGACCGCGCAGGCCGCGTCGACCTGGCCGCTGTCGAGAGCGGCCGGCATCTGGTCGAATGCCAGCTCCACGAACTTCACCTTGTCCGGGTCGCCGCCGTCCTTGCGGACCGATTCGCGCACCGCGGACTCGTTGATGTTCTTCAGTGTGTTGATGGCGACCTTCTTGCCCTCCAGGTCCTTCGCGGACGTGATCGAGCTGCCCTTCTTCACCGCGATCGCCGCAAAGTCCTTGCCCGCCATGCCCGTTGAGGCGATGCCATTGGAGACCGCCTTGACCGGCACCCCGGAGGACTGGGCGATCAGCAGGGAGGTGACGTTGGAGAAACCGAACTGGAACTGCCCGCTGGCGACTCCGGGCACGATCGCCGCGCCACCGGACGCGTTCGATATCTCCAGCTTCAGGCCGTGCTTGTCGTAGAAGCCCTTCTTCTGGCCCAGATAGATCGGCGCGACATCGACGATCGGAATGAGGCCGAGCTTGACGGTGGTGGTGCCGCCGGACGACGATCCCGAGTCCGAGGCTCCCGAGTCGCCGGACGAACCGCAGGCCGACGCGGTGACCAGTAATGCTCCGGCCGCGAGGGCGACGAGCAGACGACGCATGGCTCCTCCTGTGCAGACTTGTTGTTCCGACAGGCTGTGCTGACGACAGGCTGTGCGCGCAGACCGCACAGTGGTGCTCAGCGCGAAAGGTATGGGGCTCGCGGGGGTGGGGTCAACACCTTCGGCTGACAATATTGTTGACAGTTTCCCTCGTCGACCAGGAACTGGAGGAGGGGTTGCGCTCGATCGCCGCCCCGGTGCGGGACCGGGGCGGCGAGGTGGTGGCGGCGGTCAACATCCCCTTGCAGGCGGGGCGTACGACACTCGCCGCGGTACGGCGGGATCTGCTGCCGCCGCTGCTGGAGACCGTGGCCGGCATCAACGCCGACCTCCGGATCGCTACAGGTCCAGTACCAGCTTCTTCCCGCGGCACCGGGACACACAGATCATCATCGTCTCCCCGGCCTCCCGTTCCTCGTCCGTGAGCACCGAGTCCCGGTGGTCCGGGGTGCCGTCGAGGACGTCGGTCTCACAGGTGCCGCAGGTGCCCTCGGTGCACGAGAACAGCACCTCCACGCCCGAGGCGCGCACGGCGTCCAGCACGGAGACGTCCGGAGCGACGGTGACCGTGGTGCCGGTCTGGGCCAGTTCGACCTCGAACTCGGTGTTCTCGCCTGCCAGTTGCTCCTTCGGCGTGAACCGCTCCATGTGCAGCAGTCCTGCCGGGCAGCGCTCCTCGACCGCGTCGAGCAGCGGGCCGGGACCGCAACAGTAGACGAGGGTTCCCTCGGGGACGCCGTCGAGCACCGAGGCGAGGTCCAGGAGTCCGGTCTCGTCCTGGGGAGCGACGGTGACCCGATCCCCGTAGCGGCTCAACTCCTCGGTGAACGCCATGGATTCGCGCGTCCGCCCGCCGTACAGCAGGGTCCACTCCGCGCCCTCGGCCTCCGCCGCCGCGAGCATCGGGAGGATCGGGGTGATGCCGATGCCGCCCGCGATGAAGCGGTAACGGGGTGCGGGCCGCAGCGCGAAGTGGTTGCGCGGTCCGCGCACCCTGACCTTGTCGCCCTGCCCCAACTGCTCGTGCACATGGGCCGATCCACCGCGCCCGGCGGACTCGCGCAGCACGGCGATCCGCCAAGCGGTGCGGTCGGCCGGGTCGCCGCACAGGGAGTACTGCCGCTCAAGGCCGGGGCCGAGCACCACGTCGATGTGGGCGCCGGGCTCCCACCGCGGGAGCTGTTCGCCCAGCGGGTGGCGCAGGGTGAGGGCGAGCACGCCGTCGGCCGCCGGGTCCCTGCGGTCGACGACGAGTTCGGCTTCGTAGGCGTCACTCATGAACTGTTTCCTTGCGGCTCGTGTCCCTGTGGGGCGTGCCCGTTCGGGTGCGCGAGCATCCACTCCCACATCTCGATCGGGTCCTGCGAGGTGTGCTCGCGGCCGCAGTGACAGGTGCCGTGCAGGACATCGGTGCCCGGCAGCCAGTCGATGCGGTAGATCTCCCCGGTGGCTCCGGCACTCACAGGACCTTCTCCACGGGCTTGTCGCCCTCCTCGACCAGGCGGGCGAGGATACGGCGGGCGGCGAGACCGCCGGTGTCGATGTTGATGCTCAACTCCTGGTAGCCGGTGCGCTCGGTGCCGAGCGTCCGCTGCAGCAGGTTGAGCGCGTCGACGTCCTGCATGACGACGGTGTGGTTGTTGCCCCGCAGGAACTCGGTGACCTCGGCGTCCTCGGTCGCCCAGTCCCGCGAGACCATCCAGAAGTCGTACACGTGACCGTCGCTCGACGGCGTGATGGCGTACGTGATCTCGGTGTGGAAGCCGTTCGGGTCGCTGCCGTCGGCCTCGGGCAGCACGCCGACCGGTGCGATGCGGCTGTGCAGCAGATACAGGCAGGGCGCGTGGTACTCGATGTCCTGCCAGCGGGTGATCCGGCCCTCGATGCCGGTCGACTTGGCGTAGAACGGCGGGCACGCGGCGTCGTCCATGTGTCGGCTCACCCGTACGATGCCCGCGCCCTCGTCGACCTCCGTGGTGATCGGCGTCTCGGCGACCTCGGGGGTGCCGATGTAACCGCCGTGCAGGTAGGTCTCGTGGGAGAGGTCGAGGAGGTTGTCGACCAGCAGGCCGTAGTCGGCGTCGATGGGCTCCATGCCGCGGACGGTGACCCAGCCGGGGGAGTCGAGGTGCCTGGCCCGCGGGATGGTGTCGGCATCGGCGAGGGCCGGGTCACCGATCCAGACCCAGACCAGGGAGTCCAGCTCGACGACGGGGTAGGAGGCGACGCGCGCGGTGCGCGGGACGCGCTTCTGACCGGGCACGTACACACAGGTACCCGTCGTGTCGTACGTGAACCCGTGGTACCCGCACACGAGCCGGTCGCCGTCGAGCCGGCTGGGCTTCTCGTGCAGCGGGAACCTGCGGTGCACACACCGGTCGGCGAGCGCGACGGGCGTCCCGTCCTCCTCGGTCCGGTAGAACACGAGCGGCTCACCGAGGATCGTCCGGCCGAGCAACTCCTCGCGCCCGACCTCATGGCTGTAGGCGGCGACGTACCACTGGTTCCTGGCGAAGGCGGTGGTGTGAGGCATGGGGTTCCCGTCCCTGTCGGCGGGGCGTCGTCGCCCCGCGTGCCGTCGTTGGAAACAGGGTCATGATGGTTGTGGTTGCCGCGCAAGGCGGCTTCTGCCAGGCGGAAGCACATCTGCGAAAGAGCTGGTCAGAGCCTTACCATCCGCTTTGTGTAGCAATAGCACCGCGTAGGGAGTAGCGCCGCTGGGGGGATCACTCCAGCGGTGGCCGCTGATGGATTGCGCGAGCGATGTCGTCATGCGTGAGCGGCGGGCCGCTGACGCCTTGGCTGTCCGCTGTGCCGGAGACGGTGACGGCTTTCGCGGATCGACTGGCGTGGCTCGTCGGTCAGTCAGTTGTTTCGGACGAGTCGGCCGGCTCGGAGTGGTCGGCCGGCGTGGATCGTTCGATGTCGTCGTTGGTCGCGGCCCAGCTGGCCAGCAGGTTCAGGGCGTCCTGGGTGGGAGAGGCGGGCTCGGCGGTGTAGGTGAGGAGGACCTGGCTGGGGTCGCCGCCCACCGGGAAAGTTTCGAACGGCAGGTCGAGGTCGCCGACAACCGGGTGGTGCAGAAGCTTCATGCCGGTGGTGTGTATCCGGACGTTGTGGGCGGCCCAGCGGTGGCGGAACTCCTCGCTGCGGGTGGACAGTTCGCCGATCAGGTCCGTCAGCCGCCGGTCGTAGAGGTCGCGGCCGACCTCGGCGCGCAGCATCGCGACACAGTCGCCTGCGACCTGTTCCCAGGCGCGGAAGAACTCGGTCGCGTGCGGGTCGAGGAAGACGAACCTTGCGTTGTTGGGCGGGCGCACGGGGTCGGCGTAGACCGGGGAGTACAGGGCGCGCCCGAGGTCGTTGGCGGCCAGGATGTCCCCGCGTCCGCTGAGGACGAACGCGGGCGTGCCGTCCATCGAGTCGAGGACGCGCTGCACGGCGGGCCGGATGCGCTGCTGGGCCGGCCGGCGGCGTGGTGGGCAGGTGGTGCCGGCGCCGCGCAGGAGGTCGTTCAGGTGCATGCGTTCGGCCTCGTCGAGCTGAAGCGCTTGCGCGATGCCTTCGATGATGCCCTCCGAGACCCCGGTGGCGTTGCCGCGCTCCAGCCGCGTGTAGTACTCGCTGGAGATGCCCGCGAGAAGGGCTACCTCCTCGCGGCGCAGCCCGGTGACCCGGCGGCGCTCTCCGCCGTACATAGGCAGCCCGGCCTGCTCGGGCGTGACCCTGGCCCGTCGCGTGCCCAGGAACTCGCGGATCTGGGCGCGGACGTCCTCACGGGTGTCGCGGTTGCTGCCATGTGGGTCGTTTCTGCCTGCCATGCGTTTCACTCTACGAGCGCTTCCGCCGGCTTGGGGGTCCCTGTCAGTGACCCTCTCATCAGGGACTCCCACGCGCCGGGGACAACGGGTTTTGTTGGTGGTGCACCGCCCACGGCGGTGTGAACGGCCCGGAACGGCGCTGCTTGCGCCGCCGGTCTCCTGCCGCCTCACGGCGCCGTCGGCGCCGTGATCACCAGAGCCAGAAGGACGATCATGCGTCGATACGCCAAGCCGGCCGCCGTAGTCACGGCGCTGGGAGCGCTCAGCCTCGCAGCCTTCGGATCGGGAGCCGCGGACGCGGTCGGCACGGCCGACCGCACCACCAGCTCCGGGTCACCGTCTCGCGTCACGGCGGAATCCGTCTCCTGGAACCACGGGATCACTCAGGTGAACAAGCGCATCATCGAGCGCTACACCAGCGAGTACTTGCCCGGTCGCCATCCCGCTCTGGCGAGCAGGTTCGTCAGCCCGGACATCGTCGTGCACTCCGGCGGCCAGACGTGGCAGGGCCGGGACACCTATCTCGGCATCGTGGCCGCGAACCTGAAGGCGTTCCCCGATCTCGAGTGGACGGTGCAGGACATGCGGGCCGAGGGCGACACCGTGGCCGTCCGCTACACCATGACGGGCACCCACGAAGGACCCTTCGCCGGTGTCGAGGCCACGGGCAAGGCGATCCGCTCGGAGAGCATGGCGTTCTACCGCCTCTCCCACGGCAAGATCGTCGAGGAGCGCGCCCAGCTCGACATGCTCGGCATCCTCCGGCAGTTGGGCGCCGTCCCCGCCGCATAGCAGCGGAGCGCGGTACTTCACGCACTTCCAGTCCCTGACGCCCCCCATGCCGAGGGCGGATGACTGGCGCTCGGCCCGCCCTCGGCACGCACAGGCCCGCCCCCGCCGGCCCTGTGCCGCACATGCAGAGAACCAAAGAAACAGGACACCCCCATGCCATCGAAACTGACCGGCACTGTCGCTCTCGTCACCGGCGCGAGCAGTGGGATCGGTGAGGCCACTGCACGCCAACTCGCCGAGCACGGCGCCTCGGTGGCCCTGGTGGCCCGCCGCAAGGACCGTCTGGAGGCACTTGCCGCCGAGATCGGGAACGCCGGTGGCACCGCGCTGGTGGTGGAGGCCGACATCACCGACCGCGCCCAGGCCGAGACCGCCATCGAGCAGACCGTCGAGCACTTCGGGCGGCTGGACACTCTGGTCAACAACGCCGGTCTGATGCTGCTGGGCCCGGTCGTCGGTGCGGACGCCGAGGAGTGGGAGCGCATGATCGCCGTCAACGTGAAGGGTCTGCTCTACACCACCCGCGCCGCGCTGCCGCACCTGCTTCAGGCTGCCGGGGACGGTACGCGCCGGGTCGCCGACATCGTCAACATCAGCTCCATTGCCGGCCGCGTGGCCTGGAACGGTTACGGCGTCTACAACCTCACCAAGTTCGGGGTGAACGGCTTCACCGAGTCCCTGCGCCAGGAAGTCACCCAGCGGCACGTGCGCGTCGGTGTCCTGGAGCCGGGCGGAGTGAACACCGAACTGGACTCGCACAACAGGCCCGAGATCCACGGCGAGATGATCCAGCCCTTCCTCGACACGACCGAGATCCTCGCCCCCGAGGACATCGCCGACGGTGTCATCTTCATGGTCACCCGGCCCCGCCATGCCTCCATCGCCGAACTGTGGATCATGCCCACCGACCAGGCCTGACGGCTGTCCGGCCCCGCTGAACCAACCCCCGCTTGGTCGGCCGCCGGGACGGCACGACGCATCACCACCGCACACACCGGATGCCGGATGAACGGCGCCTGAAAGGAAACCCATGAGCAAGGTCATACTCGTCACCGGTGCCGGACGCGGTCTGGGCACCGACATCGCCCGCGAGGCCCTCGCCGCCGGCCACCGGGTCGTCGCCACCGGCCGCCGCCCCGAGGAGGTCGAGAAGGCCCTGGGCGGACCGCAGGACAACCTGCTGGTCACCAGGCTCGACGTCACCAGCCCGGAGGACGCCGGGGCCGCCGTGCAGGCCGCCGTCGACCGTTTCGGCCGCATCGACGTCCTGGTCAACAACGCCGGGAATCTGTTCACCGGCTACTTCGAGGAGATCTCGCCCGCGCAGATGCGCCGGCAGTTCGAGACGAACCTCTTCGGCCCGATGAACGTTACCCGCGCCGTCCTGCCCGTCCTGCGCAAGCAGCGTGCCGGGCACGTCATCACCATCACCTCGACCGCCGGACTGGTCGGCATGGAGTTCACCTCCGCCTACGCGGCCTCCAAGTTCGCGGAAGAGGGCTGGATGGAGTCCCTGCGCCACGACGTCGAGCCGTACGGCATCCGCACCACGGTCGTGGAGCCCGGCTACTTCCGCACCGAACTCCTCGTGGACGGCTCCACCATCTGGCCCGAGCTGTCCATCGAGGACTACGCCCCGCGCACCGCCCCGCGGATCGAGGGCATGAAGAGCATGAACGGCCGACAGCCCGGCGACCCCGCCAAGCTCGCCCGCGCCCTGCTCACCATCGCCGACCAGGACGAGCCCCTGGAGCGCTTCGTCGCCGGTGCGGACGCCATCGAGGCCGTCGAGGCCAAGGCGAAGGAACTCCTCGCCCAGGCCGAGGCCTCCCGCGAGCTGGGCGACAACCTCGCCTACGACGACACCACCGTCTGACAGGGACCCATGCCACTGAACCGTCTGAGAGGGACCCATGCCACTGAACGGCGAGTACGAGCCGAGCACGGCGCAGTTCGTGCGTGACCAGGTCGAGCTGTACGAAAGCTCCGGCGGTACGCAGGGAACGACGCTGGGTGTCCTGGTCACCCGTGACTCCTACGCCGTGGTCGCCTCCGCCGGAGGAGCCCCCAAACACCCGGTCTGGTACCACAACGCCGTCGCCGACCCCCGGGTCGAGCTGCAGGACGGCCCGGTGCGCCAGGACATGCTGGCCCGCGAGGTGACCGGGGACGAGAAGGCTATGTGGTGGGCCCGAGCCGTCGAGGCGTTCCCGCCCTACGCCGAGTACCAGAAGAACACCGACCGTGAGATCCCGGTCCTCGTCCTGGAGCCGGCGGCCCAGGCGCACTGACCCGCGCACACACCGGTTCCGCATCCCGATCTCCGTCGCCTGTCACTGGCAGCACAGTCCTGGCTTACGGCGATCCCGCATCCGAGCAGTACACCCCGCATCGCATGGCCGCCGACCGGTGGCGCACTGCACTGACGTGCCCACCGACCAGGCCTGACGGTCGCTATGACAAGGAGTATCTGATGAAGCACGTATCCCTGGGCGGGCTCGATGTCTCCCGCATCGGTCTGGGAGCCATGACCATGGCCGGCGTCTACACCACCGGCGGGGGCCTCGACGACGCCGAGTCGATCCGCACCATCCACCGGGCCCTGGACCTCGGCGTCACCCACATCGACACCGCCGAGATCTACGGCCCGTTCCACAGCGAGAACCTCGTCGGCAAGGCCCTCAAGGGCCGGCGCGACAATGTCGTCATCGCGACGAAGTTCGGCCTCGTCTCCCACGCCGGCGGCGGCCCCGGCGTCATCGACAGCAGCCCCGCCAACGTCAAGACCGCCGTCGAAGGCTCCCTCAAGCGGCTCGGCACCGACCACATCGACCTCTACTACCAGCACCGCGTCGACCCCCACACCCCCGTCGAAGAAACGGTCGGCGCGCTGGCCGAGCTGGTCGCCGAAGGCAAGGTGCGCCACATCGGCCTGTCCGAAGCCGGACCCGACACGATCCGTCGCGCCCACGCCGTACACCCGGTGGCCGCGCTGCAGACCGAGTACTCGCTGTGGACCCGCGACGTCGAGGCCGAGATCCTCCCGCTGCTGCGCGAGCTCGGCATCGGGTTCGTGCCCTACTCCCCCCTCGGCCACGGCCTGTTGACCGGGCAGATCCGCACCGTCGACGACTTCACCGACGACGACTGGCGCAAGACCAACCCCCGCTTCACCGGCGAGAACTTCCAGCGCAACCTGGCCATCGTCGACGAAGTGCGCGCCATCGGCGCCGAGATCGGAGCCACCCCCGCCCAGACCGCGCTGGCCTGGCTGCTGACCCGCGGCGACGACATCGCCCCCATCCCCGGCACCCGCCGCGTCACCCGCGTCGAAGAGAACACCGCCGCCGACGCCGTCGAACTCACCCCCGCACAGCTCGACCGCCTCAACAACCTCACACCCGCCGCAGGTGAGCGCCACGACGAGGCCAACATGTCCAGCATCGACCACTGACAGCTGTTCCCGGCTCAGCCAGTGCTCCTGGACTTCGAAGGACCGACGCTCCAGCGAAGTTCCCGACCTGTCACACCTACCACCCCGCGTCCGTTCACCCATCTCACTGATCACTGAAAAGGTTTCTCACCATGTCCAAGGTTCTTCTTGTCGTAGGCCACCCCGACCTGTCCCAGTCGAGGGCCAACGCGGCGCTCGTGGACGCCGTCCGCGACCTGGCCCATGTCACCGTGCACGACCTCTACGCCACCTACCCCGACTTCCAGATCGACGTCGCCGCCGAGCAGGCGCTGCTGGCCGAGCACGATGTGATCGTCTTCCAGCACCCGGTGTTCTGGTACAACACCACCCCCCTGTTCAAGCAGTGGCAGGACAAGGTCTTCACCTTCGGCTGGGCCTTCACCCTCGACGGCTCCGCCTCGCAACTGGCCGGCAAGAAGGCCGTCGTCGCGGTCACCACCGGTGTCCCCGGCGACCACTACACCCCCGAAGGCTCGAACCAGGCCACCATCGAGACCCTCCTCAGCAACTGGCACGCCACCCTGCGGCTGTGCCAGTTCGACATCCAGCAGCCGATGGTCAAGGTGTACGGCACCGCCTTCGGCCTCTCCGACGAGGACCTGGCCACCGCCGCCAAGCAGTACAACGAACTGCTCGCCACCTACGCCGCCTGACGCGCTCCACCACCGCGGCCACTTGCCCTCAAGGTGACGCGATGGTGCTGGGTCACACCAGCCCGGTAAAACGCCGCAGCTCAACCGACGTACCGTGGCGAGGTGGAGGTGGAGGTGGGCGGCATGGTGCCGTCACCTACCTCTCACCGATACCTCCCAGGTCACCGAAAGCCGCCGTGGGCACACGCCCCGCGGCGGCTTCTCGTGGACCGCTACCTTCGCGATCGCGTCCGAGGGGTGGGCCGCCGGAGGAGATGCTGCCCGCTTCCTGTTCAGCCGGATGGACGCCCATGGACAACGGGTCGGTGCAACTACGCACCAGGGGAGGGTGGTTCCGGGCATCCACCGCAACCGCCGTAGCACAGAAGCTGCTTCGTGTTGCTTCCTCTCCCGCTGAGCGATGCCAAGAGCCGACCACACTCCCGCCAACACCGCTGATGCCGCGGACAAACCCCATCCATACCGCCCTCGGCTATGGCAGTCGATGACCTATCTGACCTGCTCTGATGGGGCTATCGCACCGTGCTGCAATCTTCGACGTCGCGGCTTCGACCGTCTCCAGGGAATCCCTCGCCAAGCACTTGTGCGGCGCGTCCACGCATGTCGCTCTTCGCGGAATACGCCCGTGGCGGGTAGCAGGACGACAGTTCCGCCCGCCTGTTCACAGGCTCTCGCCGCCGCCGAGCTCGTAGCCGGCCTCGTCGACCGCGGCGGCGACGGCGGCGGAATCCAGCGGCTGGTCGCTGGTCACCGTGACCTTGCCCGACTGCAGATCCACCTGGACGTCCCCGACTCCGGGGAGGCCGTTGAGTTCGGAGCTGACGGCCTGGACGCAGTGATCGCACGTCATGCCCTTGACGTCGTACACCTTCTGAACCACGTACTTGCTCCTTCCCAAGAGGCGACTCATCATACCCCTAGGGGGTAAGGTGTCGCCCGGGGCGGGAGTGGTCCCGGAGGGTTGCCTCCCGGCGCCCTGGGCCGCGCCTGCAGGGCCCGCACCAGCCGGCCCCGCGCCATGAGCGGTACGACGCCGAGAACGGAGGTCGGACGGGATGGACGCGTGGCAACCGATGCTGGTCCTTCTCGGTGTGGTCGGGGCCGGTCTGGCTGCGCTGTACGGGCTGGGGCTCTGGCTGGCGGCAGCGCGGACCCCTCTCGAAACAGGTCCCTTCGCCGGGGGCCTCAAGCCGGGCGAGCACGCCGTGTCCCGGTTTCACGTGCGCTGGTACCCGGTCACCATGATCTTTCTGGCCTTCGACATGGAGATGCTGTTCATGTACCCGTGGGTGAAGGTCGTCTCGGAAGTGGGCACCACGGCTGTCGTCGAGATGTTCCTCTTCCTGGGGATCCTGTTCGCGGCGGTGGCCTACGCCTGGCGTGAGGGGGCCCTGCGGTGGACCTGAAGAGCCTTCTGCGGCGTACCGCGATGCAGCGCCCGGCGGTGCTGGTGATCGCGCTGCCAGGAGCGACGGAAGTCCGGATGGCCGTGGAAGCGGAGGTGCGTCGACGGGGATGGCCGGTAGCGGGCGCTCCGGCCGCCGCCGACCTGCTGGTCGTCTGCGGTGTCCCCCAGCCAGGGGACGCGGAGTGGCTGGAAGGCATCCAGCGGTCGATGGCGGAGCCCGCTCTGCGGATTGTGGTGCAGGAGACCGGGCAGGTCACGCACGCGCTCGACACGGCGCGGAGGGACCTCACGGACAGAGCGGTGAATCCGGGTGCGGCCGACACAGCCGACCAGCAGGAGACCGCGGGGGGCGAGCCCGGCGGCCATGCGCACGGCGGGCACCACGGGCACCACGGGCACGGGGACGATCAGGGCCACGGCGGGCACCATGACGGCTCGCCGCCTCGGATGCCCGACGACCAAGGCCATCACCACCACTCTTTGGACCACGGCCACGGCCCCGGCGACCATGCGGCTCATTCCGGCCACGGCGGCCACGGCGACCACGGCGACCATGACGGCCATGACGGCCATGACGGCCAGCAAGCCGACGACCATGCATCGCGCATGGATCACATGGATCACATGGATCACCAGAGCCATGCCGGCCATATGGATCACATGGGTCACGACATGCACGCCATGGGCGAGGTAGCCGGCCTCCCGATGGCCGAACGGGCCGACGACCGGGACGAGTTGAGACTCGACCAGCTGCACGTACCGATCGGCCCCGGCCTGACCGACTGGCCAACGGGGCTCATTCTCCGCCTCACCCTCCAGGGAGACGTCGTACAGGACGTCGAGGTCGACCATCTCCCCGTACCGCCCGGCCATCGACCCTCCTTCTGGAACGAGCCGTGGCTGCGGGCCGCGCAGGGCGAGGAGGTCACCAGAGGCAGTGCGGCGCGTCGGCGCTGTGCCGCGCATCTGGACAGTGCGGGACGGCTGTTCGCCGTCATCGGCCTGGACGACGTCGCAGGACGGTGCCGTCGGCTGCGGGACGAGTTGCTGTCCGGAGCGCCGCGCGAGGGGATCGGAGGCGAGCTGCGCAAGGTACTGCGCAGAGTGGAGCAGTCGGCAACCCTGCGCTGGTCGATCTCCGGGCTGGGGCAGTTGCCGTCCTCCAGGGCGGGCGAGGCGGGAGTGACAGGGCCGGCCCTCGCTGCGGACGGGGACGCGTACGACCGACTGCGGATCTGGACGCAGGAGATCGAGCGCGGCCTGGAAGTGCTCGACGAGGAGCGGCCGTTGACGCCGGATGAGCTCACCGGCCCGCGCGGACGCCTGGACGGACCGCTGCCGCCGTCGCAGGCGCTGCTAGACATCCTTCCGGAGTTGCTGACCGGCGCGGAGTTCGCCTGCGCGCGGATCATTGTGGCGAGCCTGGACCCCGACATCGAGGAACTCGCGTTCACGCCCGTGTCGGGAGCGGCCCATGCCTGATGCAGCGCCCCTGTGGGCAACCGTCATCCTTCCCGTCGCCCTGGCCGTGGCCGCCGTGATCACGGCTGGGTTCGACGCGGTGCTGACCGGGGCGGCCGAGCGGGGTCCCGCCGGCAGCGCCCGGGAGGCCGGGGTGCGGGCGGTGGCCCCTTTGCGCGAGGCCCTGCGGCTGCTCGTCCAGCAGCCGCGCCGTACGACAGCCGCCGACCGGCTCCTCGGACGGCTGGGCGTGGTGCTGGTCCCGGTGGCGGCGGTGCTCGCGGGTGCCGTACTTCCGTGGGGCTTCCGTGCCGTGAGCGACCCCTCCGTCGGCGTCGTGTGGTTCAACGCGATGGAGGCGCTGGCCTGGGCGGCGGTCTGGTTGGCGGGCTGGGGGCCGAACTCGGCGCTGTCGCTGATCGGCGGGTACCGGTTCCTGGCGCAGGGCCTGGCGTACGAACTGCCGCACATGTTCGCGATCACCACCGCCGCGCTGGGAGCCGAGTCGCTACGGGTCGGCGACGTGGTCGCGGCTCAGGACGGGCTGTGGTTCGTGGTGTGGATGCCGGCCGCCTTCGTCGTCTATCTGCTGAGTGCGCTCGCGATGTCCTTCTGGGGACCCTTCGCGTACCCGCTCGCACGGGACGCGGCCGGGGGCGCCGCCGTCGAACTGGCGGGCGTGGACCGGCTGGTGTTCCTCGGCGGCCGGTGGATGCTGCTCGTGGTGACCGCCGGCTTCAGCGTGCCGCTGTTCCTCGGCGGCGGGCACGGTCCGCTGCTGCCGGGCTGGGCGTGGACGCTCCTCAAGACCGCGGCGGTGCTGGCGCTGCTGGTGGCCGGGCGCCGGCTGCTGCCCACGCTGCGGATGGAGCGGTACATGGAGCTGGCGTGGCTGGTGCTGGTGCCGCTGACACTGCTTCAGGCGCTGGTCGTGGCCGTCGTCGTCCTGAACCGATGAGGAGGTGAGGGCCGTGCTTGCCGACGTGGTCTTCTGGGTGCTGGCCCTGCTGGCGGTGGCCAGTGGCGTCATGGTGTTCCGGTACGACTCCATGGCCCGGGCGACGTACGCGCTGCTGACTTCGCTGCTGTGCGTGGGCGGTGAAGTGCTGTTGCTCGGGTTGGACTACCTCGGGGTCGTGATCGTGCTGATGATGACCATCGAGATGGCCATCATGGCCGTGTTCATGGTGATGTACATGATGAACCCGGCCGGACTCATGCCGATGACCATGGTCCACAACAAGAAGGGCGCGGCCGTGATCTGCGCCGCGGTCTTCGCCGCCCTCGCCGCCGGCATCCTGCTCGCCCCGTGGCCGTCCCGGCGCGGTGAGCCGTCAGGCGATCCGACCATGGACCTCGGCCGGTCGCTGATGGGACCCCAGATGCTCACGATGATGACCCTGGGCCTCGCCCTGTTCGCCACCATCGTCGCGACCGTCGTCCTGGCCACCCGCCGGGGCCGCTACGACCGCTTCGGCGACGACCTCAAGGCGCGCACCGCCGACGACCCGGTACGGGGAGGGATGGGCCGATGAGCCTGGAGCTCTTCCTGCTGCTCGCCGCGGCTCTCTTCAGCATCGGCCTGTTCGGCGCCCTGACCCAGCAGTCGGTCGTGATGCTCATGATGGGCCTCGAACTGATGCTGGGCGGCATCATCGTCGGCGCGGCGGCCGTCTGGCACTACATCGCCCCGGCCGCCGCCGACGGGCAGGTGCTGATCGTCCTGGCGGTCACGGTCATGGCGGTGGAGATGGCCATCGGCTTCGCCGTCGTCACCGCGCTGTTCCGATCCCGCGAGGTCGACATGACCGACATGGCCGCGGAGTTGAAGGAGTGAGCGCGCTGCTGTGGGCGCTCGTCGCGCTGCCGCTGACCGTGGGGACGCTGCTCGCGGTCGTCGGACGCCCGGCGGACCGGTACGCCCCGGGGGTCGCGGTCGGTACGGCCGTCGCCGCGCTCGGCCTCGCCGTCGTGGCGGCGCTCGAGCACCCTCGGATCGAGGCGCCGCTGCTGGAAGGGCTGCCCGCCGGGCTCGCGGTCGACGGCCTGTCGGGCCTGATGGTCGTGACCGTCACGGCGGTGACCGCGGCCGTCCTCCTGTTCAGCGTCGCCGACATCGGACCGGGCGAGGCCCGCGCCCGCTTCTTCGGGCTGATGCTGCTGTTCTCCGGCGCGATGCTGACGACGGTCACCGCCACCACGCTGCCGGTCCTGCTGATGGCATGGGAGGTGATGGGTGCCACCTCCTGGGCCCTGATCGGCTACTGGTGGCACGATCCCGAGCGCGGGGACGCCGCCAACACGGCCTTCCTCACCACCCGCGCCGCCGACCTCGGCCTCTACCTCGCCGCCGGGGCGGCGCTGGCGAGCGGGCGGACCGGCTCCCTCGCCCTCGACGAGCTCCCGGACGCGACCGGCGCGTGGTCGGCGGTCGTCACCGTCGGCGTCATCGCGGCCGCGTTCGGCAAGTCGGCCCAACTGCCGTTCAGCTTCTGGCTGTCCCGGGCCATGCAGGGCCCGAGCCCGGTCTCCGCCCTGCTGCACTCGGCGACCATGGTGGTGGCCGGGGCG
Organism: Streptomyces sp. NPDC050759; assembly: GCF_044456945.1. NCBI lineage: Bacteria > Bacillati > Actinomycetota > Actinomycetes > Kitasatosporales > Streptomycetaceae > Streptomyces > Streptomyces sp. NPDC050759. The sequence goes on along the minus strand of NZ_JBITGI010000004.1, from coordinate 527,069 downwards.
TATCTGCTGCTTCGGCTGGAGCCGCTGCTCGCGCAGTCCGGCTGGGGCGGGCCCGTCGTGGCGTGGACGGGCGCGGTGACGGCGGTCGTGCTCGGCCTGGTCGCCGTGGCGCAGACCGACCTCAAGCAACTGCTCGCCGCCTCGACCTGTGCCCAGATCGGCTTCATGGTGCTCGCCGCCGGGGCCGGAGCGGTCACCGGCGGAACCCTCCAGCTCATCGCCCATGCCGCCGCGAAGAGCCTGGCCTTCCTCGTCGCGGGCGCCTGGCTGACCACCCTCGGCACCAAGGCGCTGCCCGCCCTGCGCGGCGCGGCCCGTCGCCACCGCACGGCCGGGATCACCTTCACCGTCGCGGCCCTGGCCCTGGCCGGGGTTCCGCCGTTGTCGCTGTGGGCCGCCAAGGACGTACTCCTCGCCGGCGCCCTCGAAGACCAAGTGGCGCTGTACATCGTCGGGTTGGCCGGTGCGGTGATCTCCGCCGTCTACAGCGTCAAGGCCCTGTGGTTCGTCTGGCAGCCCGTCGCCGTACCGGACGACCGCGGCAAGGTGCTGCCGTATGCGACCCGGCTGCCGCTCGTGGCCCTGGCCGTTGCCTGCGCCGCTCTTACTGCCACGTCCTTTCCGCCCGTTCGGGACGCGGTGGAGCGGGTCCTCGGTGGAGGGGAGCAACCGAGCCCGTATGCATGGGAGTTCGCGTTGTCGGGTGCTCTCGCGGTCGCCGTCTCGGCTGTGGTCTGGATCCGCGGTCCTCAACTCCTGGCCGCGCCCGGGCGGATCACGGCCTTGGCATCCGATTGGCTTCGCCTGGAGAACGCCGCGCGCACGCTCCTCGTACGTCCCCTTCTGCGCCTTGCCGACGCGCTCGCCGCCTTCGACGACCGGGTGCTGGACCGCGCCGTCGAGGGCACCGCGCGCGGCTCGGTCCGGCTGGCGCAGTGGACCAACGCCCGGGCGGAGCGGCTCGTCGACGGCGCCGTGGAGGGCGTGGCGGGCGGTGCCCGTGCGCTCGGACGCCTGGCGCGCCGGCCGCAGACCGGGCAGCTGCACCAGTACCTCGCTCAGGCGGTCGCCGCATTCACCGTCCTCGCCGTCGTCCTCGTCCTCGTGAGGTGACCGCCGTGCTCACGGCCATCGTCCTGCTCCCCACCGCCATGGCGGCCCTCCTGCTGTGCGTGCCGCGCAGCGCTCCCCGCACTCTGTTCCTGACGGCCTGGGCGGCGACGGCCGCCGTCGAACTGATCCTGACGGTGATCGTCTGGGCGGGATACCGTGCCGACGGCGGCATCCAGTACGAGACCCGAGCCCGCTGGATCCCCAGCGCCGGCATCAGCTACCACGTCGGAGTCGACGGACTGTCCCTGCCCCTGGTGGCCGTGACCTGCGTGCTGTTCCTCGCCTGCGCCGCCTACGCGTGGCGCGAGACCAAGCGGGTCAGGGAGTTCGCGGCCCTGTTCCTCTTCCTCCAGACCACCTGCCTGGGCCTGTTCGTAGCCCTCGACCTGATCCTGTTCTTCGTCTTCTTCGACCTGTCCATCGTCGCGATGTACTTCATCATCGCGGGGTGGGGGCACCAGGGCGCCGCCCGGGCCGCGCTGAAGTTCTTCCTCTACACCTTCATCGGCTCCCTCGCCCTGCTGCTCGGCTTCATCGGCCTCTACCTCGCCGCGGACCCGCACACTTTCGACATCGTCGACCTGACCCGCGCCAACCCCCTGGCCGGGCGCTCCACTTACGGAGCCCTGGTCCTCCTCGCCGTCGGCGTCGGGCTGGCGGTGAAGACCCCGACCGTGCCCTTCCACACCTGGCTGCCACCCGCGCACACCGACGCCCCGGCGGCAGGCTCGGCGATCCTCGCCGGCGTGCTGCTGAAGATGGGCACCTACGGCTTCCTTCGCATCGCCCTGCCGGTCCTGCCGGACGCCTGGCGCGACCACGCGCTCGTCTTCGTCGTCGTCGGCGTGGTCTCGGTGCTGTACGGGGCACTGGTCGCCGTCGCCCAGACCGACTTCAAGCGGATGGTCGCCTACACCTCCGTGAACCACATGGGCTACATCATCCTGGCGATCGGCGCGGCCGGGGCCGTCGGCGGCGGCCAGGAGGAGGCCCGCCGCCTCGCCGTCACCGGCTCGGTCTTCCAGATGGTCAGCCACGGCCTGCTGACCGGGGCGCTGTTCCTGCTGTCCGGCGTGCTGTACGAGCGCGGGCGTACGTACGAGATGTCCGCGTACTCCGGCGTCGCCGAGCGGGCACCCGTCTTCGCCGCGCTGACCGGCGTCGCCGCCTTCGCCTCGCTCGGGCTGCCCGGCTTCTCAGGATTCATCGCCGAGTTCCAGATCCTCACCGGCAGCCTGGGACCGGAGCCGGTCGCCACCGGCCTGGCCGTGCTCGGGATCCTGCTCACCGCCGGCCTGTTCCTGCGCGCCCTGCAACAGATCTTCCTCGGCCCGCTGCGGCTGCCGGTCGCCGCACCCGGCGCCGACCGGCCGTTCCCCGACATCCGCCTCCACGAAGGACTCGCGATCGTCCCCCTGCTGGCGCTGGGCGTTGTCCTCGGCCTCGCACCCCGTTTCGTCCTCGACGTCATCGAACCGGCCTCCCGCGCCGTGCTGGAGCTGCTCGCGCGATGAACGAGATGACCGGGATGAACGAGAACCCCCTCGACCTCCTGCCCGAGGTGCTGCCGGCCGCCTCGGCCGTGCTGGGGCTGCTGCTCGGGGCATGGCTGCCGCGTCGCCGGCAGTGGCTGATCGGGGCCATGGCGGGAGTGGCCTGCACAGGGGGGATCGTGGCTGCCGCCATCGCCGCGGCCGGGCCGGTGGAGACAGCCTTCGGCGAGTCCTTCGCCCTGGACACGCTCACGGCCACCAGCAGGATCATCATCCTGGGCGGCACCCTGCTCGTCCTCGCGCTCGCCATGCCGCGCCTGTACGCCGACCCGCGCGAGACCGAGTTCTACGTCCTGCTGCAACTCGCCGCCACCGGCGCCCTGATACTGGCCGGAGCCCAGGACCTGCTGCTCCTCGCCGCCGGCTACCTGCTGGCCAGCGTGCCCGCCTACGCGCTCGCCGGATTCCGCAAGGACGGCCCCGGCACCGAGGCGGCCCTGAAGTTCTACGTCGTCGGCGCGCTCCTCGGCGTCCTGATGCTCGCCGGCATCACCGTCCTGCTCGCCGCCGGCCGGGCGACCGCGTACCCCATGCTGCGCACCGAACTCGCCGAGGCACCGGCCGGACCGGTGGCGGTCGGCACGCTCGCCCTCCTCGCCGGTCTGCTGTTCAAGGCCGGAGGCGTGCCCGGCCACTTCTGGGTACCGGACGCCATCCAGGGCAGCTCCGCCCCGGTCGCCGCCTTCCTCACCACCATCCCCAAGATCGGCGCCCTGGCGGCCCTCTACCGGCTCGCCGCCGTTCCGCTCGCGGACGCCGACCTGCCGTGGGCCGACCTGGTGGCCGTACTGGCGGTCGCGTCGATGACGTTGGGCAACCTGGCGGCCTTCTTCCAGCAGGACGTCAAACGCCTGCTCGCGTACTCCACCATCAGCCAGGTCGGCTATCTCCTGCTCCCGGTGGCCGTCGCCGGGCGCACCGACCTCGACCAGAAGGCGCTGCTGTACTACCTGGCCGGGTACGCGCTCACCAACCTCGGAGCCTTCGCCGTCGTCTGCGCACTGCCCGGAGCCGACACCATCGACGACTACCGGGGCCTGGCACGGGCGCACCCGGCCCTGCTGGCCTCGCTCGTCGTCTGCCTGCTGGGCCTGGTGGGTACGCCCCCGACCGCGGTCTTCCTCGGCAAACTGGAGGTCTTCAGCGCGGCCTTCGACGGCGGCTACGCCTGGCTGGCCGTCGTCGCGGCCGTCAACACCGTGGCCTCCCTTTTCTACTACCTGCGCTGGATCGCCCCGGCGTTCCTCGCGCACGGGCCCGCCGGTGACGTCCGCGTGTCCTCACGGACGGCCGCCGTGATCGCCTACGGGGCGGCCACCGCATCCGTCGTCCTCGGGCTGCTCGGCGGGACCGTCCTGGCCGTACTGGGCGGTCCGCTCGCACCCTGACCGCCCGGGTGCGTGTCTCCGCCGCTGAGCAGGGGTACCCGCTCGACGTCCATCCTGGCCGGTGAGGCGATACGCATGGACGCCGCGAAGGTCGCCGTTGATTCCCGACGTCATCTTGCTGCGTCGTCGAAGTCGAGGATCGGACCCGGGCGGGGACCACGCATCTACTAAGCTAGCTAGCAGAAGTCTGCCTCGTCGGACTTCTGCGGCCGGATGCCTCCTCGTTCGCTCAGCGCGACAGGAAGGCGAGGAGGTGTTCGGCGCCGAGAAGGGGATGGCTCGGTAGGCAGGCCGGCATGAGCGGCCGGTGTGGCGCAGGCGGGGCTGGGGATGTTGTGCGAGCAAGGTGGTGAGTCGAGGGGTAGCCGCGACCACCGAGGCCCTCCAGGCGGTGGCCATGCGACTGCTGGAGGACCATGTGCAGCACTGTGTGCGCGAGGCCATGGTGGCCGGAGGGGAAGAGGCCCGGGACAAGGTCACCGAGGCCTCGCGGGCCATCGCGCGGCTGCTGCGCACGTGAACCGGTGTCCAACGCCGCGGCGCCCGGCCATCCGGCCGGGCGCCGCGGTCAATGGCGCTGGTTCCGCGCCTACTTGAAGGACCGCAGGCGCAAGCTGTTCGTCACGACGAAGACCGACGAGAAGGCCATCGCGGCCCCGGCGATCATCGGGTTGAGCATGCCCGCCGCGGCGAGGGGAAGGGCGGCGACGTTGTAGCCGAAGGCCCAGAACAGGTTGCCCTTGATGGTGGCCAGGGTCCTGCGGGAGAGGCGGATCGCGTCGGCGGCCACGCGCAGGTCGCCGCGTACGAGGGTCAGGTCGCCTGCCTCGATCGCCGCGTCCGTGCCGGTACCCATCGCCAGCCCCAGGTCGGCGGTGGCGAGGGCGGCCGCGTCGTTGACGCCGTCGCCGACCATCGCCACCGTACGGCCCTCGCTCTGCAGCCGCTTGACGACGTCCACCTTGTCCTGCGGCAGGACCTCGGCGATCACCTCGTCGATGCCGACGGAGCGGGCGACGGACTCGGCGACGAGCTGGTTGTCGCCGGTCAGCAGGACGGGCTTCAGCCCCAGCCGGCGCAGCTCCGCCACGGCCTCGGCGCTCGTCTCCTTGACCGCGTCGGCAACGGTGAGGACGCCACGCGCCTCGCCGTCCCAGGCGACGGCGACCGCCGTACGCCCCTCGGCCTCCGCGGCGGCCTTTGCCTCGGCCAGCTCATGGGGCAGCTCGATGCCCCACTCCTCGAGGAGCTTCTCGCGCCCGACGAGTACGGCGTGGCCGTCGACGACGCCCTGGACGCCGAGGCCGGCGACGTTCTCGAAGTTCTCCGGCACGGGAAGGCTTCCAGCTTTCCCCCACTCTCGGCTTCGCTCGAGCGGGGGGACCCCCATGACAGCCCCCGCCGCGATGGCCTGGGCGATCGGGTGCTCGGAGGCATGCTCCAACGAACCGGCCAGCCGCAGCAGTTCGTCCTTGTCCACGCCGGGTGCGGTGAAGACGTCGTGGAGCTGCATGCGGCCCGTGGTGACCGTGCCGGTCTTGTCGAGGACGACGGTGTCGACGCGGCGGGTGGACTCCAGAACCTCGGGGCCCTTGATGAGGATGCCCAGCTGGGCGCCGCGCCCGGTACCGACCATCAGCGCGGTCGGAGTGGCCAGGCCCAGTGCGCACGGGCAGGCGATGATCAGGACGGCCACGGCGGCCGTGAAGGCGGCGGTCGCGTCGCCGGTGACACCGAGCCAGGCGCCGAGGGTGGCGGCGGCGATCAGCAGGACGGCGGGGACGAAGACGCCGGAGATACGGTCGGCCAGGCGCTGCACCTCAGCCTTGCCGTTCTGCGCGTCCTCGACGAGCCTCGCCATGCGGGCGAGCTGGGTGTCGGGGCCGACCCGGGTCGCTTCCACGATCAGGCGCCCACCCGCGTTCACCGTCGCCCCGGTCACCGCGTCGCCCACCGTCACGTCCACCGGCACCGACTCGCCGGTCAGCATGGAGGCGTCCACTGCCGACGCGCCCTCGACGACGGTGCCGTCGGTCGCGATCTTCTCACCGGGACGCACGACGAAGCGGTCACCGAGGGCCAACTGCGCAACGGGGATGCGTACTTCGGTGCCGCCCCGGAGCACCGCGACGTCCTTCGCGCCCAGTTCGAGCAGGGCCCGCAGCGCGGCACCCGCCTTGCGCTTGGACTTCGCCTCCAGGTAGCGCCCGGCGAGGATGAACGTGGTCACCCCGGCCGCGGCCTCCAGATAGATGGAGGAGGATCCGTCTGAGCGGGAGACGGTGAACTCGAAGCCGTGCCGCATGCCCGGCATGCCGGCGTTCCCGAAGAACAGGGCCCACAGCGACCAGCCGAGCGCGGCGAGGGTGCCGATGGAGACGAGGGTGTCCATGGTCGCGGCCCCGTGCCGGGCATTCGTCCCGGCGGCCTTGTGGAAGGGGAAGGCGCCCCAGACCACGACAGGTGCGGCCAGGGTCAACGACAACCACTGCCAGTTGTCGAACTGCAGGGACGGAACCATCGCCATCAGGACGACAGGCACGGTGAGCACCAGCGACAGGTACAGACGCTGCCGCAGCGACAGCAGCTCACCGTCCGCCGCCGGGGCAGCCTCCGCCGCACGCCCGTCGGCGGCGGCAGCAGGCGGGGGAGGCTCCTCGGCCGTATAGCCGGTCTTCTCCACGGTGGCGATCAGGTCGGCGACGTCGATGCCGTCCGGGTAGGCGACCTTCGCCTTCTCCGTGGCGAAGTTGACGGTCGCGCTGACGCCGTCCATGCGGTTGAGCTTCTTCTCGACGCGGGCCGCGCACGAGGCGCAGGTCATGCCGCCGATGGAGAGCTCGACCTCCTGGGCGGGCGCGGGCGCCGTGCCGGGGGCTGTCTTCTCGGGAGCCGTGCTGGTCATGTGCGTATCTCCAGGGGGAGGCCGGGACGTACGGCATCCGTATCAGCGGAACGATACGTCCCGGCGCGGGGGAGGGATTCGCGTTGCCGGGGCCGGGAGCCCCGGCCGGGTTCGATCAGGCCCGGCCGACTAGCTCGTACCCGGCCTCGTCCACGGCGGCGCGGACGGCCTCCTCGTCGAGCGGGGTGGCGGAGGTGACGGTCACCTCACCGGTCCTGGCGACGGCCGTGACCGCGGTGACGCCGTCCAGCGCGGATATCTCCTGTGAGACGGCGCCCTCGCAGTGACCGCAGGTCATGCCGGACACCTTGTACACGGTGGTGACGCCGACGCCCTGGACGTCGACCGTGGTGCCGGAGCCGCAGGAACCGGAGCCGCAGCAGGAGCCGGAGTTCGTCTCGGTGGTCATGGCTTCTTCCTCCCATGGGGGGTGCGCGGGTCGTCATCCGGGAGAGGTGTTGGTTCGAGTCCCCTCACCGGATGCCAACACTATACCCCCTAGGGGTATTCCATGGATCGGTGGTGCGGCCCGCACCGGTCTGTCTGATCGCTGCCCTCCCCGTCGGCGCAGCGTTCGGGGTTCTGCTCGCCGTCGTGTATGCCGTCCTGTATCGCCGGGGTCCGGACGCTGCCTCGTGGCGAAGGTCGCTGATGCCGGCCGGTGCCGGATCCGCCGGGGTGTGGCTGCCGCCCATCCTCCGCTACCCCGTGAACCCGCCGACGTGGGCGATCCGGGCACCATGGACGCCCGCACCGACGCGTGAACCGCAGCCCGTACGGGAGGAATGATCGCCGTCGCACTGGCGTGACGAGTCCATGCGTGGCTGGAGGGGCACGATCACCCCCTGTGACGGTTGACCGTGACCACCATCGTGCCGGCCGGGCCGACGCCGCTGTTCGCCCTGCATATGGGGCTCGTTGCCGAGTACGCAGAGTGGGGAGACGTCGAGGGGGGTTCGTCGTCCCCGTCGGCACCGGCGGTCGCCGGCAGGAGCCGCGGCGGCCACTCCGATGGCCAAGGGGGCCGCACGCCTACGGCGGTGTGAAGGGGGCATCGCAACGGATCCTTCGGACGGGCGCCCGGGGCTGGCCTGTGCTGCACGCCGAATGCGAAGTACCTGCTCCCCGCCCGGTGGGCCAAGCAGTCGCCGTGGTGCTCAGACGGGCCCAGCCGTCACGCGGCCATCATCAGCAGCATCGCGGACATGGTCCCGCCCATGCCGATGTGCGCCGCGAGCGCCGCGTCCGGCGCCGCCCCGAGCTTGCGGCGCCGGCCGTGGCCGCGCCGCTCCGCCGTCCTTGCCCTGTCCCAGACCGAGACCGTCAAAGACGCCAGGAAAACGAACACGGTGTCCGGCATGGCGAGCAGCCAGCGCCCCGGGCTGAAGCCGGAGCCGGCGCTACGGCCGCCCCTGCCGCTGCCCTGTACCCTCGCCCACACGGACGCCCCGATGGACAGCAGGAAGTAGACGGCGAGCGCCGCGATCACGAACCGCCACACAGAGGTGGAGCCCGCCGACGAAGCGGCGCCGGCCGCGGTATGCGTCATGCCCTGCATGTCCGTCCCCTGCGCGGCACCCATCCCGTGCATGTCCATGCCGCCCATGTGGTGCGCGTCCGTCGTGCTCGCCGTGTTCTCCATGCCCGGCATGTGCGCCATGGAATGCCCGCCGCCCAGTGCGAGGACCGGTCCGGACGACGTGCTCGTCATGGCGAGCGTCATGATCACCATGCCCGCGCTGCCGACGATGAGATGGACCCAGTGACGGCCGCGCGTCCACCCGCCCTCGCGGGTGTGCCGGACCGCCACCGCGACACCCCCGAGCCCCAGGACACCGAACGCCACCGCCCACCACACGCCGTAGCCCGCATACCAGCCGACCGTCGCCGGCAGCGCCATGGCGGCCATGCTCAGGCCCATCAGCAGATCGCCGCCCGCCGCGAACCGGGCCTCACCGCGCGTGGTCACCACCCTGACCGCACTGACGGCGGCCACCAGGGCGGCGACCAGCGCGATGGCCCAACTGAGCGCCGTAACTCCCATGTTCACCTTCCCGATCGTCCGGACATGGCGGGCCTGCGCTGCCGGCCCCACCTCGCCGTACGGCGCGTCCGGAGGTCGCAGCGTGGGCTCCAACTGCTAGGGCCCTTAGTACGTGTGGGGGCCGCGGAGCGTTCAGGATGACGGTGGCATCCCGGGCTGTGTCGGCCAGACCGGCCCCTTGGTCCCTTGGCAGCCGAAACGAGGCACATGTACCCCCGGGGGGTAGGATGTCGGCTCGGCAGGGTGACCGGTGAGGACGAGTGGAGCTCATGACGACTCGGACAGCTCGCAGCGGCGGTACAGCCGTCCGCTGGACGTACGGGGTGTTCCTCACCCTGTGCGTGGCGCTCGCTGTGCTCGTCCACCATGAGACATCCGTGACCGAAGCCCCACCGATGGGGGGTGCCGCCGACCACGCCGTCCACACGATGGTGGCGGGGCACCCGCACGCACAGCACGTCCTGGAGTCCTCCCCACACAGCGCCGACGCCGGTGGCTGCGCCATGCCGGGCATGCAGCACTGCACCACGGCGAGCGTCGACGCCGTACAGCTCGCGCCGCCCGGCCGGAGCGCGTTCGACGCATCGGCGGACCTGCGGCGGGCCACGGTCGGCCGCGCACCCGGTCCTACGGTCGGCCGCTCCCCGCCAGACCTGTCCGTCCTGTCTCAACTGCGCCTATAGGCCGCGCCGGACGGCGCGTGAGGTGCCGTCCCTGCGTGACCACATTCGGCAGTTACGACACAGAGGACACCCACTCGATGAACAGCATCAACCGCCGCTCCGTCCTGCTCGCCGGGCTGGGAGTCGCCGGGGCGGGCGCGACGGCCGCCTGCAGCAGCGGCTCCGGTTCAGGCGGCGGGGCCGCCCTGACCAACCCTTCCGGTTCTGCGGTCGCGGCCACCGAGCAGCAGCGCAAGAGCACGGGACGCCGGCACGAGCTCACCCTGACCGCAGCGCCCGCCATGATCGACCTGGGCGGCGGGATCATGCCCAGGACCTGGGCCTTCGACGGCCGCACCCCGGGCAAGGAAGTCCGGCTCTCCGTAGGTGACACCCTGGTCGCCGAGCTGTCCAACCAGCTCCCCGACAAGACCGCCACGTCGATCCACTGGCACGGCATCGCACTGCGCAACGACATGGACGGCGTGCCCCCGGCGACGCAGACCGCCGTCCGGGCCGGGTCCACGTTCACCTACCGCTTCATCGCCGACGCCCCGGGCACGTACTTCTTCCACCCGCACGTCGGCGTCCAGCTCGACCGCGGCCTGTACGCCCCTCTGATCGTCGAGGACCCGAAGGAGACCCTCGACTACGACGACGAATGGGTCGTCCTCCTCGACGACTGGGTCGACGGCGTCACCGGCACCCCCGACCAGGTCTTCGCCGAGGTCAGGCAGGGCATGGCCGGCATGCACATGGGGCAGAGCAGCAGCCCCGGCGCCGACGGCATGCAGGGCCACGACATGGACGCCATGGCGGGGATGGACATGGGCGACTCCGCCGCGCCCTCCTCGCCTTCGGCCCCCGCCTCGTCCGGCGGCGTGTCGATGAAGTTCATGCTCATGGGCGCCGAAAGTGACCTGCTCGGCGGCGACGCCGGCGACGTGAGGTACCCGTACCACCTGATCAACGGCCGAGTGGCGAGGGACCCCGACGTCCACACCAGCAAGCCCGGCAGGAAGGTGCGGCTGCGGATCATCAACGCGGGCGGCGACACCGCCTACCGGGTCGCCCTCGGCGGCCACAAGCTGACCATCACCCACACCGACGGCTTCCCGATCCGGCACCAGGAGGTGGACGCCCTGCTGGTCGGCATGGGCGAGCGCTACGACGTCCTGGCCACCCTCGGCGACGGAGTCTTCCCGCTCGTCGCCCTGGCCGAGGGCAAGAACGCGAACGGCCTGGCCCTGGTACGCACCGGCTCGGGAAGCGCGCCGGACGCGAGGGTCCGCCCGAAGGAACTCAACGGCATGATCATGACGGCGTCCCAGCTGCGCGCCACCGACGACGTGCGCCTGAAGTCCGCCACGCCCGACGTCACGCACCAGGTCAAGCTGACCGGCGGCATGGCCAAGTACAACTGGGCCATCAACGGCATGCCGTTCACCATGAAGGACCCCGAGGCGCGTCCGATCCTCATCGAGGAGGGTCAGCGCGTACGGCTCGACTTCGTCAACGACACCGACATGTGGCACCCGATGCACCTGCACGGCCACACCTACCAGCTCGGAACCTCCGGGCCGCGCAAGGACACCGCGATCGTGCTGCCCAGGAGGAAGCTGTCCGTGTTCTTCGACGCCGACAACCCGGGCCAGTGGATGCTGCACTGCCACAACGCCTACCACGGCGAGGCCGGGATGATGGCGAACGTGGCATACCGGGCCTGACCGCAGTCACGCCGGAGGGCGAAGGGTCGTCTCTTCCGCCCTCCGGCGTGCGCGAGCCCCGATGACGCGGGGTATCAGGGCCGGCTCGCGGCGAAGAACGGCATGCTGTCGAGGGGGACGATCTCGATGTTCTTGCCGGTGCGCGGGGCGTGGATGGCCTTGCCGTTGCCGACGTACATCCCGTTGTGCTGGTTGTCGTTGTACCAGTAGATGACGTCGCCGGGCTGCAGGTCCGACTTGGCCACCTTGCGGCCCGCGTCGTACTGCTGCTTGACGGTGCGCGGCAGCGAGACGCCCGCCGCACGCCACGACGCGCCGGTCAGCCCTGAGCAGTCGTACGAGTTGGGGCCGGTCGAGCCCCACTCGTAGGGCTTGCCGAGCTGCGCGTACGCGAAATCCAGTGCGGCCTTCGCGCGGCCGCTGGCAGGGCCGTCGTAGGTGGCGGCGGAGTCGCTGACGCCCGCGGAGGCGTCCTCGCGCTCCTGGGCGGCCTCCATCGTGGCGCGCTGCTGGGCGGTCAGGCTGTTCAGGAGCTTGCGTGCCGCGGCGAGCTTGTCCTGGACCTCGTCCTTCTTCTCGGCGGCCTTGGCGCGCGTCTCCTCCAGGGACTTCAGCCGCTTCTGGGCGTCCTTGCGCTCCTGTGTCAGTTCTCGCTGCTTGGCCTGCATCGTCCGCAGAGCGTCGGCCTGCCGGCTGCTCGTACGGTCCAGCATCTCGGCCTGGTGGAGGTAGCTGTCCGGATCGCCGGACAGGAACAGCTGGACACTCGGGTCGATGCCGCCGCTGCGGTACTGCGCGGCCGCCAACGGGCCTGTCTTCTCCCGGAGTTCGTTGACCTCCTGCTGCTTGCGGGCCAGCCGGTCCCGTGCGCCGTCCACCTCGCGCTGCAGCTTCTCCCGCTCCTCGCTGATGGCGTTGTACTCCTCCGTGGGAGCCTCGGCCTCCTCGTAGAGCTTCTCCACCTGCTCGCGCACCTCGTCCACGGTGGGCTTGGGAGCGGCCTGGCTCTGCGTCGGCAGGAGACTGACGGCGCCGGCGGCCATCCCGAGGGTGGCTATCCGGGCACGGCTGGGCGGCTTCGGCCGTCGGTGCGTTCCCATCGTGGAGTAGCTCCTCTGCTCGTCTGTGGACCAGGCGACGGGCTCAGGCCCTCGCGCCCGACCTCACGGCGAGCCCGGGCATCAGCGATCCAAACGAGTAAGAACTTAGTAGCTTCGTAGTTCGGATCGCAAGCAAGTCCGTGTCGCGGGCGGTCTCAGGGGAGACGGGTCAGCCGAGAACGGGCGGGCAGGCGGCCAGCAGCGGCAGCAGCGCTACGGCCGCGGTCAGGGAGGCGACAGCGCCCCGCAGGGCGGGATGGGGGGTCTTGCACGGGCCGAGCACCCGCTTCAGACGGATCAGGACCGTATGCCCGCCCGCCGCGAGCGCGCCCTTGGGTGTGCGGGCCGCCGCCATCTCGTACATGGCCGTGGCCAGCGCTTCGCGGGACTGGCTGCGCAGCGCGCGATCGTCCGCGATCATCTCCAGCAGCAGCGCCGTCTGCTCCCGGGCATGCCGGGCCAGCGGCAGCCACCGGAACACCGAGTGGAACGCCTCCACGGCAGCCAGAAGCAAGTGGTGACGCCCTGCGATGTGCGCCCGCTCGTGTTCCAGTACGGCGTCGAGCTGCTCCGGCGCCAGCCGCTCCACCGCCGCGTCACTGATCACGATCCGGGGGCGGCGGCCGGGCAGGCAGTACACGGCGGGTACGTCGTACGGCAGGACAGTGGCGCACAGCCGGGCCGAGTGGCGGCCCACCAGGTCCACGGCCTCCCGGTGCCGCTCCCGGGCCCGTCGGGCTCGTACGGCATGAAAGGAGAAGCCGGAGAACAGGGCGATGGCGACAACGGCGGGCACGCCGAGAGCGAGCCGGTCCGCCGTGTCCGGGTCGGGGTGCCCCGCACCCGTACCCAGGCCGCAGGAGTGAAGGAGTCCAACGAGGCCCGCGTGCAGGTGCTCGGCCGGCATGGCCAGGTTGTACGCGGCGAGCGCGGCCCCGATCGAGAACGACGCCGTCAGGGCGTGCCACACGGCTGCCGCAAGGGCGGGGGCCCGGTGCGGCCAGCTGCTGCGGAGGATGACGTGGGGTGCGAGAAATCCCACCGCTGCCGTGTAGCCGACGAGGAAGGGGGCCGCGTTCACGGCTTCGCCTGCCGTCCTGCGTTGCGCAGGGCCTTGCGCAGGGCGGCGACCTCTTCCTCGGACATGTTCTCCACGAAGTGGACCAGCGCGGCCGGACGGTCCTTGCTTTCCCCCAAGCCGTCCTCCATGAGGGCGGCGGCGTACGCCTCGCGACTGCGGACCGGGGTGTAGAGCCAGGCGCGGCCCTGTTTGCCGCGCCGCAGCCAGCCCTTCGTGTACAGGATGTTGGTGACCGTCATCACCGTGGTGTAGGCGATGGGGCGGGTCTTGTTGATGTCGTCGACGACCTCGCGCACCGTCGCCGGCCGGTTCCACGTCCACAGACGATCCATGATCTCCGCCTCGAGATCCCCCAGCCGCCGCATGCCCCCGACTCCCTTTCATCACCGAATACGCAACGCCATAGTAGGCGGCTCGTCAGTCGAACCACCCGGGAAGGCGAGGGTGGCCCTGTGGCCGTCGGAGTTGTTCCGGAGGCCCTGGCCGCCTGTCGGCTTGGCGGGCAGGTCAGCCGAGGGACTGGATGAGATCGTTGCACGCCTGTTCACAGGAGCGGCAGGCTTCGGCGCACAGACGGCAGTGCTCGTGCATGTCGGCGTGCGCTGATCATTCGTCGGCGCAGGCTTTGCAGGCGGTGGCGCACGCCTGCAGCATCGCGCGGGTGACGTTGGCGTCGTAGCCGGTGTAGCGGGACAGCACGGACGCGGTGGCGTTGCAGATGTCCGCGCAGTCCATGTCGCTGCGGATGCATGTGGTGAGCTCGCCGACCATGCCCTCGGACAGGCATGCGTCCGCACACGCGGACCGTGGCGGCGCTGCATGTGCCCGCCCAGGACGCCTGCAGCGACGCTCGCGCCGATACGTCGACGGCGTCCTCTCTCAACTGCCACCGTTTCAACGGGAGCGAGCCGCAGGAGCCGTCCGACATCAAGGAGCTCCCCGCCTGGCGTGCCCCGGCCGACCGGCGGATGCGGGCGCGGATCAGCCGGGTCCCGCATGCCAAAGTGGGCAGGTCCGTTCTCCGCCCCGGCTGCATCGAGGTCCTGCCGTGTCCCAGCCCGTCGGCCGCGTGCCGCAGCGACGCAACGCACGGTCCAACCGGGCGCGCATCCTGGCCACCGCGGGCACTTTCCCGGCCGGGCCGCGATGTGTGGCCGCGCCGCTGTCCCCTTCGGCGCACCCGAGTTGTCCCCCCCGTCCGCCTCTCCCACGCCCGGCGTGCGTTCCGCCGTGATGCCCCCCCATGACGCAAGACCCTGGCGGTCTCTCCTGACGGTCAGGGTGCAGTCCGTTTGTTGCGGGTCAGGACGGTGGTGACGGCGCATAGTGGTGGGCAAGATTGGTGGCGAGGTCGCGGAGGTGAGCCCTGGCTTCGGTGGGGCCGTGCACAGTGATGGCGCTCCCGAACGGCAGTAGTGCTCGCACGTCCTCCAGATGCAGGAAGCGGATTGTCACCTTGCGGCCGGTGGCGGATTCTTCATGGTCGTCCCGGACGAGTCGTAGGCCAAAGATCCGTTGCGCTCGCTCGATCTGGGTCTGGTCGATGGTGGCGCTGACCTCTAGCGCGTGGTTGTGTTCCCACTGAGCGATGAGCGCTGCAGCGACGGAGGTCAGGGTCTGGCTCTCGCGGATCCGCCGTGGCTGGTCGACCTCTTTCCACGTCGTGATCCGTTCGAGTCGGTACATCCGTGGCACTCGGGCACAGTCGGCGACGAGGTACCAGATGCCGGCCTTGGCGAACAGCCCGTAGGGATCCACGACCAGGTCGCGTGGGCATGACTCGCGTGGGCTGTCGTACTCGATCCGTAGCCGGCGCCCTCGCCGCACTGCGCCGATCAGCGAAGCCGGAGTCGGGCCGAAAGCTCCTGTCTGACGCCAGGGACGGCTGTCCACGTGCACTACGTCGGCGAGCGGCAGGAGTTCATGAACCCGACGTGGCTGTGTAGCGGCGATCTTGGAGAGCGCGCGCCGGCTATCGACCGATGCGTCGAGCTCCGCGCGTTGCTTCTCATCCAGCCCGGTGAGCG
This sequence comes from Streptomyces sp. NPDC050759, assembly GCF_044456945.1. Classification (NCBI taxonomy): domain Bacteria; kingdom Bacillati; phylum Actinomycetota; class Actinomycetes; order Kitasatosporales; family Streptomycetaceae; genus Streptomyces; species Streptomyces sp. NPDC050759. Next base: position 511,469 of record NZ_JBITGI010000004.1, on the reverse strand, counting down.
ACAGATGATCACGCTCGCCCGGTGTGAGTCGCGTGAGGTCGAGTCCGGATCCGGGCAGCATGGTCACGCCTCCGAGGCGGCCCCGGTGTGCGGTCACCGGCAGACCGGCGTCGCGGAGCCAGTTCAGATCCCGGGTGATGGTGCGAAGGGACACCCCGAGCACTGAGGCAAGTTCCTGTGTGGTCACGGCCTCCCTCGATTCGAGGAGCAGCATCAGGGTGAAGAAGCGGTCTGGGGTCACCCACCAATTTTTTCCAGGAATTGCGACACGATGCGGCGCATATCCCGGTCAGGCTGGCGGATGCGTACCTACCACCTGCGAGAAGGAACAACCATGACCACATCCGTCGTGTCCATCGTCTACGTGAACGACGCTCCCAACGCAGCTCGTTTCTACGGCGACCTCCTCGGCATGAGCCCCTCGTTCGAGACTCCGGGATACATCACCTTCGACCTCGGGCCAGGCGCTGACCTCGGTCTGTGGTCCGGCCAGTTCGAGGATCTGTCACCGGACGTCCCGCGCACCAGTGAGATTTGCCTGGCCATTGACGGTGGACGACCCGACGAGCTCAACGCGACCTTTGAGCAGTGGAAGTCCAAGGGGGTCACGATCCTGCGCGAGCCTCATGATGCGGGGTTCGGGCTGACCTTCCTCGCAGCCGATCCTGACGGCAACCGTATCCGCGTCGCACCGAAGGACTGAAAGGCCGCAATGCGGCGGCGAGGGCCGTAGGCGGTTCGTGAAGACGTGGGTAAATCGCTGGCGGCTACACGGTGATAGTGATGAGGACCAGTCGTCCATCGGTGGCGACGCGTCAGTCGGCGTCCGGACGACCTGTGACCGGGTCCAGAACGCGCCATCCGGGGCGTGACACATCGGTGGGATCTCGTCGACTTGGTGGCCTCGCAGACGATTGCCACGGCCCTGCTGCAGTGCTCCGCGAGCCGGTCCAACGCTTGCCCGTACACGGCGCGTTGGGCCGCGTGCAGGGCCTTACGCCGGGCATCGAGGCCTGTGGTTCCGTCTTGCTCGGTCGCGGTGTCCGCACCCTTGGCCGGTATGGCGTCGAGCCCGGTAACAGGGGCAGGGAGACTGCTCCCGAGGCCCTCCAGCGCTCGTGGCGCGAGGGGTTCAGGTCTCCCCGGTGTGGTGGACGAGGACGTGGACCGTTGCCCAGCTCGTCGGTACGTCCTCGGTCTCCCGCCTCACCACCTGTCGCACCCTGCGCTACTCCTCAAGTGCCGAGGTCGGAGGGGCACTGAGTGGTCCGCAAACGAGACAGAGCGGGGGCCGTGGCCAACCCGCGGGCGGCGCAGCCGGCCCTGCGGCTTGGGGACCGTCTCGTAGACCGCCCGCAGGGGCACGGCAACACCGCTTCCGTCTCATGGAAGAGGAAGGCCGGACATCCTGCCGGAATGGACTAGACCATCTAACTGTAAAGAGCCTTGACAGTCAGGTGGTCTAGTCCAATTATGGGCACGGTTCTTCTTCCCCGCGGTTCCCCCATTCCGCTGTCCCCGCATGCCCTTTCCCCTGGGAGCGTCAGTGAGACGACCTGGTCACCTTCGTGCGTTGCTGTCCTGTCTGAGTGTGAGCGCTCTGTCCGCCGGGCTCGTCGGACTCGGGGGAGGGGGCGCACTCGCGGCGCCCTCCTCGCCCTTGCCCTCGGCCTTCGGCAAGCCCCTGCCCGCCCAGGTGGCGGCGCCCTACTTCGAGTCGTGGACCGGCCAGAGCCCGGCCGCACTCGCCGCGGCCTCCGGAAACAAGTACCTCACGCTGGCCTTCCTCCAGACGGCCACGGCCGGTTCGTGCACCGCCTACTGGAACGGCGCGACGGGTCAGCCGATCTCGAAGGCGTCCTTCGGCCGTGACATCGCCACCATCCAGGCGCGCGGCGGCGACGTCATCCCCTCGTTCGGCGGCTGGTCCGCGGACACGACCGGCACCGAACTGGCCGACAGCTGCACCAGCGTCGACGCCATCGCCGACGTGTTCAAGAGCCTCGTCACGACGTACGGCATCAGCCGCATCGACCTCGATGTCGAGGGCGACTCGATCAACAACGCCGCCGGGATCGACCGCCGCAACAAGGCGATCGCCCAGGTCCAGCGCTGGGCCGAACGCACCGGCCGCACCGTGCAGTTCTCCTACACGCTCCCGACCTCCACGGCCGGCCTCGCCGCCAACGGCCTTGCCGTGCTCCAGAACGCCGTCGACAACGGCGCACGCGTGGATGTCGTCAACCTCATGACGTTCGACTACTACGACGGTGCCACGCACGACATGGCGGCCGACACCCGGACGGCCGCCGAGGGGCTGCACGGCCAGCTCGCCGCGCTCTACCCGCACAAGAGCTCCGCGAAGCTGTGGAGCATGATCGGGGTCATCGAGATGCCCGGCATCGACGACTACGGCCCCGCGGAGACCTTCACCGTCGAGAACGCGGTCGCGGTGGAGCAGTGGGCCGAGGCCAAGAAGATCAACAGCCTCTCCTTCTGGGCGCTCCAGCGCGACAACGGCGGCTGCCCCGGCACCGGCGGCTCCGACTCCTGCTCCGGCATCGCCCAGGACACGTGGGCCTTCAGCCACACCTTCGAGCAGTTCACGAGCGACGGCGGCCGCAAGTAGCGGAACACCCCGGAAGACGAGGGCCCGGTGCGCGGGATGCGCACCGGGCCCTCGCCCCACCGATTTCGCTACAAGTTCCGAAATTATTCGGGGCGAGGACCGCCACGTGGCCGAAACACGCGGTTCATAGCGTCGGGACACACCACGCCACCGCCCTCAGTACTCGTGAGGAATCTCGTGTCACAGGAGTCCCCGTGCCCAACCTCTCCCGTCGCACCGCCCTGCGCCTGACCGCCGGAATGGCCCTCGGCGCCGCACTTCCCCTGGCCGGCTGCGGGCGCGAAGACGACGCGGCCGCCGCTTCCGGCGCCAAGAAGGTCGACGCGTCCCCGGCCACCGGCACCGTGAACGTCTGGGCCGCCCAGGGCGACGCCGACGTGCTCGGCACGGTCGTCAAGCCGTTCAAGGCCGCCAACCCCGACCTGGTCGTGAAGACCACGCTGATCCCGAACGCGGAGTACTACACCAAGCTCCAGGCGGCGATCGCGGCGGGCAAGGGACCGGACGTCGCCCAGTTCTTCCCCGAGTCGCAGGCGCAGTTCCTCGACTCGTCGACCCTGCGGCCCGTGCCGGACGGCCTGGTGAATCCGGGCAGCTTCTTCAAGAGCCTCTGGGACGCCGGCGTCGTGGACGACGTGGCCTACACGGTCCCCTGGTACGCGTACACGTACGCGCTCGTCTACCGATCAGATCTGGCCAAGAAGGCGGGCGTTCAGGCGCCGACCACCTGGGCCGGCATGGAGCCTTTCCTCAAGGCCCTTCAGGGCGCCGGCGCCGCCCACGCGCTCGGGGCCGACATCGGGTGGGACATCTTCAACGGCCAGGACGTCGCCATGTACGCCTGGCAGGCCGGAGCCTCCCTCGTCACCTCCGGCGGCAAGTGGAACCTGAACACGCCCCAGATGGTCGACGCCCTCGACTACAACGCGTCCTTCTTCACCGCCGGGACCGCCGACCCCAGCGGGCCGACCTTCCTCGACGCCCAGCCGTACTTCGTCTCCGGCAAGACGGCGAGCATGATCACCGGACCGTGGGTCATAGGCCAGCTCGACACCGCCGCCAAGAAGAGCGGCTGGACGGCCTCCCACGTCGCCACCGCCCCCCTGCCCGCCGGAGCGTCGAGCAGCGTCTCCTTCTCCGCGGGCGGCACCTGGGGCGTCCTCGCCGACGGCGGCAACACCGACGCCGCCTGGAAGCTCGTCCGGCATCTGGCCGAGCCCAGCACGCAGGTCGCGCAGTACAAGGCGTACGGCTCGCTGCCGGCCGTCATCTCCGCCTGGGACGACCCGGCTATCAAGGGCCAGCCGCTGCTGGCAGCCTTCTTCACCCAGCTCAAGAACACCCGCGCCTTCCCGCAGGTCAGCACGTGGCAGCAGGTCGCGACCCGGCTGGGCAAGGAGGTGGAGGCCGTCGCCAAGGGCAAGCAGACCGCGGCGAAGGCGGCCGCGAACATCCAGGCCTACGCCGAGAGCGTCGGCACGGGCGCGCAGTGATGACCACGACTCTCGTACCGGCCACCAAGAGGGCAACGGCCGCACCGAAGACGGCGGCAAACAAGGCGTCCCGCGCCCGCCGCACCGCCGTCGCCTGGCTCTTCCTCGCCCCCTTCGGCCTCGTCTTCCTGGTCTACACGGCGATCCCCACGGTCGCCGCGCTCGCCCTGAGCCTCACCGACATCCGCGGCGCCGACCTGCGCACCCCGTTCGCCGTCGACTTCACCGGCGTCGACAACTACCTCCGGCTGTTCCAGGACGACACCTTCGTACGGGACATCCTCAACACCGCGCTCTTCGTGGCCGTGGGCGTACCGCTGACGATGGGCATCGGTTTCGCCCTGGCCCTCGCGCTGAACTCCGGCATCAGCCGGCTGCGCGGTGTCCTGCGCACCGTGTTCTTCGCGCCCGTCGTCACCAACGTCGTCGCCGTCGCGCTGATCTGGCAGTACGCCTTCCACGTCGACGGCACCGTCAACAAACTGCTCGGCGCGGTCGGTTTCGCCGGACCGAACTGGCTGGACGACCCCAACCTCGCGATGCCGGTCGTCATCCTGCTCGGCGTCTGGCGCAACTTCGGCATCGCGATGGTGCTGTTCCTCGCCGGTCTCCAGGCCGTCCCGCGGGACGTGTACGAGGCCGCCTCCCTGGACGGGGCCGGCCGGTGGCGCCAACTCCGGCACATCACCCTGCCGTTGCTGCTGCCCACCACGCTCATGGTGTCCGTCCTGCTGACCGTCTTCTACCTCCAGGTCTTCGACGAGCCCTACCTCCTCACCGGCGGCGGCCCGCTCGGCTCCACCGAGTCGGTCGCGCTGTACACCTACCGCCAGTTCGGGGCGGGCCAGTTCGGGATGTCCTCGGCGGCGTCCTTCGTGACGCTCGCGCTGGTGACCGTGGTGAGCGTCGTCCAGTTCCGGCTGCTGAGGTCCCGCACATGAACCGTGCCGCCCGCCCCGTGATGTACGCCGCCCTGGTGCTGTGTGCCCTGCTCACCACGCTGCCCTTCGCGTGGGGGGTGAGCGGCTCGCTGCGCAGCCTCGACGAGATCCGCTCCGACCCCGGCGCGCTGCTCCCGCACCACCTCACCTTCGGCAACTTCACGCGACTGTTCGAGACCCAGGGCTTCGGCCGCTTCCTGGTCAACAGCGTCGTCGTCGCGCTGATCGTGGTGGCCGGGAACATCCTGGCCGCGTCGGCCGCCGGATACGCCCTCGCCAAACTCGACTTCGCAGGCCGACGGCTCGCGTTCGGCGCGGTCATGGCGGCGATGATGGTGCCGTTCACCGCGGTGTTCGTCACTCAGTTCGTGATCACCGTGGACCTGGGCCTCGCGGACACGCTCGCCGGGATCGCCCTGCCCGGCGCGGCGCTTCCCCTGTCGGTCTTCATCGTGCGCCAGTACGCCCTGTCGGTCCCCGACGAACTCCTCGAAGCGGCCCGCATCGACGGCGCGGGCGAGTTCCGGATCTTCTTCAGGATCTTCCTGCCGCTGGCCGGTCCCGCCGTCGCCACGATCACGATCATGTCGTTCCTCAACTCCTGGAACAACTTCATCTGGCCGCTGGTCGTCGCCCAGAGCATGGACACCTACACCCTCCCGGTCGGCCTCGCCGCCACCAGCCAGGCCGCCGCCCACGTCACCGACTACGGCCTGCTGCTCGCCGGAGCGATCGTCGTGATGCTGCCGGTCCTCGTGCTCTTCCTCTTCCTTCAGCGGTACTTCGTCCAGGGCATCGCGGGAACGGGGCTGCGATGAGCACGACGATCGCCGTCCCGACTGAGGCGGGCACAGTCGTCGGCCGTCAACACCGAGGCGTGCGGCTCTTCCTGGGCATCCCCTACGCCGAAGCGCCCACCGGCCCACGGAGGTTCGCCGCGCCGCTCCCACGCGGGGGCTTCACGCGGCCGTACGACGCCTCCCGCCCCGGCGCCACCGCGCAGCGAGTGCCGCTGTTCGCCACGACCACGATCCCGGAACCGTCGGTGCCGGGCGACGACATCCTGAACATCTCCGTCACGGCCCCCGACGCGGACGGCTGCCCGGTGCTCGTGTGGATCCACGGCGGCGGCTTTCTCGCGGGCAGCCCGGCGAGTCCCTGGTACGACGGCCGCGCCTTCGCCCGCGGCGGCGTCGTCACCGTCACCGTCGGCTACCGGCTCGGCGTCGACGGGTTCGCCGTACTGGACGACGTCCCCACCAACCTCGGGCTGCGGGACGTGCTCCTCGCGCTCGACTGGGTGCGGGAGAACATCGCCGCCTTCGGGGGCGACCCGGACCGGGTCACCGTCGCGGGCCAGTCGGCCGGGGGAGCGATCGTGCTCGCGCTGCTGTCGTCGCCCACCGGGCGGGGGCGGTTCCAGCGGGCGGTCAGTCTTTCCGGCGGCCTGTTCGAGGTGGAAGCGACCCGGGCCCGCGCCTTCCTCGCACGGCTCGGCGAACACCTGGGCGTGCCACCCACCCGGGCCGGATTCGCCCGGTGCGCACCGGAGTTGGTCCAGCGGGGCGTGCTGGACCTGCGCGGGGACGACGGCACGCTCGTGCTCGGTCCGGTCCTCGGCGACGACATCCTGCCGCTGCCGCTCGCCGAGGGGCTGTCCGTGCACGGACAGGACGTCCCGCTGCTGCTCGGCGCCACGGGGGACGAGTTCGACGGCTACCGACACGGAGACGGCGACGGCGAGCGCGGGTCGCGCGCGGCCGGCACCCGGATCACGGACACTCTGTTCCGCTCCGCGTGCCCCCGCACCGCGGCCGCCCGCCGCGCGGCCCCCGCCGGTACCTGGCTGTACTCCTTCGAATGGCCCTCCCCGGCCCTCGGCGGCGCCGTGCACTGCGTCGACCTCCCGTTCTTCTTCGACGTGCTCGACGCGCCCGGTGTCCCCGAGGCGCTCGGCCCGAACCCGCCCGCGGAGCTGGCCGCCCGGATGCACACCGACCTCGTCGGCTTCGTCCGCGGCGAGACCCCGGCCTGGGGGAGAGCGACCGGGCGGCTCGGCGACCCGGCCCGTGCATACGGCCAACCGCTCGCGGCCGACACCCGGGGCGTGTACGACCCGGTGACGGGAGGGGACCCGTGCTGACGGCCGGCATGAACCAGAGCGCCGTACGACGGGTCAACACCTCCGTGATCCTACGGGCGTTGGCGGTGTCGGCCGGCCCACGGAAGCTCACGGAACTCGCCGTGCAGACCGGCCTGTCCCGTCGCACGATCGAGCTGATCCTGGACTCGCTCGTCGAGGCGGGCTGGGTCGCCGAACTCGACCGGGTGCCGAACAGCGGCTGCGCCGGACGCCCGGCCCGCCGCTACGAACTACGGGCCGAACACGCCCTGTTGGCGGCTGTACGCACCACGACCGTCGATGCCTGGGCCGTCGTCGCCGACGTCCGCGGCCACATCCTCGGCCGGGCACACCGGCCGCTGCGCGCCTACAAGGACCCGCACACCACCCTCGACGACGCCGCCGAACTGGTCCTTGAGGCCCTCGACGACGCCGGCGGCTCGGTGGACCGGCTGCGCGCCGGGGCCATCGCCGGCGGCGGTGCCATCGACGACGAAGGAGTCGTACGGCGCCTGGTGCACACCACCCGCTGGGAGGGCGTGCACCTGCCCGAGGAACTCGGCCGTCGCGTCCCGGTGCCGTGGTTCGCCGACAACGACACCAACCTCGGTGCGCTGGCGGAGCGTTGGCGGGGAGTGGCCGCCGACCACGACAACGTCGTCTGGGCGATGCTCGGGAACCGGACGGGCCTCGGCATCCTGATCCGGGGGGCCGTGCACCGCGGACTCGACGGTGCGGCCGGCGAGATCGTCGAGGCACCCTCGATGCCGGCCGGCTCGGTCGAGGACTGGCCCGTCGCCGCCCTGACCTCACCGCTGCCCGCCCAACGCGCCCTCGCCCTGGCCCGGTTCGAGGCGGCCCGCCACGGTGACGCCGCCGCGCTCGCCGAGGTCGACGAGTTCGTGGAGAACATCGCGTCGATCCTCACCACCCTGTCCTGGACGGTCGCCCCCTCGCTCATCGTCCTCGGCGGCGGCTTGGAGGACGCGGCCGATGTCCTGCTGCCCCGGGTGCGGGCCGCGCTGCGGGCCGCACGCACCCCCGCGGTCGAACTGCGCGCCACCGCGCTCGGCCACGACGCCCCGCTCATCGGCGCGGTGAAACTCGCCCTGGACCGCATGGACACCGAGCTGTTCGGACCACTCGTCCCGGTCGACTGACCCCCACACCACACGTACACGGAGCCCCAGTTGACCCACACCCCCCGCACCGACGTCCTCATCGTGGGCAGCGGCATCATGGGATCCCTCGTGGCCCGCCTCCTGCGCGAGAGCGATCCGGCGCTGCACATCACCATGGCCGACGGCGGCACCCCGATCGGCGGCACGCCGGGGCGGCACCTGCACGACCTCGACGACCCCGACCTGTGGTCGCGTTACAACGAGAAGGTCGCCACCGGCATCCAGGGCATGTACACGGGAGCGGAGGTGGTCCGCGAGGTCGCGGGCAGCCTCCCCGACCTCACCCCCGGCATGTTCCACGCGCTCGCCTTCGGCGAGGACGCCGAGGCGATGCCGCAGGCCGCGCTCGCCTGGAACGCGGGCGGCATGGGCGTCCACTGGACCGCCGCCACACCGTGGCCCGCCGGGGACGAGGTCTTCGACTTCGGCGACCCCGACGCCTGGGCGACCGACCTCGACACCGCACGCCGACTGCTCGCCGTCACCCCCGCGGCGATCGGCCCGACCAAGGTCGGCGAACTCGTCCTCGACGTCCTGCGCCGACGCTACGGCGGCACAGGGCCGGCCGACCGGGCCCCGCAGCCCATGCCCATGGCCGTCACCCCGACACCGTCGGGCCCCATGCCCCGCACGGCACCCGGGACGATCTTCCCCGCCCTCGCGGAAGGCGGCGATCCCGCCTTCACCCTGCTCACCGGCACACTCGTGACCGCCCTCGTCCGGGACGCCGGCCGGGTCACCGGGGCCCGGCTGCGCCGCGTCGCCGACGGCACCGAGTCCGAACTCCGCGCCGACACCGTGGTCGTGTGTGCCGACGCCCTGCGCACCCCGCAACTCCTGTACGCCTCCGGCATCCGCCCCGAGGCCCTGGGCCGCCACCTCAACGAGCACGCCTTCGTCACCGCCCGCGTCCTGCTCGACCTCGACCGGTTCGGCCTCGACCCCGATGTCCTGCCGCTGCCGCGCCCCGGCGAGTTCAGCACGGACTCGCTGTGGCTGCCGTGCAACGGACCCGCCCAGCCCTTCCACGGCCAGATCATGAACCGCACCTACGTCGACGAGGCCGGCCGGCCCCTCGCACACTCCGTCGGTCTGTCGCTGTACGTCCCCGTCGAGTCGCGCCCGCAGAACCGGCTCGTGTTCTCGGCGAGCGAGACCGACCTGGCCGGCATGCCCCGCATCCGCGTCGAGTTCGGCTACTCCGAGGCCGACCGCGCGCTGATCCGGCGGGCGCTGGACGAAGTCCGTTCCGTCGCCGCCGAGTTCGGCCCCTTCGATCCCGCGACCGAGTCCACGGTGCTGCCGCCGGGCTCGTCGCTGCATCTCACCGGCACCGTCCGGGCAGGCGTCACCGACGACGGCACCGGCGTGTGCGACCCGGACGGCAGGGTGTGGGGCTTCGACAACCTGTATCTGGCGGGCAACGGAGTCGTGCCCACGGCGATGGCCGCCAACGTCACGCTGACCGGCGCCGTCACCGCGGTACGGGCCGCCCGTGCCGTCACCGCACGCATCTGAACCACCGAGAGGAACCCGAACCGTGATCGACATCGCCAGGGAATACCGCGTGGCCCTGCCCGCCTGGATCGACGACGAACTCGCCGACGTGCCCGCCACCGCACCCTCCCGCGAGGACCGGATGCGTCTCGTGCACCGCCTCGCCGACCGCAACTGGCGCGAGGGCAACGGCGGTCCGTTCGCCGCGCTGGTCGCCGAGCGCGAGTCCGGCCGGATCGTCTCCGTCGGCGTGAACGTCGTCCTGTCCACCGGAGTCTCCAGCGCGCACGCCGAGGTCGTCGCACTCGGCCTCGCCCAGACGGCGACCGGCAGCTGGGACCTCGGCGGCGAGGGCCTGCCGGCTCACGAACTCGTCGTCAACTGGCGCCCGTGCGTGCAGTGTTACGGCGCCACGATGTGGTCCGGGGTACGCGGCCTGGTGGTCGCGGGTGAGGGCCCGGAACTGGAGGAGATCACCACGTTCGACGAGGGCCCGCTCGGCTCCGACTGGGCCGAGCAGTTCGAGGCACGCGGCATCGAGGTCGTCGGAGACGTCCTGAGGGACGAGGCGCTCGCGGTGTTCCGCGACTACCGCAAGGCCGTCGACGAGTCCGACGAGGTCGTCGTCTACAACGCGCGCGGGGGAACGGAATGAGCCCTCGTTTCGCGACGGATGTCGTCACCTTCTACCACCCCGGATTCTGGGACCTCGACTCCGCCCAAGCGGTCCGAGACTGGGCCGCGGATCATCCGGACCGCTTCTGGCAGCGGGTCCTGGACGCGCTCGCCGAGACCGAGGTCACCGGCATCGAGCTGACGTTCGCGCCCGGCGACATCAACTCGGTTCTGAGCGCCTACGGCAGCGCGGAGGCGTTCCGCCGGGAACTGGCCGGCCGGGGCCTGGCCGTCGTCAGCGCCTTCGTCGCCGACAGTGACGCCCCCGACTGGCGGCACGGCGACAACCTCCCCGCGATCGTCGCCGACGCCGAGCGCCGCGCCGCCTTCCTCGCCGAGGTGGGCGCCGAGGTCCTCGTCGCCGGACTGCCGATGAGGGCGACGTACGGCACCCGCCCGCCCTTCTTCGTCGACGCCGCCTACATGAACCGCATGGCCGACATCGCGCACGCGGTGGGCGAGGCGGTGTCCCGGTACGGGGTGCGGCTGGCCTTCCACACCGAGTCCCACAGCACCCTCTGGTACGAGCGGGACATCGACCTGTTCATGGCCCTGACCGACCCGCGCTATGTCTGGCTGTGCCCCGACTCCTGCCACATCGCCCTCGGCGGCGGCGACCCCGTCGCGGTGGCCCGCCGCCACACACCGCGCACGGCCCTGGCCCACTGGAAGGACGCGGTCGCCCCGATCGACGTCCACCTCACGATCGACGACACCGTGTACTCCCAGCAGCAGCCATACATGACGGAGCTCGGCACGGGGATCGTCGACTGGGAGGGCTGGGCGGACGCGATGTCCGGTACGCCCGGCGCGGGCACGGTCCTGATCGAACTGGACGAGGCCGCCGACCCGGTGGCCGCGCTGAAGTCGGGGACGGCGGTTGCGAAGCGGGCGCTGGCCTCTCGGGTCATGACATACCGCTGAAATATCGATCTGGGAGCCTGACGCGATGAAGGGCCGCGTTCCGTATGCCGGGACGATATCTTGCATTGACGCAGGGTGTCCGGGCCCGCCATAGTGCTGATGCCGTAGTGCCGTATTGGGGAGACCGGGATGAAGACCGATGCCACCTCCAGCCTCTGCGGAGACTTCATGCTGGCTGTGTATCTGGACCGGCAAGGGCGTGTTCCCGGCTATGGCACCGGCCTCGGCTTCGGCCTGAGCGGCGCGATGCTGATGGAACTCGCTCTGGACGGCTTCCTCCACACCGTGGACGGATACCTCGTCGCCGCCCATGGTGCGCAGCCGCAGAACCGCGCGCTCGGCGAGGTTCTCGTGCGGATCCGGTCGTCCCGCAATCCGCGCACGGCATCCGAGTGGGTCAGGGCCCTGAGCGTCGGCGCACACAAGCGTCTGTCGGCCGGCATGATCGCTGAGGGTGTCCTCGTTCGTACGCCGACACGGTTGCCGTTGCCGACCGGGTTGGCTCGCCGCTACGACGTCCTGGACGGGGAGAGGCGGGATGCCGCGGTCCGGTCTCTCGGGAGTGCGGCCGGTTCCTCGGAGCGTTCGGTCGCGCTGGCGGCGCTGGCCGGTGCGTGCGGTGCCGCGTCGGGCGGTCGGGAGCGGGGCGGATCCGAGGCGATACTGCGGTCCATGAGCCCGGCCTGTGCCCAGATCCTGACCGCGGTCGCCGCCTGTGTGTGGCTCGGAGCGCTCTCTTCCTGGACCTGATCCCGTCGCGCGTTCGCCGGTCAGTGCGGTCGGCGGACCTCGCGGAAGTCGGACTTGCGGATCTTCGCGTGGACGCCCTTCACGTCGTCCACGACCTGGGAGACCGCGAAGTCGCCTGCCGCGCTGAGATACGCCATCGCCAGATGACGGTCGATGCCGTAGTCCGTCGCGAGCAGGTCCAGCGCGCAGCGCACGCAGTCGCGCATCGCCTCGTCGAGGTCCCTGTCCAGCCCGATCGGCACCAGATGCTCGGCCGTCTCGGCGAACGGGGCGACGCGGCCGTGGCCGGGCCGCAGGGCCGCACCGCCCGGCACCACCTCGAGCTTCACGGTGGCGCGCAACGATGCCTCGAACGCGGTGAGGGCGACCTCGCCGTCGCCCTGGGCGAAGTGGGGGTCGCCGAAGTAGACCAGCGCGTCGTCGACCTGCACCGGGAGGAACAGCGTGGCGCCCTCGCCGAGCAGGGAGATGTCGATGTTGCCCCCGTGGCGCCCCGGCGGCACCGAGTGCGGCCGGACGTCCCCGGGCACCGCCACGCCCATCACGCCGAGGAACGGCCGCAGCGGGAAGCGCAGCGCACCGTGGGAGGGGTCCGTCGGATCCACCGCCATCCGGCCCCACGCGCCGTCGCGATCCGCGTGTGCCGTGGCGAAGGTGAACGAGGGACCGGGCAGCGACGGCATCTCACCGGGGAGCGCGCCGAAGCCGTGGCGTGCGGAGACCAGGCCGTACGGAACGCGCGGGGCGAGGCCGAGGACGGTGATGGCGAGCAGATCGCCGGGCCGGGCGCCGGCCACGGCGATCGGCCCGGTGACGAGGTGCGGCCCGTCGTCGTCGAAGTCGTGCGGCATACCGGAGTCCGCCACCTGCTGGGCGTCGTCGAGCACATGGCCGCCGCCGACGCCGTAACGGCCGAAGAACCGGGCGGGGTCGCGGCCCTGGTCCTCGAGAACTCCCTCGTGGCTGAGCGTGTCGACCGTGACGACGGAGCCCGGTCGGACGACCGCGCACGGCGCGTCCGCCTCGCAGGGCAGACGGCCCCACAGGGTGTTCGCGGGCGTTGACGGGACGTAGGTCGTCGACGCGATCGCACCGTGGCCGGGCTGGAGGATCGGGAATCCGGTCGCGGCGACGTCGAGGAGGGGCGAGTCGATCGCAGTCATGGCCGACCTTTCATGAAGGGGAAGGGCTGGCCCGACGCTAGGAACGTCCCGTTGCCCCGGTGTTTCCGGGGAGGGTCCGTGCCGTAACGCTGTCTCGTATTCCAACATGGCATCTCGCGTATTGCGCGAAGGCGGGCCGCGCGGACCCGGGCAGCGCGCGGGGCCGACAGCGGACATCGCGTTCGCTGTCGGCCCCGTACGGCAGCCGTCCTCGGGCCGGGGGAGGGCGCGTCGGCCGAGGACGGCTCAGAGGTCGAGGACGAGGCGGTCGCCCCGGCATCGGCCCACGCAGATCATCATCGTGCGCCCGGCAAGGCGTTCCTCCTCGCTGAGCACGGAGTCCCGGTGCTCCGGAGTCCCGCCGAGCACACGGGTCTCGCAGGCGCCGCAGTATCCCTTCTCGCAGTCGTAGGACAGGCCGGGTACCGCGTCGCGCAGTACCTCGATGAGGCGGCGGTCGGCCGGCACGGTGAGCGTGCCTCCCGTGCGCGCGAGCTGGACGTCGAAGTCCCGGTTCTCCGCGGCGTCGTACGCCGTCTCGAGGTCGTCGCCGGCGGTGAAGCGCTCCAGGTGCAGCCGGTCGCTGAGGCCCAGGCGGGCGCACTCGGCCTCGACGGCCGCCAGCATCGGTGCCGGCCCGCACGCGTGGACGGCGGTGTCCGCGTCCAGCCCGCCCAGCAGCCGGGGCAGGTCCGGCAGTCCGGCCTCGTCCTGCGGGAGCAGGGTGAGCGCGTCGCCGGCGACGGCGGCGAGTTCGTCCGCGAACGCCATCGTCGACCGGGTGCGTCCGCCGTACACGACGGTGAACGGCGTGCCGCGCCCCGCCGCCGCCCGGACCATGGCGAGGATCGGGGTGACGCCGATGCCGCCGGCGAGGAACAGGTACGACGGCGCCGGCGTGAGCGGGAAGTGGTTGCGGGGCCCGCGGACCGCGAACAGCGCCCCGGGGCGGGTCAGTTCGTGGAGTTCGGCCGATCCGCCCCGGCCCCGGGACTCGCGCAGGACACCGATGCGCCACGTGCCGGCGTCGGCGGGGTCACCGCACAGCGAGTACTGACGCAGCCTGCCCGAGGGCAGACGCAGCTCGATGTGCGCGCCGGGCCGCCAGGCGGGGAGGTCGCCTCCGTCCGGCAGGGCGAGGTCGACGGCGAGGACGTCCTGCGCCGCCGCGCGCACCGCCGTCACCCGCAACTGTGTGGGCGTGGTCAGGACGCGGACCGAGCCTGCCGCCGCACCGGCCCGGGGGCCGGGGGTGAAGACCGCCGGGACCGCGTCCCAGCCGGACTGGTTGCCACGCGTCGGGTAGGCGACGAGGCCCTCCTCGATCACCCGGTAGTCGGGCAGCCGGGTCAGCACCTGCGTCATCATCGCGCGGAACATGGCCCGGGCGAGATGCGCGCCGGCGCACCGGTGCGAGCCGATCCCGAAGCTGAGATGCCTGCTGGCGTCGCGGTCCAGCCGCACCTGTTCGGGGTCGGGGAACACCGCGGGATCGTGGTTCGCGGCGACCCACGGGATCAGTACCCGGTCGCCCTGGTGCATCGGGCAGCCGCCGACCTCGGCGTCCTGGGTGACCGTGCGCGCCATCGACTGTGACGGGGCGAACGCGCGGAGGAACTCCTCGGTCGCGGAGTCCAGCAGATCGGGGGAGTGGATCAGCTTCTGGCGCTGGTCGGGGTGGCGAGCGAGGTGGACGAGCGTCGATCCGGTCAGGGAGGTGGTGGTGTCGACGCCGCCGGCGATGAGCAGGCCGATCACCGAGACCAGCTCGTCCTCGCCGAACTCGCTGCCGTCACCGCGCCGGCCGGCCACCAGTGCGCTGACCGCGTCGGCCCGTGGTGCCGACCGGCGCTCGGCGATCAGCTCGCGGATGCGCTGGTCCATGTAGGCCAGTCCGGCGGCCCCGCGCACGGCGCGCTCGCTGGCGGCCGGTGCGGCGAAGATGTCGTGGATCGGACCGGCCAGCTTCGCCCAGTCCTCCTCGGGGAAACCCAGCCAGTCCAAGGTCACCGCGGCCGGCAGCGGGTTGGTGAGGTCACGGACGAAGTCGCAGGAGCCGAGCTCGACGAAGTCGTCCACGACGCGGGCGGCGTGCCGCTCGATCATGGGCACCAGCCGCTCGATCGCCTCCGGGGTGAGCAGCGGGTTGATCAGTTGGCGGTAGTCGGTCGACCGCGGGGGGTCGAGCTCGATCGGGTACTGATCGAGGCCCGGTCCCTTGGGGATGACGATGCCGACCCCCTGGCCGCCGTGGTCGCTGCGGGCCGAGGAGAACGTGGCGTCGTCGCGGGCGATGCGGGCCACGTCGGCATACCGCGTCGTATAGGTGAAGCCGCCGTGGGCGGTGGTGCGGCCTACCGGGCAGGACTCGCGAAAACGCGCGTAGTAGGCGACCGGATCGGCGTTGGCCTCGTCGGAGTGGTGATCGAAGTCGATGTCGGCGGACATGAAGGGCACGCTCCACGTGCTCGGTCTTCTGCGCGGTGTTGACCGGCCGCGCCACCGGATGAACAGGTGCCTCATCTGCGTCGGGCCACCCTAAGGTGCGCCGCCGCGTGCGACAACGTTTCGTGGATGACCTCGTGAGACCCGGGGCGACGCGTCTAGAAGGTCAGCACGGCCTTGCCGACCGCACCGGACCGGACCGCCGCGACGGCCTCGTTGATCTGCTCGAACGGGAAGTAGGTGATCATCTTCTCGACCGGGAACTGCCCCTTGGCGTTGAGTTCGAGCAGCTTCGGCAGGAACACCTGCGGCAGACTGGACCCGCCGATGATGCCGGTGACACTGCGCCCGTTGAGGATGCTGCGCCAGTCGAAGCTCATCGTCTCGCTCGGTCCGACGCCGATGACCCCGGCGCGGCCGAGCGGTCCGAGTGACTCCACCGCGGTGCGCAGGACGTCCTCGCGCCCGGTCGTGTCGATCACGAAGTCGAATCCCTCGGGGACGAGGGCGGCCAGCTGCTCGGCGGCCGGCCCGGCGGAGGAGTCGACGGTGTGCGTGGCGCCGTAACCGCGGGCCGCCTCCAGCTTGGCCGGGTTCACGTCGACGGCGGCGACGATCGCGCAGCCGCTCAGCGAGGCCGCGATGATGGCGGCCACGCCGACGGCCCCCGCCCCGAAGACCGCGATCGACGAGCCGGGGCGCGGCTGCAGCACGTTGAGCACGCCGCCGGCTCCGGTCTGGAAGCCGCAGCCGAAGGGTCCGGCCCGCAGCAGGTCCAAGGAGGGGTCGATTCTGACGACCGCTCGCTCCGGCGCGACGACATGGCCGGCGAACGACGACTGGCCGAGGAAGTGGGCGTTGACCTCGCGTCCCTGATGGGTCACCGCGGTGGAGCCGTCGGGCCGGCGGCCGGAGAAGTTCACCGTGTCGAAGCTGCGGCAGTAGGCGGGCGCGCCGGTGCGGCACAGCGTGCACGTGCCGCACGACGCGAAGGACATGGTGACGCTGTCACCCGGGCGCACGGACGTGACATGCGCGCCGACCTTCTCGACGACGCCCGACCCCTCGTGCCCGAGCAGCGCGGGCGTGCGGAAGAAGGTGGCGAACTCCAGGTCGGTGCCGCAGATGCCGACCCCGGCGACGCGGACGAGCACCTCGTCGGGGCGGGGCTCGTCCAGGTCCACCTCGGTCAGGACGAAGGGCTGTCCGGGTTGCTCCAGCAGAGCGGCGGTGGCACGCACCAGGCCTCCTCAGTGACTCACATCGCGAGATCGCATATTGACATGCGTGACAAGGTCGGTCAAGGTTCACCTATGGCGGCTGTTGACTTCCCTTCCTCCCAGCAATTCATCGACGGCGAGTGGGTCGCGGCCCGCGACGGCGGCACCCTGGACATCGTCGATCCGGCCACCCAGCAGGTGATCACCACGGTGGCGCTTTCCGGTGGAGCCGATGTCGACGACGCGGTCGCCGCGGCGCGCCGCGCCTCCGCAGGCTGGGCGGCGACCAACCCCAGCGAGCGCGGGGCACTGATCCGGCGCTGGGCCGACCTGATCCTCGCCGACGTCGAGGCGCTGGCGGCCGTAGAGGCGAGGGACGTGGGCAAACCACTGTCCGGGGGCCGGACGAACATCTACATCGCCCACGACATCATCAACTACTTCGCCGGCGCGGCCGACAAGCTCACCGGGGTCACGCTGCCGACCCGCAGCCCCGACTTCCTGGGCTACACGGTTCCCGAGCCGTACGGCGTGTGCGCCGTCGTCATCCCGTGGAACGTGCCCGCCGTGCTCACCGCCGCGAACGTCGCGCCGGCGCTCGCCGCGGGCAACGCGGTCGTCCTCAAGCCGTCCGAGGTCGCACCGCTGGCCCCGTTCGCACTCGCCGAACTCGCCCGCCGCGCCGGGTTCCCGCCCGGGGTGATCAACGTCGTCGCGGGTGGCCCCGAGGCGGGCGCCGCACTGACCTCGCACCCGGGCGTGGACCACATCAGCTTCGTCGGCTCCACCGCGACCGGACGGGCGATCATGACGGCCGCCGCGCAGAACCTCGTCCCGGTGAAACTCGAACTCGGCGGCAAGTCGCCGAACGTGCTGTTCGGCGACGCCGACCTCGACACGGCGATCGAGGCGGTCGTCGGCTCGATCACCGAGAACGCCGGGCAGAACTGCTACGCCGGTTCCCGGCTGCTCGTCGAGGCCTCGGTGCACGACGAGGTCGTGGAGCGGGTCGCCGCCGCCATGGCCGCCGTCAAGACCGGGCCCTGGGACGCCGACCTGGACATGGGGCCGCTGGTCAGCGCCACGCAGTTCGCCCGCGTCAGCGGCTTCCTCGAGGACGCGCCTCGCGACGGCGCGCGGCTGGTCACCGGTGGCGCGCCCACCGGCGACGGATGGTTCGTCCAGCCGACCGTGTACGACCGCGTGGACGCGGGCATGCGCGTCGCGCGCGAGGAGATCTTCGGCCCGGTCCTCGCCGTGCAGTCGTTCCGCGACACCGCCGAGGCGACCGAGCTGATGAACGCGACGGACTTCGGCCTGCTGGCCTGCATCTGGACCAACGACGTCTCCCGGGCGCTGCGCCTGGCGAAGGACGTCCGCTCCGGGCAGGTGGCGGTCAACCAGTTCCACGACGCGGGAGTGATCGGCTTTCCCTTCAACATGCAGAAGGACAGCGGCTTCAGCCGGGGCGGCGGGTACGCGGCGCTGCGCGAGTACACCCAGGAGAAGGGCGTAGCCATCCGGCTGCTGGCCCACTGAGACTCGACACCATGGGAACCGTCGCCGAAGCATGGTCCGGACCGGCCCACGACAGGGCCGGCCCGGACGCCGAAACGGCTGTGCTGGAGCGGGAACTCACCGAGGCCGTGCTCGCCGGCGCCGGGCGCTCGGACGTGCTCCACGCGCTGGTCCGGGCCACCGGCCGGCAGGTGCGGCTGCTGTCCGCCGGGGGCGCGGTGCTGGCGACCACGGACGGCGGGTCAGGCGTGCCGGCCACGGTGGCGGACGGTGTGCTGGCCGGCGCGGCCGGACCGGTGGTCGACACGCTGGACGGGCTGCGGGCCACGGCGCTGCCCGTGCGTGCGGGGGCGACGGTGGCCGGTGTCCTGCTGACCGTCGGTCCCGGTGATCCGCGCGTGCAGCGGCTGGCCGGTGCCGCGGTCACCGCGCTCCTCATCGACGCCGTGCGCGCGGGGGACGACTCCGCCGAAGCCCCGCCGCCGCCCACACCGGCCGACGTCGTCGCCGCACTGCGGTCCGGGACGGTGAGCCCCTCGGTGTGCGCGGCGGCGGTGGAGCTGGGGATCGATCTGCAGCGACCGCCGGCCGGTGCCGTACTCCACTACAGCGGCTCCCGCCTGCGCGCCTGGTCCACCGCTCTCACCTGGCTGGAGCACCCCGTGCAGCAGGAGTCGCGCACGGCATGGACGGTGACCGCCGGCGAGGTCACGCTCGCCCGCCTGCGAAGCCGGCTGCGCCACATGACCGGCGACGAGTCCGCGGGTGACGACGTCGTCGCGGCGAGCGGCTCCCACCCCGCATCGCCCATCGGTCTGGCCCGGTCCTTCACCGAGGCCGAGCGGCTGCTCGGTCTGGCCAGGACCCGGGGCGTCCCGCTGCTCACCTTCGGCGGATGCGGGGTGGTCCAGGTGCTGTTGCCCCTCCCGCGCGCGCACCTCGAGGCGTACGCCGAGGCGCATCTCGGGCCGATCCGGCAGCGTCCGGAGCTGATGGCGACGCTCCGTGCCTGGCTTGCCGAGAGGGGCAGCCGGCAGAGCGTCTCCGAACAGCTTCATCTCCACCGCAACTCGGTGGGCTATCGAGTGCGCCAGATCAAGAACCTCCTGGGCATGGACCCGCTGCTGCCCGCCGCCTCGGCGGAGTTGCACCTGGCGCTCGCGGCGCTCGACCTGCTCGCCGCCGACGACCGGCGCGTGCGCGGCGACGACGAGCCGGATTTGGCCGGACACTGAACCGCCCTACGCCGTGCCGCCGGGGTGGCGCGGCGCATGCCGCTGTACCCGCTTCCGGCCCGCGCAGGCTGCTCTGTGCGCCTCACGAGCAGGCGCAACGCCGACGAAACCCAGTTTTTCCCTACAAGCGTTGACAGCACTGGTCGGCATGGGCAGAGTGGCCTCACAATACGTTCCACCGCCTCGCAATGCGAGACGGACGAGGTGAGGAGGGCCGGCGGTGCGAGCGATGGTGCAGACCGATTTCGGGGGAACCGAGGTCGTGTCCCTGCAGGACGTCCCCGAGCCGGTGTGCGGACCGCGCGACGTCGTCGTCGAGGTCGCGTACTGCGGGCTGAACCGCCTGGACCTGCTGCAGCGCAAGGGGCCGGGCCTGATCCCCGGCTTCCGCCTTCCGCACGTGCCGGGCATGGACTTCGCCGGAACGGTGGTCGCGACCGGCTCCGCGGTCAGCTCCATCGTCCCGGGCGACCGGGTCATCGCCGATCCCACCCAGGGCTGCGGCAGTTGCCCGCGCTGTTCGGCGGGCGACCGTGCGTACTGCGCGAGCCCGCGCATCATCGGCGGCAACATCCCCGGCGCGCTCGCCGAATACGTCCTGTCGTCCGCCGAGACGATCGTCCGGGTCCCCGGGTCCGTGTCGCTCGCCGCGGCCGTCACCCTCCCCACCGCCTTCGCCACGGCGTGGCACGCGGTGCACACCGTCGGGGCCCTGCACACCGGCGAGACCCTCGCCGTGCACGCGGCCGCCAGTCCCGTCAGCCTGGCGGCCATCGCGCTGGCCAAGCGGGCCGGCGCCGCGGTCGTCGCGTTCGCGGGCAGCGACGCCAAGCTGGCCGCGGCCCGCACCGCCGGCGCGGACCTGGCGTTGCGCAACGACGACCCGGACCCGGCGAAAGCGGTGTCGGCCTTCACCGACGGCGCCGGAGCCGACCTGGTCCTGGACCACGTCGGCACCGACACCTGGCGCACCTCACTGGACTGCCTCGGCATCGGCGGACGTCTGCTGATGCTGGGCAACACCAGCGGCGACCAGGTGGCGTTCTCGCTCAGCGAGGTCTTCCACCGCGGCCTGAAACTGCTGGGCGTCGGCGGCTACACCGCGGCCGACTTCGCCGCCGCCACGGCAGCCTGTTTCTCCGACAGCCTTCACCTGCCCACCGCCCACCGGTTCCCGCTCGAGGATCTCGCCGACGCCTGGGACGTACTGGGCGCCCGCGAGACCATCGGAAAGGTCGTGGTCGCGCCATGACCGACCTGCTCATCGTGGGCGGCGACATCGTCACCATGGACCCCGCGCGGACGGTCCTCACCGGCGCGACGCTCGCCGTGTCCGGGGACAGCATCGCCGCGCTCGGCACGGCCGAGGACCTGCGCAGTCGCTTCCCGGGTGCAAAGGAGATCAACGCGTCGGGCTGTGTCGTCATCCCGGGCCTCGTCGACGCCCACCAGCACACGACCGTCGATCCCCTCGTACGCAGCACGATCCCGGACCACATCAGCTCGCAGGAGTCGATCTTCGACTGGATCGTCCCCCTGCACGCCCACGCCGACGGTGACGACGACGAACTGGCCGCGACCATCACCGCCGTCGAGTGCCTGACCCGGGGCATCACCACCGTGCTGGAGCCCGGCACGGTGGCCTACCCGGAGCGGGTCGCCGCAGGCCTGACCGCCGCGGGCATCCGCGCGCGGGTCGGCGGCTGGGGCTGGGACGCCGAGGGCGTACCGTTCGGCGCCCCCGCCGACGAGGTGCTCGCCAGACAGGAGGACATCGTCCGGTCCCTGCCGGTCACCGGGCCGGTCACCGGGTGGGTGACGCTGGTCGGCCACGACCTCGCAAGCGACGAGCTCTTCACCGGAGCGGCGAGCCTCGCCGAGCGCCTCGACACCGGACTGACCTGGCACATCTCGCCGGGACCCGCCGACGTCGAGGCATACGCCAAGCGCTGCGGGCGTCGGCCGGTGGTCCACTTCGGCGAGCTGGGCGTCCTCGGCCCGCGCCTGCTGCTGGGGCACGCCGTGTGGCTCGACGACGCGGAGGTCGACGTGATCCTCGAGACCCGTACCGCCGTCGCCGCCTGCCCCGGGGCCTACCTGCGTCTCGCCCAGGGATACACCCGCGCCTCGCGCCACGCCGAACTGGTGCGCCGGGGCGGCCGGGTGGCACTGGGCTGCGACGCCCACAACGCCGGCGACGCCCCGGACGTCCTCCTGGCCGCCTATCTGTTCGCCGGCCTCGAACGCGACCGTGACCTGCCCGACCCGATCCGCGCCGAGCAGGCGTTCGCGCTCGCGACCGTCGACGGCGCCGAGGCGATCGGTCTCGGCGAGCGAACCGGCTCCCTCGAGGTCGGCAAGGCCGCCGACATCGTCGTACTCGACACGAGCGACCCCGCCTGGATGCCCCGGGGCGACCTCGCCCGCCAGCTCGTGTGGGGCTATGTCTCACGCACCGTCCGTGACGTGCTGGTCGACGGCCGCGTGGTCGTCCGGGACCGGCAGCCGACCGGTATCGACCTCGCCGCCGTCGCCGAGGCAGCCGCCGAGCGGTCCGCCGCCCTCCTGCGGCGCGCCGGCATCACACCCCGTCCGACCTGGCCGACACGGCCGGCGGACACCGCAAAGGAGACCATCCGTTGAACGTCATCCACATGTCCGGACGCTCTCCGGCCCACAAGCAGGGCCTGCTCTCGCAACTGGTGGTGCCGCGGCCGATCGCGATGATCACGACGCTCGACCCGGACGGAGGGGTCAATGTCGCGCCGTACAGCTACTACATGCCGGTCTGTGGCGAACCCCCGCTGATCGCGGTCACCATCGGCGCCCAGCGGGAGGGCACCGCGGAGCCGAAGGACACCTGGCTCAACATCGAGCGCACGGGCGAGTTCGTCGTCAATCTGACCACCGTCGCGATCGCCGAGCACATCGAGGCGGTGGCCCGCGAATACCCCCGTGGCGTGAGCGAGATGGACGTCGCCGACTGGCGGCCGGTGCCCTCACAGGTCGTGGACACGCCGTCGCTGGCCGACAGCCCCGCGCACCTGGAGTGCCGTGTGCACGAGGTCATCGACCGCGGCGATCACACGTCCTGCTTCTCGGGCGTGCACATCGTGCTCGCCGAGGTCGTCTGCATCACCACCGACGACTCGATCATGTCCGCCCCGGACCGCATCGACCCCACCCGGGTCCGAGCGGTCGGGCGGATGGGCTTCCCGTACTTCGTCGCCGCGGGCGAGGAGGCCCTCTTCCACCAGGAGCGGGTCGCCTACGCCGAGCTCCAGCGCGCCGACACGTCCGCCAACTGACCCAACCCCCCGATCCGCCACCGCCCTTGACGGGGCGGTGCCACCAGCGAACGGAACAGGACACATGACTGCAAGAAGCTCGCTCTGGCGTTGTCGGGCCGCGATCGGCCTCGCCCTCGCGGGAGGCCTCGCGCTCTCCGGCTGCGCCGACAACGCGGCGACGGCACCCAAGGCGAACGCCGCGGCGACCGGCACGGCGAGCGCCGGCGGCGGCTCGGGCCTCAACGAGCCCGACGTCAACGGCGACGGCAAGGTCGTCATAGGGGTCCTCAGCCCCGGCGACATCAACGACCACGGCTTCTACGAGAGCTTCGTCGACTCCGCGGACGCCTTCGCCAAGGAGAAGGGATGGAAGGTCATCAAGCGCGGCAGCGTGCCCGCCGGCGACGCGCTGACCGCGGCACGCGCGCTGTGCCAGCAGCACGTCGACATGGTCGCGCTCGGCGCCGGTGAGCTGAAGGCCGCCATCCCGGCTTCCGAGGAGCCGGTCTGCGCCAAGACCGCCTGGTACGTGCCGTCGTCGGCGAACATCGACCAGACCCCGCAGATCCTGCTGTCCTCCGACAACCCCAACCAGTCGCTGCTCGCCGCCGGCTACGCAGCGGGCCTGAAGATGAAGGCGGCCGGCTACACCAAGGCCGGATTCGTCACCGGCGTCAAGGCCGACTTCAGCGTCCTCGGCGCCAAGGCCTTCCTGGCCGGGATCCGGGAGGTCGTCCCGAAGGCCACGCTGGTGAGCACCTACACCGGTGACTTCAACGACTCCGCGAAGGCCAAGGAGGCCACCCAGGCACAGATCAGCCAGGGCGCCAAGGTCATCTACCCCTATCTCGGCGGAGCGACCGACGCCGCCGCACAGCTGGCGAACGCCAACGGCGTACTGACCCTCACCCCGGGCACCGACCGGTGCGCCTCGACCAGCCCGAAGTTCGACATCTCGGTGATCTTCAGCCCCGGCGACTACTTCCGCGCCGCGCTGGAGAGCTTCGCCAAGGACGACCTGAAGATGGGCACGAAGCGCGTGTGGCAGCTGGGCGTCGACCCTTACCCGACCATCAGGATCTGCAACGGCCAGGGCGACGAGGACCAGCAGCTGGCTCAGTTCATGAAGAAGATCGGCACCAAGGCGATCGACCCGGAGGCCGAGGTCAAGCGCCTCGGCTGACCGTGCCGACACCGACCCAGGAGAGTCACACGCGATGACACCGACGACCTCGGCGGCTCGGATCCTCGAGCTGCGTGGCATCACCAAGACCTACGGATCCGTCACGGCCTGCGACGCCGTGGACCTCACCGTCGACGCCGGCGAGATCCACGGTCTCCTGGGCGAGAACGGGGCGGGCAAGTCCAGTCTCATGAAGGTCCTCCTCGGGCTGATCCGGCGCGACGCCGGCACCGTGCTGGTGCGCGGTGAGCAGGTCGCGCTGGACAGCCCGCAGGAAGCGGCCGAGCTGGGCATCGGCATGGTGCACCAGCATTTCAGCCTCATCAGCGGCCTCACCGTGTGGGAGAACGTCGCGCTCGGCGACACGGGCGCGGTGAACAAGCAGGCGATCTGTGCCGAGATCGCCGAGGTCGCCGCGCGGTACGGGCTGCCGGTCGACCCCGAGGCGCGCGTCGACGCGCTCGCGGCGGGCGAGCGGCAGCGCGTCGAGGTGGTCAAGTGCCTGCGGCGCAACCCTCGGATCCTGATCCTGGACGAGCCCACCTCGGTGCTCACCCAGGCCGAGTCGCAGGAGCTGTTCGCCGTGCTCGGCCGGGTGGTGCAGGAGGAAGGACGCGCTGTCATCCTCATCAGCCACAAGCTCGCCGAGATCGAGCAGGCCACCGACCGGGTGACCGTTCTGCGCAAGGGCCGGGTCGCCTTCCGG
The DNA here is from genome assembly GCF_044456945.1 of Streptomyces sp. NPDC050759. Lineage (NCBI taxonomy): Bacteria > Bacillati > Actinomycetota > Actinomycetes > Kitasatosporales > Streptomycetaceae > Streptomyces > Streptomyces sp. NPDC050759. The sequence goes on along the minus strand of NZ_JBITGI010000004.1, from coordinate 486,497 downwards.
GCGGTCACCGCCGAGACCACCGCGCCGGAGCTCGCCCGCCGGATGGTGGGCCGTGACGTGTCGCTGCACGACGAGGCCGCCGCGCTGGGCCTGCTGCCGGTGCGGAAGACCCGTACCGGCGAGGGCGGAGCACACGACCGGCAGCCGCCCGTCCTGCGCCTCGCCGGACTCACCGTCGAAAAAGGCGGGGTCAGGGTTCTGGAAGGGGTCGACCTGACCGTCGGCGCGGGCGAGATCTGCGCCCTCTACGGCGTCGAGGGCAGCGGCCAGGCGGCACTCGGCGAAGTCCTCGCCGGTCTGGTCCTGCCGACCGCCGGCACCATCGAGGTCGCCGGGCACAGGGTCGATGTGGCCCGGCCGGGCGCGCTCGGGAAGGCCGGTCTCGGCATCGTGCCGGAGGACCGGCACCACAGCGGTGTCGTCCTCGACATGAGCGTCACCGAGAACCTGACGATGAAGTCGCTCGACAAGCTCAGCGGCCGGTTCCTGCTGCGTCGGCGCGCGATGCTCGCCGAGGCCCGTCGCCTCGCCGACGAGTTCAACATCGTCGCCCCCTCACTGGACGCACCGGTACGCAGCCTGTCCGGAGGCAACCAGCAGCGCGTTGTACTCGCCCGGGAACTGTCCGGTGACACCAGCGTCCTGGTGGCGGCGCAACCCACCCACGGGCTGGACGTCGGCGCCATCGAGGACATGTACGCCCGACTGCGCAGGGCGGCCGCGGAAGGCGTCGGAGTGCTGCTCATCTCCACCGAACTCGAGGAAGTCATGGCCCTTGCAACCTGGATCGCGGTGATCTCGTCCGGGCGGATCACCGGAGCACTCCCCGTCTCGGAGGCGACCCCCGAGCGACTGGGCATGCTGGTCGGCGGTGAGGCCGCATGAGTGCCGTCTCGCCGACAAGCGTCGACGACCTCACCCGGCGCTTTCTCGCCCGGCTTCGGCCGGGGCCCGGGGGTTGGCTCGTGGTGGGCCTCACCGTGGTGCTGGTCGCCGTCGCCGCGGGCGCGTCCGCGCTGCTGCTCCTGCTCACCGGTGGCTCGCCGAGTGCTTCGGCGAGCGCGATATGGACCGGGAGCCTGGCCGACGCCACGGGATGGACGACGACGTTGCTCAACGCGGCGCCGCTGCTGCTGGTCGCGGTCGGTGCGTGCATCTGTGCGTCGGCCGGCACGTTCAACATCGGCCAGGAGGGACAGGTCCTCATCGGCGGCCTGGTGGGAGCCTGGGTCGGACTGCGGCTGGCGCTGCCCGGCCCGGCGCTGGTCGTCGTGGTGCTGATCGCCGCGGCGGTCGGCGGTGGCGCCTGGGCCGGGCTCAGTGCCCTGATGCTCCGCTTCCGCGGCGTCAACGTCCCGGTGAGCACCCTGCTGATGACGTTCCTCGCCATCCAGCTCGTCACCTTCGCGGTCAGCACGCCGTGGCTGCAGGAGAGCGCGCAGGGCACCTCGGGCATCGCCGACGCGGCGTCCAACCCCCTGCCGGCCAACGCCCGGCTCGGCGGCTTCGGGCAGTACCCGTCGGTGCAGGTTAACATGGGCCTGTTCCTCGCGCTCGTCGCCGCGGTCGGTGTCGCGCTGGTCCTCAGCCGCAGCCGGTGGGGCTTCCGGGTGCGCATGCTCGGTCTGAATCCGCTGACCGCCAAGCACACCGGTGTCCGGGTGGCCGCGCTCGGCGGCTTCACCCTGGCACTGTCCGGCGCCCTGGCCGGGCTGGCGGGCGGGCTGCTGCTGGTCAGCCCGATCGGCACCAACCAGCTGCAGGCCGGGCTCTCGGACAACTTCGGCTGGGACGGCCTGCTCGTCGCGCTCGTCGCGCGCAACCGGCCCCTGGTCGCGGTCCCCGTGTCGTTGGTGTTCGCCGTGCTGCGTGCGGGCGGCGACTTCCTCTCGGCCACGGGCGTGCCGTACTACCTCGTCGATGTCGTCAAGGCATTGCTGGTCCTCGCGTTCGTCGCGCCGCCCGTCCTCGTCGATCTCTTCCGCAGGCGTCGCGGTGCGATCCCGCGGACGGTGACCGCCGTGTCCGTTGTTCCGACCAAGGTGAAGGCATCCGCGTGAGCGCCCTGGACAGCACCACCACCATCCTCGCCAGCGGTGTCCGGCTGACCGTGCCCCTGGCGTTCGCCGCCTGCGGCGAGTACGTGGCCGAGCGCGCCGGCACCATGAACATCTCCGTCGAGGCGATGATGCTCGGCGGTGCGTTCACCTCGATCGCCACCGCGAGCGCGACCGGCAGCGCCACCGTCGGTCTCGTGGCCGGCGTCGTGACCGGACTCGTCCTCGGCTTCGTCCACGGCAACCTCTCCCACCGGGCGCAGATCAACACCTTCGTGGTCGGACTGGTGCTGAACGCGCTGGTCCTCGGGCTGACGAGCTACCTGATCACGACGAACCAGTTCGCCTCGCACCAGGTCCACATGCTGTCGGTCCCGCTGCTGCAGGACATCCCGGTGATCGGCAAGCCGCTGTTCTCCGAACGCTGGCCCGCCTTCTTCCTGTTCGCGCTGGTGCCGCTCACCTGGTGGCTGATGGAGCGCAGCCGCTGGGGCCTGGAACTGCGGGCGGTGGGGGAGAACCCCCAGGCCGCCGATGTCACGGGCATCAAGGTGAACATGCGGCGCCGTCAGGCTCTGCTGTGGTGCGGCGCACTGGCCGGTCTCGGTGGCGCGTACCTCGCGGTCGGCGAGGTCGGATCGTTCAACCAGAACATGACCGCCGGTCGCGGATACATCGTCATCGCCGCGGTGATCTTCGGGGCGTGGCGGCTCGGGCGGACTCTGCTGGGCTGCCTGGTGTTCGGCCTCTCCGACGCGATGCGTCTGGCGCTCCCGGCGCTCGGCGTCACCCTCAACGCCCAACTGCTCGTCGCGGCCCCGTATCTGCTCGCGCTCCTGGCCATGCTGCTGTTCACCACCCAGCACCGGGAACCCGCCGCACTCGGCCGGCCCTTCGAGCGCGGGTCGACCTGATGCACGGGATCGGGCGAGCACGGATGCCGCTTGCGCGACCGCACGGGGCCCGTTGGCGCGCGACCCTGCCGACTGCGCAGGGCCGCGGTTTCCGGTGCCGGCGGGGTGGGCCCGTTGCCCGGTGTGATGAGTGCGTGGATCCGGTTCGCTGCCTCGGCCGACCTTCGGGCGAGGCTCGGCCCGGCGGCCGGGGGCGGCGAGCACGGATGCCGCTTGCGCGACCGCACGGGGCCCGTTGGCGCGCGACCCTGCCGACTGCGCAGGGCCGCGGTTTCCGGTGTCGGCGGGGTGGGGATGGCGTCGAGGGGGTCGGGCCCGTTGCCCGGTGTGATGAGTGCGTGGATCCGGTCCGCTGGCTCGGCCGACCTTCGGGCGAGGCACGGCCCGGCGGCCGGGAGCGGCGAGGGCGGACGCCGGTTCCGCGACCGGGCGGAGACGGCGTGGCGATCCCGATGTCAGCGTCGGCGCAGCGCCGCGGTCTGCAGCGCAGGCGGAACGTGGCCGACGTCGAGCGGGTTGAGCACGCTGCCCGGCGCGACGAGCTCGTCGATCCGGTCCAGCGCCTCGGCCGACAGCGGCCGGTCCACCGCGGTGAGCTGCGACAGGAGCTGGTCGTGGGTGCGCGCGCCCATCACGGCCGAGGTGACGCCGGGATGGGCGAGCACGAACCGCAGCGCAAGCTCTACGAGCGTGCAGCCCTCCTCGGCCGCCAGGCGCACGAGTTCCTCGACGACCGCGAGCTTGCGCCTGCGCATCTGCTCGTCGGCGAAGTCGAAGTGGTCGCTGTTTCTCAGCGCGCGCGAGTCTCCCGCCGGTTCGGCGCCGGCCCGGTACTTGCCCGTCAGCCAGCCGCCGTTGAGCGGGCTCCAGACCATGACGCCCATCCGGTGCCGCTCAGCGGTGGGCAGGGCGGCCGCCTCCGCGTGCCGGGCCAGGATCGAGTACGACAGCTGTTCCACGGTGAACCGCTCACCGCCACCGCGCCGCGCGGCCCACTGCGCCTCCACGATCTCCTCGGCCGGGAAGCTGGAGGTGCCGATCGCCCGCACCTTGCCCGCCCGCACCAGGTCACTGAGCACACCGAGGGTCTCCTCCATGTCGGTGAGGGGATCGGGACGGTGGACGAGGTACACGTCCAGGTGGTCCGTCCCCAGCCGGCGCAGGCTGTCCTCCACGGCACGCGTGATCCACAGCCGGGAGGCGCCGCCCCGGTTACGGTCGAGCGGGCCCGCGGGCATCCGGCTCGCGACCTTCGACACCAGGACGACCTCGTCGCGCCGTCCCTTCAGCGCCCGGCCGACGATCTCCTCCGACTCGCCGAAGGCGTACACGTCAGCGGTGTCGACGAAGTTGACCCCGGCGTCCAGCGCCGTCGCCACCATGCGGTGGCACTCCGCCTCGTCGGTGTTGCCCCAGGCGCCGAACATCATCGACCCCAGGCACAGTTGACTCACCTCGATGCCTGTCCCACCCAGAATCCGGTAGTGCACGCTCGCCCTCGTCTCCCAGCCGACGCCGTGTCGCTGTCCTCTCGCAGGCTCGCACAGCGGCCGGTCCCGAACCGATGTCGCGCGGGGCCAGCATCCCTGGCCTGCGTGTTGTGTCCGCAGCACATCGACCCGCGGGTGCATGCGTGCCTAGGCTCGAACAGATCCGATCAAACAGATCCGATCGAAGAAATCGGATCGAAGAAATCCGAACCACTCACTGGAGGTACCGTGGCCACCGGTCTCACCTCGGCACGCTGGACTCACGTCGCGCTGCCGACCGGCGATCTCGACAAGGCGATCGCGTTCTACACCACACTGACTCCGCTGGTCGTGGTCGAGCGGTTCAAGGACGCCGACGGCGAGAGCGTCTGGCTCTCCAACGACCAGCAGGCCGAGACGCCGTTCGTGCTCGTCCTGGTGTCCTTCAACAAGGACAAGGGCAACCAGCTGGGCCTGCTGCACCCCTTCGCGCACCTCGGCATCGAGGTGCCGACGCGCCAGGACGTCGACGCGCTCGCGGACCGGGCCCGCGAGCTGGGCTGCCTGCACTGGGAGCCTCGCCAGATGCCCGAGCCCGTCGGCTACATCTGCGCTCTGAAGGACCCCGACGGCAACGTCGTCGAGATCTCCCACGATCAGCGGGTCTTCGACTCGGTCCGCCAGAAGTGGGGTTCGTCCTGAAGGACACCCGTGCCGCCGTCGAGGCGTACCTCGCGGCATTGAACGCGCACGACGCCGACGCCGTGGCCGCCTGCGTGGCCGGGGACTTCGTCAACGAGCACACGTCGTCCATGGGACAGAGCCGCAAGGGCCGCGCCGAGTACCGCGCCGCGCTGACCGGGTTCCTCGAGAACTTCGGGGACCTGCACTACGTGCCCGAGCGCTTCCTCGTCGACGGCGAGTCCGCCGCGGTGCCGTACGTCATGACGTTCCGGATGCGTTCGGCGGGCGACCGCCCCGTACGCGTTCGCGGGGTCTTCGTGTTCACCGTCGCCGACGGCCTCATCACGCGCCGCACGGACTACTGGGACAGCGGCGAGGTGCAGCGGCAGCTCGCCTGACGCCCCTGGCAGGCAGCCCGGAACCAGCTCCCTGACACCCCGTCCGCCTCTCGTGCGGACGGGGTGCCGGTGTATCCCCCCCGCCCGACCTGCGTATCGCTTTGCATGACGCCGTCTCGCATTGCTTGACACGATGTCGTCTCGCAATGAAAGATGCCGTCATGCAAGTAGTGACAACGCAGTCCGGCCTGGGCCGGATCGAGGACGGGGCCGTCGCCCTGTTGGACACGGCTCTTCCGCACGTCGGCGCGGTCCTCGAGCAGGACGGCTCGCTGCAGGGCCTGGCGTCCTGCGCGGTGCGCCGGCGGATCCCGCTCGACCAGGCCACGATCGTGGCGCCGCTGGGCCGTCCCCGCGCGGTGTGGGGCGTCGGACTCAACTACGAGTCGAAGGCGGTCCGCGCCGGCCGGGGAGTTCCCGAGCAGCCGATCCTGTACCTGGCCGCGTCGTCCGGCGTCCTGGCGCCCGGCGCGCAGGTGGTGATCCCGCGGGCCGCGACGGAACCCGACTACGAAGGGGAGATCGCGGTCGTCGTCGGTCGCCGGCTGTACCAGGCGTCCGAGTCGGAGGTCTGGCCCGCGATCGCCGGCATCACCGCGGCCAACGACATGACGGCACGCGACGTCATGCGCACCACCGCCACACCCGCCCTCGCCAAGAGCTACCCGGGATTCACGCCGCTCGGCCCGTCGATCCGCACCCCCGACGACCTCGTCGACCGCGACGCGATCCGCGTACGGACCCGGGTCAACGGCGCACTCGTACAGGACGACACGAGCGCCGGGATGATCTTCCCGGTCCCCGACCTGCTCAGCAGGCTGTCGTGGTTCACCGCACTCGAACCCGGCGACGTCGTCCTCACCGGAACCCCGTCCGGCACCGGCCAGGACCGCGGATGCTTCCTCGCCGACGGCGACGAGATACGGGTCGAGGTGGACGGTGTGCTGCCCCTCGTCACCCGCGTGGTGCGCCCCGCGGACGCCTCACCGCACGACCACCGGCTGACCGAACCGGTCAGCTGACCACCTCTCACCCTGGAGCCCCTACCGATGCCCATCTCCTCCACGCCGTCCTACGACCTCGTCCTGGCCGGCGGCACCGTCATCGATCCGGCGTCGGGCACCAACGCCCGGCTCGACGTGGCGGTCACCGGCGACCGCATCGCCGCGATCGGGGAAGGGCTGGCGGCGGGCGCGGCCCGCACGATCGACGTCACCGGCTCCACCGTGCTGCCGGGCCTCGTCGAGGGCCACACCCACATCTTCCAGTACGTCTCCGCCGTCGGCGCCCCCGCCGAGGAGGCCCACCTGCGCCGCGGCGTCGTCGCCGCGGCCGACGCCGGCACGGCCGGTGCCTCGACGTTCGCGGCCTTCCGCAAGCTGGTGGTCGAGGCGAACCCGCTGCGCATCGTCAACTTCCTCAACGTCTCGGTGCTCGGCCTGATCGACTTCCGGTTCGGCGAGCTGCTCAACCCCGACACCCTGGTCCCGGAGGACGCGCTCGCGACCGCCGAGGCCCACCCCGACATCGTGCGCGGCTTCAAGATCCGCTTGTCCGAGGACGTCGTCGGCGAGAACTGGGAGTCGCTGCTGAAGAAGTCCGTGGCGCTGGCCGAGCAGGCCCGCCTCCCGCTGATGGTGCACATCGGCGAGACCGAGGAGCCGGTGCCCGTCGTCCTGGACTACCTGCGCCCCGGCGACATCGTGGCGCACTGCTACACCGGCAAGCCGAACGGCATCCTCGACGGCGACCAGGTGCACCCGGCAGTCATGGCGGCCCGGGAGCGCGGCGTGCTGTTCGACTCCGCCCACGGCAAGAGCAACCTCAGCTTCGAAGTGGCGCGCCGGGCGATCGCCGACGGATTCCTGCCCGACATCCTCAGCTCCGACACCAGCGCCCGCAACTGGCGCGGCCCGGTGTTCGACCTGCTCACCAGCGTCTCCAAGCTGGTGGCGCTCGGCGCGCCGCTGGAGGAGTGCATCCGGCGGGCCACCGTCGCGCCGGCACGGCTCCTCGGGCTCGACACCGAGGGCTACGGCCGCCTGGTGGTCGGCGGACGGGCCGATGTCACGGTCGTCGACTGGACCGACGAGGTCACCCTGCCCGACGCCGCGGGCAACACGCTCGTCGCGCCACGCCTGGAGCCGACCGTCGTACTGCACGCCGGCGCAGAGGTCGACATCGTGCCGTGGCGCGGTCTGCCGACGGCGTGAGACGCCCGCGCATCCCGCGGAGGACGCGATGACCGTCGCTGACGTCCACCTCCTGCGGCGCCGGCTGCGCGCTGCCCTGACGGCTCCGGAACCGGCCGTCGGTACGTTCGTCAAGCTGGCGTCGCCCGACGTGGTGGAACTGGCCGGGGCGGCCGGGTTCGCGTTCGTGGTCGTCGACCTCGAACACTCCGCCCTCACCGAACAGAACGCCGTCGACCTGGTGCGGCACGCCCACGCCTGCGGCCTGCCGGCTGTGGTCCGCGTACCCGAGGTGGACGCCGCCGTCGTCAACCGGCTGCTTGAGGCCGGGGCGGCGGGTATCCAGCTGTCCATGCTCACCCGGGTCGCCGAGGCCGAGGCACTCGTGGCGGCGACCCGGTTCGCGCCCGCCGGCCGCCGCTCGGTCAGCCTGGCCAACCGGGCCGCCCGATTCGGCGCGCTCCCGCTGGCCGCCTTCCTGCGCGCCGAGCGGGACGACCCACCGGTGCTGGTCGGCCAGATCGAGACCGCGCGCACCGATCCGCTGCCGGATCTGCTCGCCCCTCTCGACGTGTGCTTCGTCGGCAGCACCGACCTCGCGGTCGACCTGGGACTGCCGACGAACCCCGCGGTGCTGCGCGCCGCGGTGGACCGGGTGCGCGAGGCCGCGCACGTGGCGGCGGTGGCGTTCGGCGGCTGGGCGCCGGTCCGGGGCGCCGCGGCGGACCTGGGCCTGAGTGCTGCCGACTACCTGGTCGTCGGCTCGGACCTGCAGATGTTGGCGACCGCCCTGCGCGCGGCCGCCGGGAAGGAACACCAGTGACCACACGCAACGCGGCGCTGTTCAGCACCGTCGTCCACTGGGACGAGTTGCCGGTGACCCAGGTGCGGCCGGGGGTCCGCCGTCGCGTCTACGCCACGGACGAGATGATGATCTGCCACCACGAGCTCGAGGTCGGCATGACACTCAACCCGCACCGGCACGAGGACTTCGACCAGCTGGTCCATATCGCGGAGGGCCGTGCGAACTACTACGTGGACGGTGTCGCGCACGACATGCGTGCGGGGTCGTTCCTGCTGGTTCCCCGCGGCAGCGAGCACTACGTGGAGCCGACGGAGGCCCCCTGCGTGAACATCGACTTCTTTGTCCCGCCGAGGGCCGACCTGCTTCCCTGACCGGAGGATCCGGGAGCTGTTGAGGGCCTCCGGGTGGAGTGAATGTCAGACGCATTCACTCCACCCGGAGGCCCTCGGTCCGTCACACGGTCAGCCGGCGGTTCAGTCGGCGGTGGGTGCGCCGTCCGAGTTGCCCAGTCGCTGCGACAGCGCGCGGGCGGTCTCCAGCAGCGCCTGCGCCATCGGCGACGTGACGTCGTCGGGGACGGTCGCCGTCGTGCCGACGACAGCGAGCGTTCCGCTGATCTTGTCGCCCTCGAAGATCGGCGCCGCGATGGTGCGGACCCCGTTGACAGCGGGGGAGTTGACCGACAGTCCGTGCTGCCGGATGGCGTCGAGCTCCTCGGTGAGCTCGGAGGACTTGCGGACCGAGCGCGGCAGCGCCGGTACCTGGTCCGGCGGCAGGAACGTGAGGAAGATCCGTCCCTGTGCCGAGGAGGTGAGGTCGAGACGCGAGCCGACCCGGACGCTGATGCGCACCATGTGGTCGGTGTTGTCCACCGAGCGCACCACGGTCGGCGACTCGCCGTCCCAGACCGACAGCACGATCGTCTCGTCGATGCGCCGGACCAGCTCCTCCATGTACGGCTCGGCGGCGGCGACGATCGGCAGGCCGGCCCGCGCCGCCGTCGCGAGCGTGAGCACCTGGGGGCCGAGGGAGTACAGCGAGGTGCGCTCGTCGTAGCGCAGCAGGTTCGCCGCCCGCAGCGCCTTCGTGTAGCGGTGCGCGGTCGCCTTGCTCGCCCCGAGCCGCGCGGTGATCTCGTTGAGACTCATGTGCGGTTTGCCGACCGTGAACGAGCCGAGGATCAGCGCCGCACGCTGCACCGTCTGGATCGTCGGCGCGGTCGTGTCGGAAGCGCCTCGCTCGCCGGTGCCGGGCTGCGCCTTCGTGGCCATGAAATCTTGCTCCCGTTTCGTACTTAATAAGGTGGTGAGACGTTGAATGGAACGCCGTATTGGATAGCGTAACGGTGAGAGCCGTGTAAATGTGCGGGAAGAGATGACGTGTGCCAGGCCCTCACGCGTCGGAGGAGTGCCCCGGTGTGAGGGAGCGGGCCGGGTCGAGCAGGGAGGCGATGTGGTTGACGGCCAGAGCGGCCTCGCCGAAGCCGATCGAGATGAGACTGACCTTGCCGTCGTGGTCGGCGATGTCCCCGGCCGCGAAGACGCGCTCCCGGCTCGTGCGCATCGTGCGGTCGACGAGGATGCGCCGGCGGCGCAGCTCCAGTCCCCACCGCTCGATCGGCCCGAGATCGGCGATGAAGCCGAGGGCGGCGACGACGGACTGGGCGGACAGGCTGATCCGGTCGCCGTCCGGGCCCGCGACGACGACCTCCGACATCGACCCGTCGCCGGAGATCTTCTCGACCTCGTAGGGCGTCAGGACGCGCACGGAGGATGAGTGCACCTGCTCGACGGTGCGTTCGTGGGCCCGGAACCGGGTACGCCGGTGCACCACCGTCACCGACGAGGCGATCGGCTCCAGCGACAGCGCCCAGTCCAGCGCGGAGTCCCCGCCGCCGACCACCACGACGTCCTGTCCGGTGAGTTCGTCCAGCCGGGGCACGAAGTACCGCAGCCCCCGGCCCAGGTAGTCGGAGCCCACAGGGAGCTCGCGGGGCACGAAGTTGCCGATCCCGCCGCACACCAGCACCGCACCGGCGGTGATCCGCGTGCCGGCGTCGGTCGTGGCGACGATGTGCTCGCCCGCGTCGTCGAGGTCGGTGACCCCGTGCCCGAGCAGGTAGACCGGGTTCGACTGCCCGGCCTGCTCGGCCAGCCGGTCCACCAGGTCCTGGCCGCGGACGGCGGTGAAGCCGGCCACGTCGTGGACGAGCTTCTCGGGGTACAGCGCGGTGATCTGCCCGCCCACCTCGGGCAGGGCGTCGGCGACCGCGACGCTCATGCCGCGGAAGCCGGCGTAGTACGCGCTGTACAGCCCCGTCGGACCGGCACCGATGATCAGTAGGTCGACGGACACGTCAGGGCCGGCGCCAGTGGCGGCGGGCAAGCCGCTCACGCTCCCACCTCGGGGTGGTCGCGGCCGACCCTGCCGACCTTGCGTGCGCCCCCGGGCGACCCGAGCGGTTCGGCTCCGGCGATGTCGAGGGTGAAGAACTCGGCGTTGACGCGCTGGGACTGCTCGGCCTCCGCCGGCAGGTCCTCGTGGTGGAAGATCGAGATCTGCGGGCAGACGGGTTCGCAGCGCCCGCACTCGACGCATTCGTCGGGCTGGATGTAGAGCATCCGGTCGCCCTCGTAGATGCAGTCGGCCGGGCACTCCTCCATGCACGACTTGTCCATGACGTCGAGGCATGCCTGAGTGATGACATACGGCACGGGCTTCTTGCCCTTCACACGGTCGCACGGAATGCGAGATGGCGTCTTTCAATGTGGAATGGATGATGACGGCGCAGGCCCGGGGTGTCAACCATCAGGTGATTGCTTGACACTGCCGCCCGTGCTAAGGGAAGCTGGCGCGACATACGAGATGGCGTCTCACAACACGCCACTCGGGTCGGGACTTGTGAGAGGCATACGCCGTAATGGGAAGCAACCCCCGGACCGTCCCAGCACCGATGATCGTCGAGGACTGGGACCGGCTCACCTTCCGGGTCAACCGCGAGGCCTACCGCAGCGCGGAGATCTTCACCCGGGAACGCGGCTGGGTATGGACGCACACCTGGCTCTATCTCGGCCACGAGACCGAGATCCCCCACCCCAACGACTTCAAGGTCCGCACCCTCGGCGGCCGGCCGCTGATCTTCTGCCGGGACACCGCCGGCGAGGTGCGCGCCTTCCTGAACTCCTGCCCCCACCGCGGCACGGTGCTGTGCCGCGAGAACGAGGGCTCGACCAGGCTCTTCCAGTGCTTCTACCACGCCTGGACCTTCCGCAACAACGGTGACCTCGCCGCCATCCCCGACGCCGACGCGTACGAGTCGACCGACGAGTTCAAGGCCTCCATGGGGCTGCGCGGTGTCCCGCGCCTGGAGATCCACGAGGGCTACGTCTTCGTCGCGTTCGACCCCGACGTCCCGCCGCTGCTCGAGCACCTCGGCGACGCGGCCGACTACATGACGATGATCGAACAGCAGCACGTCGGCGGCATGACCACCCTGCCCGGCACACAGCAGTACAGCGTGCGGGGCAACTGGAAACTCGCCGTCGAGAACGCCATGGACGGCTACCACTTCGCGCCGACGCACAACACGTTCGTGGGCTACCTGCGCGAGAGCGGCTTCGCCGTCACCGACGACAACCAGTACGCGTACAACCTCGGCAACGGCCACGGGCTGCTGGTCCTGACCGGCCATGGCGGGCGCATCAGCATGCTCTGGGAACCGCGCTTCGGCGAGGACGAACGGGTGCGCACCGAGCAGCACCGGGCCGAGATGACGCAGCGGCTGGGGGAGAAGCGGGCGCACTACGTGGCCGACGAGAGCCACATCCTGTTCGTCTTCCCCAACCTGCTCCTGTTCGACATCGAAGGGCTGTCGATCCGGCAGCTGGAGCCGGTGGCGCCCGAGGAGACCGACGTACGCGCCTGGCAGTTGGTCCCGCGCGACGAGGACCCCGCCGCGCGCGCCCTGCGGATGAAGACGGTCGTCAGCTTCGTCGGCCCGGGCGGGCTCGCCACGCCGGACGACATCGAGGCGTACGAGGCGGTCCAGCGCGGCATCCGGGCCACGGCCGGCACCGCCCCGCCCGAGCTGGACTACAGCGACATGTCGCGCGGCATGGCCGACGAGGTCAAGGGCGTACAGGGCAGGTCGACCGACGAAGGCGCGATGCGGGGCTTCTGGCGGCACTGGGTCGACGCCGTCGGCCTCGATGACGGCCTCGCCGTCCACGGCGAGCGACCGGCGTCCTTCCTCGAGGGCAGGGACGTGCGATGACCGCCACCACCAACACCCACTCCGTGCGGTGCCAGGGACGCACGATCACCCGCCCGGAGGTGGAGGACTTCCTCTACGCCGAGGCCGACATCCTCGACCACTGGGACTACGACGGCTGGCTGGCCCTCTTCGAGCCCGGCGCCCGCTACGAGATCCCTACCACCGACTACCGCCCCGGCTGGTCGCCGCACGAGACCGGATCCTTCGTCGACGACGACTGGGACCTGATCCGCGCCCGGGTCAAGCGCCTCAAGTCCCGCAAGGCGCACGCCGAGAACCCGCACTCGCGCACCCACCGGCTGGTCTCCAACGTACGGCTGTCCGAGCACACGGAGGATGCCTTCCGGGTGGCGGCGTCCTTCGTGGTGCACCGCGCCCGCGACGGACACTTCGACGCGTACGTCGGCTGGTACGAGCACGTACTGGTGCCGGCCGAGGACGGACTCCGCTTCCGCTTGCGGCGCTCGATCCTGGGCCACGAGTCGCTGGCGGCAGGCGCCCGGCTCAGCTTCATCCTCTGACCGGCGACGGACGGTGACCCGATGATCCGACACACCCTTTCCTTCCGCTTCGCCGACGGAGTCGACCAGGCCACACGGGAGTCCGTGCTGGCCGAGCTGCGCACCTTCCCGGACCGGTACCCGGCCATGCGCGGCTTCGTCCTCGGCGAGAACGTCAGCACCCGCGACCGGACCTTCACCCACACCATGGCCGTCGACTTCGGCACTCAGGACGACCTGCTCGCCTATCTCGGCAGTGAGTCCCACGAGAGCTTCGTGCACACGCGCTGGCGACCGGTCATCGACCGGCAGGCCATCACCTCGTTCGAGTACACCGAGCGCCCCTCGCTCACCTCAGGAAGGACAGCGCCCGTGAGCACCCGCCCGCACGCCCCGTACGGCATGGAGTACGCCCGGATCGAGGTTCCGGACATGCAGGCCACGATCGACTTCCTCGAGTACCACGTCGGGCTCCAGCTGGAGCAGCGTACGGACGACTACGCCTACCTGCGCGCCGACATCGAGCACCACGCCATCGAACTGATCAACGCGCCCGAACGCACCGACGGGTGGACGACCGCGGTCGGCTACAGCGTGGAGAGCGAGGAGGTGCTCGAGCAGCTGCACAAGAGCGTCCTCGACGCCGGCCTCGAAGTCCTCGATCTGCAGGAGCGGCAGCAGGCGCTGTGCGAGAACGGCTTCGCGGTCAAGGACCCCAACGGCCTCATCATCGAGCTGTTCACCGAGTTCCAGGAGTACGCCGAACCCCCGCACATCGAGATCCGGCCGCTCGACCTGGTGCACCCCTTCATCGCCACGACGAAGTACCAGGAGACGCAGGACTTCTACCAGAACGTCCTACGGTTCATCCCCTCGGACTATGTCGTCGGCTCGACCACGTTCTTCCGCGGCGAGGACCGCCACCATCACAGCCTCGCGGTGCAGAACAACAAGGAGCACTACGTCGCGCACCTGTGCTTCGCGATGAAGAGCCTCGACCACGTCATGCGGATGCGCGCCCGAGCGCTCTACAAGGGTGCGCCGATCGCCTCCGACATCGTCAACCACTCGGCGTCGACGTCGATCGCGTTCTATCTGCACGACCCGCGCTTCGGCCCGCGGTTCGAACTGTGCGACCGCCACCGGGTGTTCACGCCGGAGGAGCACGAGACGCACCGGGCGCGCAGGATGCCGGCCGACCCGCGCAACATCGACGTGTGGCGTCCGGCGTCCGACGACTGGGGACGTTTTTGAGAGAGCAGTTGCTTGACGTCCTGAGCCTGCTCGACACCACTCCCGTCCCTCGCGGGCAGGAGCGGACGGCGGCCAACCGGCTGCGCACCTGGTGTGCGCGCCGGTGGCCGCACGTCGAGTGGCAGGTACTGGAGCACGGTCCCGCGGGCGGCAGCCTGGTCGCCGCGCACGGGACGGGTCCGCTGCTGTACTCCCACCTGGACACGTCACTGGACGACGGCGGTGCGCACAACCACCTCGTCACCGGCGACGACGCGCCCATCGCCCCGCTCGGCGTGGACGGCGACGTGGTGGCCGGCTTCGGTCTCGGGGTAGCCCGCGGGCCGGCCGCGGCGGCGCTCGTCGCGTTCGCCGAGGCGGGCGCCGGACGGCTGCTGCTCGCCGGCTCCGGTACGCACCGGCGCGGTGGCGGGATCACCGGCCTGGAGGCCTACGCCGACGCGTATCCGCTGCCGCGCTCGGCGATCGTCGCCAAGTGCGGCCCGGCCACGCTGCTGTGGCACGAGCCGGGCGCGTTCTATCTGACCGTCCGGGTGACCGGCCGCTCCGGCGCCGCGATGATGCCGGAGTCGGCCACACCCCCCGGGGGAGTCGTCGCCTCGGCCGGCGTCGTCCTGGACGAACTGGCCCGCTGGCGCACCGCCTACCTGGCCGCAGACCCGCGGGCGGGGCAGACCGGGCGGGCGTGCGGCATCGGCGCGATCAGCGGCGGGTGGCCGGACAAGCCGGACCTGCTGCCGGCCCAGCTGCGGATCGATCTGTACGTCGTCACCGGTGACGCGGTGGAGCCGAAGGTGCTGGCGGCCGGGCTGGCCGACCGGCTGCGGGCGCGGTGTGCCCAGTCGGTGCTGCGCGACTGCGTGTTCGAGGTCGAGGCCGAGCCGGTCGCGGCAGCCGCGGCGACGCCGGCCGACGCCCCGGTGGTGACGGCCGCCCGGGCGGCCTGGCTCGACGAGTTCGGTGCGCAGCCGCCGCCCATCACCGGCTGGACGGGATCGACCGACGGCGTCGTCCTGCGCGCCCGTGGCGTCGACACCGTGCGGCTCGGCCCGCAGGCGAAACCGGCCGTCGGCGACCCCCGTCGCGATGTCCTGTCCTTGGGGCAGTTGACCGCCTACGCGCGCATCTACCGCCGGCTGCTGACGGAGCTGCCGGCGTAGAGCGGGCGCCGTGCGGCAACGTGCTGTGGCAGACGACCGCCGCAGCCAGAGGTTGCTCTGGCTGCGGCGGTCGTACGTCGTCGTCGGTCGGCCGGTGTCACACTCCCCAGTCGTCGTTGACGGTGACGGCGTCGGCGATCCGGAACCGGCCGCCGGGCACCAGGGGTGCGGTGGGCTCACCCATCACGACGACGTGCTTGCCGAACCGGGGGGCCAGCGGTCGGCCGACGTCGCGCTTGAGCCACAGACGCAGCAGGTGGCGGCGGCGCTCCGGTTCCGGGTGGTCGACGTAGCTGGTGCGCGAGTGCAGTGCGGCGTAGTTGAGCAGCCACTGCACGTCCCCCGGCTGGAAATCCATGTCGATCGGCAGGCCGGGCTCCTGCGAGATCTCGTCGAAGAGGGTGATGGCCGCGGCCTGATCGGGCGTCAGCTGGGGGACTCCCGGGTACTCCTGGGCGCTGAAGATCATCGAGTTGCCCGCGTAGGTGCTGAAGATGCCGTCGACGTGGCTGATGATCGGCGAGGTGTACGTGAGTTCAGGGGAGTCGGGGTCCTGACGCCGCCAGTCCCAGTGGTAGGTGTCGAAGAGCCGGGCAGCGAGGTCCGGCCGCCGGCGCAGCATCTCGTTGTAGATCGTGGTGCCGCTGACCAGGCTGGAAGCGCCGCCCTCCTTGGCGCCGCGCAGACACATGAGGGCGACGACGTCGGAGCTGTCCGAGTGGAACGGCAGCCGGTCCCGAATGCGGGAGGGCAGCGCGCCCTCGTCGGACATCGTCTTGTTCGACGTGGCGATCACGTGGTCGAGCAGATCGCCCCGCTGACTCTGCCCGATCGGCCGGCCGAGGTGCAGGCCCATGATGAAGAAGACGGCCCCGGAAACGGCGTCGCCGTACTCCTCGGTGCGCAGACCGCGCACCAGGACGAAGCCCCGGCCGGTGTCCATCTGGCGGGCGCACTCGTCGTTGAGGGCGCGACAGGCGTCGAACGGGTAGTCGGCGGCGGTGACGGTGCGCAGGTCGGGGTCGTCGGCGACGAAGCGCCGTCCCAGGTCTTCCAGTTCGGTGCGCTCGGCGTCGCTGAGGACGTGGATCCACTCGGTGGATCGCGACAGCTCGTCGCCGCGCCAGGCGGACGGCCCGGAGACCGGCTGAAGGCCGACAGTGGTGGTCACGATGATGCACTCCTCGAAGATGGTGAGGGGAACGCCCGTCGGTGAGGACACGACGGACGAAGAACGCCGACGGACGGCGAACGGTCGGTGTGGCGGGGGCTCGTCGCGCGGCGACGACCTGCACTCAGAAGGGAGTCTGAGGCTCGCCGACGGCCGTGCCGGGGCGCAGTCCCTCCCGGGGCGGGAAGTAGCTGAGCGGCTCGTCGTAGGTCCGGCGGCCGGCGCACGAGACGAGCAGGACACCGATCAGAGGGACTGGCCTCATGCTGGTCCCGTCCTTTCGAGAAGTGCCTCAACCATAGGAGACGTCCGCGGCGCGGTCAATATTGCGAGACGGTGTCTCGTGATGCAGTACGCAGTGGGCGGCTGTGCCGGTCCGCCACGCCTCCCGTACTCGCGACTTTCACATCAGCGCCACCGGACCCTTCCCTGACGTTTGGTGCACTTGGAACACTCGCTGCGCGCACCTTCCGTCACGTTCCGGCCATCGGTGCGCAGGATTGAGAGGTCCCTCACCCATGTCCGACGTCAACCGGCGCAGATTCCTCCAACTCGCGGGTGCCACCACCGCCTTCACCGCCCTGTCGAACAGCATCCAGCGCGCCGCCGCGCTTCCGGCGCACCACCGCACGGGGACGATCGAGGACGTCGAGCACGTCGTCGTCCTGATGCAGGAGAATCGGTCCTTCGACCACTACTTCGGTTCGCTCAGGGGGGTGCGCGGTTTTGGCGACCCGCGCCCGGTGACGCTGCAGAACGGCAAGTCCGTCTGGCACCAGGAGGACGCGAAGGGCAAGGACATCCTGCCGTTCCGCCCCGACGCCGACGACCTGGGCCTGCAGTTCATCCAGGACCTCCCGCACGGCTGGAACGACGGACATGCCGCCTTCAACGGGGGCAAGTACGACAAATGGGTCCCGAACAAGAGCTCCACGACCATGGCGTACCTGACCCGCGAGGACATCCCGTTCCACTACGCCCTCGCCGACTCGTTCACCATCTGCGACGCGTACCACTGCTCGTTCATCGGCTCGACCGACCCGAACCGCTACTACCTGTGGACGGGCTACACGGGCAACGACGGCCAGGGCGGCGGGCCCGTCCTCGGCAACGACGAGGTCGGCTACGGCTGGACCACCTACCCCGAGCGCCTGGAGAAGGCCGGCGTCTCCTGGAAGATCTACCAGGACGTCGGCGACGGCCTCGACGCGAACGGCTCCTGGGGCTGGATCCAGGACGCCTACCGCGGCAACTACGGCGACAACTCGCTGCTCTACTTCAACCAGTACCGGAACGCCAAGCCCGGCGACCCGCTGTACGACAAGGCCCGCACCGGTACCGACTACACCAAGGGCGAGGGCTACTTCGACCAGCTCAAGGCCGACGTGAAGGCCGGAAAGCTGCCCCAGGTGTCCTGGATCGTCGCTCCCGAGGCCTTCACCGAGCACCCCAACTGGCCCGCGAACTACGGCGCCTGGTACATCGCCCAGGTCCTGGACGCGCTCACCTCGGACCCCGAGGTGTGGGCGAAGACCGCCCTGTTCATCACGTACGACGAGAACGACGGCTTCTTCGACCACGTGGTCCCCGCGTTCCCGCCCGGCTCGGCCGCCCAGGGCAAGTCCACGGTCGACCCCGCTCTCGACCTCTTCAAGGGCGACAGCAGCCACCCGGCCGGCCCCTACGGACTCGGCCAGCGTGTGCCCATGCTCGTCGTCTCGCCCTGGAGCAAGGGCGGTTACGTCTGCTCCGAGACGCTCGACCACACCTCGGTCATCCGCTTCCTGGAGACCCGCTTCGGCGTCCACGAGCCCAACATCTCGCCCTGGCGACGCGCGGTCTGCGGCGACCTGACCTCCGCCTTCGACTTCTCCCGCAAGGACACCAGGCCGGTCGCCCTCCCGGACACCGACGGCTACGAGCCGCCGGACCGCGAGCGCCACCCCGACTACGTGCCCGTCCCGCCCGCCGTCGGCACCCTGCCGAAGCAGGAGCGCGGCCTGCGCCCCGCCCGCCCGCTGAAGTACGCCCCGCACGTGGACGGTTCGGTGGACGCGGCGAGCGGCACATTCACCCTGACCTTCGCCTCCGGCGCCAAGGCGGGCGCCGCCTTCCTGGTGACCTCCGGCAACCGTACCGACGGGCCCTGGAGTTACACGACGGAGGCCGGCAGGACCGTCTCGGACACCTGGAACTCGGCGTACTCGAAGGGGTCGTACGACCTGACCGTGCACGGCCCGGCCGGTTTCCTGCGCGTCTTCAAGGGGCCGAACGGGACCGCCGGTCCCGAGGCCACCGCCCGCCACGACGGCGACGACGTCGAGCTGACGTTCACCAACAAGGGCTCCGGCACGGTCCGTCTGAAGGTCGTGAGCGGCTACGGAGACCCCGCGAGGACCTTCACCGTGCGGGCCGGTGCCACCGCCCGGCACACCTTCCGCCTCGCCAAGAGCCGTCGCTGGTACGACCTCACGGTCACCTCCGACGCCGATCCGGCGTTCCTGAGGCGATTCGCCGGACATGTCGAGAACGGGCGTACCGGAGTGAGCGATCCGGCCGTCATCACCAGGTAAAGGAGCGGGCGTTCGCCTGGCCGGATCGCCGTGGTCCCGGGGTAGTGTGCCCCGGTGACCACGCATTCGAACACACCTGCAGGCTGGTACCCCGATCCGCACGGAGCGTCCCAGACGCTCCGTTACTGGGACGGGGCGCAGTGGACCCAGCACACCCACCAGGACCAGCAGGGGGCGGGGCAGGCCCAGGCTCAGGCCGTGCAGGCCCCGCCGGTCCAGCAGGTACCGCAGATGCCTCAGCAGGCGGCCGGCCCCGACGCGCGCGTGCAGCGTCAGGTGCAGCAGCAGGCCGGGGTCACCGCGGGCGGCCCCGGCGGCGGCACGCTGTTCTCCGAGCCGGTCCTCGTGGTCAACCAGAAGGCCAAGCTGATCGAGCTGACCAACGAGTACAAGGTCATGGATCAGAACGGCAACCAGGTCGGGTCCGTCACCCAGGTCGGGCAGAGTGCCTTCCGCAAGATCGTGCGGTTCCTCTGGAGCATCGACCAGTTCATGAAGATCAGGCTGGAGATCCGCGACGCGCACGGGCAGCCGGTCATGCTGCTGACCCGGCCGGGGAAGATCTTCAAGTCGCGGGTGATCGTGGAGCGTCCGGACGGTTCGCCGGTGGGTGAGATCGTCCAGCAGAACATGATCGGGAAGATCAACTTCGCGATGATGGTGAACGGGCAGCAGGTCGGCGCGATCAAGGCGGAGAACTGGCGGGCCTGGAACTTCGC
Organism: Streptomyces sp. NPDC050759; assembly: GCF_044456945.1. Taxonomy (NCBI): domain Bacteria; kingdom Bacillati; phylum Actinomycetota; class Actinomycetes; order Kitasatosporales; family Streptomycetaceae; genus Streptomyces; species Streptomyces sp. NPDC050759. The sequence continues at coordinate 466,328 of NZ_JBITGI010000004.1, read as the reverse complement.
GATCGTCGACCACACCGAGAACGAGGTGGCCCGGATCACGAAGACGTGGGAGGGGCTCGCCAAGACGATGTTCACGACCGCGGACAACTATGTGCTGCAGATCCACTACCAGCTGCCCGAGCCGCTGCTGAGCCTGGTCCTCGCCACCGCGTTGACCGTGGACACGGCGCTGAAGCAGGACGCGCGCGGGTTCGGCTGACCTTTTTCGGGCGCGGCGCCGTCGTGGTTGCCCGCGCAGTTCCCCGCGCCCCTAAAGGGGCGCGGTCAGCTGCCCTGGCTCTGCGGGGCGGGGCACCTTCACGTCCCGCAGAGACGGTTCCAGGGCCAGGACGGCCGCCACGGGGTGCTCCTCGTCCGCCGGTACAGCCGGCATCCGGGTCAGCAGCACCACACCCCATGCCGCCAGTCCCGCTCCCGCCAGTGCGAGCAGCACACCCGCCGCGCCGCCCCGCAGGCTCTCGCCCAGCAGGGAGAGGCCGATCACCGCGGCGGCCACCGGGTTGGCCAGCGTCACCACCGCCAGCGGAGCGCCCAGGCCGTCACGGTAGGCCGTCTGGGAGAGCAGGAGTCCGCCCGCGGCGAAGGCCGCGACGAGCAGGGCCACGCCGATCACCTGGACGCTGAGAAGTGACCCGGAACGGTCCGTCGCGGCCACCGTCACGGTCTGGGTGAGCGCGGAGGCCACGCCCGAGGCGAGACCGGACGCCGACGCGTGCCGGATACCGGGCCGGGTGCCGGGGCGGGCCAGCAGACCGATCAGGGCCGCCGTCACCGCCGCCACCGCCACCGCCTCGGACGTGCTCAGCACCTTTCCGGGGGCGGATCCCGACGCCACCACGAGGATCGCGGCGAGGCCGGCCAGCGTGTACGCGGTGCCGCGCCACTCCGTCGCGCTGACCCGGCGCCCGGCGATCCGCGCGCCCAGCGGCACCGCGGCGACCAGGGTGAGGGCGCCGAGCGGCTGGACCACGGTCAGGGGGCCGTACTTGAGGGCGACGACGTGCAGCAGGGCGGCCGCCGCGTTGAGCGCGACCGATCCCCACCAGGCGCCCGAGCTCAGCATCCGCAGCACACCCGAGCCGGGGTTGCGGGAGGCGAGGCGCTCCTGGGCGACGGCGGCGGCCGCGTAGGCGACGGAGGAGAGCAGGGAGAGGGCGAGGGCGAGCAGAGTGGCGTTCATCGGCCCGCTCCGACCAGGACGTTCTTCTTGGGTTCGGCCAGGGCGAGCTTCTCCTGTGCCCGGCCCGCGGTGGTGGCCGTCCGGTGCGGCGAGCGAAGCGAGAGGGGGCTCCCCCCGGACGAAGTCTGGGGGCGAATGACCGCGAGGGCGATGCCGAGCAGGGCCGTCGCCATGATCGCGTCCATCCAGTAGTGGTTCGCGGTGCCGACGATCACCAGCAGGGTCACCAGCGGGTGCAGCAGCCACAGCCAGCGCAGGCGCGAGCGGGTGGCCACGATCAGGCCGATCGCCACCATCAGGGCCCAGCCGAAGTGCAGCGAGGGCATGGCCGCGAACTGGTTGGAGAGGGTGTCGGTCTGCGGCGGGCCGTACACGGACGGGCCGTAGACCTTCGCGGTGTCGACCAGGCCGGCCGCCGCGAGCATCCGCGGCGGGGCCAGCGGGAAGACGAGGTGCAGCACCAGGGCGGCGCCGGTGAGCAGGGCGAGGACCCGGCGGGCCCAGACGTAGTGGGCGGGGCGCTTGAGGTAGAGCCAGACCAGGAAGGCGACCGTGGCCGGGAAGTGGACGGTCGCGTAGTAGGTGTTCGCGAGGTGCGCGAGGGTGTCGCCGTGCAGCAGCAGCGACTGCACCGAGCCCTCTCCGGGCAGATCCAGGACGCGTTCCCAGTGCCACACGCGGCCGGCGTTGCGGTAGGCCTCGGGGGTGTGGCCCGTGACCAGCTGCCGGCCGAACTTGTAGACGAGGAAGAGCCCTGCGACGAGCAGGAACTCACGGACGAGCGGCGGTCGCGCTATGGCGCTCGGCCTCGCTTCTGCAGGCTCGGTGCGGGCATTCATCCCCCGGCCCCTTCGCTGATGGTGGTGCGGCTACTGAAACCTGAACAAGGTGGTGACTCGTCCGGATTCCGAAACTCATCGATACGACATCGTACCGATACGTCAGTGTACCGATACGATCGGGTACCGGTACACTGACGTATCGATAGACATACGACACACTGGAATCCGGGAATGAAACGCGGCGGCCTCGAAGCAGGCCGGCCGCCGAGCCGAATGAGGGGATGAGCTGATGACGTCGCAGGCCGCGGACGGACCGGAGACGGTCGCCGCCTCGCGCCGCTCCAAGATCACGCCCGAGCGTGAGCAGGAGTTCTTCGACGCTGTGCTCGAACAGATCCGTGAATGCGGATATGACGCCGTGACCATGGAGGGCGTCGCCAGCAGCACCCGCTGCAGCAAGTCCACCCTCTACCGGCAGTGGAAGACCAAGCCCCAGTTCGTGGTGGCCGCGCTGCGCTCCCGCCGCAGGTCGAAGTTCGACGGGATCGACACCGGATCGCTCGCCGACGATCTGCGCGAGGCCGCCCGGGCCGCGGGCCGGTGGTCGATGCACGACACCAAGCTCCACCAGGCGCTCGGCCACGCCGTCACGCAGGACGCCGAGCTCGCGCAGGCCCTGCGTGAGGCGCTGATCGACCCGGAGATCGCCGCGCTGAGGCTCATCCTCCAGCGTGGGGTCGACCGGGGTGAGATCGCTGCCGGACACCCGGCGCTGGAGTACATCCCGGCCCAGATGTTCGGCGTCATCCGGGCCCGGCCCGTCATCGACGGGGAGTACGCCGACCCGGACTACCTGGTCCGCTTCGTGGACGCGGCCGTACTTCCGGCACTCGGCCTGACCTGAGACCCAGGCCGCCGTCCACGGGATGACTGGACGGTGACCTGCTCGCGCCGCACCGTGGGGACGGGGGCGGCGCGCACCCCCCGGCCGGGTGGGGTTCCTCTCGAGCGGAGAGGCGCCCCACCCGGCCGACCGGATTCCGGGGACCGGCCGTCAGGCGTTCTGGCCGCTGCCGCCCGTCGACACCTCGATCCCCTTGGTGATGTCGTCGATCACCGTCTGGCCCTCTTCCACGTCGACGCCGAACCGCACCACGACGATCTGCTGCGGGTTCGCCGGGGACGGGAAGGCCAGCGACTCGACATAGCCGTCGGAGCCCTTGCTGGTGACCGCCTTCCAGCGGACCAGGTAGCCCTTCTGCCCGGCCACGGTCACCGCCTTGGAGGCGAGGACGTCGTGCGAGGTGATCGAGCCGTAGGTCTTGCCGCCGTAGGACTGCTCGGCGTTCGCCTCGATGTCGGCCTTGGCGATCTGCTCGGCCGTGCTGCCCTTGGTGCCCAGCGCCAGGGCTGGCGCCGAGTAGGCACCGCCCTTCGTGCACTTCTCGGCGGTGTCGCCGGGGCAGGCGTAGGAGTCGTTGGAGGTGACGGACGCGCCGACCTGCATCTCCTGGCCGTACCAGTCGTCCGGGATGGGCAGGCTGATCCCGTCGATCGAGTCGGTCACCGAACCGCTCTCGATCTTCGGCGCCTCGGACTCCTGCGGGGAGGGCGACGCGCCCCCGGAACCCCCGCTGCCACCGGAGCCGCCCGACCCTCCGTTCCCGCCGAACGGTCCGCCCCGGCCCCCGGTGTCGCCGGGTCCGCCCTGACCCCCCGGCCCCTGCGAATCGGACGTGCCGCCGTTGCCGTTGTCGGCCAGCGCGTACACACCCACGCCGATGCTCGCCAGGACCACGACGGCCACCGCCACGGCTATGCCCATACGGCCGCGCCGCGACCCGGTGGGCGGCTGCGCGGGATAGGCCGGATAGGCCGGGTACCGTCCGGGGTCCCCGGGGCTCGCGACCTGTTCCGGGGGACCCCATGCGGCGGCCGATCCGGCGGGCCGGGTCCGCTCCGTCCACGCCTTGCCGTCCCACCAGCGCTCGGTGGCGGGACCGTCACTTGTCTGCCCGGGATCGGGGTACCACCCGGGGGGAGTCTCCTGCGTCATGCCCCCACCGTATGAGCACTCGGTGAAAGAGGGATGAGAGGGGCGCCGGCCGATCCCGCGCACTTCGCCCGACGGCGATGACTGACTGATGGTCAGCTCCGTTGACGGCAGGTCACGGGCAGGGTGCGTCGCCCGCCCGAACCCGGGGTCACCCGTGAAGGCAAGAGCTGCCCCGACCGCCCTCCGCTTCCGCACCCGGACGGCTACGCTCGAGATCTGTACGTCGTTCGGGCGACTTGGGGAGGGAGCGGGATGACGGAGGTACGGCCGGTTGCGGCCGCCCCGGCCTCGCTGTGGGAGCGCGACGAGGAACTCGCCGCCGTCGAACGCGTGCTCGACTCCCTGTGTGCGGGCCGCGCGTCCTCGGGCAGCGTGCTGGTGATCCGCGGCGAGGCGGGTTTCGGCAAGACCGCCCTGCTGGCCGAGACCCGCCGTATCGCCGAGGCACGCGGCTGCACGGTCTGGTCGGCCCGCGGCGGCGAGACCCTCAGGTCCGTCCCCTTCAACGTCGTACGCCAACTGCTCCAGCCCGCGCTCCTGTCGCTGATGCCGGCAGAGGCCCGCGAATACCTCGGCGACTGGTACGACATCGCCGGCCCCGCTCTCGGCATAGCGGACCCGGGGGAGCGCCAGGCCGACCCGCAGGGCGTGTGCGACGGACTGGTCGCCGCGGTGCGCCGGCTGGCCCGCCGGGACTGGCCGCTCGTACTGATGGTCGACGACGCCCACTGGGCCGACCAGGAGACCCTGCGCTGGCTCGCCGCCTTCGTCGAGCGCCTCGACGACCTGTCCGTCCTGGTCGTGGTGGCGCGCCGCCCCGGCGAGGCCACCGCCGAGAGCGCCCGCCTCCTGGAGATGGTGGCCTCCACCGCGGGCCGCCCCGTCACCAACCTCAGCGCCCTCACCCCGGACGCCACCGCGGGGCTCACCCGAGCCACCCTGGGCGGACACGCCGACGCCCCGTTCTGCCGCGAGGTGTGGGCCGTCACCGGCGGCAACCCGTACGAGACCGTCGAACTCCTCGCCAAGGTCCGGGACAGCGGGATGGAGCCCGGCGAGGGCTCGGCGAACGAACTGCGGGAGCTGAACCGCTCGGCCCGTGGCGGTGGCCTCGTCTCCCGCCTCGAGGAACTCGGCATCGACGCCACCCGGTTCGCCTGGGCGGCCGCGATCCTCGGCACCGACATCTCCGTCGGCCTGGTGGCCCGGCTCGCCACCCTGAAGCCGGAGAAGGCGGCGCTCTGCGCCGAACTGCTGCGCGACGCCCGTATCCTCACCGACTCCGGGACGGAGGACGGCGAGCTGGAGTTCGTGCACCCGCTCATCGCCACCGCCGTCTACGACTCCATCCCGGACGCCCTGCGCACCGCCATGCACGGCATCGCCGCGCAACTCGTCACCGACTCCGGGCTCGGCGCCGCGGCCGCCTCCCGGCACCTGCTCCAGGTCCACCCGGACGACGACGAGGAACTCGTCGAGCAACTGCGCGAGGCCGCCCGCGAGCACCTCCTCGTCGGTGCCCCCGACGCGGCCCGCCGCTGTCTGGAGCGCGCCCTGGTGGAGCCACCGCCACCCGAGGTGCACGCGCGTGTGCTCTTCGAACTCGGCTGCGCCACCCTCCTGACCGCCCCCGCCAAGACCATCGGCCACCTCCAGACCGCGCTCGCCATGCCCGGCCTGGAGGGCTCCGCCCGGGTGGACGCCGTCGTCCGCCTGTCCCAGGCACTCATGCACAACAACCAGCTGGAGGAGGCGGTCCGCACGGTCGAGGCGGAGGCCGCCCGGCACGAGGAAGGCCCTGCCAGGCTCCGCCTCCAGGCCGTGCAGTACACATGGGAGGGGCTCTACCCGGGCGAGGCCACCTCCCCGGCGCGCTCCGAGCGCCTCGCCGCCCTGGCCGCCACCTGTACCGGCCGTGACAATTCCGAGCGGGCCCTGCTCATACTGCGGGGATTCGACGCGATGGCCCGCGGTGAGAGCGCCGAGGAGATCGCCGACGTGTGCGACCGCGCCCTCGTCAACGGCCGCCTCGCGCCCGGACTCGGCTGGACCGACACCGAGTGGGGCCTCGAACTGCCGCTGATGCTGGCCAGCGCGTACGCCTTCACGGACCGGCTCGACCGCGCCGAGGCCCTGTACACCGACGCCCTGCGCACCTACGAGTCGGCCGGCTGGAGCGGCGGCCACCTCGCGCTCGCCCATGCCTACGTCGGCCTCGCCCACCGCCGGCGAGGACGGCTACGGGAGGCGGAGACCTCCCTGCGCGAGTCGCTCCGGCTCGCCGAGCGGGTGGGACGGGGGTTGCCGCTGTACTGGTCCGCGACGTGCAACCTCGTCGACACGCTGCTCGCGCGCGGGCATGTCGAGGAAGCCTGGGCGATCGCCGAGCAGTACGGGTTCACGCCGCCGTATCCGTCCACGATCGTGCTGCCCGATCCCCGGTCCGTGCGGGGACGGCTGCTGCTGGCCGTCGGCCGGACCAAGGACGGCATCAACGAACTGGACGCCGCGGAGAAGGCGGCGGCCGTGCGGGGGCATCACAACCCGGTGCTGGTGCCGTGGGCCGTCGATCTCGCGCGGGCACTTGCCGGTGAGGACCCGGTGCGGGCCGCTCAGCTGGCCACGGACGTCCGGCGGCATGCCGAGCGGCTCGGTACGGACACGGCCATCGGTGAGGCGTTGCGGTGTGCGGCGGCGCTGGAGACCGGGCAGCGGGCGGTACGGCTCGCCGCGCAGGCGGTCGCCTACCTGGAGGCGTCGCCCTGCCAGTACGAGCACGCGGCGGCGCGGGTGGAGTACGGGATCGCGGCGCGGTCCGTGGCGGAGCTCAACCGGGGCCTGGCGCTGGCGCGTTCGTGCGGGGCGGACGGGTTGGTGGCGCAGGCCAGGGAGGTGTTGGAGACGGGGCGGGGCTTGCGGTGAGTTCTCCGTCTGCTGCGCCGCTGTGGCCGGTCGCGCGGTTCCCCGCGCCCCTTCAGGGCGCGATCAGCTGGTCGGTGAGGGACGCCAGGCGCTTCTGCACTTCCTTGTCGTACGTTGCCCCGTGAGCTCGCGCCGGACGTGTTCCGTCGAAAAAGCGGCCCGTGCCCAAGTCCTCGGTGGCCAGGGCGAGTACACCCGGGGCGCCGTCCGCCACCGTCGACCAGGGCGCGACCCCGCCCTCTCGGACCATCGCCGTGTCCATGAACGTGGCCGGATGGAGGACGTTCACCGCGATCCCCGTGTCCGCCAACTCCTCGGCCAGGGCGAAGGTGTGGGCCGCCAGGGCGAACTTGCTGCGGCAGTACGCGGCGAAGCCGTCGTAGCCGCGGGTGAACTCGATGTCGTCGAAGTCGACCGGTTCCTGGCCCACCGATCCGACGTTGACGATCCGCGCCGGGCGCGTCGGCAACAGTGCCCGGGTCAGGGCCACCGGTGCCAGGTAGTTGACCGCCAGGCGCAGTTCATGGCCGTCCGCGCTCACCTCCCGGCCCGAGCCGGGGGAACCGGCGCCCACACCTGCGTTGTTGATCAGCACGTCGAGCTCGGGGTGGGCGTCGGCGACCCTCGCGCCCAGGTCGCGCACCTGGGTCAGGGAGGCCAGGTCGGCGACGAATCCTTTGGCCTCGCCCTCGGTGCGCAGCTCTTCCACGAGCGCGTGGGTACGGCCTTCGTCACGGCCGTGGGCGAGGACGAGGTGGCCGGAGCGGACCAGTTCGAAGGCGACGTAGCGGCCGAGACCGGAGGTGGCACCGGTGATCAGAATGGTCGACATGCCCCTACCGTAGGCACATCGTCGCACCCCGCGCCTGCCACTGTCAGGGTCACCCTTCCGTCTCCTCCGCCAGCACCCGCTGCGCCGTGGCGAACGCGGAGTTCGCCGCCGGTACCCCGCAGTAGACGGCCGTCTGGAGCAGTACGGCCCCGATCTCCTCCGGCGTGAGCCCGTTGCGCCGCGCCGCCCGCACATGCATGGCCAGTTCGTCGTAGTGGCCGTGGGCGACCAGCGCCGTCAGTGTGATCATGCTGCGCTCGCGGCGGCTGAGCGTCGGATCGGTCCAGATCTCCCCCCACGCGTAGCGTGAGATGAAGTCCTGGAAGCGGGCGGTGAAGGGGGTCTGCCGGGCCTGTGCCCGGTCCACGTGCGCGTCCCCGAGCACCTCGCGCCGCACCTCCATGCCCCGCTTGGCGCCCCCGCCGAGGTGCGCGCGCAGAGCGGTGAGGACGGCCTCCGGGCACTGCGCCGGTGCCAGGTGCGAGGCACCCGGGAGTTCGACGAGCGTGGCGCGCGGCACCGCGTCGGCGATCTCGCGCAGATGGGGCGGCGGGGTCGCCGGGTCCTGACGGCCGGCGATCAGCAGGGTCGGCGCGGAGATCTCCGCCAGCCGGTCGCGCAGGTCGAAGGAGGCCAGGGCGTCACAGCAGGCGGCGTACGACGACGGATCGGCCTCGGCGTGGTCGCGGATCAGTTCCGGGTCGCTGAAGTCACCCGCGAACCAACGGGAGTTCGCACTCTCCAGCAGCCACTGCAGCCCCTCCCGACGGACCCGCTCGGCCCGCTCCTCCCACGGCTTGCTGCCGTTGAAGTGGGCCGAGGAGCAGATCACCGCCAGCGACTCGACGCGCTCCGGGTGGTGCACGGCCAGGTGCAGGCCGACCGCACCGCCGAGCGACACCCCCGCGTACCCGAACCGCTCGATGCCGAGCGAGTCGGCGAGGGCCAGCACCAGGTCGGCGAGGTCTCCCACGGTGGCGCCGGGACCGATCAGATCGGCCGCGGAACCGCCGTGCCCGGGCAGGTCCCAGCGGACCACCCGGTGGCTGACGGACAGCTCGGGCGCCACCTTGTCCCACAGGGCGTACGACGTCCCGAGCGACGGCCCGAGGAGCAGCGGGGGAGCCGAAACGGGGCCCTCGGCACGGTGGTTGAGGAGTTTCTCGGTCAAGGTCGCTCCAGAGCACGGTCGGTGAGGGCTCCGGCGGAGCCGGTATAGCGGGTGGGGTCGGTGAGTTCGCCGAGGTCGACGTTCTTCAACCCGGGCTCACCCGCGAGGAGTTCACCGAAGGAGAGGTCTTCGGCGTATGTCCGCTTGGCGAGGTCCGTCAGCAACGCCTTGGCGCGGGCCCGGCCCAGCACGGACGCCAACTCGGCGGAGAGCCGCTCGGAGACGATCAACCCGTGCGTGAGGTCGAGGTGTTCCCGCATGGTGCCGGCGTGGACCCGCAGGCCTTCGGCCAGTTCGGCGGCGTCCCGCGCGGCTCCGCCGACCAGCCGCAGCAGGTCCCTGAGCGGCTCCCACTCGGCGTGCCAGGCTCCGGCCGGCCGCTCGTCCTCGGCGGCGAGCGAGCCGTACAGCGTGGCCGCGAGCTGCGGCGCGCGCCGGGCGGCGGCGGCGATCACCGTGGACCGTACGGGGTTCGCCTTGTGCGGCATGGCGGAGGAACCACCCCCGCCGGCCTCCGCGACCTCGGCGATCTCGGTACGGGCGAGGGTGAGCACATCGGTGGCGATCTTGCCGAGTGCGCCGGCCGTGAAGGCGAGGCAGCCGGCGAGGTCGGCGATCGGAGTGCGCAGGGTGTGCCAGGGCAGGAGCGGCGCGTCCAGGCCGAGTTCCCGGGCGAAGGCCGTGGTGAGGACCACGGTGTCCTGGGCTCCGTACGCCGTGAAGGCCGCCAAGGTCCCGGCGGCGCCACCGAGTTGGGCGGGGAGGGAGTCCCGTACGGCGGCGACCCGGTCGCGCGCGTCCAGCACCAGGGACCGCCACCCGGCGGCCTTCAGCCCGAACGTCGTCGGCACGGCGTGCTGGGTCAGCGTCCGTCCCGGCATCGCGGTGTCCCGGTGCCCGGCGGCGAGCCGGGCCAGGGCCCGCTGGGCGCGGTCGAGGTCCGCCAGCAGCAGGCCGAGCGTGCGCGCCGACACCAGCATCGTCGCCGTGTCCAGGATGTCCTGGCTCGTGGCACCCCGGTGGACGTACGGGCCGTACTCCTCGCCGACCGCCTCGGTGAGGTCGGCGACCAGGGGGATGACGGGGTTGCCGCCGCCGCGCGCACGGTCGGCGAGGGACCGTACGTCGAAGCGGTCCGCCTGGGCGGCCTCGGTCACCGCGTCGGCCGCCCCGTCCGGGGCGAGACCCAGCCGGGCCTGCACCCGGGTCAGCGCCGCCTCCGCGTCCAGCATCGCCTGGAGGTAGGCGCCGTCGGTGGTCGCGGAGGCGGCGGGGGAGCCCGCCCACCCGGGGGCGAGCAGGCCGGTGTCCGGATCGGGAGAAGTCACTGGAACTCCAGGAAGACCGTTTCGCCTTCGCCCTGAAGGCGGATGTCGAAACGGTAGGTGCCATCGCCCTGCTCACGCGCGATCAGCGTGTCGCGCCGCTCCGCCGGTACCCGGGCCAGCAGCGGGTCGGCGGCGAGGGCCGTCTCGTCGTCCGGCAGGTAGATCCGGGTGTACAGATGCACCAGCAGCCCGCGCGCGAAGACGCACACGCTGATGTACGGCGCGCTCTGCCCGCGCGCGCCCGGCCGCAGTGTCCGTGCGGTCCAGTGGCCGTTGGCGTCGGTCTGGATGCGGCCCCAGCCGGTGAACTCCACGCCGTTGCGGCCCAGGTAGCCACCGCTCGCGGGGTCGCGCCGGATCGAGCCGTCGACCTGCGGGACGTTGCCGTCGGGGTCGGCGCTCCACAGCTCCACGAAGGCGTCCGGCAGCGGGTTGCCCGCGCCGTCGGTGATGTAGCCCTGGAGGGTGATGGTGTCCGGGTGGCCGATGGGCGCGATGTCGCCGCCGCCGGGGAAGGGCAGGGCGTGGCCGTAGAAGGGGCCGACCGTGTGCGACGGGGTCGGCAGCACGGTCTCCGGGCGACTGGTGTCGATCTTCGTCATGGCTGGTCAGCGTCCTTCTTCGATCCAGGTGGCCTGCGGCCCGTCGAGCACGATGTCCCAGTGGTAGCCCATCGAGAACTCCGGCACGGACAGGCCGTGGTCGTAGGTGGCGACGAGCCGCTGGCGGGCCGCGTCGTCCGTCACGGACTGGATGATCGGGTCGTACGGGAACAGCGGGTCGCTCGGGAAGTACATCTGCGTCACGAGCCGCTGGGTGAACGCCGTGCCGAAGATCGAGAAGTGGATGTGGGCCGGCCGCCAGGCGTTGACGTGCTGGCGCCACGGATACGGGCCCGGCTGGACGGTCGTGAAGCGGTAGAAGCCGCTGTCGTCGGTCAGGGTGCGGCCGACGCCCGTGAAGTTCGGATCCAGCGGGGCGTCGTGCTGCTCGCGCTGGTGGGCGTAGCGGCCCGCCGAGTTCGCCTGCCAGATCTCCACCAGCTGCCCGCGCAGCGGACGGCCGTCGCGGTCCAGGAGCCGCCCCTCGACGGTGATCCGCTCACCGATCGGCTCACCGGTGTGCTGCCGGGTCAGGTCGTTGTCGATCTCGGTGATGTCCCGCTCCCCGAAGGCGGGCGACCGCAGCTCCACCAGCTCCGGGTCCCTGGACACGTCGATGCTGATCGGCGGCTGTTTCGGGTGCCGCAGCACCGAGGAGCGGTACGGCGCGTAGTCGCGGCGCGGCTGGTGCTCGACGGGAGCGCCGTCGGCGAGCCGCTTCTCGTAGGCGGCGTGCTCGGCGGCGATTTCCCGGTCGATGTCGTGCTGGGTGAGAGTCATGGGGATTCCTGCGATTCGCTCAGTGCACTGACTATCTCGGCGAGGTTTCTCTTAAGCTGCCACTGTGGCAGCCTGGCGTCAAGGCTCAATAACCTTCAGTGCACCAACCAAAACGACTCGGGAGCGCACATGGCCGCGGTGGACCTCACCACCCACCCCGGGCACCTCGCCCGGCGGCTCCAGCAGGCCCACTACCTGCTGTGGAACACGATGGTCTCCGAGGAGATCACCTCGCCGCAGTTCGCGGTCCTGAACGCGCTGGTCGCCGAACCGGGGCTCGACCAGCGCACGGTGGGGGAGCGGGTGGGTCTCGACCGGTCCACCATCGCCGAGGTCATCAGCCGGCTCGGCAGGCGCGGGCTGCTCGACAAGGTCCGCGACCCCCAGGACGGCCGCCGCTTCCTGCTGCGCCTGACCGACGACGGGGTGCGCACCCACCGCAAGCTGACCGTGCGCACGGCCCGGATGAACCAGGTCTTCCTGGCCCCGCTCTCCGTCGCGGAACAGGGGCAGTTCTTCGAGCTGATCCGCCGGGTCGCGGACGCGGCGGAGGGGCTCCGTAATCCCGCGGAACCCCTCGTCCCCCAGCCCTGATCACGCCTTCGCGAAGACGATCCACACCTGGCCCTTGGCGAAGTTCACCGGGGAGCCGTCCTTGGTGGTGAACTCCGTACCGTCCGTGGCCTTCGCCCGCTTCCAGTTCACGTCGTAGGCGCGGCCGTCGCGCAGCACCTTCGCCCGGCCCGAGCCCACCGTCACCGTGTACGGCGTGTTGTTGCCGAGGAAGTCGTGGAAGGCGGACTTGCGTACCTTCACGTACTGCACGACGACCGTGGCCGGGGCCAGCCGCTTCCCGTCGGACGTCACGTCCGGGGTGCCGTCCATCGAGACCAGCCAGCGTTCCCGGCTCTTCGACCAGGTGAAGGTGAAGCGGGCGGCCGGGAAGCGGACCGTCTCCGAGGTGTCCTCGGTGCCGCCGGCGGGCGCGGGGCCGTAGTGGAAGCCGGTGGTCAGCGCGGCGGCGCCCGGCGTGGCGGGCAGCAGGCGCTTCGGGTGCACGAAGAGGTTGTGCGGCAAGACCTTGTCGGCACCGCGGAAGTAGGCGCGGGACGCCTTCTCGGGAGTCTGGGCGACCAGCGGCGCTCTGTTGATCAGCGGCATCAGCTTGCCCTGGGCACCGGAGAACGCGAGCGTCGGGTCGTCGAACTGCCGCAGCAGCTCCAGGTCCGACTCGCGGGCGCTGCGCACGGGGCCGACGGCCTTCGGCAGCTTCGTCGCGAACACCGCCATGAGGCGGCTGAGGCCGCCCTCGACCTGCTCGGCGTAGACGACGTCGGCGGAGTCGATGCCGGTCTGCGGGCGGGCCGCCCGCACGTTGTCGATCTTCACGGCGAGCAGAGAGGGATGGTCGGCCTCCTCGGTCGGTTCCGATGTGTTCGGTGGTGAAGTAGTCGGTCGATCCGTGCGGAACTGTCCGCGTCCGTCGTCGGCCGGGACACGGGGTGTGCCGTGTCCCGTGCAGCCCGCGGCGAAGAGACCCGTGACGGTCAGCAGTGCCGCCGCCGTACGGGCACGCCGCGCGCGCCCCCCGTGTTCCATATCCACCATGCCCGCCATGCCCACCATGCCCGCCCGTCTCGTGCCTTTGATTGTGCGCTTATAAGTTCATTGGTGGCCATACCCGTTCGTTTCTGATTAGTCGCGTCGAGTACGCCGATCGGCCCTGGATCCCGGTTCGGCGGAGGCACCTCGGGTACCCGGGGCGCCTACCCCAGGACCGACACGCGAGGTGACGGAGGGAGTGCCCGGCGATGAAGGCTGTGACCTGGCAGGGCAAGCGGGACGTACGGGTGGAGGAGGTGCCCGATCCGAAGATCAAGGAGCCGACGGACGCGGTCATCCGCGTCACCTCGACCGGATTGTGCGGCTCCGACCTGCATCTCTACGAGGTGCTCACCCCGTTCATGACGCCGGGTGACATCCTCGGCCATGAACCCATGGGTATCGTCGAGGAGGTCGGCGCCGGGGTGCCGGACCTCGCGGTGGGCGACCGGGTCGTCGTGCCCTTCCAGATCGCCTGCGGCAACTGCTGGATGTGCATGACCGGGCTGCCGACCCAGTGCGAGACGACCCAGGTCACCAGCGAGGGCATGGGTGCCGCCCTGTTCGGTTACACCCGGCTCTACGGTGCCGTACCGGGCGCCCAGGCCGAGTACCTGCGGGTCCCGCAGGCCCAGTACGGGCCGATCAAGGTTCCCGAGGGCCCGCCGGACGACCGCTTCGTCTACCTCTCCGACGTGCTGCCCACCGCCTGGCAGGCCGTCGCCTACGCGGACATCCCCGAGGGCGGCAGCGTCGCCGTGCTCGGCCTCGGCCCCATCGGTGACATGGCCTGCCGGGTCGCGCAGGTACGCGGCGCCGGGCGGGTCTTCGGCGTGGACCTGGTGACCGAACGGCTGCGGCGGGCACGCTTGCGGGGCGTTGAGACGTACGACCTCAGGAGCTTCGACAGCGAGAAGGAACTGGTCCAGGCGATCCGCGACGAGACCGACGGACGCGGCCCGGACGCCGTCATCGACGCCGTCGGCACCGAAGCCCACGGCAGCGCGGCCGCCCGGCTCGCCCAGAACGCCTCGGCCCTGCTGCCCAGGAAGCTCAGCGGACCGTTCGCCGAGCGCTTCAGCATCGACCGGCTCGCCGCCCTGCACACCGCCATCGAACTGGTGCGCCGCGGCGGCACACTCTCCCTGACCGGCGTCTACGGCGGCATGGCCGACCCGCTGCCCATGCTCACGATGTTCGACAAGCAGATCCAGATCCGGATGGGCCAGGCCAACGTGCGGCGCTGGAGCGACGAGATCATCCCGTATCTGACGGACGAGGACCCGCTCGGCGTCGACGACTTCGCGACCCATCATGTGCCGCTGTCGGACGCCCCGCACGCGTACGAGATGTTCCAGAAGAAGCAGGAGGGCGCGGTCAAGGTGCTGATGCGGCCCTGACCTGGCGCGTCAACCTCCCAGGATCTCGTCCAGGTCGTACCGCACCGGCTCCTCCAGCTGCTCGTACGTGCAGCTCTCGGCCGTCCGGTCGGGCCGCCAGCGGCGGAAGCGGGCGGTGTGGCGGAACCGTACGCCGTTCTCCATGTGGTCGTACGCCACCTCCGCCACCCGCTCCGGCCGGAGCGGCACCCAGGACAGGTCCTTCTTGCCCGACCAGCGGCTCGGCGCCCCGGGCAGCCGGGCGCTCTCGTGGGCGGCCTCCTCGGCCCAGGCCGCCCAGGGGTGCCCGGAGGCGTCCTCCATCCGCAGCGGCTCCAGTTCCTCGATCAGCTCGGCGCGCCGCTTCATGGGGAAGGCCGCGGACACGCCGACGTGCTGGAGGGCGCCCCGGTCGTCGTGGAGCCCCAGCAGCAGGGAGCCCACGACAGGGCCGCTCTTGTGCAGCCGGTAGCCCGCCACCACCACGTCCGCCGTGCGCTCGTGCTTGATCTTGAACATGGCCCGCTCGTCCTGGAGATAGCGCAGGGTGAGCGGCTTGGCGATGACACCGTCCAGGCCCGCGCCCTCGTACTGCTCGAACCAATGGCGGGCCACGTCGATGTCCGTGGTCGCCGGTGCCACGTGCACCGGGGCCGTGACGCCGGACAGAGCCGTCGTGAGCAACTCCCTGCGGTCGGTCAGCGGGACGTTCAGCAGTGATTCGTCCTGGAGGGCCAGCAGGTCGAAGGCGACGAAGGAGGCCGGCGTCCGCTCGGCGAGCGTCCGCACCCGCGAGGCCGCCGGATGGATGCGCTCGGTCAGTGCGTCGAAGTCAAGCCGGCCCTCCCGCGCGATCACGATCTCGCCGTCCATCACGCACCGCTCGGGCAGCCGCGCCGCGAGTGCCTCCACCAGCTCGGGAAAGTACCTGGTCAGCGGCTTGCCGGTACGGCTGCCCAGCTCGACCTCGGCCCCGTCCTTGAAGACGATGGCGCGGAACCCGTCCCACTTCGCCTCGTAGTGCATGTCCGGCGGGATCTTCGCCACGGACTTGGCGAGCATGGGCTTCACTGGGGGCATCACCGGCAGATCCATGGTCCGATTCTGCACGCGCACGCCCCGAAATGCCTGATATGCCGGGCTCGCTTACCGTGGCACGCATGGGTGACGCGGTGGAACTGGAGGCGGGCGGCCGGACCGTACGGCTGTCCAGCCCGGACAAGATCTTCTTCCCGGAGCGCGGCTTCACCAAGCTGGACCTCGCCCGCTACTACCAGGCCGTCGCCCCCGGCATCCTGCGCGCCCTGCGCGACCGCCCCACCACCCTGGAGCGCTACCCGGACGGTGTGACCGGCGAGAACTTCTTCCAGAAGCGGGCGCCCAAGAACATGCCCGACTGGATCCCGACCGCCCACATCACCTTCCCCAGCGGCCGCAGCGCCGACGAGATGTGCCCGACCGAGGAGGCCGCCGTCCTGTGGGCCGCCCAGTACGGCACCCTGACCTTCCACCCCTGGCCGGTCCGCCGGGACGACGTCGACCGCCCTGACGAACTGCGCATCGACCTCGACCCGCAGCCCGGCACGGACTACGACGACGCCGTGCGCGCGGCGCATGAACTGCGGTCGGTGCTCGAGGAGTTCGGCGGTCTGCGCGGTTGGCCCAAGACCTCCGGCGGACGCGGCCTGCATGTCTTCGTGCCGATCGAACCGCGCTGGACCTTCACCCAGGTGCGGCGGGCCGCGATCGCGGTCGGGCGCGAGATGGAACGCCGGATGCCGGAGCACGTCACCATCAAGTGGTGGAAGGAGGAGCGGGGGAAGCGCATCTTCATCGACTACAACCAGACGGCCCGCGACCGCACGATCGCCTCCGCCTACTCGGTACGGCCCCGCCCGCACGCCCCCGTCTCCGCACCCCTGCGCTGGGAGGAGGTCGGCCAGGCGCACCCCATGGACTTCGACATCGCGACCATGCCCGCGCGCTTCGCCGAACTCGGCGATGTGCACGCGGACATGGACGATCACGCCTTCTCGCTGGACGCCCTCCTGGACCTGGCCCGCCGTGACGAGCACGACCACGGGCTCGGTGATCTGCCGTACCCGCCCGAGTATCCGAAGATGCCGGGGGAGCCCAAGCGGGTACAGCCGAGCCGGGACACGTCGAGAAAGGCGCCTCCTACAGCTCCTTGATCCTGATGTCCCGGTACGAGACAACGTCCGTCGTGCTGTGCACCTGGAGCCCGATGTAGCCGGAGTCGAACCGCCGCCCGTCCGTGCCCGGGTCGTCCGAGCGGGCCGGGTAGAAGTCCTGACCGCCGATGTTGTCGAACTCGTTGATCAGCACGCCGTTGCGGTAGACCGAGTAGTGCTGGTCGACCACCCGGATCTCGTAGTCGTTCCAGGTGCCCTTCTGGGTGACGCCGGCACCGGCCAGCCCCACCCGGTCGAAGCCGTAGATGGAACCGGTCTTGTACATGTCGCCGTCCGGCCGGTCGAGCACCTGCACCTCATGGCCGTACTTGATGGCGGCCCACTCCGGCCGCGGCTCCTCCGGATTGTCGTGGACCCACGGGAACCGCACGAACACACCGGAGTTGGCGTTCCCGGTGCCCGGGGCGTCGTCCCGCCACTGGAGCTTGAGCGAGAAGTCGCCGTACTTGCGCTCCGGGAACCAGAGCATGCCGAGGCCGTCCTTCGTGGTGCCGGACGTGATCGACCCGTCGCCGTTGGGTGCGAACGAACCGCCGCCCACCTGCTGCCACTTGGCGAAGGACGCCGCGCTGCCGTCGAGGATCGTGCGGTAGCCCTCGGTCTGCCCCGGCTTGCCGATGCCGGACTCACGGGCCGCCGCGTCGATGGCGTCGTACTCGCGCTCGTCGACGACCCCGTCCCTGAAGAGCTTGTCCAGGACGGTCTTCACGTGCTTGAGGAACAGCGCGTGGGACGTCCACTCCTTCTCGTCCTCGATCAACTCGTTGATGCGGCACCGGCTGTTGGTGATGCGGTTCGGTACCCCGCTGTCGACCGTGCCGACGATCACCGTCAACCGCTCGTCGAGCTCCGCGCAGTTGGGCGCCGGGACCTGACTGGAGACCACCGTGAAGGTCACCGTGCGTGCGGCCGAGGTGTTGCCCGCCTTGTCCGTCGCCCGGTACGCCAGGGTGTGGGTGCCCGCCCGGTCGACGACCACGGGAGCGGTGTACGCCAGGTACGGTCCCGCGTCGATCGAGTACTCGACGCCCCCGACACCCGAACCGCCCTCGTCCGTGGCGCTCACGGTCACCTTGGCGTTGCCCACGTACGCCCCGTCGGAGTTCCGCGTGCCGTCCACGGTCACACCGGTCACCGGCGGGGTGGTGTCCTGCGGGGGCGTCGCGACCACCGTGAACCGGACGCTCTTCTCGGCGGCCACGTTGCCCGCCTTGTCGGTCGCCCGGTAGCGCACGGTGTGGGAGCCGACCTGGTGCACCATCACAGGCATGGTGTACGGCTGCCAACTCCCGTCGTTCACCGCGTACTCGATGGTGTTGACCCCGGATCCGGTGTCGGAGGCCGACACGGTCACGGTCGCCATGTCGAGGTAGGTGCCGTCGGGGTTCTGCTCGCCGCTCACCGTTGCCGAGGTGTCCGGCGGGGCGGTGTCGTCGGAGGGCGGGGCGACGACCGTGAAGCCGACGCTCTTCTCCGCGGAGACGTTGCCCGCCTTGTCGACGGCCCGGTACCGCACTGTGTGGTCGCCGACCTGGTCGAAGACGACCGGGGCGGTGTACGGCTGCCAGGCACCCGCGTCCCCGGTCGCGTACTCGATCCGGTCGACGCCGGAGCCGCCGGCCTCGTCGGTCGCCGTGAGGGCCACGCTCGCCGAACCGACGTACTGGCCCTGCGCGTTCTGCGTGCCGGTCACCTGGGCCTGGGGTGTCGGGGCGGTGGTGTCCGAGCCGCTGCCCTCGGTCACCACGAGGATGCCCTGCATCTGCCCGTGGCCCGGGATCGTGCAGTGGTAGAAGTAGCGGCCCGGGGTGAGCGTGACCTCGGCGGTGTGGCGGCCGCCCATGTCGTCGTTCGGGTTGGCGAGGATGTTGAGTTCGACGTCGTTGTTGAACTCGGGGTCGCTGGTCACGAAGGTCAACGTGTGCGGCATACCGGTGGTGTTGCCGGTCGCCGTGCTGTTCTCGAAGACGATCGTGGCCGAGCCCGCGACGGCCGTCGTCGGGACGGAGGTGTACTTGGTGATGTCGTCGCCGGCGGTCCAGGTGAGTGTCTGGGCCGCCGCCGGGACCGTGTCGGGCCGTGCCTGGGACGTCGACTGGAGGCCGAGCACCATCAACAGGGCGGCCAGCAGGACGGTCAGTGCTCTTCGGGGGCGCATCACTGCCCTCCTCTCGCCAGCTGTCCGGCAGCCGGAGTCGGTCCGCCGCCCGTGTAAGTGACGCGCCACAGTGCCGACTTGGCGTCCGAGGTGAAGAAGCCGCGCCCGTAGTCGAGGACGTACAGCGCGCCGTCCGGACCGAACTTCCAGTCCATGAGGTTCTTGATGCCGTCGTTGCCGATCGGCACGATCTTCTTGAGCGACTCCGAGTGGACGGGCAGTCCGCCGTCCCCGTGGTTCTTCGGATCGGTGATGACGGCGTTGCGCGGCTGGTCGGCGTCGTAGAAGTCGCCGACGAACCACTTGCCGTCCCAGTAGGCGGGCCACTTGACGGTGCTGGTGGCCGAGGCGGTGTCGTAGCGGTAGACCGGCCCGTTCATCGCGGCCTGGCCGCCGCCCTTCAGCCACGGCAGCAGGTACTTGGCGTCCTCCTGCTTGTAGGAGGGGATGCCGTTCGCGTCGCGCGGGTAGTCCGGGGCGCCGCCCTGGGGCGAGTACCAGATGTTGTTGCCGGTGACGGGCGGGAGGTTGACCAGACCGTCGTTGTTGGGCGACTCGTTCTTCGGGTGGTCGCAGTCGTACCAGCCCAGCGGCTGGTTGGGGTCCGGCAGGTTGCGGTCCCGGTAGGGCTGCTTGTTGCCCATACAGTACGGCCAGCCCCGGTTGCTCGCCTTGGTGATGACGGCGAAGGTGTCGTACTTGGCCGGGCCCCAGGTCGTCGAGGGCTCGCCCGCGTCCGGGCCGACCCATCCCGCGTACAGGATGTCGGTCTTCTTGTCGACGAAGATGCGGGCCGGGTTCCTGACGCCCATGACGTAGATCTCGCCGCGGGTCTTGCCGCCGCCCTCGTCGGTCTCCTTGCCCGTGAAGAGGTTCCCCTCGGGCAGTGTGTACGTCCCGTCGGGCTCCGGGTGGATGCGCAGGATCTTGCCGTTGAGGTTGTTGGTGTTGCCGGCGGTGCGGCGCGCGTCCGCGAAGGAGACGCCCTTGTAGTTCGGCTGTGGGTTGTTGCCGGAGTAACCGCCGCTGAAGCCACTGGAGTTGTTGTCGCCGGTCGCGATGTACAGGTTGCCCTTGGAGTCCCAGGACATCCCGCCGCCCGCGTGGCAGCAACTGTGCACCTGGACCGGCCACTTGAGCAGGACCTTCTCGCTGCTCAGGTCCAGCTTGTTCGTGGCGAGGTCGAGCGTGAAGCGGGAGACCCGACGCTCGGCGATCCGGGTGTCGCGGTTGAGCTGTGCGTGCGGGGTGTAGTGCAGATACACCCAGCCGTTCTGCTCGAAGCGCGGGTCGAGCTCTATCCCGAGCAGCCCTTCCTCGACCTTCACCAGCTCGTCGCCGCCGCCCTTGTTGCCGAAGACGGTCAACTCGCCCGCCAGGGTGACCTTCTTGGTCGCCGGGTCGTAGACGTGGATCTGGCCCTTGCCCTTGCCGACGTCCGGGTTGTTCCAGTCGGTGATCACCGGCTGGGAGGAGTCGGCGCCGCCGCGGCCGATGTACAGGACGCGCCCGTCGGGGGCGGTGACGAGGCCGTGCGGCTCGCCGATCTGGTCGTTCTGCCCCGCCTGGTTGGGCTGGGTGAGGCGTTCGGCCTTGTAGTTGCCGTTGATGGTCGCCTTGCAGTCGGCCTGCACGAGCCGCGAGGTCCACAGCAGCGCACCGCGCAGATGGGCCCGGAAGTCGGTCTCGTCGTAAGACGCCACCGTGCCTCCCATGCCGGTGTAGAACGACCGGCCGCCGTCGTAGTCGCGGCACCAACTCACCGGATGGTCCCAGCCGTTGGCGCTCGCGCCGGGCTGGTAGGTCGACTCGCGCACCCGGGCCACGGTGTGCACGTCACCGGACGGGTTCTTGGTCCAGTTGAACCACTGGTCGGGACGCTTCCACTGCACCGGCAGATCCTTCGTCGCCGGATGCTGCCGGTCGCCGACCTCAACGGTGGCTCGCTGCACGGCCGTTGGGCTGGACGCGGCCGGACGGGCGCCCACGAGACCCGTGAACCAGTCGGAGTACGGCTCGGCGCGGGCCGCGTCATGGACGCCGACGAAACCGCCGCCCGCCTCCATGTAGGCCTCCAGGCCGGCCTCCTGCTCGGGATCGAGGACGTCCCCGCCGCCGGTCAGGAAGACGATCGCGTTGTAACTCCCCAGCGCCTTCTCGTCGGTGAAGACCCTGGCGTCGTCCGTGGCCTCGGTCTCGAACCGCTGGTTCACGGGACCGGACAGCCCGATCTTCTCGACGGCGGCGATCCCGGCGTTGACGACCGGTGACTCGTCCCCGGCGGCCGCGGACCCGTAGAAGACCAGCACCCGTACATCGGCGCCGCCCGGTGGCGACTTGACGGACATCGTTGTCGCGGATGGATCGGGAGCCGGCAGCGCCCCCGCCGCCGGTCCGGACATCAGCCCGGCGGCGACGACCCCCGCGGTCACGGTGGCCGTCCAGACCCGTCTTCTCGTGCTTCCTCCGCTTCTCGCGCTCAACCCTCGTAAGTGCATGGGCACCTCCTCGGTCACAGCAACAGCGCCATGGAAGCTAGACCCCTTTGCGTCACTCGCCAATACCTATGACCGGGATCGCACGAACTTTGTCCTGAGTGTGGATAAACGGCTCGGCGGCCGGTACCGTCTCACAGGTTCATCACAGGTACGTCTCCGCAAAATCCGTATCACGGTGGGGAGTTCTGCGTGGGTGCACTGGACAGACGTGGCTTCAACCGGCGGGTGCTGCTCGGCGGTGCGGCCGTCGCGACATCGTTGTCCCTGGCGCCGGAGGCCCGGGGCGACACCGGTCCGGCGACGGCCGCCCCGGGCGGCGGCGAGGTCAAGCGCATCAAGCTGTACGCCGAGAAGCTCGCCGACGGGCAGATGGGCTACGGCCTCGAGAAAGGCAAGGCGACCATCCCCGGTCCGCTCATCGAGCTCAACGAGGGCGACACCCTGCACATCGAGTTCGAGAACACCATGGACGTCAGGGCGAGCCTGCACGTCCACGGCCTGGACTACGAGATCTCCAGCGACGGCACCAAGTTGAACAACAGCGACGTCGAGCCGGGCGGCACCCGCACCTACACCTGGCGCACCCATCTGCCGGGCCGCCGGAGCGACGGCACCTGGCGGGCGGGCAGCGCGGGCTACTGGCACTACCACGACCACGTGGTCGGCACGGAACACGGAACCGGCGGTATCCGCAAGGGGCTCTACGGACCCGTGATCGTCCGCCGCAAGGGCGATGTCCTCCCGGACGCGACCCACACGATCGTCTTCAACGACATGCTCATCAACAACAAGCCGGCGCACTCCGGGCCCAACTTCGAGGCCACGGTGGGCGATCGGGTCGAGTTCGTGATGATCACGCACGGCGAGTACTACCACACCTTCCACCTGCACGGTCACCGCTGGGCGGACAACCGCACGGGCATGCTTACCGGCCCCGACGACCCGAGCCAGGTCATCGACAACAAGATCGTGGGCCCGGCGGACTCCTTCGGCTTCCAGGTGATCGCGGGGGAGGGGGTCGGGGCGGGCGCGTGGATGTACCACTGCCATGTGCAGAGCCACTCCGACATGGGCATGGTGGGCCTGTTCCTGGTGAAGAAGACGGACGGCACGATCCCCGGGTACGAGCCCCACGAGCACACGGAGCAGCAGGCCGGGCACGCGCACTGACGGATCATGGACGGGTGACTCTTCTTCTCACACGCGGTGATCTGGAGGCGGTGCTGGATCCGGAGGCTTGCATCGACGCCCTGCGGGAGGGCTTCCGGCAGGGGGTGCCGATCGCGGGACAACGGGTGCGCACGGACCTCCCGTTCCCCGGCACGGCCACCGCGCTGATCCCCGGCCTGCTCCCCGGCGTTCCGGCCTACACGGTGAAGGTCAACGCCAAGTTCCCCGCCGCCCGGCCCGCCCTGCGCGGGGTGATCTGCCTGCACAGCGGCGCCGACGGCGAGTTGCTGGCGCTGCTGGACTCGGCGACGGTCACGGCCTGGCGCACCGGCCTCGCGGCCGCCCTGGGAACCCATGTGCTCGCCGGCCGGGGAGATGTCGTCGGAGTGATCGGGGCGGGCGCGCAGGCCGAGTTGATGGTGCGGGGCCTTGCGGTGCTACGACCTCGCAGCGCCCTCGTCGTCCAGGACACGTCCGCCGACCGCGCCGCGGAGTTCGCCGCGCGGCACGGTGGGCGTGTGGTGTCCTCCGCCACGGAGCTCGCCGCGGCCGCCGACATCGTCCTGTCGGCGACCTGGTCGAGGGAACCACTGCTGCACCTGCGGGACACCAGGCCGGGCCAGCACTTCACGAGCCTGGGTGCGGACGAGCCCGGCAAGGCGGAACTGGCCGCCGATCTGCTGGAGGCGGCACTCCTGGTGGTCGACGATCGTGCACTCACGGCCCGCGTGGGAATGCTGAGGGCCGCCGACGCGACCCTCGGCGAGGTCACGCGGTCCGAGCACCCCGGCCGGACGACCGACACGGACCTCACCGTCTACGCCCCCGTGGGCATGCCCTGGCAGGACCTCGCCCTGGCCTGGACGGCGTACGGGCGAGCCGAGCGGGAGGGGATCGGGCAGCGGGTGGACCTGCTGGCCTGAGTCCCGTCGCGAGATGGCCGGCACCGACCAGTCCAGGGAACCCCGTTGCACAAGCCTCTTCACCCATCCCGAGAGCGCTCTCACCCGTGTCCTCCTCCGGGGCTATCCTGATCCGCACCCGCCGACGAGGAGCCCCGAAGTGACCGACACAGTGCCGCGCCCCACACTGGAGGCTGTGGCGGCCCGGGCCGGGGTGTCGCGGGCCACCGTGTCCCGGGTGGTGAACGGCGGGGACGGGGTCAGGGAGCCGCTCGTCGAGCGGGTGCGCAGGGCCGTCGAGGAGCTCGGTTACGTCCCCAACCAGGCCGCCCGGAGTCTCGTCACCCGGCGCCACGACGCCGTCGCCGTGGTCGTGGCAGAACCGGAGACCAGGGTCTTCGCGGACCCCTTCTTCGCGCTGCAACTCCGGGGCATCAGCAAGGAGTTGACCGCCCACGACAATCAACTCGTCCTGCTGCTCACCGAGGGCCGCGACGACCACGCCCGCGTCGGACGCTACCTCGCCGGAGGCCACGTCGACGGCGCGCTCGTCTTCTCGCTGCACCTCGACGACCCGCTGCCGGAACTGATCCAACGGGCCGGTGTCCCCACGGTCTTCGGCGGCCGGCCCGGGTGGAGCGACGGGACGACGGATGCCGTGTACGTCGACAGCGACAACCGAGGCGGTGCCCGCGAGGCCGTGCGGCACCTCGTCGGACTCGGGCGCACCCGTGTCGCCCACATCACCGGCGCCCTCGACCAGACCTCCGCCGCGGACCGGCTCGACGGCTACAAGGACGTCATGGGCGACGCCGACCCGGAGCTTGTCGTGCGGGGCGACTTCACCCCGGCCGGCGGGGAGCGGGCGATGCGCGAACTCCTCGACCGGTGCCCGGACGTGGACGCCGTGTTCGCCGCCAACGACCTCACCGCGTCCGGCGCCCTGCGCGTGCTGCGCGAGCGAGGGCGCCGCGTGCCCGAGGACGTGGCGGTGATCGGCTTCGACGACATGCTGCCGGTCGCCGAACAGACCGATCCACCGCTGACGACGGTCCGTCAGGACATAGAGAAGATGGGTCGGTTGATGGCCCGCCTGCTGCTGCGAGACCTCGACCGCAGGAGCGGGGGAGCCACACCGGCCGGTGTCGTCCTGCCGACCACGCTGATCCGCCGCGCCTCGGCGTGACCCCCCGCCCCGGTCACGTCTGCTGCGGGGCGGACTTGATGACCGCGAAGCGGGCGCCGTACGGGTCGGCCAGCTTGGCGACCCGGCCCACACCCGGCACGTCCGTGGCGGGCAGCCGGATGCTGCCGCCCAGCTCCTGTGCCTTCGCCACCGTCTCGTCCGTGTCCGTGACCTCGAAGTACGGCATCCAGTACCCCCCGGCCTGCGCCTCCAGCGGATCGTCGGCGAACGGGACGATGCCGCCGAACATGGCGTCCTCGTCCTGCCCGTCCGGCAGCACCGTCGTGTACGTGCCGCCGGGGAAGTCGACCCCGTAGGTCTCCAGGCCGAGAGCCGCGCGGTAGAAGTAGGCGGCCATCGGCAGGTCGGCCGTGTACAGCTCGACCCAGCACAGCGAGCCCGGCTCCTGGGTGACCTGGAGCCCCTTGTTCTGTTTGGGCTGCCAGACGCCGAACCGCACGCCCGCCTTGTCGGCGAGGATCGCCATGCCGCCCTGGCCCATCACGTCCATGGGCTGCATCAGCACCGAGCCGTGCGCCTGCTCGGCCGCCTTCGCGGTGGCGTCCGCGTCGGGGGTCTGGAAGTACACGGTCCAGGAGGGCGGGCCCTGCTCCGGTGTGGTCTGCATGCCGCCCGCGGCGGTTTTGCCGGCGAGCTGGAAGAAGCCGTAACCGCCGGCTTCGGGCGGGCCCGGCTGGAACTCCCAGCCGAACAGGCCGCCGTAGAAGGTGGTGGCGCCGTCGATGTCCGGGGTGCCGAGGTCGAGCCAGTTCGGAGCGCCGGTGACATAACGGGTCGTGAGCATCTCTGCCCTCCTCTGAGGGGTCCCGTTGCCTGCACTGCCGAGTCTTGCACCGTCCACTGACAATCGCCGCCGGTACGCCGACGCGGACCGTGGATGAACCGTTTCCGCGCGCCGCCGTGCACCCCCGTACCGGGCGGAGGACCATCAAGGCGACCGGAGGTCATGAACGGGGCCGTTGATCGCGCGTTGATCGAACGTTTTTCGCTGCCCGGCACGATCTCGGCCATGCACATCGACACCATCACCCCGACCGACCCCGCCTGGCAGGCGCAGGCGTTGTGCGCGCAGACCGGGGCGGACTTCTTCTTTCCCGAGCCGGGCAGCTCGGTACGAGAGGCGAAGCGCATCTGCGGCATGTGCGAGATGCGCTCGGCGTGTCTCGAGTACGCGCTGGCCAACGACGAACGCTTCGGCGTCTGGGGCGGCCTCTCCGAGAAGGAACGGCTGGCGATCAGACGAGTGGACAACCGATGAGCCGACGGGCCCGGGAGTGCGGCTGGGATCCCGGAGCGCACCCGGGCGTAGCGCAGAGGCCGGCGTTACGCCGTTGACCGGGGCTTTCTCTCCTCAGGTAGGTGCTCTGTCCGGCCACGAGACGGAGTGTGGGGCGCTGCCCCGACCCGCGTCCGACACCGCTTCCGGAGCGGCCGGTTTGCGGAGCAGGAGCAGTGCCGCGTCGTCGTGCAGCCGGCCGCCCACATGCGCCAGCAGTTCGTCATGGAGCGCGGTGAGGGTGCCGGCCGGCTCGTCGGACACGTGGCGGGCCAGCCCCTCGGCGAGCGGGTAGAACTCCCGGCCGTGGTTGCGGGCCTCGGTGACCCCATCGGTGTAGAGCAGCAGTTGATCACCGTCGTCGAAAGGCAGCACCTGGAGGCTGGGAGTCTCGTCCGTGAGGGCGCGCAGCCCGAGGGGCGGGGCCGGATGGGCGGGCTCCACCGGCACGACGGTGCCGGATTCGCGCACCAGCAGCGGAGGTGCGTGGCCACAGTTGACCACCTCCAGATGGCCTGCCTGCGGGTACCCGGCGACCACGGCGGTGACGAAGTCGTCAGCACCGAGGTTGCGCGCCAGGCTCCGCTCGATCCTGCCGACGACAGCGAGGAGATCGGGCTCGTCGTAGGCGGCCTCACGGAAGACACCGACGACGAGTGCGGCGGTCCCCACGGCCGGCAGCCCCTTGCCGCGCACATCGCCGACGATCAGCCTGACCCCGTACGGCGTGGGCACCAGCGCGTAGAGATCCCCGCCGATACGGGCCTCCGCCGCCGCGGCGCTGTAGCGGACGGCCACCTGGAACGGGCCCACAGTCGCCGGTACGGGCTTGAGGAGCGCATGCTGGGCGGCCTCCGCGACCGAGCGGACGGCCGCGAGCACCCGTTCACGACGCCCGCGCAACGCGCTGGCGTGGCCACTCGCCAGCGTGACGGCCGCCAGGGCGGACAGTACGGCCGTCAGCTCATGTCCCGGAACGCCGTCCCGGGTTCCGAGCGTCGCGCCCAGCACCGCGGCGAGAAGGCCGACACAGAGGACTCCGCGCGGCCCGCCGGTGGTGGCGGCCAGCGCGGGCCCGGCCGCGAGCAGTGGCAGCCAGAGGGTTCCTGCTCCGCACGCGACGTCGACGAGCACGACGACGGAGACGATCAGCACGGGCAGTGCGGGAGTAACGGCGGCCACCAACTGTGCGACGGCACGTTTCCGGTCTCGAACCTGACTCATGCTTCGTCCGTAGTCCTCACCTTGTGCGGGGTCGCTGGAATGTCTCTTTCATCCAGGAAAGGGGTATGGCTCGGGCGTCACAAGGTGGGGAGTTTCAGATAGTGAGCGAGAGACCCCTGGTCACACGACTCGCGGCCGGGATCAGCCGCGCCAGGATCTCCTCGAGTCGGGAGAGCCGGTCCGCCCGCAGGGAGACGCCGAGCGAGCCGAGGGTGTCCCCGTTGTAGACGGGCACGGCGACACAGACGGTACCGAGGGCGTACTCCTCCAGGTCCGTGACGGCCGGGGCCACGGGCGAGGAGTCGAGTCGCCGGAGCAGTTCCGGAGGGCTGGTGATGGTGCGTGGTGTGAGGTCGGCGAGGGGGTGCCGGGAGAGGTAGTCCTTGCGGGAGGCGTCATCCAGTTCTCGCAGCACGGACTTGCCCAGCGCGGTGGCGTGCCCCGCGTCCTCGAATCCCACCCAGAGGTCGACACGGGGCGCCCGGGGGCCGTCGACGATCTCGGCGACTCGGATCTCGCCGTCCTCGTAGAAGGTGAGGTAGGCGGCGGTCGCGAGATCGTCCCGCAGAGCGGCGAGCGTGGGACGGATGCGGCTGAGCGACACCTGCCCGCGGCCCGTGGTGTGCAGCGTCTGCAGCTTGTCGCCCAGGACGAACCCGCCGTCGTCCAGCTTCCGTACATATCCGTCGTGGACCAGCGTCCGCAGCAGGTGATAAGCGGTGGCCAGGGGCAGTCCCGTCTCACGTGCCAGCTTCTTCGCCGGCGCACCGTTCTCGTGCGCGCTCACCGCCTCCAGCAGTCGGAGGGCCCGCTGCACGGAAGTGATGAGCGTAGGGCCGCCGTCGTGAGCACCCATACGACCAGCGTGCGCCGAGCGCACCACGCAGGCAAGGCGCGCGTCCTTTCTCGGCTTGCCGCCGCATCGACTTCAGGGCGGCGTATGCGGCCCGGCGTTCGTTCGCGCGCGTGGGCGGCGCGCGAATCCGCCGCCGTACCCGCGCGGCGGCGTCGGCGTCGATCAGGCCCGGCAGGAAGCCGACGGCCCGCACCGGATATGCGGCGGGGCGGCCGGCCCGGCGTCATGCCCCCGCGCGAGCCGCCATCCGCGCCTTGCGCGCCGCCAGCTTCTCGTCGAACTTCGACGCCTCCGCGTCCAGGCCGCTCATGTACAGGCCGAGTTCCTCCTGGGCCTTGAGGCCCTCGGGGCCGAGGCCGTCGATCTCGAGGACCTTGAGGAAGCGCAGGACGGGCTGGATGACGTCGTCGTGGTGGATGCGCATGTTGTAGATCTCGCCGATCGCCATCTGCGCGGCGGCCCGCTCGAAGCCGGGCATGCCGTGGCCGGGCATCCGGAAGTTCACGATGACGTCGCGCACCGCCATCATCGTGAGGTCGGGCGCCAGCTCGAAGGCCGCCTTCAGCAGGTTCCGGTAGAACACCATGTGCAGGTTCTCGTCGGTGGCGATGCGCGCCAGCATGCGGTCGCAGACCGGGTCCCCGGACTGGTGGCCGGTGTTGCGGTGCGAGACGCGGGTCGCGAGCTCCTGGAAGGAGACGTAGGCCACCGAGTGCAGCATAGAGTGGCGGTTGTCCGACTCGAAGCCCTCGCTCATGTGGGCCATCCGGAACTGCTCCAGCTGGTCCGGGTCCACCGCGCGCGAGGCGAGCAGGTAGTCGCGCATCACGATGCCGTGCCGGCCCTCCTCGGCGGTCCAGCGGTGCACCCAGGTGCCCCAGGCGCCGTCGCGGCCGAAGAGCGAGGCGATCTCGTGGTGGTAGCTGGGGAGGTTGTCCTCCGTGAGGAGGTTCACGACGAGGGCGATCCGGCCGATCTCGGTGACCTTGGACTGGCCCTTCTGCCAGGCCTCGCCGTCCTCGAAGAAACCGGGGAAGTTGCGGGCGTCGCTCCACGGGACGTACTCATGCGGCATCCAGTCCTTGGTGACCTTCAGATGCCGGTTGAGTTCCGTCTCGACCACTTCCTCCAGCGCGTACAGCAGTCGCGCGTCGGTCCAGGCGGAGGACGGGCTGCCGAGGTGAGGGGAAGTGATCGTCACAGGTACTCCAGGGGGACGCGGCGAACAATTGAGGGGGATCGGCGAGCGGCGCCGGGAACCTACGGAATCGTAGGCTACGAAACCGTAGGTTACGAGACCGTAGGTTAAGCGCGCCGTAAAGACCCCTGATCAGCGGTGTTCCCCGGGCATGACAAGCGGCCCCGGGAACCGCAGGTCCGGGGCCGTTGGAATGTCGCGCACGCTCGATCAGGCATACAGGTCCCGCAGTCGAACTGAGAGACAGGTCACACAGCCTTCGAGCTTCTCGAACTCGCTGATGTCCACCACCACCGGTTCGAAACCGAGGTCGGTGAGCAGCTCCGCCGTCTTCGGCGCGCTGGCCGCCATGAGCAGCATGGGGCCGCCGAGCAGGACGACATGGGCGCCGGCCTCCTCGGGCACGGACAGGAAGCGCGGAAAGAGCGCGGGCCGGTCCACCTTGGGGATGTGCCCGATGACGGTTCCGTCGGGCAGCGCGGTGACCGCCGACTTCAGGTGCAGCACCTTGTTCACCGGTACGGCGACGACCTGGGCCCCGAGCGGCTCGAAGGCGGCCCGCAGCTGCTGGACGCCGGCCGCGTTGGTACGCCCGCCCCGGCCGACGTAGATCGTGTCGCCGACCTTCAGCACATCACCGCCGTCCAGGGTGCCCGGCTCCCAGATCCAGTTCACCGAGCAGCCCAGGCGCGCCACGGCCTCCTCGACGCCGATGGTCTCCTCGCGCCGGGACTCCGCGCCGGAGCGGGCGATCAGCGCGACGTTCTTGTACATGACCACGGTGTCCTCGACGAACACCGAGTCCGGGCAGTCGTCCTCCGGGTCCACCTCCACGGTCTCCCAGCCGTGCGCGCGCAGGGCCTCGACATACGTCTCCCACTGTTCGAGCGCGAGGTCGACGTCGACCTTCTCCCGCTCGACGTGCGTCACCAGACCTTCGGCGAGGCGCGGGCTGGGGCGGCGGACGAGGGCCTTCTTGCTGGGCACGAGGGAACTCCGTATCGGCGGGACAGGGGCGGCATCCGTGACGGGCGCCGGTCAGCCATCATGCAGCGCCGGTCCGTGTCGACAAAACCCCCGTAGTCAGGCTGTGGCCCTCCTGAGACGCTCCACGGCCCACCAGCGCCGCCGCGCCGCACACGCGCGTGCCGCCTCGCGGGCCTCACACAGGAGTCGTACGACGGTGCCGGTCGTCCGCTCGCCGGGATGCACGAGGCAGATCCAGCCGAGGGGCCCGTGGACCGGGTGCGGCAGCACCACGTCGGCCGCCGCGAGGTCGTACCGCCCCGAGGAGTGCTGGAAGCGCCGTCCGGCCGACATGGACGTCGACCCGCCGGCGGCCCGGGGGGTCGAGGTCGGACGCGCTGTCATCGGGGTGGTTCTTGGTGACGATCGTGCCGTAGGGCGGTGTGGCCGGGGCATCCGGCCGCCCTGCGCGCGGGCGGTGACGGCATCCCGGCCGTGCGCGAGGTCATGGGCTCCCCGGAGGGCGTCGACGGACTGGCGGACGCCCGGCGCATCCTGCGGGGACGGCTCGACCAGCTCACCCGCCCGGAGCGTGGCGCTGCTCCGGGCGGGCGCGGATCCGGCGGCCGTCGTCACCGCCGTGGACGCTACGCGGGGAACTCCAGGGCCTCCGGAGTGACCTCCCGCAGCTCACCGTCCAGCATCAGCCAGCGCGTGATGCCGATCGACTCCAGGAACGGCAGGTCGTGACTTGCCACGACCAGCGCGCCCTCGTACGACTCCAG
Organism: Streptomyces sp. NPDC050759; assembly: GCF_044456945.1. NCBI lineage: Bacteria > Bacillati > Actinomycetota > Actinomycetes > Kitasatosporales > Streptomycetaceae > Streptomyces > Streptomyces sp. NPDC050759. The sequence continues at coordinate 435,241 of NZ_JBITGI010000004.1, read as the reverse complement.
GGCTGACGTCAGTTGTCGCACGCTCGCCATGTCGAGGTTGTTCGTCGGCTCGTCGAGCATGAGCAGCTGGGGTGCGGGCTCCGCCAGCATCAGCGCGGCCAGGGCCGCCCGGAAGCGTTCGCCACCGGACAGCGTCGACGCCTGCTGGTCGGCCCGGGCGCCCCGGAACAGGAAGCGGGCGAGACGGGCCCGCACCCGGTTGTTGGTGGCGCCCGGCGCGAACCGGGCCACGTTCTCGGCGACCGACAGCTCGCCGTCGAGGACGTCCAGGCGCTGGGGCAGGAAGCGGAGCGGGACATGGGCCGTCGCCTCGCCCGACACCGGCTCCAGTTCCCCGGCGATCGTGCGCAGCAGCGTCGTCTTGCCCGCGCCGTTGCGTCCGATCAGCGCGACCCGCTCGGGACCCCGCAGGTCCAGGCCGCCCTTCACCCGTGCGCCGTAGGCGAGTTCCAGGTCCAGGAGGGTCAGCACCGTGCGGCCCGGTGGCACGGCGGTGTACGGCAGGTCGACGCGGATCTCGTCGTCGTCCCGTACGGCCTCCACCGCCTCGTCGAGCCGGTCCTTCGCCTCGGCGAGTTTCTCCTCGTGCATGATGCGGTGCTTGCCCGCGGACTCCTGTGCCGACCGCTTGCGCGCCCCCATGACGATCTTCGGCTCGCGCTTCTGCTCGAACATCTTCTGGCCGTACCGCTTGCGGCGGGCCAACTTCACCTGGGCGTCGACCAGTTCGCGTTTCTGCTTGCGGAAGTCGGACTCGGCGACCCGCACCATCCGCTCCGCCGCGTCCTGTTCGACGGCCAGGGCCTCCTCGTAGGCGGAGAAGTTGCCGCCGTACCAGGTCACCTCCCCGGAGCGCAGATCGGCGATCTGGTCGACCAGGTCGAGGAGTTCCCGGTCGTGGCTGACCACGACCATGACCCCGGGCCAGGAGGCGACGGCCGTGTACAGACGCCTGCGGGCGTACAGGTCGAGGTTGTTGGTGGGCTCGTCGAGAAGCAGGACGTCCGGGCGGCGCAGCAGCAGTGCCGCCAGTCGCAGCAGCACCGACTCGCCGCCCGAGACCTCGCCGATCCCGCGGTCCAACTCGATGTGGCCCAGCCCGAGTTCGCCGAGGGTGGCCAGGGCCCGCTCCTCCACGTCCCAGTCGTCGCCGACCGTCTCGAAGTGCTCCTCGGCCACGTCACCCGCCTCGATGGCGTGCAGGGCGGCGCGCTGCCCGTCGATGCCGAGCGCCTCGTCGACCCTCAGGCCGGTGTCGAGCGTGACGTTCTGCGGGAGGTAACCGACCTCGCCCGCGACGCGCACGGCGCCGTCGGCCGGGGTGAGTTCACCGGCGATGAGCTTCAACAGGGTTGATTTTCCTGACCCGTTGACGCCGACGAGACCGGTCCGGCCGGGTCCGAAGGCGATGTCGAGGCCCTCGAAGACCGGGGTGCCGTCGGGCCAGGAGAAAGCGAGCGAGGTGCAGGTGATGGAAGTAGACATACGAGTCTCCGCGGTTGCTCGAAGCGAGAAGGGGCAAACGCGTATCGAGACACCCGCGGCGACGGGGGACGAGAGGAAACCGGAGGGCACGGACAGGGCCCGGCTCGTCGGAACGGCTCGTGTGCCGAGGTCGCACGCAGCGCACACACCTCAGGTGTGTGACACGGTGTCTCAGGACCTCAGACGAGCAACGTCCTTCTCCGATCGACGACAACAGAACCGTTCTACAACGTACGAGGCGGCCGCAGGGCTGTCAACGAGTTAATGCTCCCTAGGAGGCCCCGTGCCCGTCGGCCCGCTCTCTCTGCCGGCCCACCTCTACCTGCTGGCCTGGGACACCTCGAAGTCCGAGACCCCCGGTGGCACCCAGATCCCCCAGCTGGTCCGGGCCGGTGCGCTCACCGAGCTGGCCCAGCGCGGGCTGCTCCTCGACGACGACGGCATCGCGACCCCGGTCGACATGGACGCGTCCACCGGTGACGCCGTCCTGGACGGGTTTCTCGAACTGGTTCGCGAATCCCGGCCGCACCGGTGGCGGTCCTGGGTGACGCTGCACACCCGGATCACGCTGGACGCCGTACGGGAACAACTCGCCGCCGGGGGATGGCTGCGGGCGCGGAAGAGGCGGGCCCTCGGACTTTTCCCCACGGTCGAGTACGACCTGGCGCGCCCGGCCGCGGTGGAGGCGCTCCAGGAGGAGGCACGGCAGATCCTGCGTGGGCCGGTCCCGGCCGTGGACACCTCCGACCGGGACGCGGCCGTCGTCGCGCTCGCGGCCGCCGCCGGGCTGCGGACCCTGCTGCCCCGCAAGGAGGCCCACGACACCCGGGTCGAGGAGCTGATCGAACGCAGCGGACAGGCGGCCCCGGCGCTGCGGAAGGTCGTCCATGAGCTGCGCGGGGCGGTGGCGGCGGCCTCGGCCGGAGCCTGAACGCCGGCGTGGCGGCGCCGCCGTGGCCACCACGATCGCCGGGCTCTCCTTGGCCGGGAGCGGGCCCTGGGTGCCGTGAGACGGATCGCCGCCGTGGTCGGTGTGCCGTCACCGTGGACATCGAGAGCGGCTGCGCGCGGGACCCGGCGGGCGACGCCGACCCGCGCGGGCCGTGCTCGCGGCGGGCGCGGTCGGGGTGAGGATCGAGGACGCCTTGTACGGGGGCGAGCCGCTACGGGTGATCGGCGAGCAGGCCGAGCGTGTCGCCGCAGCCCGCGAGGCCGCCGACGCCGTGGGCGTGCCGTTGTTCGTGAACGCCCGGATCGACATGTTCCTGCGCCGCGCGGCGCTGGGAGGGGAGCGGTCCGCCGCCCACCTCGCCGTGAGTGCCGAGAGGATCTCGGTCCCCGGGGCCGTCGACCCGGGGACCGTCAGACTCCTCGTCGACCAGGCGTGGACGGACTGCTCACCGTCATGGCCGGATCCGGCGCCCTCCCGCCGCCGAGCCGGCCGCACACGCCCTGGTCCGCCGCGCCGCGCGGGAGCTGCTGGACGCGGGGACGTACGACGCGTCGGTCGACGGGCTCGACCACCGCGAGCTCATCGCCCACTCGGGTGGCTCGCGTCAGTGGGCGTCCCGCATCAGCTCCGCCAGGTCGTGGTCGAGGTCGAGCTGGAGGTGCTCCAGGCCGGTCGGCACCAGGTCGTTCGTCGCCTCCAGGAACCGGCGCAGCTCACCCGTGCGCACATGCACGACGGCGGTGCCCTCGGGGGCGTGGAACTCGAGAACGGTGCGGTCGTAGCCGTACGGCCGCACCCGGACGTCGCCGTGGCCGTCGGGCTCGTGCAGGCCGGTGCTGAGCAGGTCGCGGCTGAAGGTCCAGCAGACCTCGACCCCCTCCAGGGTGGCCGGGGCGGGGAAGGTCATACGGACCGCGAACGGATCGCAGCGGTCGTAGTGCAGTGTGGCGGGAATGCTCGGCATCCGCGGTGCCGCGGCGACGAGACGGGCCTCGACGGGCTGCTCGATGACGGTGGACAACGCCTTGCTCCCTTGTGACGGCGGGTGGGGCTTCGGAGTGAGGACGGGCACTGGAAGAGACGACGGAATGAGCCAATCCGTGTACACGAAAGTCGAGTGACCTCTGTCACCGTCTTCATGCACAGGTGTGATTCAGTCCTCTTCCCGTGCCGCGAGGGGCACTTGTGGCGACCCCCGCACCACCGGGCGGACGGCCGAGGGCATCTGGACGGCGCCGGGAGCGTGGACTAGCTTCGCCCGCCATGAGGCGCTTGGGGAACACGCGAGGCAAGAGACGTACGGGTCTGACGGGCCGGACCATCGCCGTGGGGGTGGCGTGTGCGGCGGCGCTGGCCGTCCTGACCGCCGTACCGGCCGAGGCGCACGATCCCGACGGCCGCACTCCGCACTGGGAGCTCAAGGACAGCGGCACCCCCGAGGTGCGGTTCCGCGGGCTGTCGGCCGTCAGCCGGGACACCGCCTGGCTGGCCGGTACCCAGGGCACCGTGCTGCGCACCACGGACGGCGGGGCGAGCTGGCGAAACGTCTCGCCGCCCGGCGCCGCCGAACTCCAGTTCCGCGACATCGAGTCCTTCGACGCGCGCCGGGCCGTGGTCCTGGCCATCGGAGAGGGCGAGGCGTCCCGCGTGTACCGCACCGACGACGGCGGCGCGACCTGGACCGAGTCCTTCCGCAACACCGACGCCAAGGCCTTCTACGACTGCCTCACCTTCTTCGACCACCGCCACGGTCTCGCCATGAGCGACCCGGTGGACGGGAAGTTCCGCATCCTGTCGACCTCCGACGGCGGCCGCTCCTGGAAGGTGCTGCCGAACACCGGGATGCCGGCCGCGCTCGACGGCGAGGCCGGCTTCGCGGCGAGCGGTCAGTGCCTGGTCAGTTCGGGGCCGCGGGACGTCTGGCTGGCCACCGGCGGGGCGGCACGCGCGCGTGTACTGCACTCCGCCGACCGGGGGCTGACCTGGACGGCCTCCGACACGCCGATCCCGGCGGGCGACCCGGCCAAGGGCGTCTTCGCGCTCGCCTTCCGCGACCGCGCGCACGGACTCGCGGTCGGCGGCGACTACCGCCCCGACCAGAGCTCGCCGCAGGCCGCCGCGCGGACCGGCGACGGGGGCGCCGCCTGGCGGCCCGCCGCGGCCCCGGTGAACGGCTACCGCTCCGGAGTGGCCTGGCTCCCGCACAGCCGCACCGCCGCCCTCGCGGTCGGCCCCACCGGCACCGACCTCACCCGGGACGCCGGCCGGACCTGGCGGACCGTCGACACCGGCTCGTACGACACCGTGGACTGCACGGTCGACGGCGGCTGCTGGGCCGCCGGGGAGAAGGGGCGGGTGGCACGGCTGGAGGGCTGAGTGGCGGAATGTGGGTACCCGGTCGCCGACGGCGAAAGGAGTGATCCCACATGCCAGCCGGTTCGAGCTCCAAGCGCGAGCGTCAGTACGAGCACATCAAGGAGAGCGCCCAGGACCGGGGCGAGAGCACCGGACGGGCCAAGGAGATCGCGGCGCGGACGGTCAACAAGGAACGCGCCCGGTCCGGCGAGTCCAAGACCGCCAGCCGTACCTCGACCCAGGACATGTCCTCGGGCAAGCGGGGCGGCCAGCGGTCCGGCAAGGGCTCCCAGGGCCCGACCTACGACCAGCTCTACGAGGAAGCCAAACGGAAGGGCGTCAAGGGCCGTTCGGACATGAACAAGAGCGAGCTCCAGCGTGCCCTGGGCGGCAAGAGCTGACCGTCAGTCCAGGGTCTCGCGGTACTCCTCCAGCGCGGGGGCCGTCTTCGTCGCGGCGAACTCGGTGACGCGGTACGCGCACACCCCGGCCGCGACGAAGGGGTCACCCGCGACGGTCTCCTCGATCCGCGCGCGGTCCTCCGCGACGGCGATGATCACTCCGCCGTCGCGGGGGTTCTTGCGCCCGGACGCCAGGAACACACCTCGCTCGTACTGCTCGTCCAGCCAGGCGACATGCGCCGGCAGCACGGCGTCCACGGCATCGAGCGGGGCGGTGTAGGTCAGCTCCAGTACGAACATGATCGCGAGGGTACGCCGTCTCGCCGTACCCTCGTCCCCACCATGAGAGCCGTAGACATTCCCGCGGGCTGGCCCGCGACCGAGGAGCAGGCCCGCGCGCTCCAGGACGAGTTGAGGACGAGGACCGTCCTCGACGAGGCCGGCCCGCCGCCCGGCACCGGTCACGTCACCGGGGTCGACGTGGCCTACGACGACGCACGGGACGTCGTCGCGGCGGCGGCCGTGGTGCTGGACGCGGCGACCCTGGACGTCGTCGCCGAGGCCACGGCCGTCGGGCGGATCTCCTTCCCGTACGTCCCCGGCCTGCTCGCCTTCCGCGAGATCCCCACGGTCCTCGCCGCCCTCGGCGCCCTGCCGTCTCCGCCCGGCCTGGTCGTCTGCGACGGCTACGGCCTCGCCCATCCCCGCCGCTTCGGCCTCGCGAGCCACCTGGGCGTGCTCACCGGTCTGCCCACGATCGGCGTCGCCAAGAACCCGTTCGCCTTCACCTACGGCGATCCCGGCGCCCGGCGTGGCGCGTGGGCACCGCTGCTGGCGGACGCGCAGGAGGTGGGCCGGGCCCTGCGGACCCGCGAGGCCGTGAAGCCGGTCTTCGTCTCGGTCGGCCACCGCGTGAGCCTCGACAACGCCTGCGCCCACACCCTCGCCCTCACACCGGCGTACCGGCTCCCGGAGACGACCCGCAGGGCGGACGCGCTGTGCCGCAAGGCGCTGCGGGAGGCGACCGCCTGACCGCGTTCCAGGAGGCGGAGTGAGGCGGGGGACTGAGTACGTCGTCTGAGTATCTGTACGGATGTGCGCACCCGCGTGTGATCGGCAGGCTGTCCCGCATGACGACGCACCGCATGACCCACCGTTCCCCCAAGCCCCTCGCCGACCCGAACCGGCCCGTCGAGCGCGCGGTGACCGCCGCGCTGGTCCTCGGTGTGCTCGCGGGGCTCGGCTGGATAGCGGGGATGATCTACACGGTGGCGGGCTGGTCCTTCTGACGCGGGGGCTCACCGGCTCGACGCCACCCGGAACGTGATTCCGGCCCGTTGCAGCCGTTCGATCAGCGCGTCCCCCATCGCCACCGCCGTCGTGACCTGACCGGCGGTCTCCGGCAGGTCGTCGAAGGCCAGGGACAGCGCCGACTCGGCGAACATCTTCGCCGTCTCGTCGTATCCCGGGTCGCCGCCCGCGACCTCCGTGAACACCCGGCGCCCACCGCCCTCGCCGACGAAGCGCACGGTGAACCAGCTCTTGGCCCGTTTCTCCGGACCCGGCCCGTCACCCGGCTTGACCCGGTCGGACAACCAGCGCCGGGCGGGTGGCAGTTGCGCCGCCGCGAACAGCGCGCCCACGGCCGCGACCCCGCCCACCGCCATGGGCAGCCGCCGTACCGCCGCGTAGTGGCGGTAGCGGAAGTCGGGACCGTAGCGCTCCAGGGCCTTCGCGGAGCGGCGCACGATCTGCGCGTCGATGGTCGGCAGGGGCAGGGCCCAGGCGCCGATCTCCTGGGCGTACCGCGGGGTTCCGGTCGGCGCGGTGGCCCGTCGGCCCACCAGGCGCGGCTCGTGCCGTCCGCGGTCCCGGGCAGCGGCGATCATCTGTCGGCCCCGCGCGAACTGGTTCAACGCCGAGGCGAACGTTCCTCCGGAGAAGGTGGCGTCGGCGGTCACGAACCCGTCGACGGTCAGTGGTACGCCCTCCGGCAGCTGCCGGACCGTGAAGTACGCCCCCAAGTCGTGCGGGATCGAGTCGAACCCGCACGCGTGCACCAGCCGTGCACCCGTCTCACGCGCGCGTGCGTCGTGCCGGACGTACATCAGGTCAACGAACTCCGGCTCGCCCGAGAGGTCGAGATAGTCCGTACCCGCGTCCGCGCAGGCGGCGACGAGCCCCTCGCCGTACGTCAGATAGGGCCCGACCGTCGTGGCGACCACGCGCGCGTGCCCGGCGAGGGCGCGCAGCGACTCCGGGTCCGAGACGTCGGCCGTCAGCACCTCGACGTCCGTGCCCCCCGGCAGCTTCTCGCGCAGCGCCCGGAGCTTGTCCTCGCTGCGGCCGGCGATCGCCCAGCGCAGACCGTCCGGTCCGTGCGCGGCGAGGTACTCCGCGGTGAGCGCTCCCGCGAAGCTGGTCGCTCCGAAGAGCACGATGTCGTAGGGACGGTCCGCCTTTTTCAGCCTGCTCATGACACTCCTGGGTCCCGCCGCGCGCCGTTGTCGGTGGCCGAGGCTAGCGTGAAGCGTGTGGAGCCCGACGACGAGGCCGGAGGTGGGACGGTGGCCGTGCCCAGGAATCCCCTGAAGCCCAGGAAGACGAAGACCTTCTCGTTGAAGGCCGGCTGGGTGCGCGTCCCGCTCGCGGAGCAGGGCTCCCCGGCGGCGGACCTGCTGTGCGACCGGGTCGAGGAGAGCTGTCGCGCGATCGCGCCGAAACGGCTGATAGCAGAGCTCGACGCCCGGTGACCGGGCCCATAATTGGCTAAGCGCTTGCTCGCTCAGGTCTTGTGTCCACGGGAACGCGTTCATAGCATCACTGGTGTTACATCAGTTGTGTCACGCCGATGGGGGCTGGATGACAACGGCAAAGACGCCCGGGCCCGGCCCGCTCGCCGGTGTGCGCGTGGTCGAGCTGGCCGGTATCGGGCCCGGCCCGTTCGCCGCCATGCTCCTCGCCGACCTCGGGGCCGACGTCGTCCACGTGTCCCGCCCGGGCGGCGTCTCCCTGTCGATCAACCCCGCCTACGACCTCACCAACCGCAACAAGCGCTCGGTGGTCGTCGACCTCAAGGCCCCCGACGGCCCCGCGCGCGTGCTCGACCTCGCCGCCCGCGCCGACATCCTGATCGAGGGCAACCGCCCCGGAGTCGCCGAGCGCCTCGGGGTCGGCCCCGAGGACTGCCACGCGCGCAACCCCGCCCTGGTCTACGGCCGGATGACCGGCTGGGGCCAGGAAGGACCGCTCGCCCAGCGCGCCGGGCACGACATCGCGTACATCGCGCTCACCGGCACCCTCGGCATGATCGGCGAACCGGGCCGGCCCCCCGCCGTCCCCGCCAACCTCCTCGGCGACTACGCGGGCGGCTCCCTGTACCTCGTCGTCGGCGTCCTCGCCGCCCTGCACCACGCGCGCGCGACCGGCACCGGCCAGGTCGTCGACGCCGCCATCGTCGACGGGACCTCCCACCTCGCCGCGATGATCCACGCCATGACCGCCGCCGGCGGCTGGCAGGACCGGCGCGGCGCCAACCTCCTGGACGGCGGCTGCCCGTACTACGGCACCTACGAGACCGCCGACGGCAGGTACATGGCGGTGGGCGCGCTGGAGCCGCAGTTCTACGACCTGTTCCTGGACCTGCTCGGCCTGCCGGACTTCGAGGACGCCCGCAAGGACTGGACCCGCTGGGGCGAACTGCGCGAGGCGGTCACCGCCCGCTTCAAGTCCCGTACGCGAGACGAGTGGACGGCCGTCTTCGAGGGCACCGACGCGTGCGTGGCGCCCGTCCTGTCGCTGCGCGAGGCCCCGCACCACCCGCACCTCGCCGCCCGCGGCACCTTCACCGACCACGGCGGCATCACCCAGCCCGCCCCCGCGCCCCGCTTCTCGGCGACCCCCACGGCCGTCCGCACGGGGCCCGCCACGGCCGGCGCCGACATCGCGGACGTGGCACGCGACTGGGACGTACCGGATCTTTTGAAAGGCGCACTTGAAAGGCGCGATGAAAGGCCCCGAATGAAAGGCCCCGAATGAAGCGGCAGCTCTTCGCCCCCGAGCACGACGCGTTCCGCGAGACCGTGCGCGCCTTCCTGGCCAGGGAGGTGCTGCCGCACTACGAGCAGTGGGAGAAGGACGGCATCGTCTCGCGCGAGGCCTGGCGGGCGGCCGGCAAGCAGGGCCTGCTCGGGCTCGCCGTGCCCGAGGAGTTCGGGGGCGGCGGCACGACCGACTTCCGCTACGCGACCGTCCTGGCCGAGGAGTTCACGCGCGCGGGTACTCCCGGACTCGCCCTGGGACTGCACAACGACGTCATCGGCCCGTACCTCACCGGCCTCGCCACCGAGGAGCAGAAGCGCCGCTGGCTGCCCGGCTTCTGTGACGGCTCGCTCGTCACCGCCATCGCCATGACCGAGCCCGGCGCGGGCTCCGACCTCCAGGGCATCCGCACCCACGCGGAGGACCGGGGCGACCACTGGCTGCTGAACGGCTCCAAGACGTTCATCTCCAACGGGATCATCGCCGACCTGGTGATCGTGGTCGCCAGGACGACGCCCGAGGGCGGTGCCCGCGGACTGTCGTTGCTGGTCGTCGAGCGCGGCATGGAGGGGTTCGAGCGCGGCCGCAACCTCGACAAGATCGGCCAGAAGGCCCAGGACACGGCCGAGCTGTTCTTCCACGAGGTGCGCGTGCCCAAGGAGAACCTCCTCGGCGACCGTGACGGCGCCTTCGGGCACCTGATGACCAACCTCGCGCAGGAGCGCCTGAGCATCGCCGTCTCCGCGATCGCCGCCGCCGAACACCTCCTGGAGATCACCACCGAGTACGTCAAGGAGCGCGAGGCCTTCGGCCGGCCGCTCGCCACCAAGCAGCACATCCGGTTCGAGATAGCCGAGATGGCCACGGAGTGCGCGGTCACGCGGACGTTCGTCGACCGCTGCGTCGAGGACCACTCCGACGGGGCACTGGACGCCGTCCACGCCTCCATGGCCAAGTGGTGGGCGACCGAGCTCCAGAAGCGGGTCGCCGACCGCTGTCTCCAACTGCACGGCGGCTACGGCTACATGAGCGAGTACCCGGTCGCCAAGGCCTTCACCGACGGCCGTATCCAGACCATCTACGGCGGCACGACCGAGATCATGAAAGAGATCATCGGCCGTTCCCTGCTGGGCTAACCCTCATTGAAAGGCTTCCTCGTGAGCACCGAAGCGTACGTGTACGACGCGATCCGCACCCCGCGCGGCCGCGGCAAGGCGAACGGCGCCCTGCACGGCACCAAGCCCATCGACCTGGTCGTCGGACTCATCCACGAGATCCGCGCCCGCTTCCCGGACCTGGACCCGGCCGCGGTCGACGACATCGTGCTCGGCGTCGTCGGCCCGGTCGGCGACCAGGGCTCCGACATCGCCCGGATCGCCGCCGTCGCCGCCGGACTGCCGGACACGGTCGCGGGCGTCCAGGAGAACCGCTTCTGTGCCTCGGGCCTGGAGGCCGTCAACATGGCGGCCGCCAAGGTGCGTTCGGGCTGGGAGGACCTGGTCCTCGCGGGCGGTGTCGAGTCGATGTCCCGGGTGCCGATGGCCTCCGACGGCGGCGCCTGGTTCAACGACCCGATGACCAACCTGGCCGTCAACTTCGTGCCGCAGGGCATCGGCGCCGACCTGATCGCCACGATCGAGGGTTTCTCCCGCCGTGACGTCGACGAGTACGCGGCCCTCTCGCAGGAGCGCGCGGCCACGGCCTGGAAAGAGGGCCGCTTCGACCGGTCCGTCGTCCCGGTGAAGGACCGCGCGGGTCTGACCGTCCTCGACCACGACGAGCACCTGCGACCGGGCACGACCGCCGACTCCCTCGCGGGGCTCAAGCCGTCCTTCGCGGACATCGGCGACCTCGGCGGCTTCGACGCGGTGGCCCTGCAGAAGTACCACTGGGTCGAGAAGATCGACCACGTCCACCACGCGGGCAACTCCTCCGGCATCGTGGACGGCGCCTCGCTGGTCGCGATCGGCTCGAAGGAGGTCGGCGAGCGCTACGGCCTCACCCCGCGCGCGCGGATCGTGTCCGCGGCCGTCTCCGGTTCCGAACCCACCATCATGCTCACCGGCCCCGCGCCCGCCACCCGCAAGGCACTCGCCAAGGCCGGGCTGACCATCGACGACATCGACCTCGTCGAGATCAACGAGGCCTTCGCGGCGGTCGTCCTGCGCTTCGTGCGGGACATGGGCCTGTCCCTGGACAAGGTCAACGTCAACGGCGGCGCGATCGCGCTCGGCCACCCCCTCGGTGCCACCGGCGCCATGATCCTGGGCAGCCTGATCGACGAACTCGAACGCCAGGACAAGCGGTACGGCCTCGCGACGCTCTGTGTGGGCGGCGGCATGGGCATCGCCACCATCGTCGAGCGCATCTGACCCCCTCCCACGGACACGACGGATCACACGGAGCACTTCCCCATGAGCACTCAGTCCACGACCATCCGCTGGGAACAGGACCGCACCGGCGTCGTCACCCTCGTACTCGACGACCCCGACCAGTCCGCGAACACGATGAACCAGGCGTTCCGCGACTCCCTCGCGGTGATCACCGACCGCCTGGAGGCAGAGAAGGACACCATCCGCGGTGTCATCATCACCTCCGCCAAGAAGACCTTCTTCGCCGGCGGCGACCTGCGCGACCTGATCCGGGTCACCCCCGAGACCGCGCAGGAACTCTTCGACGGCGGCCTCGCGATCAAGCGCGACCTGCGCCGCATCGAGACCCTGGGCAAGCCGGTCGTCGCCGCGATCAACGGGGCGGCGCTGGGCGGCGGTTACGAGATCGCCCTCGCCTGCCACCACCGCATCGCCCTCGACGCACCCGGCTCCAAGATCGGCTGCCCCGAGGTCACCCTCGGCCTGCTCCCCGGAGGCGGCGGAGTCGTCCGTACGGTCCGTCTCCTGGGCATCGCCGACGCCCTCCTGAAGGTCCTGCTCCAGGGCACCCAGTACGCCCCGCAGCGCGCCCTGCAGAACGGCCTGGTCGACGACGTGGCCACCACCCAGGATGAGCTCCTGGCCAAGGCCCGCGCCTTCATCGACGCCAACCCCGAGTCCCAGCAGCCCTGGGACAAGCCGGGCTACCGCATCCCCGGCGGCACACCCGCCAATCCGAAGTTCGCGGCGAACCTCCCCGCCTTCCCGGCGACCCTCCGCAAGCAGACCAACGGCGCGCCCTACCCGGCCCCGCGCAACATCCTCGCGGCAGCGGTGGAAGGCGCCCAGGTCGACTTCGAGACGGCACAGGTCATCGAGGCGCGCTACTTCGTCGAGCTGGCCGCAGGCCAGACCTCGAAGAACATGATCCAGGCGTTCTTCTTCGACCTCCAGGCGGTGAACTCCGGCGCGAACCGCCCCAAGGGCGTGGCTCCCCGCCAGGTCCGCAAGGTGGCCGTGCTCGGCGCCGGGATGATGGGCGCGGGCATCGCGTACTCGTGCGCCCGCGCGGGCATCGACGTGGTCCTGAAGGACGTGTCCCCGCAGGCGGCGGCCAAGGGCAAGGCCTACTCGGAGAAGCTCTGCGCGAAGGCGGTCTCCCGCGGCCGGACGACTCAGGAGAAGGCGGACGCGCTCCTGGCCCGCATCACACCGACGGCGGACCCCCAGGACCTGGCCGGCTGCGACGCGGTCATCGAGGCCGTCTTCGAGGACTCGGCGCTGAAGCACAAGGTCTTCCAGGAGATCCAGCACATCGTCGAGCCGGACGCGCTGCTCTGCTCCAACACCTCGACCCTGCCGATCACCGCGCTGGCCGAGGGGGTGGAGCGCCAGACGGACTTCATCGGCCTGCACTTCTTCTCCCCGGTCGACAAGATGCCGCTGGTCGAGATCATCAAGGGGGAGAGGACGGGCGAGGAGGCGCTGGCTCGTGCCTTCGACCTGGTCCGGCAGATCAAGAAGACGCCGATCGTCGTGAACGACTCCCGCGGCTTCTTCACCTCCCGCGTCATCGGCCACTTCCTCAACGAGGGGGTGGCCATGGTCGGCGAGGGCATCGAGCCCGCGTCGATCGAGCAGGCGGCCGCGCAGGCGGGCTACCCGGCGAAGGTCCTGTCGCTGATGGACGAGCTGACGCTCACGCTCCCGCGCAAGATCCGCAAGGAGACGAAGCAGGCGGTGGAGGAGTCGGGCGGCACCTGGACACCCCACCCCGCCGACGCGGTCATCGACCGTATGGTCGACGAGTTCGGCCGCACCGGCCGCAGCGGGGGCGGCGGCTTCTACGACTACGGCGACGACGGCAGGCGCACGTCCCTGTGGCCGGGCCTGCGCGAACACTTCACGCGCGCGGGTTCGCAGACCCCCTCCGAGACGGTGCCTTTCAAGGACATGCAGGAACGCATGCTCTTCTCCGAGGCCCTGGACACGGTCAAACTCCTGGAGGAGGGAGTGCTGACCTCGGTCGCCGACGCCAACATCGGCTCCATCTTCGGCATCGGCTTCCCCGGCTGGACGGGCGGAGTCCTGCAGTACATCAACGGCTACGAGGGCGGCCTCCCGGGCTTCGTGGCCCGCGCACGCGAACTGGCGGAGCGGTACGGAGAGCGGTTCACGCCGCCGGCGTTGCTGGTGGAGAAGGCGGCGAACGGGGAGCGCTTCGGGGACCAGTGACGCGGATGCCATGAACGCCGGGCGGGCGAGCGCGGCTCGCCCGGCGTCAGGGAGCAGGCAACTCAGGTCCTTCGGGCCGACGGGAGCCGTACGGCTGGCCGATCCGCCCCCTTGCCGCGCACCCCCGGGCTCCCCGACGCTGGCTTGCGAGCCGGTCGCACCTCAACTCCCGCCACGAGGAGCCCCCATGGGTCACCGCCCCGCCCTCGCCGTCCTGGACATCCTCCGCGACGAGGGCGTGGACCGCGTCTTCGGCAACCCGGGCACCACCGAACTCCCCTTCCTGGCCGCACTCGCACAGACAGAGGACGCCCCCGAGTACGTCCTCGGCGTCCACGAGGGCTCGGTCGTGGCGATGGCGGACGGCTATGCCAGAGCCACCGGCCGCCCCGCCTTCGTGAGCCTCCACATCGCGGCCGGCCTCGCCAACGGTCTCATCGGCCTGCTCAACGCCCGCCGCTCCCGCACCCCCCTAGTCGTCACAGCGGGCCAACAGGACCGCCGCCACCTCCAGCAGGACCCCATGCTCTCCGGCGACCTGATCGGCCTCGCGACCCCCGCCGTGAAGGCGACGTACGACATCCAGCACGCCCGGGACCTCCCCCTGGCCCTGCGCCGGGCCTTCGCCCTCGCCCAACGGCCGCCCGCGGGACCGGTGTTCCTCTCCGTCCCCATGGACCTCCTCCAGGAGGACGTGGAACTGGAGATCCCGCCTCGCACCCCCACACCCCCGCTCGGCCCGGCCCCCGGCATCGAACGAGCCGCGGTGCTCCTGGGATCGGCCGCCCGCCCGGCGATCGTCGCCGGCGACGCGGTGGCCCGCGAGGACGCCCTCGGCGCACTCGTCCGCACGGCGGAGGCCTGCGGAGCCGTGGTCCATCACCAGCCCATGGCGGACGCCCTCGACTTCCCCACCACCCACCCCCTGTACGCGGGCATGCTCCCGCCCCGCCACGACGCGGTCCGCGCGGCCCTCGCCCCCTACGACACCGTCCTGATCGCCGGCGCCCACGCCTTCACCCCCCACCACTACACGCCGGGCCCCGCCCTGCCCCCCGGCGTCACCGTCCTCCAACTCGACTCCGACCCGGACGAGATCGGCCGCAACTTCCCCGCCGACACAGGCCTCGTCGGCGCCCTCGCCCCCTCCCTGCACCGCCTGGCGGACCTGCTCCGCGACCGGGTACCCGAACACACCGCGAAGGCCCGCATCCTCCGCGCCGGCGAGCACCACGCCACCGAACGCGACCGCGCCGAGTCCGCGGCCCGCGCCGCCTACTCCCCGGCCCCGCTGGCTCCCTGGGCCGCGGCCCACGCCGTGGCGAGCGGTCTGCCGGCGGACGCCGTGGTCGTCGAGGAGGCCATCACCGTCGGCCTCCTGCTCCGCAGGCACGTACGTCTGGAAAGCCCCGGCAGCTACACCCACACCGTCGGTGGCGGCCTCGGCTGGGGCATCGGCGCCGCCGTGGGCCGCTCCCTCGCCGAACCGAACCGTCCCGTCGTCGCCGTCCTGGGCGACGGCGGCACCCTCTTCGGCCTCCAGGGCCTGTGGAGCGCGGCCCGCCAGAACACGCCCGTCCTGTTCGTCGTCATGAACAACGGCGTCTACCGCACGCTCCAGGACACCTACAAGGCGATGGGAGTCGAAGGCACCTGCCCCGGCACCGAACTGGGCCCCCTGGACTTCACCCAGGCCGCCCGCTTCTTCGGCGTCGACGCGGTCCGGGCCGACAGCGCCGACCACGTGAAAGAGCTGGTGGCCGGAGCGGGCGACCTCACCGGGCCGCTGCTCGTCGACGTACCACTGCGGCCGTAGCCGAAGTCCGTGCGACCGCGATGTTTCAGGAGGTTCCGCCCACCTCCGACGTCCACTCCCGCAGCTCCTCCTTGAGGGACCGCTGAAAGGTCGTCAACAGGGCCTGCACGACCAGGGGTTCCATGTGCGCGGACAGCGACTTCACGTCCTGCGCGG
Organism: Streptomyces sp. NPDC050759; assembly: GCF_044456945.1. Taxonomy (NCBI): domain Bacteria; kingdom Bacillati; phylum Actinomycetota; class Actinomycetes; order Kitasatosporales; family Streptomycetaceae; genus Streptomyces; species Streptomyces sp. NPDC050759. Next base: position 419,428 of record NZ_JBITGI010000004.1, on the reverse strand, counting down.
CGCGTTGGGCCACCTCGCCCCGGAACAGCTGCGACAACTCGTGGGCGGCGGCCCGGGAGTGCTCGATGAGCACCTTGCGCGAGGCCAGGATCGCCTCCAGCGACAGCGGGACGTCGAGCAGTCCGACACCGAGCCGGAGCAGGCCGAGGTCGACGCGGTAGCCGTCGCCGTCCGGCCGTACGACGTCCATCGCGGCGAGCCGTTCCAGGTCGTCGTCGCTCAGCGCCCGTCCCGCCCGCCGCTGGAGCTCCTCGCGCGTCACCGGCTCCACGACGTCCGGGGCCCAGGAGGCCACCACGGCCCGGTGGATCGCCAGATCATGGGGGCTCAGATCGGACGGCAGCTGCTGCAGGTAGCGTTCGATCGCCGCCAGGGTCATGCCCTGGTGCTGGAGCTCCTCGATCAGCGCGAGGCGGGCGAGGTGCTCGCGGCCGTAGTGACCGACCCGGCGCGGACCGATCACCGGCGGCGGCAGCAGCCCTCGCGTGCCGTAGAAACGGACCGTGCGGACCGTGAGCCCCGCCCGCGCGGCCAGCTCGTCGACGGTAAAGGTCGGCTCCCCGGTCGGCTCCTCGGCGTCGGTTGAGGTGTCGGTCGTCATGTGGAGCAGTATCGCTGTCTCACCATTGCTGTGACACCTCTTGCTGTGACACCTGCCCCCGCAACCTTCGAGACGTCTGCCTCTGTGACGTCCGCCACCGTGTGTGGGGCGCCTTCCCGGGAAGGCGAGCCCTCGGCCTGTGCCCTTGACCTAAGGGGCACGGGCCGACGCATGTCCGGAGACCCGAGCGTGACCCGCCGGGGCGCACCAGAGAGTGGAACCACCTGTGAGCAAGGACGCCCTGCACTCGGCACAGGCCGCCGCCCGCACCGACGTGGCCCGGGTGCCCGCCGACGCGGGCGACGCCGGCTACAGCAAGGACCTCAAGGCCCGACACGTCAACATGATCGCCATCGGCGGCGCGATCGGCACCGGCCTCTTCCTGGGCGCCGGAGGACGCCTCCACACCGCGGGCCCGGCGCTGGCGCTGGCCTACCTGGTCTGCGGCGTCTTCGCCTTCTTCGTCGTCCGCGCCCTGGGCGAGCTGGTCCTCTACCGGCCCTCCTCGGGCTCCTTCGTGTCGTACGCGCGGGAGTTCCTCGGCGAGAAGGGGGCCTACGTCGCGGGCTGGATGTACTTCCTGAACTGGTCGACGACCGGCATCGCCGACATCACGGCGATCGCGCTCTACACGCACTACTGGAGCCTGTTCACCGACATCCCCCAGTGGACGCTGGCCCTGATCGCGCTGGCCGTGGTCCTCGCCGTGAACCTGATCTCGGTGAAGATCTTCGGCGAGATGGAGTTCTGGTTCGCGATCATCAAGGTCGCCACGCTCGTCGGCTTCATGCTGATCGGCATCTTCCTGCTGGCCACCCGGCACGAGGTGGACGGCGGGACACCTGGCCCGAGTGTGATCACCGACAACGGCGGCGTCCTCCCGCACGGCGCGATGCCGGTCGTCCTCGTCATGCAGGGCGTGATCTTCGCGTACGCCGCACTCGAGCTGGTCGGGGTCGCGGCGGGGGAGACGGCGGAACCGGAGAAGGTCGTCCCGCGCGCGGTGAACTCGATCATGTGGCGGGTAGGCCTGTTCTACGTCGGCTCGGTCGTCCTCCTGGCCCTGCTCCTGCCGGGTTCGGTCTACTCGGCCGACGAGAGCCCCTTCGTCACGGTCCTGTCGAAGATCGGACTCCCGGCGGCCGGTGACGTGATGAACCTGGTGGTCCTGACCGCGGCGATGTCCTCGCTGAACTCGGGCCTGTACTCCACCGGCCGCATCCTGCGCTCCATGGCGACGGCGGGCTCGGCCCCGAAGTTCACGGCCCGCATGAACCGCAGCCAAGTCCCCTACGGCGGCATCCTGCTCACCTGCGCGGTCTGCGTCCTCGGCGTCGGCCTGAACTACCTCATGCCGAGCCAGGCCTTCGAGATCGTGCTGAACGTCGCCTCCCTCGGCGTCATCAGCACCTGGGTGATCATCATGATCTGCCACCTGGTCTTCGTCCGCCGCGCCCGGTCGGGCCTGGTCCTCCGCCCCTCCTTCCGCCTGCCCTTCAGCCCCGCCACGGAGATCACCACGATCGCCTTCCTCCTGGCCTGCCTGGGCATGATGTGGAACGACCCCGAGGTGGGCCGCAGGACGCTCCTGCTGATCCCGGTGATCGCGGCACTCCTGGTGGGCGGCTGGTTCGGCATCCGCCACAGGGTCGAACGCACGACAGACCACGAACTGACCGACCTCACGGACTGACGCGTCCCCCTTGTGGGCGACGCACCGTGTCGTGCCCCGAAGGGGCGCGGGGAACTGCGCGCCCAGCCACAACTGGCCCGCAGCCGCCCCCTGCCCGGGCGGCACCGTGCTGTCGACGGAGACGGACGCGATCACCAGGGACGCACTCCTCGCCCGCGTGGCCGGTTTCTTGAATCAGGAGGAATCGGGTACCCGGACCGCGTGAGAAGAGCGCTCCGGATCGGCACGCTGATACTCCTGGTCCTGTTCGGACCGGCCCTCGCGGGCTGCGGAAGCGTCGGAGAACGCCGTTCGGACGCCGAGAGCGCGGCCGCCGGTTTCGAGCGGTTCCTGCGCGCCGACGACCCGAGCGGCCTCTGCACGGCTCTCGCACCGGAAACCCGCAGCGAACTGGAGGAGTCCGAGAAAGGGAACTGCGAGAAGGCGATCGCCTCCCAGGAGATACCCCCCGGAGGCACGACCCACCGGGTGGATGTCTACGGCAGACAGGCCCGCGTCGTCCTGGACGCGGACACCCTCTTCCTCTCCCTCTTCCCCGACGGCTGGAAAGTCGTCGCCGCAGGCTGCACACCCCGCCCGGGCCGGCCGTACCAGTGCACGCTCCAGGGAGGCTGACGGCGTATGCGGACCATGTTCACGCTCTGTCTGGTCGTCGTCCTCAGCGGCCTCGTCTACTTCACCGCCATGGGGCTGATGCACCGATGACCACACGCACCCGCGGCTTCCTGCGCGACAACGGCCTCGGCCTGGCCTTCGGCATCGGATTCCTGCTGGCCCTCGCCGGACAGGCGATCGCGGGCTACGCGGAGTTCAACAACCAGCTCACCACAGAAGGACTCGCCCAGGTCGGCTTCGGTGAATACCTCATGTCCTCCGACTTCGCCGTCGACGTGACGGAGAACTGGCAGTCGGAGTATCTCCAGTTCTTCCTCTACATCACCGCGACCGTCTGGCTTCTTCAAAGGGGCTCACCCGAGTCGAAGGAGATGCACAAAGCGGGAAAGGAGTCGGACCAGGATCAGCACGTCGGACAGTTCGCCCACCGGAACTCCCCCGGATGGGCCGGTGCCGGCGGACTGCGCCAGGCGCTCTACTCCCGCTCCCTCGGACTGGTCATGGGCACCATCTTCGTCCTGTCCTGGCTGGCCCAGTCGGTCAGCGGCGTCGCCGCCTACAACGAGGAACAGCTCCGCCAACTCCAGGCCCCCATGAGCTGGGGCAGCTACATAGGGTCCGCGGACTTCTGGAGCCGCACCCTGCAGAACTGGCAGTCCGAGCTCCTCGCGGTGGCCTCCATGGCCATCCTGTCCGTCTACCTCAGACAACGCGGCTCGCCGGAGTCCAAGCCGGTCGGGGCGGCCCACACCTCGACGGGCGTCGAGGGATAGGCCGCCCTCAAAACCCCTAGTCGGCGTGCACGTCGTTCGTCGCCGCGATCTTCTTCCACGACTTCGGCTGTACGGAGGCGCCCGCGGCCTCCCCGGCCTTGGCGATCGACGCGCCCCGCGCCGCCGGCGCCCCCGGCTTCGACGGCTGGAACAGCCACGTGTCGAACAGTGCCGCCAGCGGCCGCCCGGACACCTCCTCGGCGTACCGCTGGAAGTCGTCGACGGACGCGTTGCCGTACGCGAACTTCTGCGGCCAGCCCTTCAGTACGGCGAAGAAGGCCTCGTCGCCGATCTCGTTCCGCAGCGCCTGCAGGGCCAGCGCACCCCGGTCGTAGACGGCGATGTCGAACTGGTTCTCCGGCCCGGGATCACCCGGCTTCACCGTCCAGAACGCGTCGTCGGCCGGATGCGAGGCGTACACGTAGTCGGCGAGTTCCTGCGCCGTTCCCTCGCCCTCGTGCTCGGACCACAGCCACTGCGCGTACCGCGCGAAGCCCTCGTTGACCCAGATGTCCTTCCAGCCGCGCACGGACACGAGGTCGCCGTACCACTGGTGGGCCAGCTCGTGCACGACGACGGAGGTGTTGGACCCGTTCGCGAACTGCCGCGGGCTGTAGAACGGCCGGGTCTGCGTCTCCAGCGCGTACCCGGTGGTGGTGTTCGGCACATAGCCGCCGAGCGCGTCGAAGGGATACGGCCCGAAGTATTCGCTCAGCCAGTCGGCGATCTCCCCGGTCCGCTCGACACTGGCCCGGGCCGCGCCGTAGTTGGCCCCGAGGTCCTTGCTGTAGGCGTTGACGACCGGAATCCCGCCGTCGGTCGTCCCGGTCGTGATGTCGAACTTCCCGACGGCCAGAGTCGCGAGATACGTGGCCTGCGGCTTGTCGGAGCGCCAGTTCCAGCGGGTCCAGCCGAGGCGTGAACTCGTCGACTGGAGTGTCCCGTTGGAGATGGCCTGGCTGCCGTCCGGCACCTGGACCGACACGTCGTAGGTGGCCTTGTCGAGCGGGTGGTCGTTGCTCGGGAACCACCACCAGGCCGCCTCGGGCTCGTTCGCCCCGACCCCGCCGTCGGGAGTGCGGTGCCAGCTGGTGAAGCCGTACGCCTGCTTCGACGACGGCACCCCGCGGTAACGGACCACTACGGTCACGGAAGTGCCCTTGGCCAGGGGCGACTTGGGCGTGATCTCCAGCTCGTGCTCGCCGGAGGTCGTGAACGACGCCTTGGAGCCGTTGATCCGCACCTCGCTCACGTCGAGCAGAAAGTCCAGATCGAAGCGGGACAGATCCTGCGTGGTGCGCGCGAGAAGAGTCGCCGTACCCTCCAACTCGTCCGTCTGCGGCTGGTACTTCAGCCGCAGGTCGTAGTGGGAGACGTCGTATCCGCCGTTGCCGTAGGCCGGGTAGTAGGGGTCGCCGATACCCGGTGCGCCGGGGGAGAAGCCCGCTGCCGAGGCCGGGATCGCCAGCATCAGGGAGGCCGTCGCGAGTGCGCCCGGTGCGATGAGTCTGCGGTGCACGAAAGCTCCAAGTCGTGGGGGACCAAGACTGTTCGCAGCCTATTCATCACCTGTGAGCTGGATGTGTCCATGGCCACCCGTGTCACACGATCGCCATTCGGCCGTCATGGTCTCAAGGGGCCCTCTTTTGCACGGCAGTTGACCGCTGTACCGTCCGCGCATGTCGATACGCACGCGCTTCATGATCTGGAGACCGCTCGCGACAGCCGCCGCGGCCACCGCCGCCCTGCTGGCGACCTTCCTCGCGCCCGCGACCGCACAGGCGCAGGAGCGGACGGCCCCGCGAGAGAGCCAACCGGTCTACTCGTACGGCAACGCCGTCCGCGAGGCCGTCTGGGTGGACACCCGGCTCGACGGCGACGGTGACGGAAAGACCGACCGCGTCGCCGTCGACATCGTCCGGCCCCGCGAACCCGCCCAGCAGGGCCGCAAAGTCCCGGTCATCATGGACGCCAGCCCCTATTACTCCTGCTGCGGACGCGGCAACGAGAGCCAGCTGAAGACGTACGACGCCCAGGGCAACGTCGTGCAGATGCCGCTGTTCTACGACAACTACTTCGTGCCCCGCGGCTACGCCGTCGTCGGTGTCGACCTCGCCGGCACCAACCGCTCCGACGGCTGTGTGGACGTCGGCGGCCGCTCCGACGTCCAGTCCGCCAAGGCGGTGGTCGACTGGCTCAACGGCCGCGCCACCGCCTACACCAGCCGCACCGGCACAGCGAAGGCCAAGGCCACCTGGACCAACGGCAGGACCGGCATGATCGGCAAGAGCTGGGACGGCACCATCGCCAACGGCGTGGCCGCCACCGGGGTCGAGGGGCTGAAGACCATCGTCCCGATCAGCGCCATCTCCACCTGGTACGACTACTACTTCTCCCAGGGCGCCCCGCTCTACGACTCCGGCCCCGACTGGCTCTCCGACTACGTCGACAGCCCCGACGCCCGCGCCAAGTGCGCCGCCGTCCAGCAGAAACTCGTCGACCAGGCGCCCCGCACCGGCGACTGGACCCCGCTGTGGACGGAGCGCGACTATGTGAAGGACGCCCGCAAGGTCAAGGCCAGTGTCTTCGCGATCCACGGCATGCAGGACCTCAACGTCCGCCTCCAGCACCTCGGTCCGTGGTGGGACGCCCTCGCGAAGAACGGCGTCGAGCGCAAGATCTGGCTCTCCCAGACCGGCCACGTCGACCCCTTCGACTTCCGTCGCGCGCAATGGGTCGACACCCTGCACCGCTGGTTCGACCACGAACTCCTCGGCTACGACAACGGCATCGACCGCGAACCCATGGCCGACATCGAACGCCACCCCGACCAGTGGGTCACCTCGAAGACCTGGCCCCCGAGCGGCACTTCGGCCGCCACTCTGCGCCCCGCCCACGGCGCTCAGCCAGGCGTCGGCACCCTCGGCCTGACCAAGGCCAAGGGCACCGAGACCTTCACCGACGACCCCGCGCTGAGCGAGACCGACTGGGCCGCCCGGATCGACACGTCGACCCCCGACAAGGCGGGCTTCACCACCGGAACCCTCACCAGGGACCTCCGCCTGTCCGGCTCCTCCAAGGTCACCGTGACGGCGAGCCCGACCACCACCACGGCCCACCTCTCCGCCGTACTGGTGGACCTCGGCCCCGACACCATCCGCGACTACGCGGCCGGCGGCGAGGGCATCACCACTCTCACCGACCGCACCTGCTGGGGTGCGAGCACGACCGGGGACAGCGCCTGCTTCAAGCAGACGCAGGCGAAGACGACCGCCGTCGACTACACGGTCGTCAGCCGCGGCTGGGCCGACCTGGGCAACTACGCCGACCCCGGAAAGGGCGTCCCGCTCACCCCGGGCAGGGCGTACACCATCACCCTGGACCTCGGCGCCACGGACCACGTCGTCCCGGCGGGCCATCGCCTCGCCCTGATCGTCGCGGGCACCGACAAGGACCTCATCGACCCGCCGTCCACCAGGCCCATCCTCACGATCGACCTGTCCCGCACCACGGCCCGCGTCCCGCTGGTCGGCGGCGCCGCCGCCTTCGCCCATGCCACGAAGGGCGCCGAGACCGCCGTACCGGAGGCGTCAGGAGCCCTTGACGGAGTCCGGGCCCCGCGCACCGCCCACCGCGTCCCGGAGGGACGATGACGATCCGAACCGTCACCGTGAGCACCGCGGCCCTGGTGGCCTCCCTGGTCGCGATTCCGGCCGAAGCCACCGAAGCCCCGCCCCGCACCGGCTTCGAACAGTCGAACGGCGCCCGCTGGACGACCGAGTCCGAGGAGCGGGACTTCCTCACCCAGGTCGACCGAGCGAGCAGCCGGGTCTCGCTCAGCCGCATCGGTACGACGAGACAGGGCCGCCCCCTCCACCTCGTCCAGGTCGGCGCCCGCCACGCCGCGAACAAGGTCCTCCTCGTGTGCAGCCAGCACGGCGACGAGCCCTCCGGGCGCGAGGGCTGTCTCACCACGGTCCGTGACCTGGCGTACGCGAAGGACGCCGGCACCCGGCGCTTCCTCGACCGCACCACCGTGCTGGTCGTGCCCACCGCCAACCCGGACGGCCGGGCCGCCGACACCCGTGGCAACAGCGACGGCGTCGACATCAACCGCGACCACCTCGCCCTCGCCACCGCCGAGGCCCGCGCCATGGCGAAGGTCGTCCGCGACCGGCAACCGGACGTGATCTACGACCTGCACGAGTACTCCGCCACACCCCGGTACTACGACAAGGACCTCTTCGACCTCTGGCCCCGCAACCTCAACACCGACCAGGCCGTCCACGACGAGGCCGAGACCCTGTCCCAGGCGTACGTACGCCCCGCCGCCCAGCGCGCCGGCTACACGACCGGCACGTACGGCATCTGGACCGACCCGGTCACCGGCGACCCGGTCAAGCAGGTCGCCGGTGACGGCCAGGAGCGCATCCTGCGCAACATGTCGGGTGTCAAGCACGCGATCGGCCTGCTGATCGAGAGCAGAGTCGAACCACTGGGGGGCACGGACGAGGCGGGCAACAACCGACGCCGGGTGAACTCCCAACTGTCCGCTCTGAAAGGCCTGTTCGGCTTCGCCGACGATCGTCGCGGCCAGGTCGAGAAGGCCACCGCCAAGGCCCGCAACAAGCCCTCCACCGGCCCCGTCTACCTCGGCGGTGCCGACAACGACCCACCCGAACCGGCCGAGGTGATCCAGGACCCGCCCTGCGGCTACCGGCTCACCGACGCCCAGTACCTGGAGTGGAAGGACGAACTCGCCCTGCACGGAGTGCGGACGAAGGGCACCTACGTCCCGCTCCGCCAACCCCTGCGCGCCCTCGTCCCGCTGCTCCTCGACGAACGCGCCCCGTATCACCTCACGGCCGGGGAGCCCGACACCGGCTGCTGAACCGGTCGAGATCTGCGGCACCTGTGGTAGGTCCTGGGGAACTGTGTGAAAACCGGCGTATCCACCGCTCCAGGGGAAGGTGCCGCAGATGACTGAAGACCTGAAGAAGAGAGGGGGCCGGGAAGACCCCGCGGGGACTCTCGGCCACCAGACCGACCGGGTGGTGTTCGGAGTCACCGCCGCCATCACCCTGGCCTTCGTGATCTGGGGCTGGGCGGCGACGGACTCCCTGGAGGACGTCTCCACCTCCATGCTCAACGGGCTGATCCACAACGGCGGCTGGGCCTTCATGCTGGCCGCCTCGTGTTTCGTGGTGTTCGCCCTGTGGCTCGCGATGAGCCGCTACGGCCGTATCCACCTGGGCGCCGAGGGCGAGGAGCCCGAGTTCAAGACGGTGTCCTGGGTCGCGATGATGTTCAGCGCCGGCATGGGCATCGGCCTGATGTTCTACGGCGTCAGCGAGCCGCTCTCGCACTACACGACCCCGCCGCCCGGCACGAATCCCGCCAACTCCGGTGAACGCATGGAGACGGCGATGGCCACCACCCTCTTCCACTGGACCCTGCACCCCTGGGCGATCTACGCGGTGGTCGGCCTCGGCATCGCCTACAGCACCTTCCGCAAGCGCAGGCGCCAGACCATCAGCGCCGTCTTCACCCCGCTCATCGGGGAGCGGCACGCCAACGGCGGCGCGGGTCGGGTGATCGACATCCTCGCGATCATCGCCACCGTCTTCGGCTCCGCGGCCTCGCTCGGTCTCGGCGCCCTCCAGATCGGCTCCGGCTTCCAGGAGCTGGACTGGATGGACGACGTCAGCACCGGTCTGCTCGTCACGATCATCGCCGTGCTGACCCTGGCCTTCGTGCTCTCGGCCGTCTCCGGCATCGAGCGGGGCATCCAGTGGCTGTCCAACACCAACATGGTGCTCGCCCTGATCCTCGCCGTGTTCGTGTTCATCGCCGGCCCCACGATCATCGTGCTCGACCTGCTCCCCACCTCGGTCTTCTCCTACCTCGGCGACCTGCCCCAGCTCGCCGGACGTACCGAGGCCAGTGGCGGCAAGGGCGTCGCGGACTGGCTCGGCAGCTGGACCGTCTTCTACTGGGCCTGGTGGATCTCCTGGACGCCCTTCGTCGGCATGTTCATCGCCCGCATCAGCCGCGGCCGCACCATCCGGCAGTTCGTCGGCGGTGTCATCCTCGTGCCCAGCACGGTCAGCCTGGTCTGGTTCGCGGTCTTCGGCGGAACGGCCATGAAGCTGAAGGAGGGCGGCGCGCTCGGCGGCGAGTCGACTCCGGAGGGCCAACTCTTCGGCGTGCTCCAGGAGTTCCCCATCGCCACCGCCACCAGCCTGCTGGTGATGATTCTGGTGGGCATCTTCTTCGTCTCGGGAGCCGACGCCGCGTCCATCGTGATGGGCACGCTCTCCCAGCGGGGCGCCCTCGAACCCGGCCGATTCGTCGTCGTGTTCTGGGGTGTGGTCACCGGAGCGGTCGCCGCCATCATGCTGCTCGTCGGCAGCGGTCAGGGCGACGCGCTCACCGGCCTGCAGAACCTCACGATCCTCGCCGCCGCGCCCTTCGTGCTCGTGATGATCGGCATGTGCGTCGCCCTCATGCGCGACCTGCGCCGGGACCCGTTGATCGTGCGCGGCGAGATGGGCTCCGAGGCCGTCGAACTCGCCGTGATCGAGGGCCACAGGAAGTACGACGGCGACTTCGGGATCCAGATCGGCCCGGGCCCCGGCACCGGGACGGAGGGCGACCCGCTGGGCCACGACCACAGCTGAGTACGGCGCACGTCGGGAGGAGGCGAGCCAGGCCACCGCCTCCTCCGCGCCGCCCGGCGTGAGCGGAATGACACATGCCGTGCTCGGACCGGCCCAAATCCGGGAATACTCACACCATGTCTGCCGCATACGCGACCTTCGGCCTGGCACCGGCGATGCGTGCCGGTGGAGTCCTCGCCAACGGTGACTTCCAGATACACCGGGACTTCGTGGACTTCATCGTCGACGGGCGCCCACTCCTCTTCCAGCTCTCCGACCTCGACGCCGTCTCCCCCCTCGCCTCCGACGTCCCACCCGCGATCTTCACCGCCCAGGTCCGCAGCTTCCTGGGCGAGACGGACGCCCCGCTTCCGAGCGGTCGTCACGTCATCTACGGCTGCCCCGAGTGCGAGGACCTCGCCTGCGGAGCCGTCACCGCGGTCATCGAGCGGGACGGCGACGACTTCATCTGGCGGGACTTCGCCTGGCAGACCGAGGAGGCCGTGGACCTCCAGCTCAACGGCTACCACGGCATCGGGCCGTTCCGCTTCCAGGGCGCCGAGTACCGTGCGGCCCTCGACTCCCTGCTCCACGGCACCGACCCGGAGGGCGCCCGCCGCCGCGTCCTGCTCGTCGGTGCCCGCGTCGCCGTCCTCGCCAAGCTGGCCGCCGCCCTGCGCACCATCGGCATCGGCGCCGACATCACCCGTGACGTGGGCGCCGTCCACGCCGACGAACTGCGCGGCTACGGCGCGGTCGCCTTCGGCCGCGCGGTCACCGAGGAGGAACGTGCCGCCGTACGCCACTCCTTCGAACGTGCGGGCGTCGACGTGACCTACGTCGACGGCCTCGCCCCGATCATTCCGCTGCTCGTGGCCCAGATCGAGCACGCCCTGGACCGCAGCCCCGCCGAACGGCGCCGGCTGACCCGGCTGGTCGCCGCCGACGGCGAGGCGGCCGTCGAGGTCACCTCACCGTGCCGGGTGCGCCTGACGGCGTACCGCCTCGACCGGCTGTACCGCACCCACGCCCACGAGGTCTTCGACGGCGTCCTGGAAGCGGGCCGGCACCGTATCGCCCTGGACGCCAAGGCGGTGAAGGGAGAATCGTTCGTGGTGGCGCGGACGTCGGGAAGTGTCCTGGTGGAGGCGATGGCCCGCTGAGAACCGGGGCACCGGGCAACGGCCACCGCCGTTAGGATCGACGGTCTGATGACTGCCACTCTCGTCGCCAAGAACCTCGCCGCCGGCCACGGCGACCGTTCCCTGTTCAGCGGGCTCGACCTCGTCGTCGCGCCCGGAGATGTGATCGGCCTGGTCGGGGCCAACGGCGCGGGCAAGTCCACGCTGCTCAGGATGCTCGCGGGCCTGGTCACGCCGGAGGAGGGGGAGCTCAGGCTCTCCCCGCCGACTGCGTCCGTGGGGCACCTCCCGCAGGAGCCGGAGCGGCGCCCGGGCGAGACCGTGCGGGAGTTCCTCGCCCGCCGTACCGGAGTCGCCGAGGCCCAGCGGGTGATGGACGAGGCCACCCAGGCCCTGGTCGACGGGGCGCCGGGAGCGGACGACGCGTACGCCACCAGCCTGGAGCGCTGGCTGGACCTCGGTGGCGCCGACCTCGACGAACGCGCCGAGGAGGTCGCCGACTCCCTGGGACTCGCGGTCGACCTGGACCTGCCGATGACCTCCCTGTCGGGCGGCCAGGCGGCCCGCGCGGGCCTCGCCTCCCTCCTGCTCTCCCGCTACGACGTCTTCCTCCTCGACGAGCCGACCAACGACCTCGACCTGGACGGCCTGGAGCGCCTCGAGCGGTTCGTGAAGGGCCTGCGCGCCGGCACGGTGGTGGTCAGCCACGACCGCGAGTTCCTCACCCGCACCGTCACCAAGGTCCTCGAACTCGACCTGGCCCAGCAGCGGATCACCCTCTACGGCGGCGGCTACGAGGCCTACCTGGAGGAGCGTGAGGTGGCCCGCCGGCACGCCCGGGACGACTACGAGGAGTACGCCGACAAGCGGACCGCCCTCCAGGACCGGGCGCAGATGCAGCGCTCGTGGATGGACAAGGGCGTGAAGAACGCCCGCCGCAAGGCGAACAACGACAACGACAAGATCGGCCGCAAGTTCCGCAGCGAGGCCAGCGAGAAGCAGGCCGCGAAGGCCCGCCAGACGCAGCGGATGATCGAACGCCTCGACGTCGTCGACGAGCCCCGCAAGGAATGGGACCTGCGGATGGAGATCGCGTCGGCCCCGCGCTCGGGCGCGGTCGTCGCGACGCTACGGGACGCCGAGGTCCGCCACGGCGACTTCGTCCTCGGCCCGGTGTCCCTCCAGATCGACTGGGCGGACCGGGTGGCGGTCACCGGCGCGAACGGCGCCGGCAAGTCGACGCTGCTCGGCGCCCTGCTGGGCCGGGTGCCGCTGACCGCCGGCCAGTCCTCCCTGGGCTCCGGCGTCCTGATCGGCGAGGTCGACCAGGCCCGCGAGCTCTTCCACGGCGAGGAGTCCCTGCTGGACGCATTCTGCGCGGCGGTCCCGGACACGGAACCGGCGGAGGTCCGCACCCTCCTGGCCAAGTTCGGCCTGAAGTCGGACCACGTCCTGCGCTCGGCGGCGACGCTGTCGCCCGGCGAACGCACGAGGGCGGCCCTGGCGTTGCTCCAGGGCAGGGGCGTCAACCTCCTGGTCCTGGACGAGCCGACGAACCACCTGGACCTGCCGGCCATCGAACAGCTGGAGTCGGCGCTGGACGCCTACGAGGGCACCCTGCTCCTGGTCACCCACGACCGCAGAATGCTGGACGCGGTGAGGGTGACCCGCCGCCTGGAGCTCTCATCAGGCAAGGTGACTGAAGCGCCCTGAAGGGGCGCGGGGAACTGCGCGACCAGCCCCCACCGGCCCGCAGTTCCCCACAACCGTTACCGCCCCTTTTTCTTGGATTCGAGCAGCCCCGCCTTGCGCAAGGCGTCAGCCATCGCACTGTTGCCAGGAGCAGGCGCCTGCTGACGCGGTTGCTGCCGCTGCTGAGGCGGCCGCCCACCCCGCTGCTGCTGTCGCCGCTCCCCACCGGAGGGCTTCGCCGCGGCCTCGTCATCCAGCCGCAGCGTCAACGAGATCCGCTTCCGCGGAATATCAACCTCCAGCACCTTCACCTTGACGATGTCACCGGGCTTGACCACATCCCGAGGATCCTTGACGAACGTCTTCGACAGCGCGGAGACATGCGCCAGACCGTCCTGGTGGACACCGACGTCGATGAACGCCCCGAACGCCGCCACGTTCGTCACGACCCCCTCCAGCACCATCCCGGAGGACAGGTCGGAGATCTTCTCGACGCCCTCCTTGAAGGTCGCCGTCTTGAAGGCGGGCCGAGGGTCGCGCCCCGGCTTCTCCAGCTCCTTGAGGATGTCGGTCACGGTGGGCAGACCGAACGTCTCGTCCACGAAGTCCTGCGGCCTCAATGACCGCAGCACACCCGTGTTGCCGACGAGGGAAGCGACGTCCTGCCCAACGGTCTTCACCATGCGCCGCACGACCGGGTACGCCTCGGGGTGCACGCTGGAGGAGTCCAGCGGGTCGTCGCCGCCTCGGATCCGCAGGAAGCCCGCGCACTGCTCGTACGCCTTGGGACCCAGCCGGGCCACCTTCTTCAGCTCGGTGCGCGCCTTGAAGGGACCGTTGGCGTCCCGGTGCGACACGATGTTCTCGGCGAGCCCGGAGGTGATCCCGGAGACCCGGGCGAGCAGCGGGGCGGACGCGGTGTTCACGTCGACCCCCACGCCGTTCACACAGTCCTCCACCACCGCGTCCAGCGAACGCGACAGCTTCACCTCGGACAGGTCGTGCTGGTACTGGCCGACGCCGATCGACTTCGGGTCGATCTTCACCAGCTCGGCCAGCGGGTCCTGGAGCCGGCGCGCGATGGAGACCGCGCCGCGCAGCGACACGTCCATGTCCGGCAGCTCCTGCGAGGCGAACGCGGACGCCGAGTACACGGAGGCGCCCGCCTCGGACACCATCACCTTGGTGAGCTTCAGCTCCGGATGCCTGGTGATCAGTTCACCGGCGAGCTTGTCGGTCTCGCGGGACGCCGTGCCGTTGCCGATCGCGATCAGCTCGACCGCGTGCTCCTTGGCCAGCCGGGCCAGCTTGGCGATCGCCTCGTCCCACCGGTTGGCCGGGACGTGCGGGTGGATGACGTCGGTGGCGACCACCTTGCCGGTCGCGTCGACCACGGCGACCTTCACACCCGTACGGAATCCGGGGTCCAGGCCCAGCGTCGCGCGCGTGCCGGCCGGGGCGGCGAGCAGCAGGTCGCGGAGGTTGGCCGCGAACACGTTGACCGCCTCGTCCTCGGCGGCCGTACGCAGCCGCAGCCTGAGGTCGATGCCGAGGTGCACGAGGATGCGGGTCCGCCAGGCCCAGCGGACCGTGTCCGTCAGCCACTTGTCGCCGGGACGGCCGCGGTCGGCGATCCCGAACCTGTGGGCCACCATGCCCTCGTAGGACGAAGGCCCCTCCGTGGCCTCCTCCGGCTCCAGGACGAGGTCGAGGACCTCCTCCTTCTCGCCGCGCAGCATCGCCAGGATCCGGTGCGAGGGCAGCTCGGTGAAGGGCTGGGCGAAATCGAAGTAGTCGGCGAACTTGGCGCCCGCCTCCTCCTTGCCCTCGCGCACCTTGGCCGCCAGACGGCCACGCACCCACATGCGCTCGCGGAGCTCGCCGATCAGGTCGGCGTCCTCCGAGAAACGCTCGGTCAGGATCGCCCGGGCGCCGTCGAGCGCGGCCTGCGCGTCGGGCACGCCCTTGTCGGCGTCCACGAACGCGGCGGCCGCGGCGAGCGGTGCGACACCCGGGTCCCCGAGCAGGCCCTCGGCGAGCGGCTCGAGGCCGGCCTCGCGGGCGATCTGCGCCTTGGTGCGGCGCTTCGGCTTGAACGGCAGATAGATGTCCTCGAGGCGCGCCTTGGTCTCCGCGCCCCGGATCCGCGCCTCCAGCTCCTCGGTGAGCTTGCCCTGCTCGCGCACCGAGTCGAGGATCGCCGTCCGCCGCTCCTCCAGCTCCCGCAGATACCGCAACCGCTCCTCGAGCGTGCGCAGCTGCGCGTCGTCGAGCATCTCGGTCGCTTCCTTGCGGTAGCGGGCGATGAAGGGAACCGTGGAACCGCCGTCGAGCAGTTCCACGGCAGCCTTGACCTGCCGCTCCCGTACGCCGAGTTCCTCGGCGATCCTGCTTTCGATCGACCCTGCGTTGGTGGACCCGCTGGACCCGGGTGTCGTCACGATCCCGTACCGCCTTCTCACTGAGGTTGCGCGGCAATTGTGGCAGGCGGCACCGACAGTCGGGGATCAGGGCGCGGTCATCCGGCCGTGGTCATCAGGCCCTGCGGCTCCTCGTGGAGCTGGACGCACCGCCGAAGAGCCGGGCGAGCGCCCGGAACGGCAGCGTCACCACGGTGGCGATGGCGCCACCGATCTGGCGCAGGACGTCTGCGATCGCGCGGAACATGTGCATCCCCTTTCCTCTCCCGGCCACCACGACCGGGAGAAGAACGGGTACCTCCGTGACGGCCCGGCAATCTTCGGGACCCGGAAGTTCAGCGCTTGCCGATCAGGTCCGCGGGATAGGCCCCCGCGGCCGCCGCGGTACGCGCGAACCCGGTCGCGAGCTCCGTCAGCCGCCGCACATCCTCGGCCCCGAGGTGCTCGTACGGGGCCCGGTCCAGGCGGTCGGTCTCCGCCTCGATCCCGTCCCGCAGGGCGGTACCCCGCTCGGTCAGCTCACCGTCGGCGTCCAGCACCCCGCGCTCCCGGAGCCGTCCGACGGCCGCGTCCCACTCCTGCCGGGTCCATCCGCGCGTGGTGAACACCCAGGACGGCGTCATGCCGCGGCCCGTCGCGGTGTGGGTCACCAGGGCTTCCAGGCCGTCGAGCTCCGCGGACATCAGGGCGGCGAGATGCCCGTCGCCCCGGTGCTCGCGCAGCAGTGTCGCGGCGTGCCAGAACGCCAGGTGGGGCTCCTGGGGCACCGGCAGGTCGGCGTGCGCGGAGTACAGCGGGCGCGCGGCACGCGAGCAGGCCTCGGTGGCGCGGAGGGCGAGCCGCGCGGCCTCCGCCATCTCCTCCGATGCCACGGTCTCGTCGCCGAGCAGGCGGCGCAGGGTCGCGTCGACGGCACGCACGCGTGCCGCCAGAACCTGCTCGGGCGTGGCGGTCCGCCACACCGCGGGCACGTGCTCGGCCACCAGCTCGTGCTTGTAGTTGTAGAACGCGGCCGTCACCGCCCCCGGTCCGACCGGCCCCAGCGCGGCGGACCGCACCGCGAAGTTGACGGCCCTCGGGTGCGTGACGCCGATCGCGGCCAGCTCCCTGCCCAGGTCCGGAGAGAAGTAGTGCGCGGCGTGCAGGGAGTTGAGCGGGTTGTGACAGCGGCGGCCGGCGCGCGGTTCCAGGACGGCAGTAGTCATGGCGTGCAGGTTACCGACCGCTTGGTATCCCCTCTACAGGGGAGCTCCTCATGGCAGGAAAGGTGGGGAACTCGTCATTGCGGCCATCGCCGGCGCCCCCAAGAATCGAGGACATGGCCCAGCGAACCGTTCTCTTCGTCCTCTTCGACGGCGTGCAGAGCCTCGACGTCACCGGCCCCCTGGAGGTCTTCGCCGGGGCCGAGCAGCACACCCCGGGCACCTACCGCATCCGTACGGCCTCGCTGGACGGCGCTCCCGTACGCACCTCCAGCGGCCTGACCGTCGTACCGGACGAAACCCTCGCGCGGACCGATGCCCCGCACACCCTCCTTGTGCCCGGCGGCCAGGGCACCCGGCGCCCCGACGCCCGCCTCACCGACTGGCTGCGCGAGCACGGACCGCGGGCCGAGCGTCTGGTCTCGGTGTGCACCGGAGCCATCCGGCTCGCCGAGGCAGGGCTCCTGGACGGGCGCCGGGTCACGACGCACTGGGCGTACAGCGACAAGCTCGCCCGCGACCACCCGGCCGTGGAGGTGGACCCCGACCCGATCTACGTACGCGACGGACAGGTGTCGACGTCCGCCGGCGTCACCTCGGGCATCGACCTCGCGCTCGCCCTGGTCGAGGAGGACCTGGGCCGGGACGCCGCCCTCACCATCGCCCGCCACCTCGTCGTCTTCCTGCGGAGGCCCGGGAACCAGGCCCAATTCAGCGCCCAGCTCGCCGCCCAGACCGCCCGGCGCGAACCGCTGCGCGAAGTCCAGCTGTGGATCACCGAGCATCCCGCCGACGACCTGAGCGTCGAGACCCTCGCCGCCCGGGCCCGGCTCTCGCCCCGCCACTTCGCCCGCGCCTTCCAGACCGAGACCGGCATGACGCCGGGCCGGTACGTCGACCGGGTCCGCCTGGAACACGCCCGCCGCCTCCTGGAGGACACCTCGGACGGCATCGAGGAGACATCCCGCGCCAGCGGCTACGGCACGCCCGAGGGGATGCGCCGCGCCTTCGTCAAAGCCCTCGGCACGGCCCCGTCCGAATACCGCCGCCGCTTCCACCCGACCCCGGCCCACTGAAAGGGACTCCCGTGCAGATCGCCATCGTCCTCTACGACCGGTTCACCGCTCTGGACGCCGTAGGGCCGTACGAGACCCTCGGTCGTCTCCCCGACTCCGAGGTCGTCTTCGTCGCCGAGGAGACCGGCCCCGTCCGCGCCGACAGCGGCAACCTCGCGCTGATCGCCGACAGGACCCTGGCCGAGGTACCGAACCCCGATGTGGTGGTCGTCCCGGGCGGCCCGGGCCAGACCCCGCAGATGACGAACGAGACCCTCCTCGACTGGATCCGCGTCGCCGACACCACCAGCACCTGGACGACGTCCGTGTGCACCGGCTCCCTGCTGCTCGCCGCCGCGGGCCGCCTCGAAGGGCGCCGCGCCACCTCGCACTGGCTGGCGCTCGACGAACTTGGGAAGTTCGGGGTAGAGGCGACGGGGGAGCGGGTCGTCACGGACGGCAAGTACGTCACCGCGGCCGGGGTCTCCTCCGGCATCGACATGGGGCTGGCGCTGATCGGCCGCATCGCGGGCGAGTTCGTCGCCCAGGCCGTACAACTGGGCATCGAGTACGACCCGCAACCGCCCTACGACGCCGGAGCCCCGCACAAGGCGCCCGCGGACGTCGTCGAGCTGATCCGGTCGAGGAGCCGGTTCATCCTCGGCCAGGAACCGACCAGGTGAACCGCGGCTGACGGCGCTCCAGGAACGCGGCGACCCCCTCCGCGGTGTCGCCGCTGCCCCGCGCCTGCCCGGCCCAGTACGCGTCCCGGTCCGTGCGCCCGTTCGCGAACTCCTTCGCCGCGGCCTGCGTCAGCTGCGAGCGGGACACCAGGACCCGGGTGAACTCCCCGACCCGCTTGGCGAGTTCACCCTCGGGCAGCACCTCGTCGACCAGGCCCGTGCGCAGCGCACGCTCCGCGTCGATCAACTCGCCGGAGAACAGCAGGTACTTGGCGGCGGCCGGACCGACCAGCGACACCAACCGCCGGGTCGAGGACGCCGGATACACGATCCCGAGCTTCGCCGGGGTCACCCCGAACAGCGAGCCCTCCTCGGCGAACCGCAGATCGCAGGCCGCCGCGAGCTGCGACCCGCCGCCCACACAGTGCCCCCGGATCGCCGCCAGCGTCGGCTTCGGGAACGCCGCGAGGGCCTCCTCGGCGCGCACCGCGAGCCCCTGCGCCTCCTCGGGCGACCGGCGCAGCGTGGAGATGTCGGCGCCCGCGCAGAACGTCCCGCCCTCCCCGGTCAGCACGAGCGCCCGTACGCCCGGATCGGCGGCCAGCGTGTCGAGCAGCGGCGGCAGCGCCCGCCACATCGCGGCCGTCATGGCATTGCGCTTGGCCGGATGGTGGACTACGACGGTAGCGACCGAGTCGGTGACGGTGTGCAGCAGCTGCGGCTCCGAGAGCTCCATAGCGTCGGATGCTAGTCGTATGCCTCGACCGTACGATCAAGAAGGGGGCCGCGGCGCGAGGAGGCCCGCATGGCGGTGAACAGGGCGGAGAACCCCGAGACGGCCAGGCTGAGCCGCGATTTCGGCTGGCTCGCGGCGCTCGGTGTGATCCTGGTGCTCGCCGGACTCGTCGGGCTGATCTACACCGGTGTGGCCACCCTCACGTCGATGATCCTGTTCGGCTGGCTGCTGCTAATCGGAGGCGTCGTCGGACTGCTGCACGCGGTCCAGGCCCGGGGCTCCAACTTCTTCTGGCTCGGTGTCGTGGTCGCCGCCCTGAACATCGCGGCCGGCGTCGTCGTCATCGTGCGCCCGGAGGCGGCGGCCGCGGCCCTGACCATGTTCGCCGCGCTGCTCTTCCTGACCGGCGGGGTGTTCCGGCTGGCCGGCAGCCTGGTGGTGCGCGGACCGCAGTTCGGCTGGACCCTCGTGCAGGGCGCCTTCGGTCTGCTGCTCGGCATCCTGGTACTGGCCTCCTGGCCGAGCAGCAGCAAGTACGTGATCGGCTGCTTCTTCTCGCTGGGCCTGCTCTTCGACGGCTTGGGACTCATGGCCACCGGCTTCGGTGGCCGCAAGATCGTCGGAATGGTCACCGAGCAGCACGAAGCCGCCGTCAAACCGACAGACCCCGAATAGTTCCGCGCGGAATCGGTCAGGGGCACTCGATATCCGCTGACTTCTGTTCAGACATCCGGGGTGGAGTGACGCGCTGCCAACACTCGACATGTGGTGACAATCGAGCGCAAGGGTGGCGACCGAAGAATGGACGACCATGGGCGCGGGTCCGGCCCTCGCCCACCGGACAGCGGAGAAGACCCCCTCGACCCGGGCACACCGGATCCGCTGCCGTACGAGGGTGTGTGGCGGTTCACCGCGCCCGCTGTCGACGCGTCGGTGCCGCAGGCGCGACACGCCGTGCGGGACCTGCTGTACCGCCAGGGAGTGCCCGTCTCGGACGACCTCGTCCACGGCCTCCTGCTGATCGTGTCCGAGCTCGTCACGAACGCCGTCCGGCACGCGGCCCTGCTCTCGCCGTTGCTCGCCGTGGAGGTGGCCGTGGGCGCGGAGTGGGTGCGGGTGTCCGTGGAGGACAACCACCCCTACCGGCCGACCGCTCTGGAGGCCGCCCACAGCGAGACCGGGGGCCGGGGGCTGCTGCTGGTCCGTGAGGTCACCCGGGAGGCGGGCGGGGTCTGCGACGTCGAGCACACGTCCAGCGGCGGCAAGGTGATCTGGGCCGCCCTGCCGCTCAAGTCCGTGCGCGTGTCCTGAGGGTGGTCACCAGCCGGCGGAGGCGCCCGTCAGCTCCCTGACCGCGGGGCGGGCCGCGTCCAGCACCGTCATGAACCAGGACGAGAAGGCGTCCTTCGCGTGCCGCTCCGCCAGCTCGTCCGGCGTCACGAACGCCGTCGCGCCGACCTCCTCCGGGTCCGGGGCGAGCGGCGACTGCACCATGCCGACGAAGAGGTGGTTGTACTCCTGCTCGACCAGACCCGAGTCGGGGTCCGGGTGGTTGTAGCGGACCGTGCCCGCCTCGGCGAGCAGCGACGGGGAGACGCCCAGCTCCTCGTACGTCCGCCGGGCCGCCGCCGCGAAGGGCGCCTCGCCCGGGTAGGGGTGGCCGCAGCAGGTGTTGGACCACACGCCGGGGGAGTGGTACTTGCCCAGGGCGCGCTGCTGGAGGAGCAGCCGGCCCCGCTCGTCGAAGAGGAACACCGAGAAGGCGCGGTGCAGCTGCCCCGGCGGCTGGTGGGCGGCGAGCTTCTCCGCGGTGCCGATCGTCACACCGTGCTCGTCGACCAGTTCCAGCAGGATCGCGTTCGCGGCGCCGTTCGACGGAGTGTGCGTCGTGGTGGCAGGTGTGGTCGGCATACCCATCCTTCACATCGGTCTTCGCGCCCCAAGTGTGCCGCACTGATCCGGCACCCCCGGCAGTTGATCGTGCCCGGCGCGGCGGGCGGGGAACCGCTCGGGGCGGTGCTGTGGGGTGGAGGACGCAAAGGTGCGCCGGATCGGTGCATTCCGTCAGAACGGGCGTTTCATGCACCGTACACGCGTGTCAGTGGCACAGCCGTGCCTCGTGCGCCGCGTGCCCGCTCGGCTCCAGCTGGAAGGTGCAGTGCTCCACGTCGAAGTGGTCGCCGAGGCAGTTCTGGAGTTCGTGCAGCATCTTCTCGTGGCCGATCGCGCTGAGGACGTCGGAGCGCACGACGACGTGCGCGGACAGCACCGGCATGCCCGAGGTGATCGTCCAGGCGTGCAGGTCGTGGACGTCCTCCACGCCGTCCAGGGCCAGGACGTGCGTCCGCACCTCCGTCATGTCGACGTCCTTCGGTGCCGACTCCAGCAGGACGTCGAGGGTTTCGCGCAGCAGCTTGACGGTGCGCGGCACGATCATCACGCCGATGACGAGGGACGCGATCGGGTCGGCGGCCTGCCAGCCCGTGGTGAGGATCACCACGGCCGAGATCAGCACCGCGACCGAGCCGAGCGCGTCCGCCGCGACCTCCAGGAACGCCCCCCGGACGTTCAGGCTCTCCTTCTGGCCGCGCATCAGCAGGGTCAGGGAGATCATGTTCGCGACCAGACCGATGGCGCCGAACACGATGGTCAGCCCGCCCTCGGTGCCGGCCGGCGTGACGAACCGCTGGATCGCCTCGTACAGGACGTAGCCGCCGACGCCGAGCAGCAGCAGACAGTTCGCGAGGGCGGCGAGGATCTCGGCGCGGGCGTACCCGAAGGTGCGGTTGCCGGTCGCCGGGCGGTTCGCGAAGTGGATCGCGAGGAGGGCCATGCCGAGGCCCAGCGCGTCCGTCGCCATGTGCGCCGCGTCGGCGACCAGGGCGAGGGAGTCCGCGAGGATGCCGCCGACGATCTCGACGACCATGACGGTGAGCGTGATCGACAGCGCCACCCGCAGCGTGCCGGCGTACGCCGCGGTCGCCGTACCGCCGGCCGGCGCATGCGAGTGCCCGTGATCGTGCCCTGCCCCCATGGAACCCGCCTCCTGCGCGTGTGTCCCGGAACGGCCCGTCCGGGATCACAGTGAACTACGGGCAGGGGGTATCGGGCAACGCGGCACTGAACACCGTTGTCGTATGCCCTGACCTGCGGAAACGAAGCGCAGGTCAGGGCACCCTCAGTGGTGGTGAAGGAGCCAGCCCCGCCAGGCGGAGTCGATCATCTCGCGCACCCCTCGCCGCGCGCTCCAGCCGAGCGTGTCGGCGGCCCGGGCGGCCGAGGCCACCGACACGGGCGCGTCTCCCGGACGCCGGGGCTCCACGACGGCCGGCCGTCGGTCTCCGGTCACTTCACCGATCACCGTGACCATCTCGCGTACGGACACGCCCTCGCCGCGACCGATGTTGACCGTCAGGTCACCGCGCTGTCCGCTCAGGTGCCTGGCCGCCGCGAGATGGGCCTCGGCCAGGTCGGACACATGGATGTAGTCACGGACGCAGGTGCCGTCCGGCGTCGGGTAGTCGTCACCGAAGATGCGCGGGGCCTCGCCGCGGGTGAGCCGGTCGAAGACCATGGGCACGATGTTGAAGACCCCGGTGTCCGCGAGTTCCGGCGTCGCGGCGCCGGCGACGTTGAAGTAGCGCAGACAGACGGTGGAGATCCCGTGTGCCTGCCCGGCCGCCCGCACCAGCCACTCCCCGGCGAGCTTCGTCTCGCCGTACGGGTTCACGGGGGCGCACGGCGTCTCCTCCGTGATCAGTTCCACATCGGGGTTGCCGTAGACGGCCGCCGACGAGGAGAACAGGAAGCGCTCGACACCGGCTTCGGCGACCGCCTCCAGGAGGGTCGCGAGGCCGCCGAGGTTCTCCTGGTAGTAGCGGGTCGGCTGTGCCACCGACTCCGCGACCTGCTTGCGCGCCGCGAGATGCACCACACCCGTCACCGCGTGGTCGGCCAGCACCCGCTTGAGCAGGCCGCCGTCGAGGGAGGAGCCCCGCACCAGCGGCACGTCGGCGGGGAGCCGCGTGGGCACGCCCGCGGAGAGGTCGTCCAGGACGAGCACCCGCTCCCCGGCCCCCGTCATGGCCCGCGCCACATGCGCCCCTATGTACCCGGCACCGCCGGTGATCAGCCACGTCATGGTCGCCCACCCTATGCCGCCGCTCCGGGCTCCCAGCGATGTCCCGGATGTCCGCTCTGTGGGGCGCGGTTTGTGAGCGGGGGCCCGCATCACCGATGATGATCGCGGCAAAGGCCGGGGGAGGCGGCGTTGATCGGCCCGTTAACGGGCGGTGAACGCAGTCTTCTTGGCATCCGATAGCCTCTGCCGACATGCCGCCCGCCTGGTGCAGCCAAGGGGCGCCCCCATCGTGCACATGACCGGCGCCCGCGCGTCGGCACCCAGGGAGTGAGTTCGGTTGTCGACCGCCATCCTCACCGGTCAGCCGGTCCCCGGATCGTCGATCGAGGGTGATCTGCGGTCCCTCGGCTTCGACGTGCGGGTCGCCGCGGACGCCGCCGACGCCGAACGGCTGGTCGCCGAGGCGCCCGGCGACCAGCGCGTCGCCCTCGTCGACGCCCGCTTCGTCGGTCATGTACACGCGCTGCGCCTGGGCCTCACCGACCCCCGCTTCCCGCTCGCCGCCGTGCCCGGTGCCGTCACCGCACAGCCCGAAGGGCGCGTGACGCTCACCCGGGCGCTGGCCCGCGAGAACTCCGCGGGCGGCGGCACGGCGGTCGCAGTGGACAGCCTCCCCGACCGCATCGTCACCGCGCTGGCCGACGACGGCGCCGAGGTGTACCGCCCCGAGCTCGGCAGCCTGGTCGCCGCCGTCCCCGCCGACCCGCAGGCCCGCAACGAGGCACGGCAGGCCGTCGCGGACGTCGACGACGAGGCCGTACGCCTGAAGTCGGCCGTGAAGTCCCGGGACGGCTTCTTCACCACCCACTTCATCAGCCCCTACTCCCGCTACCTCGCGCGCTGGTGCGCCCGCCGCGGCCTGACCCCGAACCAGGTCACCACCGCCTCCCTGATCACCGCGCTCATAGCGGCGGCCTGCGCGGCCACCGGTACCCGCGGCGGATTCATCGCCGCGGGCGTCCTGCTCATCGCGTCCTTCGTCCTGGACTGCACCGACGGCCAGCTCGCCCGCTACTCCCTCCAGTACTCCACGCTCGGCGCCTGGCTCGACGCCACCTTCGACCGGGCCAAGGAGTACGCCTACTACGCGGGCCTCGCCCTCGGAGCGGCCCGCGGTGGCGATGACGTCTGGGCGCTGGCGCTGGGCGCGATGATCCTGCAGACCTGCCGGCACGTCGTCGACTTCTCGTTCAACGAGGCCAACCACGACGCCACGGCCAACACCAGCCCCACGGCAGCCCTTTCGGACAAACTCGACAGCGTCGGCTGGACGGTGTGGGTCCGGCGGATGATCGTCCTGCCGATCGGTGAGCGCTGGGCGATGATCGCGGTCCTGACGGCGGCCACCACGCCTCGTGTCACCTTCTACGCCCTTCTCGTCGGGTGCGCCTTCGCGGCGACCTACACGACGGCGGGCCGGGTGCTGCGGTCGCTGACCCGCAAGGCGCAGCGCACGGACCGGGCGGCGCAGGCGCTGGCGGACCTCGCTGACAACGGGCCGTTGGCCGGCCTGTTGGCGCGTGTCTCGCGGGCCCCTCTCCCAGGCCCCCTGGCAGTGGCGCTGGCCGGCACGGTGATCCTGACCGTCACCCTCCTCTCCGGGGACACCTGGGCGCCCGTCGGCGGTGCCTTGGTCTATGCGATCGCCGCCGGTCAGGCCCTGTACCGCCCCCTCAAGGGCGCCCTCGACTGGCTCGTCCCCCCGCTCTTCCGGGCCGCCGAATACGGGACCGTCCTGGTCCTCGCGGCGAAAGCGGACGTGAACGGAGCCCTTCCCGCGGCTTTCGGCCTGGTGGCCGCCGTCGCCTACCATCACTACGACACGGTGTACCGCATTCGCGGCAACGCCGGAGCGCCCCCGGCCTGGCTGGTGCGCGCCATCGGGGGGCACGAGGGACGGACGCTGCTCGTCACCGTCCTGGCCGCGCTGCTCACCGCTTCGCAGTTCACGGTCGCGCTCACGGTCCTGGCCGTGGCGGTGGCCCTGCTGGTGCTCGTCGAGAGCATCCGCTTCTGGGTGTCCGCAGGGGCGCCCGCCGTACACGATGAAGGAGAACCCGCATGATCGGCCTTGTGCTGGCGGCCGGCGCCGGACGCCGTCTGCGCCCCTACACCGACAGCCTTCCCAAGGCTCTGGTGCCGGTGGGCCCCGCGGGCATAGAGGGCGAACCCACGGTCTTGGACCTCACCCTCGGCAACTTCGCCGAGATCGGTCTGACCGAGGTCGCGGTCATCGTCGGCTACCGCAAGGAGGCCGTGTACGAGCGCAAGGCGGCGCTGGAGGCGAAGTACGGCCTCCAGCTCACCCTCATCGACAACGACAAGGCCGAGGAGTGGAACAACGCCTACTCCCTGTGGTGCGGCCGTGACGCCCTCAAGGACGGCGTGATCCTCGCCAACGGCGACACCGTGCACCCGGTCTCCGTCGAGAAGACGCTGCTCGCCGCCCGCGGCGAGGGCAAGCGGATCATCCTCGCCCTGGACACCGTGAAGTCCCTCGCCGACGAGGAGATGAAGGTCGTCGTCGACGCCGAGAAGGGCATGACGAAGATCACCAAGCTGATGGACCCGGCCGAGGCCACCGGCGAGTACATCGGCGTCACCCTCATCGAGGGCGCCGCCGCCCCGGAACTGGCCGACGCCCTGAAGACGGTGTGGGAGACCGACCCGCAGCAGTTCTACGAGCACGGCTACCAGGAGCTCGTGAACCGCGGCTTCCGCATCGACGTCGCGCCGATCGGTGACGTCCCGTGGGTGGAGATCGACAACCACGACGACCTCGCCCGTGGACGGGAGATCGCGTGCCGCTACTGACAAGGCTGATTCCCTCGCCGGTCGTCGTGGACATCCGCCCCGGTGCCCTCGACGACCTGGCCGGTGTGCTCGCCGACGAGCGGATCTCGCACTCCGGCAAGCTGGCCGTCGCCGTCAGCAACGGCTCCGGGACCAAGCTGAAGGAGCGGATCGCTCCCGCCCTGCCCGGCGCCACCTGGTACGAGGTCGGCGGCGGCACCCTCGACGACGCGATCCGGCTGGCCGGCGAGATGAAGGCCGGCCACTACGACGCGGTCGTCGGACTCGGCGGCGGTAAGATCATCGACTGCGCCAAGTTCGCCGCGGCGCGCATCGGCCTGCCCCTGGTCGCCGTACCGACCAATCTCGCGCACGACGGCCTGTGCTCTCCCGTCGCGACCCTCGACAACGACGCGGGCCGCGGCTCCTACGGCGTGCCCAACCCGATAGCGGCCGTCATCGACCTCGACGTCATCCGCGAGGCCCCGGTGCGCTTCGTGCGCGCGGGCATCGGCGACGCGGTCTCCAACATCAACGCGATCGCCGACTGGGAGCTGGCGAACCGCGTCAAGGGCGAGAAGATCGACGGACTCGCGGCCGCCATGGCCCGCCAGGCAGGCGAGGCCGTGCTCCGGCACCCGGGAGGGGTCGGAGACAACGACTTCCTCCAGGTGCTCGCCGAGGCCCTCGTCCTCACCGGGGTCGCGATGTCGATCTCGGGCGACTCACGGCCCGCGTCCGGCTCGTGCCACGAGATCAACCACGCGTTCGACCTGCTCTACCCCAAGCGCGCCGCCGCCCACGGCGAGCAGTGCGGCCTGGGCGCGGCCTTCGCGATGTACCTGCGCGGAGCCCACGAGGAATCGGCGTACATGGCCGAGGTGCTGCGCCGGCACGGACTGCCGGTCCTGCCGGAGGAGATCGGCTTCACGCCCGCGGAGTTCGTCCGCGCCGTGGAGTTCGCCCCGCAGACCCGCCCCGGCCGCTACACCATCCTCGAACACCTCGACCTCAAGACCGACCAGATCAAGGACATCTACACCGACTATGTCAAGGCCATCGGTAGCTGAACTCCGTCCGGTCGTCCACCCCGCAGGGGTCAAGGACCGGCGCAGCGGTGAGCACTGGATGGGACGCCTCTACATGCGTGAGGTGTCCCTGCGGGTGGACCGCTACCTGGTGAACACCAGGGTCACGCCCAACCAGCTCACGTACCTGATGACCGTCTTCGGCGTCCTCGCGGCCCCGGCCCTCCTGGTGCCGGGCATCCCGGGAGCCGTGCTCGGCGTGGTGTGCGTCCAGATGTACCTGCTGCTCGACTGCGTCGACGGCGAGATCGCGCGCTGGAAGAAGCAGTACTCGCTCAACGGCGTCTACCTCGACCGGGTCGGCGCCTACCTCACCGACGCCGCCGTGCTCGTCGGATTCGGACTGCGCGCCGCCGACGTGTTCGGCAGCGGCCGTATCGACTGGCTGTGGGCCTTCCTCGGCACCCTGGCCGCCCTCGGCGCCATCCTGATCAAGGCCGAGACCGACCTGGTCGGCGTCGCCCGCCACCAGACCGGGAAGCCGCCGGTCCAGGAGGCCGCCGCCGAGATGCGCACCTCCGGCATGGCGCTGGCCCGCCGGGCCGCCGCCGCGTTCAAGTTCCACCGGCTGATCCTCGGCATCGAGGCCTCCCTGCTGATCCTGGTCCTCGCGATAGTGGACCAGCTGCGCGACGACCTGTTCTTCTCGCGGCTCGGCGTCGCGGTGCTCGCCGGTATCGCCCTGCTCCAGACCCTGCTGCACCTCGTGTCGATCCTCGCCTCCAGCAGGCTGAAGTGAGCACCGGCATGAAGGTCGGCGCGGTCGTCATCACCATGGGCAACCGCCCCGAGGAGCTGCGCGCCCTGCTCGACTCGGTCGCCAAGCAGGACGGCGACCCGGTCCAGGTGGTCGTCGTCGGCAACGGCTCGCCCGTCCCGGACGTCCCCGACGGCGTCCGGACCATCGAGCTGCCCGAGAACCTCGGCATCCCCGGCGGCCGCAACGTCGGCATCGAGGCCTTCGGTCCCAGCGGCCGCGACGTCGACATATTGCTTTTCCTGGACGACGACGGTCTCCTCCCGCATCACGACACCGCCGAACTGTGCCGCCAGGCGTTCACCGAAGACCCCCGGCTCGGCATCGTCAGCTTCCGCATCGCCGACCCCGACACCGGGGTCACCCAGCGCCGGCACGTGCCCCGGCTGCGGGCCGCCGACCCGATGCGCTCCTCCCGGGTCACCACCTTCCTCGGCGGCGCCAACGCCGTACGCACCCAGGTCTTCGCCGAAGTCGGCGGCCTCCCGGACGAGTTCTTCTACGCCCACGAGGAAACCGACCTCGCCTGGCGGGCCCTCGACGCGGGCTGGATGATCGACTACCGGTCCGACATGGTGCTGTACCACCCGACGACCGCGCCCTCGCGGCACGCGGTCTACCACCGCATGGTGGCCCGCAACCGCGTCTGGCTCGCCCGCCGCAACCTGCCCGCGCCGCTGGTGCCGGTCTATCTCGGCGTCTGGCTGCTCCTCACCCTGCTGCGCCGCCCCTCGCGGCCCGCCCTGAAGGCCTGGTTCGGCGGCTTCCGGGAGGGCTGGAGCACATCGTGCGGACCGCGCAAACCGATGAAATGGCGTACGGTCTGGCGCCTGACCCGACTGGGCCGGCCCCCGGTCATCTGACAAGCTCGTTCCTGAGAGCAACCGGGCCGCACCGCGGCCCCACGCTCATGCCCTGCCCCCCACAGGCCGCGCATCCCGAAGAGGAAAGCTATCCATCAGTGAGTGAGACAACGCATGACGGCACGGTCGCGGTGAGCGCGCCCGTGTCGCCCGACGAAGGCCTGACGGCGGCACAGCTCGCCGGCCGGTACGGCCTGACCGTGAGCGGCGCCAGGCCCTCACTCGTCGAGTACGTCCGCCAGCTCTGGGACCGGCGCCACTTCATCCTGGCGTTCTCGCGGGCGAAGCTGACCGCCCAGTACAGCCAGGCCAAGCTCGGCCAGCTGTGGCAGGTGGCGACGCCGCTGCTGAACGCGGGCGTGTACTTCTTCATCTTCGGCATCATCCTGAACGCCAGCCGGGGCATGTCGAAGGACGTGTACATCCCGTTCCTGGTCACGGGTGTCTTCGTGTTCACCTTCACGCAGAGCTCCGTCATGGCGGGCGTCCGCGCCATCTCCGGCAACCTCGGCCTGGTCCGCGCGCTGCACTTCCCGCGTGCCTCCCTGCCGATCTCCTTCGCGCTGCAGCAGCTCCAGCAGCTGCTGTTCTCGATGGTCGTGCTGTTCGCCGTGGCGGTCGGCTTCGGCCACTACCCGGACCTGTCCTGGGCGCTGATCGTCCCGGTGCTGCTCCTTCAGTTCCTCTTCAACACCGGCCTGGCGCTGATCATGGCCCGCGCCGGTGCCAAGACCCCCGACCTGGCGCAGCTCATGCCGTTCGTGATGCGTACCTGGATGTACGCGTCCGGCGTGATGTTCTCGATCCCGATCATGCTGGCCGACAAGCCGCAGTGGGTCGCCACGGTGCTCCAGTGGAACCCTGCGGCCATCTACATGGACCTGATGCGCTTCGCCCTGATCGACGAGTACGGCGCCGAGAACCTGCCCGACCACGTCTGGGCGGCCGCGGGCGGCTGGGCCGCACTCTTCGCGCTCGGCGGTTTCGTGTACTTCTGGAAGGCTGAGGAAAGGTACGGCCGTGGCTGAGGACATCAGGGACGAGCCCACCCCCACTGCCACCGCGGACGAGTACACCCCCACCGTCATCGCGGACGAGCTGCACATCGTCTACCGCGTCAACGGAGCCAAGACCGGGAAGGGCAGCGCGACCGCCGCGCTCAGCCGCATCCTCAAGCGAGGCTCCGACGAGGCGGCGCGGGGCGTGCGCAGGGTGCACGCCGTCAAGGGCGTCTCCTTCGTCGCCTACAAGGGCGAGGCGATCGGCCTGATCGGCTCCAACGGCTCCGGCAAGTCGACCCTCCTGCGCGCCATCGCGGGTCTGCTGCCCGCCGAGAGCGGCCGCGTCTACACCCACGGCCAGCCCTCCCTGCTCGGCGTCAACGCGGCCCTGATGAACGACCTCACCGGCGAGCGCAACGTCATCCTGGGCGGGCTCGCCATGGGCATGACCCGGGAGCAGATCAGGGAGCGCTACCAGGAGATCGTCGACTTCTCCGGGATCAACGAGAAGGGTGACTTCATCACCCTTCCGATGCGCACGTACTCCTCCGGCATGGCGGCCCGCCTGCGCTTCTCCATCGCCGCCGCCAAGGACCACGACGTACTCATGATCGACGAGGCCCTGGCCACCGGCGACCGCTCCTTCCAGAAGCGCTCCGAGGCCCGCATCCGCGAGCTGCGCGAGACCGCGGGCACGGTGTTTCTCGTCAGTCACAACAACAAGTCGATCCGTGACACCTGCAACCGCGTCCTGTGGCTGGAACGCGGCGAGCTGCGCATGGACGGCCCGACCGACGAGGTCATCAAGGAGTACGAGAAGTTCACGGGCAAGTAGTCCACCCCGCCGCGGACAAAGAGGACCGCTCCGCTTGACCGGGCCCCGCCGGAACTGTTCCGGCGGGGCCCCGCGTCTGCAAAGGAAACGTCAACTTCGGGCCCCCTTAGGAATCTTGGGGCCAATCGGTGTGTTGTTGTGATGTGCAGGACACCCCGACGATCCTTGCCGCGTTGTACAACGTAAGCTGTACGGGTGCCTAATCGCGGCAAGTGGGGCGATAATGCGCGACACCCGATCACTGGGGCGCTGCGCGGACGGCCGGGCGGCGTGTCCGAAATAGTCTGTATTGGGTCTGCGGTGTAGAACGGGAGATGTGACGGCAATGGCGACCGAAGATCCCCAGCTCCGCCCAGCCCGTGCCGTCCCTGCCCTGGGCAGCGAGCGGTGACGGCAGCCGGTACGGCGCGCGCCGGCGATCCGGAGCGCGGCACGCTCGCCAAGGCCGCGGGGGAGAACTTCCCCGTGGCTCCGTTCTTCCTGCCCAAGGACTGGCGCACCGATCTCGTCGCGGTCTACGGTTTCGCCCGGCTCGTCGACGACATCGGCGACGGTGACCTGGCCCCCGGCGGAGCCGACGCCAGGCTGCTCGGCGTGTCGCCCGCGGAGGCCGAGGACCGGTTGCTCCTCCTGGACGCCTTCGAGGCCGACCTTGACCGGGTCTTCGACGGAACCCCGGGCCACCCCCTGCTGCGCCGCCTCCAGATCACGGTCCGCCGCCGCTCGCTCACCCCCGAGCCCTTCCTCGGCCTGATCGCCGCCAATCGCCAGGACCAGCTCGTCACCCGCTACGAGACCTACGACGACCTGCTCGCCTACTGCGAGCTGTCCGCCAACCCCGTCGGCCGTCTCGTCCTCGCCGTCACCGGCACCTCGACCCCCGAGCGGATCCGTCTCTCGGACGCGATCTGCACGGCCCTCCAGATCGTCGAACACCTCCAGGACGTCGCCGAGGACCTCGGCCGCGACCGGATCTATCTGCCCGCCGAGGACATGAAGCGCTTTCACGTCCAGGAAGCGGATCTCGCCGCGAAAACCGCGGGCGCATCGGTGCGCGCTCTGGTTGCATACGAAGCACAACGCGCCCGCGAACTCCTGAATGAAGGCGCCCCCCTGGTGGGTAGCGTCCACGGCAGACTGAAGCTGCTGCTCGCAGGGTTCGTGGCGGGGGGAAGGGCGGCGCTCCGCGCGATCGCCGCCGCAGAACACGACGTACTTCCCGGCCCGCCCAAGCCCGGCAAGCTCCACTTGCTGCGCGAGGTGGGCGTCACTCTGCGAGGAGAGGGGTGATCCGGACCGTGGAGCCACCACCGCATGTGTCCGCACCGGTACTCGCCGCCTACAGCTACTGCGAGACCGTGACCGGACAGCAGGCGCGCAACTTCGCCTACGGCATCAGGCTGCTGCCCACGTCCAAGCGGCGTGCGATGTCGGCGCTCTACGCGTTCTCACGGCGCGTCGACGACATCGGCGACGGCGCGCTGGCGGACGACGTCAAGGCCGCGAGACTCGAGGACACCCGGGCGATGCTGGCCCGGGTGCGGGAGGGCTCGGTCGACGAGGACGACACCGATCCGGTGGCCGTCGCCCTCGCCCATGCCGCGGAGACCTTCCCGATCCCGCTGGGCGGCCTGGACGAGCTGATCGACGGCGTCCTGATGGACGTACGCGGCGAGAGCTACGAGACCTGGGACGACCTGAAGGTGTACTGCCGCTGTGTGGCGGGCGCCATCGGACGGCTCTCGCTCGGTGTGTTCGGCACCGAACCCGGGGCGCGCGCCGCCGAACGCGCGCCGGAGTATGCCGACACGCTCGGTCTCGCGCTCCAGCTCACCAACATCCTGAGAGACGTCCGCGAGGACGCCGAGGGCGGACGCATCTATCTGCCCGCCGACGACCTCGCGAAGTTCGGCTGCTCGGTCGGCTTCAAGGGACCGAAACCACCGGAGGGCGCCGACTTCGCGGGCCTCGTGCACTTCGAAGTGCGACGGGCCCGCGCCCTTTTCGCCGAGGGCTACCGGCTGCTCCCCATGCTCGAC
This sequence comes from Streptomyces sp. NPDC050759, assembly GCF_044456945.1. Classification (NCBI taxonomy): domain Bacteria; kingdom Bacillati; phylum Actinomycetota; class Actinomycetes; order Kitasatosporales; family Streptomycetaceae; genus Streptomyces; species Streptomyces sp. NPDC050759. The sequence goes on along the minus strand of NZ_JBITGI010000004.1, from coordinate 386,640 downwards.
CGGCGCAGCGGTGCCTGTGTCGCCGCCATGGCGGGCATCTACCGCCGCCTGCTCGACCGCATCGAGCGCGACCCCGAGGCGGTGCTGCGCGGCCGGGTCTCGCTGCCCGGGCGTGAGAAGGCATATGTCGCCGTCCGCGGCCTGTCCGGCCTGGACGCACGGCATGTGACGCGGCAGACCGTCAGGAGGCGCGCCTGATGGACAATTCGGTCCAAGGTGATGCCACCGGAGAAAAGTGGCACGCAACCCTTCGCTCGAGGACGGCGTCCCTGACTGCAACGGCCGGCCGTGCATCGTTCAAGCACCACGGCGTCCGCGCAGGGGAGGGTGTGCGATGAGCGACGGGCAGCAGTCCGGGCGGGACGCCGTCGTGATCGGCGGTGGGCTCGCCGGTATCACCACCGCGCTCGCGCTCGCCGACGCCGGGGTGCGTGTCACCCTGCTCGAAGGCAGACCACGCCTGGGCGGACTCGCCTTCTCCTTCCAGCGCGGCGAACTGACCGTCGACAACGGACAGCACGTCTACCTGCGCTGCTGCACCGCCTACCGCTGGTTCCTCGACCGCATCGAGGGAGCGGCGCTGGCGCCGCTGCAGAATCGGCTCGACGTGCCCGTACTCGACGTGGCCCGGCCCGAGGGCCGACGGCTCGGCAGACTGCGGCGCGACGCGCTGCCGGTGCCCCTGCATCTGGGGCGCAGCCTCGCGACCTATCCGCATCTCTCGCTCGCCGAGCGGGCCAGGGTGGGGCGCGCCGCGCTCGCGCTCAAGGGGCTCGACCTCGCCGATCCGAGCCTGGACGCACAGGACTTCGGCAGCTGGCTGACCGCGCACGGTCAGTCGGCGCGTGCCGTCGAGGCCCTGTGGGACCTGGTCGGGGTCGCCACCCTCAACGCGGTCGCGGGCGACGCCTCGCTGGGGCTCGCCGCGATGGTGTTCAAGACCGGTCTGCTGTCCGACCCGGGTGCGGCCGACATCGGCTGGGCGCACGTCCCGCTCGGTGAACTGCATGACCGGCTCGCCCGCAAGGCGCTCGACTCCGCGGGCGTGCGTACCGAGGTCCGTACACGCGTCACCTCCCTCTCTACTGACGAGAACGGCACGTGGAGCGTTCAGGTTCCCGGGGAGACGCTCAGGGCCGACGCGGTGGTCCTCGCCGTCGCCCAGAACGAGGCGTGTGACCTGCTGCCGGAGGGTGCGCTGGACGCCCCGGAAAATCTTCGGGGGATCGGCACCGCGCCGATCCTCAACGTCCATGTCGTCTACGACCGCAAGGTGCTCGACAAGCCGTTCTTCGCGGCCCTCGGCACCCCGGTGCAGTGGGTCTTCGACCGCACCGACGCCTCCGGGCTGCGCGAGGGCCAGTACCTCGCCCTGTCCCAGTCGGCCGCCCACGACGAGATCGACGAGCCGGTGGCCGCGCTGCGCGAGCGCTATCTGCCCGAGCTGGAGCGGCTGCTTCCGCTTGCGCGCGGCGCCGAGGTGAAGGACTTCTTCGTGACCCGGGAGCGCACAGCGACGTTCGCTCCGGCCCCCGGCGTCGGACGGCTGCGGCCCGGCACCCGTACGAAAGCCCCCGGCCTCTACCTGGCCGGCGCGTGGACCGCCACAGGGTGGCCCGCGACCATGGAGAGTGCGGTCCGCAGCGGTGTGAACGCGGCGGACGCCGCCCTCGCCGCCCTGGGCCGGCCCCGCCCCGCCCGCCTCTTCGAGTTCGAGGAGGCCGCGTGATGCTCGATCAGCACGGCGCGTCAGGCCCCAGCACCTCCGGTACCGCAACAAGAGGAGAGACTGTGCCCACTGTGCCCCCGGCAGAGACAGCCGCTGCGAGGACCGCGGTGGACGTGACCGCGCTCCTCGAGCGCGGCCGGACCCTGGCGACACCGGAGCTGAAGGCGGCCGTCGACCGCCTGGCACCTCCGATGGACACCGTTTCCGCCTACCACTTCGGCTGGATCGATGCCCAGGGCAACCCCGCGGACGGGGACGGCGGCAAGGCCGTGCGCCCCGCCCTCGCGGTGCTCTCCGCCGAGGTCACCGGCGCCCCGCCGGAGACCGGCATCCCCGGCGCCGTCGCCGTCGAACTGGTCCACAACTTCTCCCTGCTGCACGACGACCTGATGGACGGCGACGAGCAGCGCCGCCACCGCGACACCGTGTGGAAGGTGCACGGCCCCGCCCAGGCCATCCTGGTCGGCGACGCCCTGTTCGCCCTGGCCAACGAGGTGCTGCTCGAGCTGGGCACGGTCGAGGCCGGCCGCGCCACCCGCCGTCTGACCACCGCCACCCGCGCCCTGATCGACGGCCAGGCCCAGGACATCTCCTACGAGCACCGCGACCGCGTCAGCGTCGAGGAGTGCCTGGAGATGGAGGGCAACAAGACCGGCGCCCTGCTCGCCTGCGCCTCCTCCATCGGCGCGGTGCTCGGCGGCGCGGACGACCGCACCGCCGACACCCTGGAGAAGTACGGCTACCACCTGGGCCTCGCCTTCCAGGCCGTCGACGACCTCCTCGGCATCTGGGGCGACCCGGTCGCCACCGGCAAGCAGACCTGGAGCGACCTGCGCCAGCGCAAGAAGTCACTGCCGGTCGTGGCCGCGCTCGCGGCGGGCGGTGCCGCCTCCGAGCGGCTCGGCGAGATCCTCGCCGCCGACGCCAAGAGCAGCGACTTCGAGAACTTCTCGGAGGAGGAGTTCGCGGCCCGCGCCGCCCTCATCGAGGAGGCCGGAGGCCGCGAGTGGACGGCGGCGGAGGCCCGCCGTCAGCACATCGTCGCCATCGAGGCCCTGGACGCCATCGACATGCCGGACCGGGTGCGGGACCGGTTCACGGCGCTCGCCGACTTCGTCGTCGTACGAAAGAGATGATCACTATCGGTCGAACAACCCTCGCGTAGTCGCCGGCCGGTGCTGCGAGGAAAGGAAAGGCACCGGCCGACGGCGGACCCACAGCAGAGCACCACATTGCACACTGCACGAAGGGGAAGCCATGACAGCGACGACCGACGGAAGCACCGGGGCCCTGCCGCCCCGCGCTGCCGCGGCCAGCGAAACCCACCTCGACACCCGCGTGGCGGCCGGGATACAAGAAGCCGCCGTACGTGCCGTTCAGCGCGCCACCGAGCACCTGCTCGCCCGGCAGGACGCCGAGGGCTGGTGGAAGGGTGACCTCGAGACCAACGTCACGATGGACGCCGAGGATCTGCTGCTCCGGCAGTTCCTGGGTATCCGCGACGAGTCGACCACCCGTGCCGCCGCCAAGTTCATCCGCGGCGAGCAGCGCGAGGACGGCACCTGGGCGAGCTTCTACGGCGGACCCGGCGAACTCTCCACCACCATCGAGGCGTACGTCGCCCTCCGCCTGGACGGCGACGCGCCCGACGCCCCGCACATGGCGAAGGCCTCCGCCTGGATCCGCGCTCAGGGCGGTATCGCCGCCGCCCGGGTGTTCACCCGGATCTGGCTCGCCCTGTTCGGCTGGTGGAAGTGGGAGGACCTGCCCGAACTCCCGCCGGAACTCATCTACTTCCCCCAGTGGATGCCGCTCAACATCTACGACTTCGGCTGCTGGGCCCGCCAGACCATCGTCCCGCTGACGATCGTCTCCGCGAAGCGCCCGGTCCGGCCCGCGCCCTTCCCGCTCGACGAGCTGCACATCGACCCGGCCGACCCGAACCCGGCCAAGCCGCTTGCCCCGGTGGCGAGTTGGGACGGTGCCTTCCAGCGTCTCGACAAGGCGCTGCACCAGCTGCGCAAGGTCGCCCCGCGCCGACTGCGCAGAGCCGCGATGAACAGCGCCGCTCGCTGGATCATCGAGCGGCAGGAGAACGACGGTTGCTGGGGCGGCATCCAGCCCCCGGCCGTCTATTCGGTGATCGCGCTGCACCTGCTCGGCTACGACCTCGAACACCCGGTCCTGCGGGCCGGGTTGGAGTCCCTGGACCGCTTCGCCATCTGGCGCGAGGACGGGTCCCGGATGATCGAGGCCTGCCAGTCGCCGGTCTGGGACACCTGCCTCGCCACCATCGCGCTCGCCGACGCGGGGGTGCCCGCCGACCATCCGCAGCTCGTCAAGGCCGCCGACTGGATGCTCGGCGAGGAGATCGTCCGGCCCGGCGACTGGTCCGTCAAGCGACCCCAACTCCCGCCGGGGGGCTGGGCGTTCGAGTTCCACAACGATAACTACCCCGACATCGACGACACCGCCGAGGTGGTCCTCGCCCTGCGCCGGGTCAGGCACCACGACCCCGAGCGGGTGGAGAAGGCCATCGGGCGCGGGGTGCGCTGGAACCTCGGGATGCAGTCGAAGAACGGGGCCTGGGGCGCCTTCGACGTCGACAACACCAGCCCGTTCCCCAACCGGCTGCCGTTCTGCGACTTCGGCGAGGTCATCGACCCGCCGTCCGCCGACGTCACCGCGCACGTGGTGGAGATGCTCGCGATCGAGGGGCTCTCCCACGACCCGCGCACCCGGCGCGGCATCGAGTGGCTGCTCGCCGAACAGGAGCCGGACGGCTCGTGGTTCGGGCGCTGGGGCGTCAACTACGTCTACGGCACCGGGTCGGTGGTGCCCGCGCTGACCGCCGCCGGTCTGCCCGCCTCGCACCCGGCGATCCGGCGGGCGGTGGCCTGGCTGGAGAAGGTGCAGAACGACGACGGCGGCTGGGGCGAGGACCTGCGCTCCTACAAGTACACCAAGGAGTGGAGCGGCCGCGGTGCCTCCACGGCCTCGCAGACGGCCTGGGCGCTGATGGCGCTGCTGGCCGCGGGGGAGAAGGACTCCAAGGCCGTCGAGCGCGGCGTCGAGTGGCTCGCGAGCACCCAGCGCGAGGACGGCTCCTGGGACGAGCCCTACTTCACCGGCACCGGTTTCCCCTGGGACTTCTCCATCAACTACCACCTCTACCGGCAGGTCTTCCCGCTCACCGCCCTGGGCCGTTACGTCCACGGAGAACCGTTCTCCCGGACCGAGGCCCTCTGATGAGCACCCAGCCCGCCACCGCCCCGCTGCTGATCGCCTGCGCTCTCGGCATCGAGCACCTCGCCCTGCGCACCGGCGACCGCGGCGGGGCCGGCGGGCCGGTCACCCTGCTCAGGACGGGCATGGGCCCCAGGGCGGCGGAACGGTCCGTCACCCGGCGCCTGGCCGACCCCGCGCTCGCCGGGGCCGCCGTCCTGGCCACCGGCTTCTGCGCGGGGCTCGCCCCTGGCATGCACCCCGGCGATCTGGTGGTCGCCGAGGAGACCCGGGATCCGGACGGAACCGTTCCCTGCGTGGAGACCGACCTCCTGGTCAAGGAGCTCGTACGGGCCGTACCGGGACGTACCGTGCACACCGGACCGCTGACCGGCTCCGACCACGTCGTCCGCGGCCATGAACGGTCGGATCTGCTCGCGACCGGCGCGATCGCGGTCGACATGGAGTCCGCGGCCTCGCTCCTGAGCGCCGTGCGCGCGGGCGAGCACCCTGTTGCGGCCGTCCGGGTGGTCGTGGATGCTCCAGAACATGAACTCGTCCGGATCGGCACGGTACGCGGTGGAATATCAGCCTTCCGCGTCCTTCGTTCCGTTCTTCCAGCTTTCCATGAATGGCACCGTTCCTTGCTGCTCCCCAGGAGGTGAGCCAGATGGCCATGCCGCTGCGCCAGTCCATCAAGGTCGCTACATACTTGGCCGAACAAAAGCTCCGCAAGCGGGACAAGTTCCCGCTGATCGTGGAGCTGGAGCCTCTCTTCGCGTGCAATCTGAAATGCGAGGGCTGCGGCAAGATCCAGCATCCTGCGGGTGTCCTCAAGCAGCGCATGCCGGTGGCGCAGGCCGTCGGGGCGGTGTTGGAGTCGGGTGCGCCGATGGTGTCCATCGCCGGTGGTGAGCCGCTGATGCACCCTCAGATCGATGAGATCGTGCGGCAGTTGGTGGCGAAGAAGAAGTACGTCTTCCTCTGCACCAACGCCATGCTGCTGCGCAAGAAGATGGACAAGTTCAAGCCTTCCCCGTACTTCGCCTTCGCGGTGCACATCGACGGGCTGCGTGAGCGGCACGACGAGTCCGTGGCGAAGGAGGGCGTGTTCGACGAGGCGGTGGAGGCGATCAAGGAGGCCAAGAAGCGCGGCTTCCGGGTCACCACCAACTCGACCTTCTTCAACACCGACACCCCGCAGACCATCATCGAGGTGCTCAACTTCCTCAACGACGACCTCAAGGTCGACGAGATGATGATCTCGCCCGCCTACGCCTACGAGAAGGCGCCCGACCAGGAGCACTTCCTGGGCGTGGAGCAGACCCGCGAGCTGTTCAAGAAGGCCTTCGCGGGCGGCAACCGCAAGAAGTGGCGGCTCAACCACTCCCCGCTCTTCCTGGACTTCCTCGAGGGCAAGGTCGACTTCCCGTGCACGGCCTGGGCGATCCCGAACTACTCCCTGTTCGGCTGGCAGCGGCCCTGCTACCTGATGAGCGACGGATACGTGCCGACGTACCGCGAACTCATCGAGGAGACCGACTGGGACAAGTACGGCCGCGGCAAGGACCCGCGCTGCGCCAACTGCATGGCGCACTGCGGCTACGAGCCGACCGCCGTCCTCGCCACCATGGGCTCGCTCAAGGAGTCGCTGCGCGCCATGCGCGAGACGGTCTCCGGAAACCGCGAGTAGCGCCATGACCGCCATTTCCTTGGGCGTCCCCGAGGTACCGGTCCGGCCGATCGCCGAGCGACGCCTGTCGCGGCAGATCCACGTCGGACCGGTGGCGGTCGGGGGCGGGGCCCCGGTGTCGGTGCAGTCGATGACGACGACCCGTACGTCCGACATCGGCGCCACGCTCCAGCAGATCGCCGAACTCACCGCGTCCGGCTGCCAGATCGTCCGCGTCGCCTGTCCCACGCAGGACGACGCGGACGCCCTGGCGACCATCGCGCGCAAGTCGCAGATCCCGGTGATCGCGGACATCCACTTCCAGCCCAAGTACGTCTTCGCGGCGATCGAGGCCGGCTGCGCGGCCGTACGCGTCAATCCCGGCAACATCAAGCAGTTCGACGACAAGGTCAAGGAGATCGCGCGGGCCGCGAAGGACCACGGCACCCCGATCCGGATCGGGGTCAACGCCGGGTCGCTGGACCGCCGGCTGCTCCAGAAGTACGGGAAGGCGACACCGGAGGCGCTGGTCGAATCGGCGTTGTGGGAAGCGTCGTTGTTCGAGGAACACGGCTTCCTGGACATCAAGATCTCCGTCAAGCACAACGATCCCGTGGTGATGGTCAGCGCCTACACGCTGCTCGCCGAGCAGTGCGACTACCCGCTGCACCTGGGGGTCACGGAGGCCGGGCCCGCCTTCCAGGGCACGATCAAGTCGGCGGTGGCCTTCGGGGCGCTGCTCAGCAGGGGGATCGGCGACACCATCCGGGTGTCCCTGTCCGCGCCGCCGGTCGAGGAGGTCAAGGTCGGCATCCAGATCCTGGAGGCGCTGAACCTGCGGCAACGGCGGCTCGAGATCGTCTCGTGTCCGTCCTGCGGGCGCGCGCAGGTCGACGTCTACAAGCTGGCCGACGAGGTCACGGCGGGTCTCGAGGGCATGGAAGTGCCCCTGCGGGTCGCGGTGATGGGATGTGTGGTCAACGGTCCCGGCGAGGCACGGGAGGCGGACCTCGGGGTCGCCTCCGGCAACGGCAAGGGGCAGATCTTCGTGAAGGGCGAGGTCATCAAGACCGTCCCGGAATCGAAGATCGTGGAGACCCTCATCGAGGAGGCGATGAAGATCGCCGAACAGATGGAGCAGGACGGCGTCGCGTCGGGGGAGCCGGCCGTCACCGTGAGTTGAACAGCACGGACCGAAGGGGGCCCGAGCGTGACCATTCTGGAGAACATCCGGGGACCACGCGACCTGAAGGCGCTGTCCGAATCGGATCTCGGTGAACTGTCCGAGGAAATCAGGGAGTTCCTGGTGCACGCGGTCGCCAGGACCGGCGGACACCTCGGGCCCAATCTGGGGGTGGTGGAACTCTCCATCGCGCTCCACCGGGTCTTCGAGTCGCCGGTCGACCGCATCGTGTGGGACACCGGCCATCAGAGCTATGTGCACAAGATCCTGACAGGGCGTCAGGACTTCTCCAAGCTGCGCTCCAAGGGTGGGCTGTCCGGCTACCCCTCGCGCGCCGAGTCCGAGCACGACATCGTCGAGAACAGCCACGCCTCCACCGCGCTCGGCTGGGCCGACGGACTCGCCAAGGCCCGTCAGGTGCAGGGGGAGAAGGGACATGTCGTCGCGGTCATCGGCGACGGCGCGCTCACCGGCGGTATGGCCTGGGAGGCGCTGAACAACATCGCGGCCGCCAAGGACCGGCCGCTGATCATCGTCGTCAACGACAACGAGCGGTCGTACTCGCCGACCATCGGCGGGCTCGCCAACCATCTGGCCACCCTGCGCACCACCGACGGCTACGAGAAGGTGCTGGCCTGGGGGAAGGACGTACTCCTCAGGACCCCCCTGGTCGGCAACACCGTCTACGAGTCCCTGCACGGCGCGAAGAAGGGCTTCAAGGACGCCTTCGCACCGCAGGGCATGTTCGAGGACCTCGGGCTGAAGTACGTCGGCCCGATCGACGGACACGACATCGGGGCGGTGGAGTCGGCTCTGAGGCGCGCGAAGCGCTTCCACGGGCCGGTGCTCGTCCACTGCCTGACGGAGAAGGGGCGCGGTTACGAGCCCGCCCTGGCCCATGAGGAGGACCACTTCCACACCGTCGGTGTGATGGACCCCCTCACCTGTGAGCCGCTCGCGCCGTCCAACGGGCCCTCCTGGACCTCGGTGTTCGGCGACGAGATCGTCGCGATCGGCCAGGAGCGGGAGGACATCGTGGCGATCACGGCGGCCATGCTCCACCCGGTGGGCCTGGGCAAGTTCGCGGCGCGTTTCCCGGACCGGGTGTGGGACGTCGGTATCGCCGAGCAGCACGCGGCGGTCTCCGCCGCGGGTCTCGCCACGGGTGGGCTGCACCCGGTCGTCGCCGTGTACGCGACCTTCCTGAACCGGGCCTTCGACCAGCTCCTGATGGACGTCGCCCTGCACCGCTGCGGGGTCACGTTCGTCCTGGACCGGGCCGGGGTCACGGGCGTCGACGGGGCCTCCCACAACGGCATGTGGGACATGTCGATCCTCCAGGTCGTCCCCGGACTGAGGATCGCAGCTCCCCGGGACGCCGACCAGCTGCGGGCGCAGCTGCGGGAGGCGGTCGCCGTGGACGACGCGCCGACGCTGGTGCGGTTCCCGAAGGAGTCGGTGGGGCCTTCGTTGCCGGCGATCGACCGGGTCGGTGGCCTGGACGTGCTGCATCGCGGGGAGCGGCCCGAGGTGCTGCTGGTGGCCGTCGGTGTGATGGCCCCGGTGTGCCTCCAGGCCGCCGAGCTGCTGGAGGCGCGGGGCATCAACTGCACGGTCGTGGACCCGCGTTGGGTCAAGCCCGTCGACCCCTCGCTGCCGGGCCTCGCCGCGGAACACCGGCTGGTCGCCGTCGTCGAGGACAACAGCCGGGCCGCCGGAGTGGGCGCCGCCGTCGCGTTGGCGCTCGGTGACGCCGAAGTCGACGTACCCGTACGGCGGTTCGGGATCCCGGAGCAGTTCCTCGCGCACGCCAAGCGGGGCGAGGTGCTCGCCGACATCGGTCTGACGCCGGTCGAGGTGGCGGGGCGGATCAGCGCGAGTCTGGCCGTGAAGGCACAGACCGAAGTCAGGGAGAAGGCTGAATGACCACGGAGTTCGACCTCGGCAGACTCCTGGCCGAGCGCGGAGCCGAGCGCTACGAGCTGCACGGAAAGTACCTGAACCACCAGCTCCCGCGCATGCTGCACACCATCGGCTTCGACAAGGTCTACGAGCGCGGCGAGGGTGCCTACTTCTGGGACGCGGACGGCAACGACTACCTGGACATGCTCGCCGGGTTCGGCGTCATGGGCCTGGGGCGCCACCACCCCGTCGTCCGCAAGGCACTGCACGACGTCCTCGACGCCCAGCTCGCCGACCTCACCCGCTTCGACTGCCAGCCGCTGCCCGGGCTGCTGGCCGAGAAGCTCCTCGCCCACAGTCCACACCTGGACCGCGTGTTCTTCGGCAACAGCGGCACCGAGGCGGTGGAGACCGCGCTGAAGTTCGCCCGGTACGCCACCGGGAAGCCCAGGGTCCTGTACTGCGACCACGCCTTCCACGGACTGACCACCGGGTCGCTGTCGGTCAACGGCGAGTCGGGCTTCCGGGACGGATTCGCGCCCCTGCTGCCCGACACCGCCGTACCTCTCGGCGATCTCGACGGCCTGGCAAGGGAGTTGAAGAAGGGCGACGTAGCCGCCCTGGTCGTGGAGCCGATCCAGGGCAAGGGGGTGCACGAGGCTCCGCCCGGCTATCTGCGGGCCGCGCAGGAGCTGCTGCGCAAACACAAGGCGCTGCTCATCGCCGACGAGGTGCAGACCGGGCTCGGCCGTACCGGGGACTTCTACGCCTACCAGCACGAGGACGGGGTCGAGCCCGACCTGGTGTGCGTGGCCAAGGCGCTCTCCGGCGGCTATGTGCCGGTCGGCGCCACCCTCGGCAAGGACTGGATCTTCAAGAAGGTCTACTCGTCGATGGACCGGGTGCTGGTGCACTCGGCGAGCTTCGGATCCAACGCCCAGGCGATGGCGGCCGGGCTCGCGGTGCTGTCGGTCATGGAGAACGAGCAGATCGTCGCGAATGCCCGCGTCACGGGCGACCTGCTGAGGTCCCGGCTCACCGCACTGATCGACAAGTACGAGCTGCTCGCCGACGTCCGCGGCCGTGGCCTGATGATCGGCATCGAGTTCGGCAGGCCGAAGTCGCTGAAGCTGCGCGGCCGCTGGACCATGCTCCAGGCCGCGCGCAAGGGCCTGTTCGCGCAGATGGTGGTCGTCCCCCTCCTGCAGCGGCACAGGATCCTGACCCAGGTCTCCGGGGACCATCTGGAGGTCATCAAGCTGATCCCGCCGCTCGTCGTCGGGGAGAAGGAGGTGGACCGCTTCGTCGACGCCTTCACCGACGTCATGGACGACGCGCACAGCGGCAGCGGGCTGATGTGGGACTTCAGCAAGACGCTGGTGAAGCAGGCGGTGGCGAACCGGTAGCGGCACCTCCTTTGCTTTTTGCCTCTGAGGCAAGGAATTTGCCGCAGAGGCAAGGCTCCGGCTCAATGGAGGTATGAGCTCTTCGGAAGCCTTCACGGAGCTGCCCTCGGTGGCTCCTCAGCTTCGCGCCCTGCGCCGCCACGCCTCCCTCACCCTGGAGGCCGCGGCCGGTGCCGCGGGGCTGTCGCCCGCCCATCTCTCCCGGCTGGAGACCGGTCAGCGCCAGCCCTCGCTGCCGATGCTGCTCGCGCTGGCCCGCATCTACGGTACGACGGTCTCGGAACTGCTCGGTGAGACGGTCACCGACCGGGACGCCGTGGTGCGCGCCGCCGATATGGAACCCACCGAGGCGGGCGGCTGGACGTACTTCCAGGCCGGCGCGCCCGGCCGCGGGATGCAGGCCCTGCGGGTGCAGGTGCCGCACGGCTCGCAGGGCGACATCGTACGGGTGCATCCCGGCGAGGAATGGCTCTACGTCCTCAAGGGGCGGCTCAGACTGCGCCTCGGTGACACCACCCATCGGCTCGGCCCGGGCGACAGCGCGCACTTCGACTCGCTGACCCCGCACCGCATCGCCGCCCAGGACCCCGCCGGAGTCGAGCTCCTGTTCGTCCACACCCTGTTGCAGAGCCCCACGGCCACGCTGTGCCTGGGGCCCACCCCTGGAGAGACGCCATGAGTGACATGGAAGAGAAGTTCCCCCGCGCCCTGTGGGTGCGCCTCATCATCTATCTCGCGGTCGGCCACGTCTTCGCGGCCTTCCTCTTCCTGCTCTTCGAGGTGGGAGCCGGGCAGTAGCGGCCGTACGGCTCAGTCGAGCATCCGCTCCCGCAGCCGCTCGCGGATCTCGGGAGTCAGGCCGAGGCCCTCCTCCAGATACACCTCGACGCTGCCCCATGTCTCGTCGATGGTCTCGAAGGCCGCCGACAGATACTCGGCGCGTGCCTCGAACAGGGGACTGAGCAGCTCCATGACCTCGGGGGAGTAGGCGTCGGCGGAGGTGCTGGTGCGGCGCACCTTGTAGCGGCGGTGCTTGGCGTTCGACTCCAGGTAGTCGGCGAGGATCGCCTCGCGCTCCACGCCCAGGGCGAGCAGGGTCACGGCTATGGACAGACCCGCGCGGTCCTTGCCGGCCGCACAGTGCATGAGGGCTGGCACGCTGTCCTCGGCGAGGGAGCGCAGCACCTCGGAGTGCTCCGCGGTGCGCTCCTTGATCATTGTGCGGTAGGAGTTGGTCATCCGCTGCGCGGCCTTGCCGTCGCCGAGGAGCTCGCGCAACTGCTCTATGTCCCCGTCGCGGACCATCTTCCAGAACCAGGTGCCCTCCGCCGGGTCGCTCAGCGGCAGGTTCACATTGGCGACGCCCGGCAGCTCGACGTCCGGGCCCTCCAGCTTCTGGTCCGCCGCGTTGCGGAAGTCGAAGATCGTGTGCAGGCCCAGGGAGGCCAGGAACGTCGCGTCGTCCTCCGTCGCATGCGCGAGGTGACCGCTGCGGAACAGCACGCCGTACCGCACCCGCCGTCCGTCCGTCGTCGGCAGCCCGCCCACGTCACGGAAATTGCGGACACCTGCCAGCTCCGGTTCGGTCGACGGGATCTGCTGCGTCACGGGGGCTCCTCCCAGCCGGGCTCCACCGACGCTGCTCGTCGACGGGCACGCTCTCGACCATACGACATGGGTTCCTGGGGCAATGAGTTGTCCACAGGGCCGGCAATGACTTGTCCACAGCCGTTGCAGCCGGGGCGGGTGGCCATTGATGATGTTGCTGCCTGAGCACCCCTGTTGGCACCTGTTCGAATCTGTGAGGAAGCACGATGCTGGAGATCGCCGAGAACGGCCGTACATGGATTCTGTCCGGGCCGGCCAGCAGTTACGCCCTGCACCTCACCGCCGAGGACGAGCTGCTGCACCTGCACTGGGGCCCGCGGATCGCCCTCGCCGACGCCGAAGCCCTCGCCGTGAGCCCGCTGCCCGACTACCGGCCCTTCGAGGCCCCGCTCGACGGACGCGAGGAGTACCCCGTCGAGGGCGGCCCCCGCTTCACCCGCCCGGCCCTGTCCGTGCGCACCGACGAGCGGCGCGGCACCGAGTGGAGCTTCGAGGCGTACGACACCGCGGGCGACGAGCTGCGGCTGCGGTTCCGCGACCGCGGGCTGACCGTCACGCTGCACTACCGGATGCGCCACGACGTCCTGGAGCGCTGGGTGACCCTGGCCAACCAGGACCCGGCACCCGTCGAGCTGCTGCGCGCCGACTCCGCCACCTGGACCCTGCCCGACCGTGCGGACGGCTGGCGGCTGTCCCAGCTGCACGGCCGCTGGGCCGCCGAGTCCCTGCTCACGCAGACCCCCCTCACCTACGGCGAGAAGGTCATCGGCAGCCGCCGCGGTCACACCGGGCACCAGCACCTGCCCTGGGTCGCCCTCGACACCGACGCCACCGAGGAGCGCGGCGAGGTCTACGGTGTCGCCCTCGGCTGGTCGGGGTCCTGGCGGATCGCCGTCGCGCAACTCCCCGACGCGCGGGTTCAGATCACCGGGGGCGCCGGGTACGACGACTCGGGTCTGCTCCGGCTGGCGGCCGGGGAGTCGTTCACGACACCTGTCTTCGCCGGTCTCTGGAGCGACAGCGGGTTCGGCGGGGCGAGCCGTGCCTGGCACGCCTACCAGCGGGCGTACGTCATCCCGGGCGCGGACGAGGACCGTCCCGTGCTGTTCAACTCCTGGGAGGCCACGAACTTCGACATCTCCGAGGAACAGCAGGAAACCCTCGCCCGGCGGGCCGCGGCGATGGGCGTCGAGCTGTTCGTGGTCGACGACGGCTGGTTCGGTGCCCGCACCAGTGACCGGGCCGGGCTCGGCGACTGGGCGCCCAACCCCGACCGCTTCCCGAACGGCCTCAAGCCGCTCGGTGAGTACGTGCACGGGCTCGGCATGCAGTTCGGCATCTGGGTCGAGCCGGAGATGATCAACCCGGACAGCGAGCTGTACCGTGCCCACCCGGACTGGGTGCAGTACCAAGCGGGGCGAAAGCGGACGGAGTTCCGCAATCAGCTCGTGCTGAATCTGGCCCGCGAGGACGTCCAGGAGTACCTGTGGGGGCAGCTCGACACCCTGCTCTCCTCGGCTCCGATCGACTATGTGAAGTGGGACTTCAACCGCTGCTTCACGGATGCGGGCTGGCCCGGCGACCCCTATCCGCAGCGTCTGTGGGTCGACCATGTCCGCGGCTTCTATGCCCTTTTGGACCGCTTGCGCCAAGCTCACCCGGGCGTCGCCTTCGAGTCCTGCTCGGGTGGCGGCGGCCGGATCGACCTCGGGGTGCTCAGCCGCACCGACCAGGTGTGGACCTCGGACAACACCGACCCGCTCGACCGTCTCGCGATTCAGTACGGCTTCAGTCAGATCCACCCCGCGCGCGTGATGGCCGCCTGGGTCACCGACAGCCCCAACACCCAGCTCAACGACCGGGTGAGCTCGCTGCGGTTCCGGTTCGTGAGCGCGATGGCCGGGGTGCTCGGGGTCGGCGGGGACCTCGCGGAGTGGACCGAGGAGGAGCTCGCCGAGGCCGGGCGGTGGGTGGCTCTCTACAAGGAGATCCGGCCCTTGGCGCAGCGCGGTGACCTCTACCGGCTGCGGCCTCCACGGGGCGGGCTGAGCGCGGTGCAGTACGTCCTCGGGGACGAGACCGTCGTCCTCGCCTGGCTCCAGGCGCAGCAGTACGGCGAGCCCGTCCCGGCGCTGCGGCTGCGCGGACTCGACCCGACAGCGTCGTACGAATGCCCTGAAACGGGCGAAGTGCACCGAGGGGCCGTATTGCTGCATCACGGACTTCGTACCGGTTTGCGTGGCGACCTCGATGCGACGGTTATCCGACTGCGCCGCATCTAGGGCTTCTGTCCGAATTAATAGCTTCCTTCCAACTCCTTCCGGAATCAGGGTTCCTGTGAATTCGTGACGTGAGGAGCGTCATATCCGTGACGGTGCGTCGCGCGTCATGTTCACGTAATTCGCAGGTTTTACAAGGGGATTCGGGCTGGGTAACGGGCGTCCGATTTACGCAGGGTGACCGGTAATTTTCTCAAGCGATCAACAGGAACGCACGCACAGGGAACCTCTCACTTGTCCCTTTGCGTCTTGTTCGCTTACGTTCGCCACCGATCCGGTCGGACGCCCAATCCTGCCGCCGAACGGATTCCGCTCACTCACTCACCCGTGCACGGCAGGAGCGGGGGACCCACAGGTAGTTCCGCCTGTTCCGGTCTCCGGAACGGCTTGGGGTTAAGTCGCGTCTCGACGCGGCCGGGCATCTCCAGCCCGCACCCGACAGCTCACCTCGCAGGCGCCGGAGAGGAATTCACCATGCCCGCGAAGGGTAAGCACCGCCGTCCGAAGTCCCAGCGCTTCGCCCGCTCGATAGCCGTCGCCGGAACTGGAGGCGCCGCTCTCGCCCTCCCGCTCATGGGGGCCACCGGCGCTCACGCCGCCACCTCCCAGTCCGTTTCGGAAAAGGCCGTTCAGTCGCTTCCGGTCACGCAGAAGTCCGCCGAAAAGGCGGCCGCGAAGAAGGATGCCGCGAAGGCCTCGACGGTGCGCACCTATTCGGTGCGCGCCGGCGACTATCTCTCGAAGATCGCCGATGAGCAGAACGTCAGGGGCGGCTGGAAGAAGCTGTACGCCGACAACCGTTCGGCCATCGGGGACGACCCGTCGCTGATCCACCCAGGTCTGAAGCTCTCGATCGGCAAGAAGGCCAGGACGAGCACGACGAAGACCGAGTCCTCCGCTTCCTCGTCTTCCTCGAAGGCGAAGAAGACGGAGAAGGCGGAGTCGAAGTCGTCCTCGAACTCGACGGCCGCCACCCAGAGCTCGGCCACCATCAGCTCCAGCGGTTACACCCTGCCGGTCACCGGCGCCACGATCGGCACTGGTTACCGCGTGGCGGGCAGCATGTGGTCCAGCGGCTACCACACCGGCGTCGACTTCGTCGTCCCGACCGGCACCTCCCTCAAGGCCGTGGCCGCGGGCACGGTCGTCTCCGCGGGCTGGGGCGGCGCCTACGGCAACCAGGTCGTCATCAAGCTCAACGACGGCTACTACGCGCAGTACGCCCACCTGTCCCAGCTCTCCGTCTCGGCCGGCCAGACCGTGACCGAGGGTCAGCAGGTCGGCCTCTCCGGCGCGACCGGCAATGTCACCGGCCCGCACCTGCACTTCGAGATCCGCACCACGCCGGACTACGGCTCCGACGTGGACCCGGTCGCCTACCTCCGCTCGAAGGGCGTCGCCGTCGGCTGACCCACGCCCCCTGTGCCACCGAAGGCCGGACCCCGATCCCCGGGTCCGGCCTTCGGTGTTGCCCGCCTCTGATCGGCTCTGCGCCTTAATGATCACTTCATTGCGTTCTTGTGGCGGGCGCGCTCAGGGTGTCGACAGGCGGGGGAGGGTGGGGACAGAGTGAACTCCGTAGTGGGGCAAGCGCTTTCTAGGGCTTTCGGAGGTCACTGTGTCCAGCGTCGAGGGAGTGCCCGCCGACAGCACCACCGAGTCACCTGGACCGTGCGTGGCCCTCTGCGCCCCACTCTCAGCCGTCCCCGGAAGGAGCCGTCTCCCATGACGACCACGCGTAGAGCCTTCGGAGCCCTCGCCGCCGGCGCCGCCCTGGCCGCCTTCGCCCCCGCGGCGACCGCGAGCGCCTCGCCCCGCCATCGTCGCCTCATCGCCCACGACGACTTCCGCCACGGCCTCGGCCGCTGGGCCGTCGAACTGGAGCAGGGGGGCGCAGTCACCGCGCAGCGCGGGGTGTTGGAGGTCGACGTGCCCGGCGGCGCGACGATCTGGTTCAGGCAGCCGCTCGAAGGACCGTACGTCCTGGAGTACACCGCCACGCCCGTCTCCGAGGGCGGGGCCAACGACCGGGTGTCCGACCTGAACAACTTCTGGAACGCGGTCGACGTCCGGTCTCCCGACGACCTCTTCGCCACCCGGCGGGGCGGGGCGCTCGCGGAGTACGACTACCTGAAGACGTACTACTCGGGCTACGGCGCCAACTACAACACCACGACACGGCTGCGCCGATACGTCGGGGAGTCCGGTGTGCGACCGCTGATCTACGACTACACCGAGCCGCTGCTCGTCGCGAACGAGCCGAACCGGGTGCGGATCGTCTCCGACGGCTCCAAGGTGCACTGGTGGAACAACGGGCGGCTCGTCTTCGACTACACCGACCCGGAGCCTTACACGAGGGGGCACTTCGCGTTCCGGACCACCTGGAGCCACTTCCGGATCACCGACTTCAGGGTGTGGCGGTCGCAGCGTCAACATTCCTGAGGGAAGACCTATTCCTCGTTTGGCGAACACTTTAAGCGTGGCTTATGTCACCGCCCGTCAAGTCCTTCCTACGGTCGCGTAGGTCACATTCGAAGGTGAATCATGAACGGTTGTGGCAGACGATTCGAAGAATGACAGCAGCTCAGTGATCGGGTCGTACGTGGCGGTGGGGGACAGCTTCACCGAGGGCGTCGGCGACCCCGGCCCCGACGGGGCGTTCGTCGGATGGGCCGACCGGTTCGCGGTACTTCTCGCGGACCGGCGGCCCGAGGGCGACTTCAGGTACAGCAATCTCGCCGTACGCGGGAAGCTGCTCGACCAGATCGTCGAGGACCAGCTTCCGCAGGCCGTCGAACTGGCACCGGACCTGGTGTCGTTCTGCGCCGGCGGCAACGACATCATCCGCCCCGGTACCGACCCCGACGAGGTCGCCGAGCGCTTCGAGCGGGCGATCGCCCGGCTCACCGAGGCGTGCGGCACGGTCATGGTGACGACCGGCTTCGACACGCGTGGCGTTCCCGTGCTCAAGCACCTGCGCGGCAAGATCGCCACCTACAACGGACATGTGCGGGCCGTCGCCGACCGGTACGGATGCCCGGTGCTCGACCTGTGGTCCCTGAAGACCATTCAGGACCGGCGGGCCTGGGACGGTGACCGGCTGCACCTCTCCCCGGAGGGGCACACGCGTGTGGCGCTCCGCGCCGGCCAGGTCCTCGGCCTCGAGGTCCCGGCCGACCCGGACCAGCCGTGGCCGCCGCTTCCGCCGCGCGGTCCGCTGGACGTGCGACGGGACGACGTCCACTGGGCTCGGGAGTACCTGGTGCCGTGGATCGGGCGTCGGCTGCGGGGGGAGTCCTCCGGGGACCATGTGACGGCCAAGGGTGTGCTGTCACCGGACGACATCAAGACGCGGATCGCTTCGGTGGCTTGAGCAGTGCGCGGTGCCGGTGTCGGTGCTGGGCGGGATGCGCCTCTCCGCCGTTATGCGGACCCCGCGCCGTCCAGCCCGAGTTCGCGGGCCAGGGCCTCGTCCACCCACGCCTGGGCCCGGGACCTGGGCACCGCGCCCGCGTAGGACGTCAGTTGGACGGCCAGGCCGTCCAGGAGGGCGGTGAGGCGCAGGGCAGTGGCGTGCGGGTCCGGGCAGTGGAACTCGCCCGCGGTCACGCCCTCGGCGATCACTTCCGCGAGTGCCGCCTTCCAGCGCCTGTCGAGGTCGCGGGTGACCTCCTGGAGCACCGGCTCGCGCAGGGCCACCGCCCAGCCCTCGATCCACAGCCGCCAGCCCTTGGCCTGGCCCGTCGGCGCGTACCAGCGAACGGCCGCCCGCAGCCGACTGAGGGCGCTTGTACGGCGGCCGAGGAGCTTGCGCAGATGGGCCAGATCGTCCTCGGCGGCGTAGGCGAACGCGGCGGCGACCAGCTTCTCCTTCGTGGAGAAGTGGTAGAGAACCAGGGCGTTGCTGACACCGAGCACCGAGGCCACGTCGGCGATCCTGACGGCCGCCACGCCCCGCGCCTCGATCTGCTCGATGGCGGCCCGCAGCAGCTCCTCGCGCCGCTCGCCCACTGTCAACCGCACTCTCGCCACGGGATCACCCTAAGCCGTCGCTCGGTGGGGTGCCGCCTCGAGGGGCCAGGTCAGCGGTACCAGCCGAACCGGTCCGCGATCACCGGCAGCCGGTCCGCGACCAGCGCGTGGGCGGCGGCCCGCGGCGAGATCCCGTCCGCCTCCGCGCGGGTCAGCAACTGCTCGACGAGGGCACGCATGGAACGCCGTATGTGCGCGAAGGCCTCGTCCGCGTCCGCGCCGATGTCGCCGAACAGGGTCCACCACCACCAGGCGTTCGTCCCGGAGTTGACGACGACGTCCGGCAGTACGGAGACCCCCCGCGCGGCCAGCAGCGCCTCCGCCGCGGGCAGGACCGGCATGTTGGCCGCCTCGACGATCCAACGGGCCCTGATCCGCTCCTGGTTGCCGGTGTCGATCGTGTACGACACCGCCGCGGGCACGAGTACCTCCGCGTCGAGCGACAGCCAGGCATCGCCGGGCAGTTCGCGGTCGGCGGGGCGCAGGGCGGAGCGCTCCACGGTGCCGTAGGCGTCCCTGGCGGCGAGGAGCGCCTCGACGTCGAGCCCTGCGGGGTTGAAGACCGTGCCCTTGATGTCGGCGACGGCCACCACGGTGAGCCCCGCGCGCGTGAGGAAGCGGGCCGTGGCCCCGCCCATGGTGCCAAGGCCCTGCACCGCCACGCGCGTGCCCGCGTACGGAACTCCGGCCAGGTCCAGGGCCGCGAGGACCGACTCGGCGACCCCGCAGCCGCCCGCCAGTTCATCGAGTCCGATGCCGTCGACCTCGACGGCGAACGCGTCCGCGAGCCGCCGCCGGGCCGTGGCCTCGTCGTCGAGCAGCGGATAGACCGCCTGGATCGAGGAGACCAGGCCGGCCTCCGCGGCCGCTCGGTCCACCAGGTCCTGGCTGAGACCGAGGTCCTCGCCGGTCGTCCAGCAGCTCTCGACGTACGGCCGCATGGCGCGCAGGTAGCGCACGAGGAGGCCGTACGCCGCCGGGTCCCGGGGGTCGCAGTCGATGCCGCCCTTGGCGCCACCCAGCGGGATGTACCGCGCCTCGGGGTCGTAGTGCAGGGCCTCTTTCATGGTCATGCCGCGGGCGAGCCCTGTGACCTCGTCCAGGGTGCAGCCGGGGCGCATCCGCAGGCCGCCGCTGGCGACACCCCGTACCAGCCGGTCGACGACCAGGAAGCCCCGGTGGCCGGTGACGTGGTCGGTCCAGGTGAGCGACAGCAAGGGGGTGGTCACACGGGCTCCGGTGCGGGCGGACGGCTACTGAACGGGGGGTCAGTATTTGCATACGGCTGTGCCCTGTCAACGTGATCCGCTCCGGCGGCGTCCTTACCCGTGTGACCGGACAGACGCCGGCACTGTCGGAGGGGCGGACCATAATGGGTGCCTCAGCAACTCCACCTGGAGGTACCGTGACCGGCTTCCGTCCCCTGAGCTCCGGGCTCCGTGCGCTGCAGCCCGCGGCCTTCGGTGCGGACCCGAGCGGTGAGCGCATGGCGCGTATCCGCAGATCCCCCCACTTCAAAGACGGTGTCTTCCAGAACCCCGGCGGAACCGCCAGGATCCGGCCCGACGGGTCGGCGGCGATGGACCTCGCCAAGGGCTACTTCGACAGTGACGCCCGGCAGCAGCGGGCACCGCAGGGCCGGATCCCGGTCCATGCCACGACGCTCGCCGACCTCTCCAAGCCGCCCGCCACCGGACTGCGGCTGACCTGGATGGGGCACTCCAGCGTGCTCGCCGAGATCGACGGACGGCGGGTGCTGTTCGACCCCGTATGGGGCGAGCGGTGCTCACCGTTCCCCTTCGCCGGGCCCAAGCGGCTGCACCCCGTGCCGCTGCCGCTCGCCGCGCTCGGTCCGGTCGACGTGATCGTCATCTCCCACGATCACTACGACCACCTGGACATGCCCACGATCAAGCAACTGGCCGGAACGGACACCGTCTTCGCCGTGCCGCTCGGTGTGGGAGCCCATCTCGAGCACTGGGGCGTGTCCGCGGACCGGCTGCGCGAGCTGGACTGGCACGAGTCGACCCAGGTCGCCGGGCTGACGCTGACGGCCACCCCGGCTCGGCACTTCTGCGGGCGGGGGCTGCGGAACACCCAGCACACGCTGTGGGCGTCCTGGGTCGTCTCCAGTGGCGAACACCGGGTCTACCACAGCGGCGACACCGGGTACTTCGAGGGGTTCAAGGACATCGGCGCCTCGTTCGGGCCCTTCGACGCGACGATGATCCAGCTCGGGGCCTACTCGGAGTTCTGGCCGGAGATCCACATGACGCCTGAAGAGGCTGTGCAGTCTCATCTGGATCTGCAGGGCGGGGATGCGGCGGAGGGGGTGCTGCTGCCGATCCACTGGGGCACGTTCAATCTCGCGCAGCATCCTTGGGCGGAGCCCGCGGACCGGACGATGCTGCTGGCCCACAAGGCCGGCATCGCGATGGCCACGCCTCGGCCGGGGGAGCCGTTCGAGCCGGGGGCCGTCCCGGTGGTCGATCCTTGGTGGCGGGGGGTGGCGAAGGCGCCGGCCGGGGGATGGGTGGCGTTGCCGACGGTGGCGGAGGAGCCCGTACCTGTGGCCGAGGAGCCGGTACCTGTGTCCGAGGCCTGAGCCAGGGTCGCGGCTCTGCCTCAGCGTGCTGTGGGGTGGCTGCGGGTGCGGGGTGGGCGCGCGGTGTTCCCTTTCGCTGGGTGGGTGTTCCCTGGGTGGTGCGGCCCAGGGGCGCCGGGGAGGTGGGGGCTCGGCTGGCCTGTGGCCGGGGCACGTCACTGCGGTGGACGCAGGGGCTTCGATTGCGCCGCGCTGTGGGGGGCTCGGCGCCGTGCGCCGTATGTGGTGGTTCTCCATGTGTGTGGCTGCGGGTGGTGTGACGAGGGGGGTGTGGAAACGGGGCGTGTGGCGTGGGCGCGGGCCGTGTGGTCGGGGGCCGACCGGTGCGGGCAGGGCAGGGGCAGGGCGACGTTGGTGACCGTCCGGGCCAAGGGGTCCGTCGCCGCTATGTGACCGCGGGCCCTTTGGGACGGGACCGGTCGCGGCCGTGGAGCCACGCCGGCGTTGACGGACGCCGGATTGCGTGTGAGCGGGTGAGCGGGTGCACGCTGTGCTCCAGCCGTGTGCGATACGTCGGATTCGTCGTCGGCGAGCGGCAGTTGCCGGTCCTGACCGCGTTCCCGGACGAGGGCACCCTGCACGGTTTCGGACTCTTCCTGCAGTGGCCGGCGACTGAGGCGGACCGACACGGTCAGTGACAATCGGGAAGGCTCGGGCCAATGGTCCGGAGGGGTGTCGTTGGGTCCGTCGTACTCGGGGAAACGGCTGACGCGACGACCGATGCGCGCCTACGCCCTGGACCCTCGTCGGGACGCACATGACCGCTTCTGACCAGGACTGATCGGTATTCACTCGTTCGGGGAATCCTGGCCGGTCTGCTTGTCGGTCTGTCGTGCGAAACCTCATACCAGAGCGGGACGCTGCGCGGGGGACTTTGTCAACTGCCGCTCCCGCCTGATGCCTTGGCGACTACTGTGAGTGTCCGCCGGGCGACGAGGGGTTGAAGTCTTCGGTTCTCTCGACCGGCACGCCATGACGCATGCCCACGGCGAACGGCCGCGGTGCGGGGAGGAGGGAGGCGACGCGCCGGTGACCGACGACCATGCCGCCGCGCGCCCCGCTCGGCACTCCGCCCGGCAGCCCGCAGGGGCACACGCCGGAGCCCGCCGAACCGGGCCGGCCGGCCCGGGACCCTCCGGCCAACAGGACCGACGGACCAGTACAAGGACACCGATGTCTCACCTCCGTGCCCCGGCCGCACGCGCAGACCGCCGTGAGGGCGGGCGGCACGGGCGGCCGGTCGCCCGCCCCGCCCCCTCGCTGCCGGAGACGCACATACGGCCGCAACTGCTGCGGCTGGCCGTGCTCCCACCGATCGCGGTCGCCCTCAGCGGCTGTGCGGCCGTCCTGTTCACCGTCCGCTCCACCGCGGCACAACCCAGCCTCATTCTGTGGGGAGTCCTGGCCGGGGCGGTCTCGGTGACCCTCGCGGCCATCTTCATCGCGGCCGTGGCGGCCGACCGCGCCGCCAAGACGGTGAGCAACCGCGTCGGCGCGTTGCGCCGCAGCAGCGCGCGCCGCGAGGCCGACCTGCGGGTCCTGGTCGAGGGGCTGCGTCGCGGGGAGGTTCCGCCGGGGCCTGGTCCGGGCAGCGGTCCGCCCGACGGCGCCGACGACTTCGACCTGCTCGCCGCCGACCTGGCTCGCGCTCACGACGGGGCCGTCACCGCGGTCGTCCAGGCCGCCCAGCTCTCCAGCCAGGCCGGCAGTGAACAGAAGCTGGAGGTCTTCGTCAACCTGGCGAGGCGGCTGCAGTCGCTGGTGCACCGTGAGATCTCCATCCTCGACGAGCTGGAGAACGAGATCGAGGACCCCGACCTGCTCAAGGGCCTCTTCCACGTCGACCACCTCGCCACCCGGATCCGTCGGCACGCCGAGAACCTCGCCGTCCTCGGCGGTGCCGTCTCGCGTCGGCAGTGGAGCAACCCCGTCTCCATGACGGAGGTGCTGCGCTCCGCCATCGCCGAGGTCGAGCAGTACTCACGGGTCAAACTCGTGCCGCCGATCGACGGCACGCTGCGTGGGCACGCCGTTGCCGACGTCATCCATCTGCTGGCCGAACTCGTCGAGAACGCCACGGTGTTCTCGGCGCCGCACACGCAAGTGCTGCTGCGCGCCAACCTCGTCACCTCCGGGCTCGCCGTCGAGGTGGAGGACCGCGGGCTCGGCATGCCCGTCGCCGAACAGCACCGGATGAACGCCCTGTTGGCGGATCCCGACCAGGTCAACGTCGCGAGCCTGTTGGCCGACGGACGCATCGGGCTGTTCGTGGTGTCCCAGCTCGCGAAACGGCACGGGATCCATGTCCGGCTCCAGACCAACATCTACGGCGGCGTCCAGGCCGTCCTCGTGGTGCCGCAGGCGCTGCTGGGTTCGGCGCCCGGGGCGATCGGTGCGCGGTCGCCGGAAGCCGCGGGGTCGGGTGGGGTCGCGGGTACGGCCGTATCAGCGCATGGCCCGGCCCATCCGCGACCCGGGCATGAGGCACGGCACCGGGCCGCGCCCGCCGAGCCGCTTCCCGGTGCCGACCCGCGCCGGGGGGAGTCCCATGGCCTGGAGCCGGGACTCGACGGCAGTGCGGCGCCGACGACGAAGAGCGGCGGACCGGTCCCGCAGGGCGCCCGGGTCGTCCGAAACGCCGGCGGGCCCGTACGGAACGGCAGTGGTCCCGCGCCGAGCGACGGTGACCGCGCGTCGCGTGGCGGCGGATCCGTGGCCGACGGTGCCGGGTTGCTGCCGCATGGCGGCGGAGGCCTACCGGCCGACGACGGGGCTGCGCCGGATGGTGGCGGGGCCGCGTCGAGCGGTGGGAGGCGTGGGCCTGGTGGCAGCGACTTCCCGTCGAGTGGTGGTGGGTCCTTCCTGGGCGGTGGCTCGGAGGGATCGAGTGGTGGCGGGAGTGGTCCGGGTGGGGGCGAGGCCTGGTCCGGCGGGAGCGGGTCCTTGGCCGGTGGCGTGACCCATCGGAAGCCCGGTGGGGGAACCGGGTCGAACGGCGGTGGAGCGCACTCGGGGCGACCTGCGCCGCTGCCGGTGCGCGGGGCCCGTGGGGAGCGGCCGACCCCCGCCGAGGCCGTGCCCGGGATCCGGCCCGACGACCGGCGGCTGGTCGTGGAGCATGTGAACGCGCCGCCCACCCCGCGCGCCGGGACCGTGCGCGGCACCATGGGCAAGCCCCAACTGCCCCGGCGCCGCGCCCAGGAGCACATCGCACCCCAGCTGCGCGGCGGACCGACGCCACGGCAGGACCCCGAGTACCCGGCCGGCCATGACCCGGGACTGATGGCGGCCTTCCAGCGCGGTATCAGCCTCGCCGAGGCCCAGCAGCACCTGGAGCCGGCCGTCGGCGAATCGACCACGACGCTGCCGTCGCAGCGTATGGAGGCCGACCCCATGGACCGGGCACACACCGTGTCCCGCCCCACTGACCCCGCCCGCATCGATGCGGCACCCACGGTGTCCGCACACATGGACCCCACCTCCATGGACCCCACCTCCATGGGTCCCACCCCCATGAGTCCCACGCCCATGCGCCGCACCCCTATGGACGCCGTGCACACGGACCCTGCCCACATGGGGTCGGACCACCCAGACACGGCGGCAACGGGCCGCACACATACGGACACCCCCTACAAAGATCCGGCTCACTCGGACACCGGTTTCGCGGCATCCGCCCCGCTGGAGCCCCGCCCCGCCCCGTCCCCCAACCCGTCCGCCTCCTTCGACTTCGGCTTCGACCTCGACACGAACCACACGGACGCCACCTCCATGACCGACGCGGCCGCCCTTGACGTAACTCCCATGGAGCGGCCCCACATATCCGAGGCGCACGGTCTCGATCTCGACCGCACCACCCCCCGGCACGACGGGAGCGCACCCGCCGGATGACCACCCCCGCGTACACCCCACCCCCCAGCGCTCCCGCAGACCTTCGTACCTCAAGGAGTCGATCCACCATGGCGAGCGAAGCGCCGACCGGCCATGTATCCGATCTCGACTGGCTGATGAGCGGCCTCGTGCAGCGCGTACCGCACACCAGCAGCGCGGTCCTGCTGTCCTGCGACGGGCTCGTGAAGTCGGTCCACGGCCTCGACGGGGACAGCGCCGACCACATGGCGGCCCTGGCCTCCGGTCTCTACTCCCTCGGCCGCAGCGCGGGCGTCCGCTTCGGCGACGGCGGAGACGTCCGCCAGGTCGTTGTCGAACTCGACTCGACGCTGCTGTTCGTGGCCACCGCGGGCTCCGGCACCTGTCTCGCCGTGCTCGCCGGCCGCGAGGCCGACGCGGCGGTGCTCGGCTACGAGATGGCGATGCTCGTCAAGAGCGTGCGTCCCTACCTGGTGACCGCGCCCCGGCAGCACACCGTCGATTCCCCGGCGATGAGGCCTTGAGCGTGGCGGCGGCCGGCGACGGGCCCTGGCTCGACGACGCGGCCGGACGGCTGGTGCGGCCCTTCACGGTCAGCAACGGCCGCACCCGGCCGTCCATCGCGTTCGACCTGCTGTCGCACGTGAGGGCCACCGGGGTCACCCCCATCGGCTACCTCGGCCCCGAGCACGCGCAGGCCCTCGACCTGTGCCGCGCGCCGGTCTCGGTCGCCGAGGTCGCCGCCCATCTCAAGCTGCCGGCGGTGGTCACCAAGGTGCTGCTGTCCGACCTCGTCGACTGCGGGGCGCTGACCACCAAGCCCCCCGAGTTCACCCACAACCCGACTGACCGGGCTCTTCTGGAGGCAGTGCTCGATGGACTACGACGACAGCTCTGACCCCTTCCCCACCGCACTGAAGATCCTGGTGGCGGGAGGGTTCGGGGTAGGCAAGACGACCTTCGTGGGCGCGGTCAGCGAGATCGCTCCCCTCAGCACGGAGGAACTGCTCACCACGGTCAGCGCCGCGACCGACAGTCTCGACGGCATTGAGAACAAGGTCGAGACGACGGTGGCCATGGACTTCGGCAGGATCACCCTCGATCCGGAACACGTCCTGTACCTGTTCGGCACGCCCGGGCAGGAGCGGTTCTGGTTCATGTGGGACGAACTCTCCGAGGGCGCGCTCGGCGCGGTGATCCTCGCCGACACCCGCAGACTGGAGGACTGCTTCGCCGCCGTGGACTTCTTCGAGCAGCGCGGCCTCGGATTCATCGTCGCGATCAACGAGTTCGACGGGGGGTACCGCTACGACCCCGAGGAGGTCCGAGCCGCCATCGACCTCCCGCCGGAGATCCCGATCGTGCGCTGTGACGCACGGATCTCCAGTTCCGGTGTGCAGACCTTGCTCACCCTCGTACGGCATCTCATCGCCCACAGCCCGGCGCCCGCGCCGAGCCATGGCGCCCACATGTGACCCCCGCACACACCGCCACGGAGCCGCATATGACCGACGTCCACAGCGACGGAACCCGCCCATGAGCTACGACCCACCACGCCCGGCCGGTCGTCTGCTGCTCACCCCGGAGGACAAGGAGGCCCCGGACCGGGCGCGACGGCTGCGCCTGCTGGACCTCGGTGAGCGCCCGGAGCCCGCTCTGGACGCCTTCGCCGAGCGGCTCGCCGAGCGCACGGGGGCGCCGTACGCCATGGTCAACTTCATCGGCGAGAACCGGCAGTTCTTCGCCGGTCTCAGGATTCCCGCGGCCCGGCCCCCGGCGGACGGCGAGGAGGCCAAGCCGGAAGTGGGCCGCTATATGGCGCGCGACCATGGGTTCTGCCCCCATGTGATCGCCCGCCGCAAGGCGCTGGTCCTGGAGGACGTCCGTGACTACCCACGGTTCGCGGGCAACCCGGTCGTCGACGAGTTCGGTATCCGTTCCTATCTGGGCGCGCCGCTCATCGACTCCGCGGGGATGGTCCTGGGCACGGTGTGCGCGGCGGACGTGCAGCCCCGGGCCTGGGGGAAGTCCGGCCTGGAGACCATCAAGTCGTCGGCGGCGGAACTGGTCGCGCGTCTGCAGCGACGGGAGGCCGACGGGCTCCCGGTGCTGTGACGGGCGAGACGGCCACATCACCAGCCGACCGGTCTAGTACCCCCGTAGACTCGCTGTGTGGGACGTACCAGTGACGCCAGGCAGAAGATCCTCGGTGCCGCGCGCTCGCTCATCGAGGGGCGCGGCTACTCGGCGCTGGGCGTGGCCGAGATCTGCAAGGCGGCCGGGGTGCCGAAGGGCAGCTTCTACTACTTCTTCGAGTCCAAGGAGGCCCTCGCGCTCGCCGTCGTCGACGAGCACTGGGCGGCCCAACGGCGGGAGTGGCAAACCGTGTTGGGCACGGACGCGGACCCCCTGCGGCGGCTGCGCGGGCTCTTCGAGCAGACCGAGGCCGGCCAGCGAGCCGTCCAGGAGGGCTGCGGCACGGTCTCGGGCTGTCTGTTCGGGAACCTCGCTCTGGAGCTGAGCAACCACGTCGAGCCTGTGCGCGGACGACTGCAGGAGATCTTCGACGCGCAGGTCGACATGGTCGAGGCGGTCGTCGCCGAGGCCCAGGACCGCGGCGACGCCACCGTGTCCGACCCACGGGAGGCGGCCCGGGCGGTGGTGGCCCAACTGGAGGGCCAGGTGATGTTCGCCAAGCTCTACAACAGCCCCCAGCGCCTGAGCCCCCTGTGGGACAACTGCCGAGCGCTGCTCGGCGTCGCCGTCTCCTAGGGCCCGATCCGCCGGGCAGGCCTTAGTAACCGCGCCAGACGTTGTCGAACGCGGCGTCCTCGATGACCTTCCGCTGCCGTACGGCCTCCAGTTCCATCACCGCGTCCCCGACCGCGGCCAGCACGGTGGCCGCGTCGTCGGCGAGTTCCCCGGCCGGTTCGTCACCGATGCCGGCGGCGGACACCAGAGCGGCGAGGACGGGTTCGCCCGCTGCCCGGCGCTCCTCGGCCTGTCGCCTCGCCGGCGAGTCCACCAGTTCCGTCCGTCCGGTCCGCAGGGGGATCCGGCGGCCCCGTGAGCGGGCCGTCAGACCGACCCGCTCGAGGTCGTCGACGTAGGCCGCGGACAGCCCGCGGCCCCGGCGCCACAGCCAGTCCTCGACCGACTCGTACGGCTCCTGCCGTACGAGCGCCTCGGTGGCCTCGTCCAACAGACGGTCGCCCGTCGGGGATGGGGCGCTGGGCAGGATGCGGTCGCCGTCCAGGACGAGGGCGTGGGCGTCGAGGAGGTCGAGCACCTCGGCTGCCGCGAGAACGAGCGACAGATCGCCCTGCTCCACCGGCTTGTCGGCGGCCACATCGAGGACGACGATCGCGAGGTCCCGTGCGGTGGTCATCAGCGGCTCCATGTCAGTTGGCCGGTGCGGCGGTGAGTGTTCAGGGACCGGCCGCGGCGGGCCGGGCGTCCTCGGTCGATTCTCGCTGCTGCACGGGCACTGTGTGTCCCCTTACGACCATGTGGTGCGGAAAACCGATCCGCAGCACGGTGGCCGCAGCGGCCGCGACCAGGACCACGAGGGCGGCCAGCAGGAGGGCCCGGTGGTAGCCGTGGTGCAGCAGCGGGGCGACGATCAGCGGACCCACGATCTGTCCGACCGAGTACCCGGCGGTCAGCAGGGCGACCGAGCGGGGGAACCGCAGGTGCGCCCCGGTGGCCAGGGCGAGCGAGCTGACGCCGATGAACGTGCCGCCGAACAGCACCGCCGAGCCGAGGGCCGCGGCCGTACCGCCGACCAGGGCGGGCAGCGCGATGCCGGCCGCCTGGATCACGAGTGCCGTGAGCAGCAGTCCGGGGCGTGACCACCGGCGACCCAGCCGGGCCCACAGCGCCGCGGACGGCACGGCGGCCAGGCCCACGAGCACCCAGGCGCCGCTGCCGACCCAGCCCGGGGACTCCTGTCCGATGGCGGCGACCAGGAAGGTCCCGGCGACGATGTAGCCGACGCCCTCCAAGGTGTAGCTGACGAACAGCGCACCGAACCAGCGGTGTGTGCGGGGTCTCGCGCCGCTCCCGCGCGTGGCGGCGACGGGCGCCTCCTGCGGTCGTAGATTCCACGAGGCGGCCGCGAGCAGCGTGGCCAGTACGGCGGCGGCCCACCAGGCGGTGCGCCAGTCGGCGGCGGACCGCAGCACCAGGACCAGCAGGCCGGACAGCGCGATGCCGCCGCCCACCCCGCCGAACGCCCAGCCGGCCAGATGCGGCGGGTGGTCCCGCAGGTGGTGCAGGAGGGATCCGGCCGCTACGACGAACACCAGGGCGCTCGCCACGCCGGCCAGCAGCCGCAGCAGGCTCCAGACGGTGGTGCTGTGGGTGAGGGGCATCGCGGCGAGCGTGCCGGTCAGCAGGATCAGGGAGGCACGCAGTACGGCGCGCGACCGGACCAGGACAGGGGCCAGGATGCCGACGAGGGCGCCGACGAGATAGCCGGCGTAGTTGGCGGTGGCCAGGTTCGCCCCGGCGTCCGTGGAGAGGCCCGCCTGCGTGTGCATCAGGGGCAGGATCGGGGTGTAGACGAAGCGGCCGACTCCCATGCCGGCCGCGAGCGCCGCCGCGGCCCGGGCGGCATGACTCCAGGGGGACGAGGCGCTCACTTCGTGCCGGGGTCGTTGGGGTGCGACTCCAGCGGCGTGACGGTGAGGGTCATCCACGGGCGCAGCGGCAGGGTGCCGAGCACCTTCTCGTGGAGCTCCTCCTCGTCGGCGGCCCGCCACACCCCGATGCTGCGCAACTCGCCCACGGGGCGCCACAGTCGGGCGAGACGGCCGGTGGCGGCCAGTTCCTTCGCGCGGACGGCCTCGGCGGCCCGCCGCCGGTCGACCTCCTCCTGTCCGGTGCCCTCGGGAACGGTGGTGGTGATCTCGACCAGGAACTCTCGCATGACGCGCTCCGCTCGTCGTTGGTGAGCCCATCGTGCGCGCGTCACCTGCACCGATGCCACGACCGGCTTCCTCGCTGCTGATAGGCGCAGGCTCCCAGCGCGCGTACGATGGCGCCCGTGGAACTGCGCCAGCTGCGGTACTTCGTCGCCGTCGCCGAGGAGCTGAACTTCGGCCGGGCCGCCGAGCGACTGCTCATCGCGGGCCCCTCGCTCTCCCAGCAGATCAAGGCACTCGAACGGGACCTGGGCGTCCGGTTGTTCGACCGCGACCGCCGCAAGGTCTCCCTCACCCAGGCCGGTGCCGCCCTCCTCCCGCACACCCGCGCCCT
Organism: Streptomyces sp. NPDC050759; assembly: GCF_044456945.1. Lineage (NCBI taxonomy): Bacteria > Bacillati > Actinomycetota > Actinomycetes > Kitasatosporales > Streptomycetaceae > Streptomyces > Streptomyces sp. NPDC050759. The sequence continues at coordinate 355,873 of NZ_JBITGI010000004.1, read as the reverse complement.
GCTCGACCGCGCCGACGACCTCAAACGCCGGGCCGGCAGCCTGACCGGCTCGCAGTCGGTACGGCTCGGATACGTCAACTGGCTTCCCCCGGACCTGATGTCGCGTACGGCAGCGGTGGCGCAGGTGCACCTCGACGCCTGGGTCGCCCCCTCCCACACCCAGGCCGCGCGCGTCGCCGACGGCAGCCTGGACCTCGCCGTCTGCTGGGTGCGCACCGAGGACCTTCGCAGGCAAGGGCTGCGGGCCCGGCTGATCGGCGCCGACCGGCTCTACGCCGTCTCCAGGGGCGGCGACAGCAGCGACGTACCCAACGTGGCGGCCCGGGACGTCCACGTGCTCATCGACGACGATCTCACCGCCTGGGCCGCCTGGAACGTGTACGCCGAAGAGCTCGCGCAGGCGACCGACGCCCGTCCCGTCCGCATCTCCGACGGCGCGATCACCGGCCCCGCGTTCTTCGACCACGTGCGCCGCTGCACCCGTCCCGTCCTCAACTCGCCCAAGGGACAGACCAGTCCGCTCCCGCCCGACCTCGTCCGCCGCGAGATCGTCGGACCGAAGGTCTACTGGACCTGGTCCCTGGTGTGGCGCGAGAAGGAGGAGCGCGCCGGTGTCCTGGCCGTCGTCGACGCGCTGTGCGAGGGCGTCGGTGACCTCGGTATCCACGCCCCGGACGCCTGGCTGCCCGCCGACGATCCGTACGCGATCCCCGGCTGACCTGCGCTGGAAGGCAGTACCTCCCAGGCCGTAGGAAGCCGATCCTTCCGTCACCCCGTGGACGGGCCTACCTTCCAAATAGTCGACCGGTCGGCTAGTACCGGTCACCGACTCGAAGAAGGTCACCATGAGCACGCAGAACCAGAAGGTCGCGATCATCACCGGCGCCTCGCAGGGCATCGGGGCCGCCCTCGTCGAGGGCTACCGCAAGCTCGGCTACGCCGTCGTCGCCACCTCGCGCACCATCGCACCCGTGGACGACGCGGACGTCCTCACCGTCCAGGGCGACATCGCCGACCCGGCCACCGCGGGGCGCGTCGTGGAGGCCGCCGTGGAGCGGTTCGGCCGCATCGACACCGTGGTCAACAACGCGGGCGTCTTCGTCGCCAAGCCGTTCACCGAGTACACCGCCGAGGACTACGCCACCGTGACGGGCATCAACCTCGCCGGCGTCTTCCATCTCACCCAGCGGGCCGTCCCGCACCTGCTCGCCCAGGGCGGCGGCCACATCGTCAACGTCACCACCAGCCTGGTCGACAACGCGGACTCCAGGGTCCCGTCCGTGCTGGCCTCGCTGACCAAGGGCGGTGTGCAGTCCGCCACCAAGTCCCTCGCCATCGAGTACGCCACCCGCGGCATCCGCGTCAACGCCGTGTCGCCCGGCACCATCAAGACCCCCATGCACACGGAGGAGACCCACGAGTTCCTCGCCGCCCTGCACCCGGTCGGACACATGGGCGAGGTGAGCGACATCGTGGACGCCGTGCTGTTCCTGGAGACGGCGCCGTTCGTCACCGGCGAGATCCTGCACGTCGACGGCGGTATGAGCGCCGGGCACTGACGAACCGTCAACTCATCCACCAAGGAGCGGACATGACCAGCTCGACGGACGACAAGGCCATCCTGAACGACGTCCTCGACCGGTGGAAGGCCGGTGTCGACGCCCACCAACCGGAGCGCGTGGCGGCCCTCTTCACCGAGGACGCGGTGTTCCAGGGACTGCACCCCTACAGCGTCGGACGGCAGGGCGTCGCCGAGTACTACGCCTCCCAGCCGCCCGGCCTGAAGGCGGAGTACCGCATCCTCGAGACGCGGCGCCCCGCCGACGGCCTCGTCATGGGCTACCTGGACGTCGACTTCACGTTCACCGACCGGCCCGCACTCGCGGTCAAGCTCGCGGTTCTCGTGACCCGGGCGGACGACGACTGGTACATCAGCCACTATCAGGTCTCCCGCCTCGACCAGGACCCGCAACGGGCGTGAAGCGGAGCTGTGGCACCGCTTAAGAAATCCTCGATGGACCAGGACGGCGTCGTACGGCAGATTGCTGGGCGTTTCCACCCCTCGCACCCACAGGAGCCATGCCGTGAAGGCGCTGGTCAAGGAGAAGGCGGAGCCCGGACTGTGGCTCGCGGACGTCCCGGAGCCGGCCGTCGGCCCCGGGGACGTCCTGATCAAGGTGCTGCGCACCGGCATCTGCGGCACCGATCTGCACATCCGCTCCTGGGACGGCTGGGCACGGCAGGCGATCCGCACGCCCCTCGTCCTGGGACACGAGTTCGTCGGCGAGGTCGTGGAGACCGGGCGCGATGTCCCGGAGATCCGGATCGGGGACCGGGTGAGCGGCGAGGGGCACCTCGTCTGCGGCAGGTGCCGCAACTGCCTCGCCGGGCGGCGGCACCTGTGCCGGGCCACGGTCGGACTCGGGGTCGGCCGGGACGGGGCCTTCGCCGAGTACGTCGCCCTGCCCGCCGCCAATGTATGGGTGCACCGCGTCCCCGTCGAACTCGACGTGGCCGCGATCTTCGATCCGTTCGGCAACGCCGTGCACACCGCGCTGTCCTTCCCGCTGGTCGGCGAGGACGTGCTGATCACCGGCGCCGGGCCGATCGGACTGATGGCGGCGGCGGTCGCCCGGCACGCGGGCGCTCGCAACGTCGTCGTCACCGACGTCAGCGAGGAGCGCCTGGAACTGGCCCGCAAGATCGGGGTGAGTCTCGCACTGAATGTGTCGGAGTCGCAGATAGCCGACGGGCAGCGGGAGTTGGGGCTGCGCGAGGGCTTCGACATCGGCCTGGAGATGTCCGGCCGGCCAGAGGCCCTGCGCGACATGATCGCCAACATGACGCACGGCGGCCGGATCGCGATGCTCGGACTGCCGGCCGCGGAGTTCCCGGTCGACTGGGCCCGGATCGTCACCTCCATGATCACCATCAAGGGCATCTACGGCCGTGAGATGTTCGAGACCTGGTACGCGATGTCGGTCCTCCTGGAGGGCGGCCTCGACCTCGCCCCCGTGATCACCGGCCGGTACGGCTACCGCGACTTCGAGGCCGCCTTCGCCGACGCGGCGAGCGGCCGCGGCGGCAAGGTCATCCTCGACTGGACCAACTGACTCGACCGGACCAACTGACCTAGGGACTGACGATGTTCGACTCCGTGCGCGACGACCTGCGCGCCACCCTCGACGAGATCCGCGCCGCCGGCCTGCACAAGCCGGAGCGCGTGATCGACACCCCGCAGTCCGCGACGGTGAACGTCTCCGCGGGCGGCCGCCCTGGTGAGGTGCTCAACTTCTGCGCCAACAACTACCTCGGCCTCGCCGACCACCCCGAGGTCGTCGCCGCCGCCCACGCCGCCCTGGACCGCTGGGGCTACGGCATGGCCTCGGTCCGCTTCATCTGCGGCACGCAGGAGGTCCACAAGGAGCTGGAGGCGCGGCTGTCGGCGTTCCTCGGCCAGGAGGACACGATCCTGTACTCCTCCTGCTTCGACGCCAACGGCGGTGTCTTCGAGACGCTCCTTGGCCCCGAGGACGCGGTGATCTCCGACGCCCTGAACCACGCGTCGATCATCGACGGCATCCGGCTGTCCAAGGCCCGCCGGTTCCGGTACGCCAACCGTGATCTGGCGGATCTGGAACGGCAGTTGAAGGAGGCCTCGGGGGCCCGACGCAAGCTGGTCGTCACCGACGGCGTCTTCTCCATGGACGGTTATGTGGCGCCGTTGAAGGACATCTGCGACCTCGCCGACCGCTACGACGCCATGGTCATGGTCGACGACTCGCACGCCGTCGGCTTCGTCGGCCCCGGCGGCCGCGGCACGCCCGAGCTGCACGGCGTCATGGACCGCGTCGACATCATCACGGGCACCCTCGGCAAGGCGCTCGGCGGCGCCTCCGGCGGTTACGTCGCCGCCCGTGCCGAGATCGTCGCGCTCCTGCGTCAGCGCTCACGGCCGTACCTCTTCTCGAACACGCTCGCCCCGGTGATCGCCGCGGCCTCTCTGAAGGTCCTCGACCTGCTGGAGTCGGCGGACGACCTGCGGGTGCGGCTGCGGGAGAACACCGCGCTGTTCCGTCGCCGTATGGCCGAGGAGGGCTTCGACGTCCTGCCCGGTGATCACGCCATCGCGCCCGTGATGATCGGAGACGCCTCCGAGGCGGGCCGGCTGGCTGAGCTGCTGCTGGAGCGCGGGGTGTATGTCATCGGTTTCTCGTATCCGGTCGTGCCGCAGGGGCAGGCGCGCATCAGGGTGCAGCTCTCGGCGGCCCACTCCACCGAGGACGTGAACCGCGCGGTCGACGCCTTCGTCGCGGCCAGGACGGAGCTGGCGGTCTGAGCCGGCGACCTGATCCGGACGTATTGCGATAATCGATCCCATGATCGAAGCGCGGCGGCTCCACATCCTCCGTGCGGTGGCCGACCACCGCACGGTGACGGCGGCTGCCGCCGCGCTGTATCTCACCCCCTCCGCGGTCTCGCAGCAGCTCACGGCCCTGGAGCAGGAGACCGGCCACCGGCTCGTCGAGCGCGGTGCGAAGGGCGTACGGCTGACTCCTGCCGGCGAGATCCTGCTCAGCCACACCAACGCGGTCCTCGCCCAGCTGGAGCGGGCGGAGGCCGAGCTGGCCGCCTACAGCTCGGGCGCGGCCGGCACGGTCACGGTCGCCTCCTTCGCGACCGGGATCGCGCTGGTCGTGGCACCCGCGGTGGCCCGCCTCGCCTCGACGGCCCCGGGCATCCACCTCCGCGTCCAGGACGCCGAGGGCGACGCCAGCCTGCCGATGGTCCTCGACCGGCAGGTGGATGTGGCGGTCGCCGTGGAGTACCGCGGGGCCCCGCCCGCCGACGACCCGCGCCTCGCCCACGTGCCCCTGTACGCCGAGCCCTTCGACGCGGTCGTCCCGGTGAGTCACCGGCTGGCCGACGCGGGCGAGGTGCCGCTGGCCGAGCTCGCCAAGGACCCGTGGATCGGCCCCTACCCGGGCAACCCCTGCCACGACGTGGTGGTCCTGGCCTGCGAGAACGCCGGTTTCCAGCCCCGCCTGGAGCACTCCTCGGACGACTTCCGCGCGGTGGTCGCACTGGCGTCGGCGGACGCGGGGGTGGCGTTGGTGCCGCGTTCGGCGCTGATCGGGATGGACCTCGCCGGGGTGGTCGTACGACCGGTGGACGGGGTCGCCCCGACGCGCCGGGTCTTCGCGGCCGTGCGGCGGGGAGCGGAGGAGCATCCCCTGATCCGTCCGGTGCTGGACGCGCTCGGAGCCGTTGCCGGGGGATAGGGACTGGCGCGGTTTCTCGTATGTGGGATAGCGTCCCGAATGTGAGACGCGATGAACCCGGACCCGACCCCGTCGACACCCGCCTCGGCGTCCGACTCGCCGCGCTGCGGGCCGAACGGGGCTGGTCGCTGGGCGAGTTGGCCGAGCGCAGCGGCGTCAGCAAGTCCACCCTCTCCCGCGCCGAGCGGGCCGAGATCAGCCCCACCGCCTCCATGCTGAACCGGCTGTGCGGGGTGTACGGGCGGACCATGTCCCAGCTGCTCAGCGAGGTCGAGGTCGAGCCCGCGCCACTGATCAGGGGCGTCGACCAGCCGGTGTGGGAGGACCGGTCCTCCGGGTTCGTACGGCGGTCCGTGTCCCCGCCGCACCCCGGGCTGCGCGGCGAACTCGTCGAGGGACGGCTCGCCGCCGGTGCCGATCTCGCCTATGACAGGCCGCCCGTGCCGGGCCTGGAGCAGCACATCTGGGTTCTGGAGGGTGCGCTCGACGTCACCGCCCAGGACGTCGAGCACCACCTCGGCACCGGGGACTGTCTGCGGCTGCGGGTGTGGGGACCGACGCGGTTCCGGTGCGCGGGTCCCGACCCGGTGCGGTATGTGCTGGCGGTGGTCCTGCCGTGATCGTCACCTGCCTGGACGAGGCCCAACTGCTGGACCGCGTGGAGGACTTGGCCGACCTGCTGGTCGACACCGTGGACGGCGGCGCCTCCATCGGGTTCCTCGCACCGATGGACCGGGCGGCGGCCGTCGCCTGGTGGAAGGAGCGGGCGGCCGCGGTGGCCGCGGGACACCTGGCGGTGTGGGCGGCGTACGACGGTCACCGCGCGGTCGGCACCGTCAGCCTGGCCTTCCCCGACAAGCCCAACTCCCGTCACCGCGCGGAGCTGGTCAAGCTGATGGTGCACCGGGACGCGCGCGAGCGCGGCCTCGGGCGCCGGCTCCTCGGCATCGCGGAGCAGGCCGCCCGCGCGGCCGGAATCACTCTGCTCCACCTTGACACCGAGACCGACAGCCCCGCCGAGCGCCTCTACGGCGGCGCCGGCTGGACCCGCGCCGGAGTCATCCCCGACTACGCGGCCGATCCCGTCGGTGTGCTGCGGCCGACCACCCTGTACTACAAGCGGCTCGGAGCGACCGCTCCGACCAGGTGATTGTCAGTGCCAGCCGCTACGGTGCCTGTCATGCCGGACGCCGAAGACGTACGCCGTATCGCCCTGTCCCTGCCGGACACGACGGAGAAGATCGCCTGGAGCATGCCCACGTTCCGGGTCGCGGGGAAGATGTTCGCCACGCTGCCCGAGGACGAGACCTCCCTCGCCGTGCGCTGTCCGAAGGAGGAGCGCGACGAGCTGGTGCTGGCCGAGCCGGGGAAGTTCTGGATCGCCGATCACGAGGCGCAGTTCGCGTGGGTCCGCGCCCGCCTCGCCGCGATCGAGGACGAGGACGAACTGCGGGACATCCTCGCCGACTCCTGGCGGCAGGCGGCGCCGACCGGGCTGCTCGACGCGTATCCGGAGCTGGGGCTGCCCGATCCGCCCAGGGGGTGAGGAGGGCGAAAGGGGTGCGCGACCACCGACCCGAGTGCGGTATGGTTTTCCTGCACGTTCGGCCAGGGGAAACCCCAGGTCAGACGGGCATCGGGACGTGGCGCAGCTTGGTAGCGCACTTGACTGGGGGTCAAGGGGTCGCAGGTTCAAATCCTGTCGTCCCGACCAGCTTCACGCAGGTCGGAGGCCGTTTTCTCAGGGACGAGAAAACGGCCTTTTCCGTATTCCGTGGGACGTCCGTCAGGAGACATTCCGTGAGGCGCCCGTCAGGCGACCCGCGGCCCGCCGTACTCGCTCATCGCGTCGATGAGCCAGCGGGCCAGGTAGTCGGCGAACGAGGACCGCGGAAGCAGGCGGTACGTCGGAGAGTCGTCCACCTGCCAGAGCAGCACCGCGATGGGGCCCACCGTGGTCGACACCGCGCGGCCGGGGCCGAAGGCGCGGGGGTGCAGGTCCAGCGGGCAGCCCTTCTCCAGCACCTCCCGGGCGGCCGGTCCGCTCAGCTCCAGTGTGGTGCGGTTCGCGGAGACGTTCACGACCGAGCCGGGAGCGCCGTCGAGAGCCTGCCGTACCTGGGCGGTCACGGTGCCCGGGTCGGCCCGGGACAGCACGAGCCACTCGTCGGGGCCGAGCCACATGATCGTATGGAGGGCCGAGGCGGCGGTGTCGCCGCATCGGCGGGGGAGCGGCGCCCCCAGGGTCCGGCCGATCCGGTCGGCCGCCTCGGACGCGGGGTCGACCCGCACGTTCACCATCGTGAGGAACGGCACCTCGGTCAGGCTGACGCCCCGGGCGCCACGGATGGCGGCTGCGTCCATCCGCTCTTGGAGGTGGGACAGGGGGCTCATGCGCAGGGCCACCGGTCCCTCCGTGATCGGTTCAGCCATCTCGCCGGGTCCCTTCGGGGTCGTAGAGCACGAAGTCGGTCACCTCGACCGGCACCAGGGCCTCGCCCACCGGGGCCAGCAGGGTCTGGCCCTTCCTCGCCTGTCCGTCGGCGACGAGGGCGAGGGCGAAGGGGCGGCCGAGCGCCGGGCTGTGGTAGCTGGAGGTGACATGGCCGAGCATCGGCACGGGCACCGTCGCCAAGTCCACGTCCGGTGCGACGAGTTGGGTGCCCTCGGGGAGCCGGGTCGTGCGGTCGGCCGGGAGCAGGCCGACCAGTTGCTTGCGGTCGGTGCGGGCGGTGTCGGCCCGGGCGAAGGACCGCTTGCCGATGAAGTCCTTCTGCTTCGACACCACCCAGCTCATGCCCGCGTCCTGGGGGGTGACCGTGCCGTCGGTGTCCTGGCCGACGATGATGTAGCCCTTCTCGGCCCGCAGGACGTGCATCGTCTCGGTGCCGTACGGGGTGATGCCGTACGGCCGGCCGACCGCGTCCACCTCCTCCCAGACCGCCAGGCCGTACCACGCGGAGACGTTGATCTCGTAGGCGAGTTCGCCGGAGAAGGAGATCCGGCAGATCCGGGCCGGGACGCCGGAGGCCAGGGTCGTCTCGCGGAAGGCCATGAAGGGGAACGCCTCGGCGGACAGATCGACGTCAGGGGCCAGACTCGCGACCACCTCACGCGACTGCGGGCCGACGACGGCGATCGTCGCCCACTGCTCGGTCACCGAGGTGCAGTGCACGTCGAGCTCGGGCCACTCGGTCTGCAGCCACTCCTCCAGCCAGTCCAGGACACCCGCAGCGCCGCCGGTCGTGGTCGTCATGAAGTAGCGGTTGTCGTCGAGACGCAGGGTCACACCGTCGTCGAAGATCATGCCGTCGGGCTTGCACATGACGCCGTAGCGGGCCGTGCCGGGCTTGAGCTTCTTGAAGGCGTTCGTGTAGATCCGGTTGAGGAACTCGCCCGCGTCCGCGCCCCAGATCTCGATCTTGCCGAGGGTGGAGGCGTCCATGAACGCCACCCCCTCCCGGGCCGCCCGGCACTCGCGCGCCACGGCCGCGTCCATGTCCTCACCGTTCTGCGGGTAGTACCGGGGGCGCTTCCACTGCCCGACGTCCTCGAACTCCGCGCCGTGCGCCACATGCCAGCTGTGGATCGACGTGGTCCGCTCCGGATCGAACAGCTCGCCGCGCTCACGCCCGGCCAGGGCGGCGAAGGCGATCGGCGTGTACGGCGCCCGGTAGGCGGTGGTGCCGATCTCTCCGAGCGAACCGCCGAGGGCCTCGGCGATCACCCCGATCGCGTTGACGCCGGACGTCTTGCCCTGGTCGTTCGCCGTGCCGAGCGAGGTGTACCGCTTGACGTGTTCGACCCCGCGCATGCCGGCACCGGTGGAGCGCCAGACGTCGGCGACGGTGACATCACGCTGGAGGTCGACGAAGTGGCCGTCCCAGGTGCCGGGTTCGCCTTCGGGGGCGGGCACGAGCCACAGGGCGCGTGTCGGACCGGGTGCGCGCCGCGCGACCTCGGCCGGCACGGACACCGGGAACCCTGTCGATGTCGCCGCCAGCGCTCCGGCCCGTGCCCCCTCGGCCAGACAGCCCTCCAGGTCGTACGTCCCCCGGGCCGCCCCCACGACCTGCTGATCCCGTACGGCCCCCTCCGGCACGAACGCGGCGAGCCCGGAGTCCCAGCGCAGCCGCCCCTGACGCTGGCTGTGCAGATGCACCACCGGGCTCCAGCCGCCCGACACGGCGAGCAGATCACAGGCGAACGACTCGGGCTCACCGACGAGTTGACCCTCGCCGTCAAGGGCCCGCACGGTGACGCCGGTGATCCTGTGCTCGCCCGCCGCACCGACCACCGCGCTGCCCGTCAGCACCCGCACCCCGGTCGCCGCGGCCACCTCCGCTGCCCGCTCGGACAGCTCGGGGCGCGCGTCCACGACGACGGCGACGGGGATCCCGGCCGCACACAGGTCGGCGACCGTGTCGTAGGCGCTGTCGTTGGTCGTGCTCACCACGGCCCGCGAGCCCGGTGCCACCGCGTACCGGTTGAGATAGGTGCGCACGGCTCCGGCGAGCATCACGCCGGGCCGGTCGTTGCCGGCGAAGACCAGCGGACGCTCGTGCGCACCCGTGGCCAGGACGACCTGCCCGGACCGGATGTGCCACAGCCGCTGCCGCGAGACGCCTTCGGGGGCGTCCGCGCCGAGGTGATCGGTGCGGCGCTCAAGCGCCAGTACGTAGTTGTCGTCGTACGACCCGAAGGCCGTGGTCCGATGCAGTACGACGGCCTCGGGGGCCGCGTCGAGCGTCGCGCGCAGCTCGTCGGCCCACCCCCCGACACCGGACTCGGGCTGCTCGTCGACGAGGATCACGCGGGCGCCCGAGGCGGCGGCAGCGGCAGCCGCCGCGAGACCCGCCGGCCCGGCGCCGACGACCAGGACGTCGGTGTGGACGTACTTCTTGTCGTAGACGGCGGGATCCGGAGTGGGGTCGAGGCGGCCCATCCCGGAGAGCGTGGTCGCGGACAGGCCGTCGTAGAGCTCGACGGTCGTGGCCGGGAGCATGCCCTCCGAGCACGAACCGCCCAGCTGGACCAGGGCGTTGGGCTCCTCGACGCCCGCGGTGACGATGCCGCGCGGGCGGTTGCGGTAGAGCGAGGGGGCGACCTCGACGAGGCCGTTCGCCAGCATCGCCGAGGCGAGGGTGTCGCCGGGGTGGCCGGTCAACTCCCGCCCGTCGACGGTGAATCGCAGCAGGGTGCCGCGGTCGACACGGCCGCCTCGCGGCAGCCGGAAGCGCTGGTCGGTCATCGGTGCCCTCCCGGGCGTGGCTCGTCGGGCCGGTACGAGGTCAGCACCTCGTGGGTGGCGGTGTCGCGCAGGACGTTGAACCAGCGGCGGCAGCCGATGCTGTGCATCCATCGTTCCGCGAACGGGCCCTTGGGGTTGTCGCGGTAGAAGACGTACTCGGCCCACTGCTCGTCGGTGAGGTCGGCGGGGGATTCGGGGTGCGGGACATGGGCCTGACCGCCGTAGTGGTACTCGGTCTCGTTCCGCGGTCCGCACCATGGGCAGGTGATCAGCAGCACGGCGTTCTCCTCACTGCCTCAGTGGGCCACGGCTGCTGCGCCGTGTTCGTCGATCAACGCGCCGGTCGTGAAGCGGTCGAGGGCGAAGGGAGCGTTCAGCGGATGCGGTTCGCCCGTGGCGATGGTGTGCGCGAAGGTCCAGCCGGCCGCCGGAGTGGCCTTGAAACCGCCGGTGCCCCAGCCGCAGTTGACGTAGAGGTTCTCGACCGGTGTGCTGCCGATGATCGGTGAGGCGTCCGGAGTGACGTCGACGATGCCGCCCCAGGTACGCAGCACATGCGCCCGCGCGAAGATCGGGAACAGCTCGACGGCGGCGGCCATCTGCTGCTCGATCACATGGAACGAGCCGCGCTGGCCATAGCCGTTGTACGAGTCGACGCCCGCGCCCATCACCAGCTCGCCCTTGTGGGCCTGGGAGACGTAGACGTGCACGTGGTTCGACATGACGACGGTCGGATGCACCGGCTCGTGCAGCTCGGAGACCAGGGCCTGCAGGGGGTGGGACTGCACCGGCAGCCGTACGCCCGCCCGCTCCGCCAGCACGCTGCTGTGACCGGCGGCCGCGAGACCGACCCGGCCGGCGTGGATGCGGCCGCGGTTGGTGTCGACGCCCACGACCCGGTCGCCGTCCCTGAGGAAGCCGGTGACCTCGCAGCCCTGGATCAGGTCCACGCCCAGCTCGTCGGCGCGGCGGGCCAGCGCCCAGGCGACGTGGTCGTGCTTGGCGATGCCGGCCCGCGGCTGGAAGGTGGCGCCGAGCACCGGATACCGGGTGCGGGACGAGACGTTGAGGATGGGGCAGACCTTGGCGACCTCGTCCGGCTCCAGCCACTCGGCGTCGACCCCGTTGAGGCGGTTGGCGTTGACGCGGCGCACGCCCTCGCGGACGTCCTGCAAGGTGTGTGCGAGGTTGAGGACACCGCGCTGGCTGAACAGGAAGTCGTAGTCCAGCTCCTCCGGGAGTTGCTCCCACAGCTTCAGCGCGTGCTCGTAGATCGCCGCGCTCTCGTCCCACAGGTAGTTGGAGCGGATGATCGTGGTGTTGCGGGCCATGTTGCCGCCCGCGAGCCAGCCCTTCTCCAGGACGGCCACGTTGGTGATGCCGTGGTTCTTGGCGAGGTAGTAGGCGGTGGCCAGACCGTGCCCGCCCGCGCCGACGATGACGACGTCGTAGGAGGAGCGCGGCTCGGGGTTGCGCCAGAGGAAGTCCGGGTGTTCCGGCAGCGGTTCGGCGGTCATGCCGGGCCTCCGTCGAGGTGGGGATAGAGCGGGAAGGCGGCGGTGAGCTTCTCGACCCGGGCGCTCAGTTCGTCGCCCGGCCGTTCGCCCTTCAGGGCCTCGGCGATGATGTCGGCGACCTCGCGGAACTCCGTCTCGCCGAAGCCGCGGGTGGCCAGGGCGGGCGTACCGATCCGCAGGCCCGACGAGACCATCGGCGGGCGCGGGTCGAAGGGCACGGCGTTGCGGTTGACTGTGATGCCGATGAGGTGGAGTCGGTCCTCGGCCTGCTTCCCGTTGAGCTCGGAGTTCCTCAGGTCCACCAGGACCAGGTGGACTTCGGTGCCGCCGGTCAGCACGGTGATCCCGGCCTCGGCGACGTCGTCGGCCAGCAGCCGTCCGGCGAGGATCTTCGCTCCCCGCAGCGTGCGTTGCTGGCGCTCCTTGAACTCCTCGCCCGCCGCCACCTTGAAGGCCACCGCTTTCGCTGCGATCACGTGTTCCAGCGGGCCGCCCTGCTGGCCCGGGAAGACCGCCGAGTTGATCTTCTTGGCCAGGCCGGCGCGGCTGAGGATGACACCGCCGCGCGGGCCGCCGAGGGTCTTGTGGGTGGTGGTCGTGACGATGTCGGCGTACGGCACCGGGCTCGGGTGGAGTCCCGCGGCCACCAGACCGGCGAAGTGGGCCATGTCCACCAGCAGATACGCGCCCACCTCGTCGGCGATCCGGCGGAACTCGGCGAAGTCCAGCTGCCGGGGGTAGGCCGACCAGCCCGCGACGATCATCTTGGGCCGGTGGGCGAGGGCGAGCTGTTCGACCTCGTCCATGTCGACGCGCAGGTCGGACTCGCGCACGTGGTACGGGACGACGTTGTACAGCTTGCCCGAGTAGTTGAGGCGCATGCCGTGGGTCAGGTGCCCGCCGTGCGCCAGGTCGAGGCCGAGGATGGTGTCGCCGGGCTTGAGCAGGGCGAACATCGCGGCCGCGTTGGCCTGGGCGCCCGAGTGCGGCTGGACGTTCGCGGCCTCGGCGCCGAAGAGCTCCTTCACCCGGTCGATGGCCAACTGCTCGACGACATCGACGTGTTCGCAGCCGCCGTAGTAGCGGCGGCCCGGGTAGCCCTCGGCGTACTTGTTGGTCAGGACCGAGCCCTGGGCCTCCATCACGGCGGCCGGCGCGAAGTTCTCCGAGGCGATCATCTCGAGGGTCGACTGCTGGCGGTGCAGCTCGGCGGCGACGGCGGCGGCGACGTCCGGGTCGAGTTCGCTGAGGGGGAGGGAGAGCGGCGAGGTGGGCGACGTACTCGTTGCCATCTGTGCACCATCCTGAGAGCCAACTAATGAGCAACTGATATACCAGCCTGTGCGGTAAGGTATGGGAGCTCGCCGCACAGGTCAAGGGGGCAACCATGCAGCAGGTCGCGACCGAGATCGAGGAGCTGTCGCTCGCCGAGCGCGCGTACCGCGCCATCCGGGACCGGCTCGTCATGCTCGAGATCCGTCCCGGCGCGCCGATCAACGAGGAGCAGCTGGGGCAGTCCCTCGGCGTCGGACGCACGCCCGTGCGCGAGGCACTCAAGCGACTCCAGTACGAGCGCCTGATCACGACCTACCCCCGCCGCGGCACCTTCGCCACCGAGGTCAACATCACCGACCTGGCCCACATCTCCGAGGTGCGCCAGGAGCTGGAACCCCTGGCCGCGGCGCAGGCCGCGCGCCGCGCCACGGCCACCGACCGGGCGAACCTGACGGCCCTGCGGCGGGAACTCGACACCGCCGGCACCCCCGGGCGGGACTCCGGTGAGCTCATGCACCTGGACCTCCAGGTCCACCGCGCCATCTACACCGCCACGCACAACCCCTACCTGGAGGACACCCTCGTCCGCCACGACAACCTGGCCACCCGCATCTGGTGTCTGTTCGTTGACCGGCTCGCCGACATGGCCGGCCATGTCGAGGAGCACGGAGCGCTGATCGAGGCGATCGTCGCCGGTGACGCCGACACGGCGGCGCGGCTCGCCCGCAGCCACGTCGTGGGCTTCGAACAGGCGATCCGCGAGGCGATCTGAGACCGGCGGGTCTCTGCAGGGAGCCCTCCGGGGGTGCGCGGTCGACTCCGGGTGCGGGCACGTCAGGTGGGGGGCGTACGTTGTCATCCGGCGTGTGTGCGGGGGCAGTTGAGAGGACGACGGAAGTGACGGGAAGTCTGTCTCGTAGGGCGGTGCTGGGCGGTATGGCCGGTGGTGCCGCCCTGTTGGCGGCGGGAGCCGGGTCGGCCGCGGCCGCCGGACGGGTCCGGGAGCCGTATGTCCCGTTGACCGTGGGCGGTGGCGGCGGTCCGGTGGGGACGGACCGCGTCCATGTGCTGAAGGTCGGCCCCGACACGGCCCGCACGGTCCTGGTGATGGTCCCGGGCATGTTCGGGGCGGCGAACGACTTCCGGTGGGCGGCCCGGGACCTCGTCGCGGCCGTGCCGGGAGTGCAGGTGTGGGCGTTCGACCGGCGGGAGGAGAACCTGGCCGACCGTTCGGGCTTCCGCACCGCCGACCCGGCCGCCTACTACCTCGACGGCCACTACCGTACGCAGGACCCCGCGGCCTCCGCCTTCGCCGCCGGGTGGGGCCTGACCCGCACCCTGGAGGATCTGCGCGCGGTCGTACGGGCCGCCGCCCGGGGCGGGCGGCGGGTGGTGCTCGGAGGCCATTCATGGGGAGCGACCACCGCCATGGCCTACGCCGCCTGGGACTTCGACGGCTGTCCCGGCTACCGGGACGTGGCTGCCCTGGTGCTGGTCGACGGCGGAGTGCGCGGCGCGTTCGACGGGACGGGGGAGCCGGTCGCCGACTCGCCGGAGCAGGTGAAGGAGCGGCTGGCGGCGATCGAGGGCGGCGCGGTCTTCGACATGACCCTGAGCGCCGTGGGGCTGGGTGACCGGGCGGAGAGCACCCAGATCTGGTACCAGCTCGCGGGCTGGTACGCCCAGCGCGACCCGGACGGCCCCTCGGTACTGCAGCCCCGCATGCCCGACACCCTGCGGCCGCCGGTCCCGGTCACCAACGCGGGCCTCCTGGGCACCCTGGTGGACGCCGGCATCGGCTGGCCCAACGACATCAGCGTGCACTCGGGACATCTGGCCGACAGCGGTGAACCGCGCGGCTGGGTCGACGACGGCATCACCCCCATCGGCCGGGTCGCCACCGCGTACGCGGGCGGCCCCGAACCGGCCGTGTGGGAGTGGTACTGGCCGGCCCGGCTGTCGGTCGACCTCGACGTCACCGACGCCTACGCCGACACCGACACGGCCCGCTCGCTGGGCCTGCGGCTGCAGCACGCCGCAGGCCTGGACGTCCCGCTGTACGCCTTCCAGACGAGCTATGCCAAGGGAACGATCGTCTCGGCGGCCCGTGAGGTCGTGGCCGGCTCGCGCATCCCGTACGCGAGGTACGAGACGGACAACGGGATGAACCACCTCGACCCGCTGTTCGCCGCCCCGCAGCACAACACGTTCACCCGCACCCTCGCACCGTTCCTCTCCGGACTACTCACCTGAGGGCGCGGTCAGTGTGACCCCGAGCGCCACCGGGGTGCCGAAGTTCGGAGTGCCGTCGGCGTTCCAGGTGAACTTCTGCGCCCTGGTGGTGCGGTTCATGTCGCAGCCGCCATTCACGGAGTTGTTGGCGTGGTAGACGATCCAGTCCTCCGTGCCGTCGGGCGACTTGAAGAAACCGTTGTGGCCGGGGCCGTACACGCCGTTGGCGTTGGACCGCTGGAAGACCGGGTTCGGCGACTTGACCCATGACGAGGAACTGAGCGGATCACCGCCGTTGTAGGTGAGCATCCCCAGCTTGTAGTCGGGCGTGGAGCAGTGGCCGGCCGAGTAGACGATGAACGTCCTGCCGCCCCGCTGGAGCACCTCGGCACCTTCGTTGACCGCGCCGCCCACCGTTTCCCAGCTGTAGGTGGGCGTGGACAGTACGCGCCGGGTGCCGCTCGCGGTCCAGGGGTTGGACAGCGGCCGGATGAACATGGGCTGTGAACCGTTGTAGAAGGTGCCCAACAGATAGAGCTGCCCGTTGAGCTGGAGGATGCTCGGGTCCAGTTCCCAGGTGTTGTCCTGGGTGGGGTCGAGCAGGTCGGCCTTGAAGGTGTAGGGGCCCATGGGGTCCAGTCCGGCGCTCTCCAGCACATGGATGCGCTGGGTGCCGAGGTCGTACGGTTCGCGCCCGGCCGTGTAGTAGAAATACCACCGCTTCCCGTTGGGCCCGTCGAGCAGGTGGAACTCCGGAGCCCACATCGTGCCTGCCCCGTTGGGTCGGGTCAGGTTGAAGATCACCTGGTCGGGGGCGGTGGCGAGCCCGGCGAGGGTGCTCGCCTTGCGCATGGTGACCGTCGAGTTCCAGGTCGTGGTGGCGAGGTAGTAGGAACCGTCGTAGTACGTCAGCCAGGGGTCGGGCCCGTGCTGGGAGAGCGGGTTGGTGAAAGTGCCCGGGCCGGTGCCGCCGCCGGTGAGGGCGGGCAGTCGCCACACCCGGCCGTTGCTCGTGGCGCACGGCAGTTGGACCAGGTTGGTGTTCGAGGCCGACGAACCACCGTTCGGCGCCACGCACTTGCCGGAGCCGACGGACACCAGGTTGAAGGTCTTGTCGGTGCCCGCGACCGTCACCGGGACGAGCCGCCACTGCTGGTTCGTCCCGCCGTGGCAGGGCCACTGGATGATCGCCGCGTTGTCCGCCGTGGAGGCGCCGTTGACGTCGACGCACTGACCGGAGCGGGTGGTGATCGTGTACGTGTCGCTCGTACCGGAGACGGGTGTGTAGACGAGGTTCTGGTCGGCGCCCGACGAGCAGGTGAACGCCCGGAGTTGAGCGCCTGCGGTGGTCGAACCCCCGGGCAGGTCCAGGCAGTTGCCGCCACTCTGGTTCACGGCCGTCGAGGTGAACGTGACGGCGGCGGACGCGGGCGGTGCGACGAGCCGGGCCGTTGCCAGAACGAGCAGGGCCAGGAGGATTCTGGATCTGGTCACGGGCCGTACACCTTTGCTTCGAGGAGGCCGACGGAGTTCGTGCCGTTGCTCGTGAGCAGGATGCGTAGTCGGGTGGTGTCGGTGGCGGTGAAAGTGACGCTGTTGTACTGGTTCCTGACCAGCGGATAGCCGCCCGCCCCGGGCACGTCGACGTAGGCGCTGCCGTTCCAGTACTGCAGCTTCCAGGCGGCGGGCAGGTCGATGCCCTGGTCGTCGTCGAAGAAGTACACGTCGGCCCTGTTCAGGGTCTTCGTCGTCGGCCAGGTCAGTTCGGCCCACTGCTGGCCCGTCTCCGGCCAGGTGCCCCAGCGCGGGTTGGCGGTGTCGTTGGACGAGGGCGGATCGATGCCGTCGTTGACGGCCGCGACACTCTCCCAGGAGGAGGTGTACGACGCCGAAGCCGTCGCCGATGCCGCCTGGTTGGCCGGTGGCTGGACCCCGCCCCGGTTGAACACCTTGACCTCGGTCAGGCCTGTCCTGGCACCGGAGGCGTTGGTGGCCAGGATGCGCACGCGCTGGGCGCTGATCGCCGGGAACCTCACCAGGTTGTAGTTGGCGCGCGGTGCCGCCGGACTCTTCGTCTGGCTCGGGGCGTCCACCCATGAACTGCCGTTGAAGTACTGGACGGTGTACGCCGACGGCGCTCGGTAGGTCGTACTCGCGGGGCGGCTGTCCTTGAAGTACAGGCGCACCTCGTCGAGCGTGCGGGCCGTGCCGAAGTTCAGCTCGTACCAGTCCTGGGCGGCCGATCCGCCGGCGCCCCAGAACGGTTCGTTGGTGGGGTGGCCGTCGACCGCTCCGCCCACCGTGCTGCCGGACCCGGTGGAGGAGGCGGACACGGTCGCCCCGGCGGCGAGGTTGGTCAGGTCGGCGGTGAGGTCGACGCCGGCCTTGGCGAGCATGTCGACCATGCGGGGGCTGTCCTGCACGACCTGGTTCGGCGCCTTGAGTCCGGAGACGGCCGTGTGGTGGGTGACCGTGCCGCCCGTGGTGACGTCACCGGTGGCCGGATCCCAGGTGAAGGGCACCAGCGAGCCGACCGTGGCCACCCGGTTGCCGTTCACGTAGATCGAGTAGCCCTCCGGGATGCCCGGGTACCGCACGACACCGTCGGCCGGGTCGTCCCAGACGATCGACAGGTCGGCGCCCCGGTAACGGACGTTGTTGACCGTGAAGTGGTCCCAGCCGATGTCGATGGGCGAGAGCTCCACCTTGGCGTCGTTGCGCGGCCGCAGCCCCGCCACGTCCTCGATCACGGTCCAGTTGCTGCTGCCGAGGATGTTGTGGTGGATCCAGGAGCGGTAGTCGATCGAGCTGCCGTTCCAGTCCGCCCAGAACTCGTTGGCGTCCGGCCACCGGGTGTCGCCGCCGACGTACTGCGCCCAGGCGTTCCAGTAGAGGAGCTTCTTGTAGTCCGTCGCGTTCATCCAGGAGTTGGGATAGTTGCGCAACACCGAGGAGTAGAGCCGGAACTGGACCGTGGAGTTGATGGTCGAGAAGTTGTTGGAGCCGGGCTCACCTGCGTCGGCGGCCGCCTTCTTGTCGACCTGGTTGGCCGTGTAGAACGGGAAGACCGGGTACTGGGCGGGGTCGTCGTACAGCCGCAACGCCTGCTTGTACGTTGCCGTGTTGGGGACCGCGCCGACAGAGAACGGGTAGTAGTTGTTGATCTCCTTCCAGGGCACCCACTCGTTGGTCGACTTCAACCGGTGCTCGAACAGCTGCCTGTTGGGGTTCCAGAGCACGTTGACGATGGCGTCCTTGATCTGGTTCGCCAGCGTGCGCATCTCGGTCGCCTTGGCGGTGTTGCCGGTCGCCTCGTAGGCCTGCGCGGCGGCGAGAGCCCCGCTGTACTGGTAGGCGGACTCGGCGCGGTCCATGTTCCCGGGCTTCCAGTGGAAGGAGACCGCGTCGGCGTCGTTGCCGGTCAGGGCGCCCCAGTCGTACTCGATCAGCTTGTTGTTGTCGTGGTCGTAGTAGGCGAGCTGTCCCTTCACATCGCCCTCGGCGTAGTGGGCGAGCTGGCCCGCGATCGCCGGCTGGCCGCCGTGGATCTGATAGCTCTTCCAGGCCGCCTCCGCGATGTACTGGGTGTAGCTGTTCGACCAGTTCGCCGGATCGCCCGGGTTGTCGAGGAAGCGGCCGCCCTTGGAGACCTGGCCGACGCTGAGCCAGTCCCCGTACGCGTAGGCCGGGTTGCGCAGGTACTTGAGGTCGTCGATGTGCATCGGCTGGGTCAGCGCGATCGCGTTGTTGTAGCCCAGGACGCCCTCGGTGGAGGTCGGGAACTGGAAGGTCTGCCCGGGGATGTCGGCGTCGAGGTTGTTGAAGCGCATCAGCCACCAGCGGTAGTAGATGTTCTTCTTGATCGCCGGTTCCGGTACGTCGATGTAGGGCACGTTCTGCGCCCACCACAGGTTGTAGGCCCGGACGTGGGTCGCGAAGGCGGTCGCGGGGGAGTAGCCCGCGTAGGCCTGGTACTCGGTCAGCGACTCGGGGATCTCGTCGGTGACGAAGCCCATGACTACCTTCGTAGTCACCGTGGCCCCGGCCGCGATCGTCACCGAGCGGTTGAGCCCTCCACCGGACGCGCTGAAACCGTCGCCGGTGAGCCGGGGCCGGACGGTGGTGAGGTTGTTGTAGGCGTTGACCTGGCCGGTCAGCTCACTGCCGGTGCCCGTGGTGGCGTACGGCGAAGTCGCCCGCAATTGCAGGGTGGTCGTGCTGCTGCCGTTGTTCCTGATCGACAGGTTCGTCACGGCGACGTTGTTGTCGGTGATGAACTTGGTCTGCTCGACCGAGACCGAACCGCCGGTGTGGACGCTCTTCCAGTGGCTGGGCGTCTGACGGCGCTGGGAGACCTGCTCGGTGAAGGTGCCCGGGGTGATCGCGACCGTGTAGGCGCTGTTGTCGTTGATGCTCTCCCAGTAGGCGACCTTGCCGGCGAACCCGAGCCGGGCGGGGTCGTGCTCCTTCATGAAGAGGGCCCGTCCGCGGCTCATCAGCCAGGGCCCGGCCGGGTCGTCGCCGGTGCGGGCCAGCAGCCGGTCCATCCAGAAGTCGGTGCCCGAGCTCTCCGCGTCGTAGATGGCCCGCATCATGTCACCCGTGGTCTGGGCGACGGGCGGGGCGGGGATCGCGGGCCCGGTGAAGGTGGGGAACCCGATGGTCTGCGCGGCACGGGCGGGGGCCGTGAGGGAGACGGAACACAGGAGGAGCGCCAGAATCACAAGCAGGCGCTGGGGGACGGTCCCGGTTCGCCGTCGCAGTGGAGTTCGTCTTCGCATCGGATGCTCCCCTTTGCTGAAACGACCTAAAAGGTTTTCGCAACGTAGGAGCGAGCTGATGGTGTGTCAAGAGAGGTCGGTGATGGCCGAGTTCGGCAACCGCATGGTTCAGGACAGGTGGGCCGTGGACCCCCGGATCACGACCCGGCACGGCAGCGTCTCCACCCCCGAGCGGGGAATGCCGTCGATCGCCCCGAACAGCGCCTCAGCGGCTGCCCGCCCGACCTGCTCCAGGTTCATGTCGACGCTCGTCAGCGGCGGCCGGGAGGCCGAGGTCAGCACCTGCCAGTTGTCGAAGCCCATGACCGCCACGTCCTCCGGAACCCGGTGCCCGCGCTCCCGCAGGATCTCGATGACCCCCCGCGCGATCTGGTCGCTGCCGCACAGCACCGCGTCCACGTCGGCCTGCCGCTCCAGCAGCATCGCGGTGGCCGCCCGCCCCCACCCCTCCGACCACTCCGCGAACCGCGGTTCCCCGACGAAGTCCAGCCCCGCGCCCGCGAGCGCCGCCCGGGCGCCGTCCGCCCGCTCCCGCGCGGCGAGATAGCCCGGGTCACCGGTGATGTGCGCGATCCGGGTGCGGCCGCAGGCCAGCAGGTGCTCGACCGCGATCCGGCCCGCGTCCACGTTGTCGGGCACGATCGACAGATCCGCCGGGTCGTCGGAGGGAGCGTACGCGTACACGACGGGAACGGGCAGGTCGCGGCCCAGGGAGGGGCGTGGATCGGTCCGGCTGCCCACCACGATCAGCCCGTCGACCCGGCGCCCGAGCAGCGCGCGCACATGGTGCTGCTCGCGGATCGCGTCCCCGCGGGCGTCGCACAGGAACACCGCGACCTCGCCCGCGCCGAAGGCGTCCTCGGCGCCCATGAGGATCGGGATGCTGAATCTGCCTTCCAGGTCGCTGGTGAGCAGTCCCACGGTGCCGGTCCGCCCGGCGAGCAGTCCCCGGGCCAGCTGGTTGGGCCGGAACGACAGCCGCTCCGCCGCCTCGATCACCCGCTGCCGGGTCTCGGCGCGTACCTGGCTGCGGCCGTTGAGGGCCTTGGACGCCGTGGCCACCGAGACGCCGGCGAGCCGGGCGACGTCGGTGAGGGTGGCGGTGTGCGAACGAGCGGGGCCGGGGGCGGGTGTCATGCGGGTCTCCTGTCTCGCGTCGCGCACTCTCAACCGTACGCGAGAATTTTCGCCCGCCCACCTGAACTCGTTGTTCTGCGCGGGGGATTGACGGGCATTGAGCTCGGTTCTAGCTTGACGAAAGCCTTTTCGGTTCGTTTCTTCCGGGTGCACGTCACGTAGGGGGATCGTCATGGGGAGCCCGTTCGGATCGCGTGGACCCGTCCGCCGACTCGTCACCGCCGCAGTCGCCCTGGTCGCCACCGTCGGCCTGGCCACGGCCTGCGGATCGGGGGACGACGACTCCGGCGGCGGGGCAGGGGGCACAGCGGACGCGAAGGGCGTCGACGACGGCGCCACGCTGACGATGTGGACCCGCGCGGCGACCCGCCCGCAGAGCGAGGCCCTGGTCAAGGCCTACAACGCCCACCACAAGAACAAGGTCGAACTGACCGTCGTCCCCACCGACGACTACCAGGCCAAGGTGGGCGCGGCCGCCGGTTCCAAGGACCTCCCCGACCTGTTCGCCTCCGATGTGGTGTTCGTCCCGAACTACACCTCCAGCGGGCTCTTCGCCGACCTCACCGACCGCATCGACGCCCTGCCCTTCGCGGACGACCTCGCCCAGTCGCACATCAAGGCGGGCACGTACGACGGCAAGAAGTACGTCGTCCCGCACACCCTCGACCTCTCGGTGCTCTTCTACAACAAGGACCTGTACCGTCGGGCGAAGCTCGACCCCGGCAAGCCGCCCACCACCCTGGCCGAATGGGACCAACAGGCGCGGGCTGTCGACAAGTTGGGCGGTGGCGTCGACGGCACCTTCTTCGGCGGCAACTGCGGCGGCTGCGGCGTCTTCACCTGGTGGCCGTCGATCTGGGCCGCAGGCGAGGACGTACTGAACAAGGACGGCACCGAGGCACTCCTGGCCTCCGACACCGCCGAGAAGGTCTACGACACCTACCGCGGCTGGGTCCAGGACGACATCGTGGCCCCCGGCGCCCGCGACGAGACCGGTGTGACCTGGACCGGTGTCTTCCCGAAGGGCAAGGTCGGCGTGATGCCCATGCCGTCGACGACCCTGGGCCTGATGCCCAAGGACCTCGACCTCGGTGTCGCCCCCATCCCCGGACCCGACGGCGGCAAATCGACCTTCGTCGGCGGGGACGCCATCGGCATCTCCGCCACCAGCGACAAGACCGACCAGGCCTGGAACTTCCTCGCCTGGTCCGTGGGCGACGAGGCACAGGTCGACGTGGTCGCCGCGCACAAGGACGTGGTGGCCCGCACCGACCTCGCGTCCAACAAGTACTCCAAGGCCGACCCGCGCCTGGTCACCGTCAACCAGCTGGTGGCGGACGGCCGTACCCCTTACGCCCTGAAGTTCGGTCAGACCTTCAACGACCCCAACGGGCCCTGGCTGACGCTGATGCGCGACGCCGTCTTCGGTGACGCGGCGAAGGTCGACAAGGACAACGAGGCCGTCACCGCCTCACTGGGCGACTGACCGTGCCGCAGAGGCTACGGCCGAGGAGGGACATGCAGGTGAAGGCACCGGACCGGGAGGCAGTCGAACCCCTGGTCCGGACGGAACGCCGGCACCGTCGCTGGTGGCACTCCCGCACCCTCCAAGGCCTCGGATACGCCACCCCGACAGCCGTGTTCGTCGCCGTCTTCTTCGTCCTGCCGCTCCTCCTCGTCGGCCAGATGTCGCTCCACGACTGGCCGTTGCTCGCCGGCGACCGGGGCGGCAACACCCCCGAGAACTACACGGACGTCACCGACAGCACACTGTTCTGGCCCGCCGTCCGCTTCACGCTCCTCTACACGGGGATCGTCACCGTCGTCCTCCTCGGCCTCGCGCTCCTCCTCGCGCTGCTGGTGCAGGAGTCCCGCCCCGGCACCGGCTTCTTCCGCACGGTCTACTTCCTGCCGGGCGCCCTCGGCCTCGCCTCCGCATCCCTCCTCTTCTGGGGCATGTACAGCCCCACCACCGGCCCCCTCAGCCGTCCCCTGGAGAAACTAGGCCTGGCCGACGGCCCGGTGTCCTTTCTCGGCACACCGAACTCCGCCCTGCTGTCGACGGTGTTCCTCGTCGTATGGAAGTTCGCCGGCTTCTACATGCTGATCCTGCTCGTCGGCCTCCAGCGCATCCCGCACGAGCTGTACGAGGCGGCGCGCATGGACGGCGCGAGCCGAGGCCAGATCTTCCGCTCCATCACCCTGCCGCTGCTGCGACCCTCCCTCGCCCTGTCCCTGCTGCTGTGCGTGACCGGATCGCTGCTCGCCTTCGACCAGTTCTTCGTCCTGACCAAGGGCGGCCCGGACAACAGCACGGTGACAGTGGTGCAGTTGATCTACCGGGAGGCGTTCCAGCGGCTCGACCTCGGTACCGCTGCGGCCCTTTCGATCATCGTGCTGGCCGCGCTGCTCCTCCTCAACGCCGTGCAGTTCCGCGGTCTGCGGCACGCCGACGAATCATGAAGGGAGACCGCGCCGTGCGCACCCGGGCTCTCGGACAGACGCCGTACTACGTCGTCGCCTCCGGCCTCGCCGTCATCTTCCTCTTCCCGCTGCTCTGGAACACCTGGGCCTCCGTCAGCGCCCAGCCCGGCACCGCCCAGGAGTCCGGCTACGGCCTCGGCAACTACCGCACCCTCCTCGACTACGACGCCGGACTGTGGCGCTACCTGCTCAACTCGACCGTCGTCTCGGCCCTCACGGTCGCGCTCACCGTCGGTGTGTCGCTCCTCGGCGGCTACGCCTTCGCGCGGTTCAGCTTCCCCGGCAAGAACCTGCTGTTCCTGCTGACCCTGGCCATCCTCATGGTCCCGTACGCCACCCTCCTGATCCCCCTCTACGTCCTCCTCGGTCGGCTGCATCTCCAGAACTCCCTGGTCGGGCTGAGCCTGGTGCTGGCCATGTTCCAACTCCCCTTCGCCACCTTCATGATGAGGATCTCCTTCGAGGCGGTCCCCCGCGAATTGGAGGAGTCGGCCCTCGTCGACGGCTGCGGCACCGCGGGCGCGCTGCGCCGGGTGCTGCTCCCGGCGGTGCGTCCGGGACTGATCACGGTGGGCCTTTTCGCGTTCCTCGCGGCCTGGAACGACTTCATCGCGCCGCTGATCCTCATCTCAGACAGCGAGAAGGCGCCCCTGCCGCTGGCCGTCGCGAATCTGCGCCAGCAGAGCATGGGCGCCGTCGACTACGGCGCCACCGAGGCGGGTGTGGTGGTGCTCGCCGTGCCCTGTCTCCTCGTTTTCCTGCTTCTGCAACGCCACTACGTGCGCGGGTTCATGTCGGGCGCCCTGAAGGGATGACGCGTTGAAGTCGACGTCGAAGGCGAACACGGACGTTGTCGTACCGGTCGCACCGAGACGCGGCCGGCTACGGCCGCTCGGACTCGAGGAGGTCCGGATCACCGGCGGCTTCTGGGCGCGCCGCAGGGAGGTCAACGCCGGCGCCACCCTCGACCACTGCCGCGACTGGATGGAACGCGTCGGCTGGACCGGCAACTTCAGCGCACCCGTGGAGCAGCGGCGCGGACGGGAGTTCGCCGACTCCGACGTGTACAAGCTGCTCGAAGCGATGGCCTGGGCAGGCACCGGCTCCGACACGATCACCGAGACGATCGCCTCCGCCCAGGAACCCGACGGCTACCTCAACACCGCCTTCGGTCGCCCCGGCCAGCAGCCCCGCTACAGCGACCTCGAATGGGGCCACGAGCTGTACTGCTACGGCCACTTGATCCAGGCGGGCGTGGCTGAGATCCGCACCCGTGGCGAGGGCGAGCTGGCGAAGACCGCCCGGCGGGCCGCCGATCACGTGTGCGCTACTTTCGGCCCCGGCGGCATTGACGGCGTGTGCGGACACCCCGAGATCGAGACCGCTCTGGTCGAACTGGCCCGCGCGACCGGCGAACAGCGCTACCTCGACCAGGCGGCCCTCTTCATCGACCGGCGAGGCCGAGGCAGGCTCGCCGACGGCGAGTTCGGCCGCGCCTACTACCAGGACGACCTGCCCGTCCGGCAGGCCACCGTTCTGCGCGGTCACGCCGTCCGTGCCCTCTACCTCGCGGCCGGTGCCGTGGACGTCGCCGTGGAGACGGGGGACGAGGACCTCCTCGCGGCCGTCCTACGGCAGTGGGAGACCACGGTCGCCCGGCGCACCTACCTGACCGGCGGCATGGGCTCCCACCACCGCGACGAGTCCTTCGGGGACGACTTCGTCCTCCCACCCGACCGCGCCTACTCGGAGACCTGCGCCGCCGTCGCCTCCGTGATGCTGAGCTGGCGGCTCCTCCTCGCCACCGGCGAACCACGCTTCGCCGACCTCGCCGAGCGGACCCTGTTCAACGTCGTCGCGACCTCACCCTCCGAGGACGGCCGCTCCTTCTTCTACGCCAACACCCTGCACCGCCGCCGACGCGGCACCGTCCCGATGGCCGACGCCGTGAGCCCGCGCGCCGAATCGAGCCTGCGCGCCCCCTGGTTCGCGGTGTCCTGCTGCCCGACCAACGTGGCCCGCACCCTGGCCCTGCTGCCCGCGTATCTGGCTTCCGTCGACGACCACGGCATCCAGCTCCACCAGTACGCGGACGCCGAGATCTCCGTCGACCACATCGCCCTGCGCGTCCGCACCGCCTACCCGTCCGACGGGACCGTGACCGTACGGATCGCCCGGTCCCCGGACCATCCCTGGACCCTGTCCCTGCGCGTTCCGGCGTGGACGGAGGGCGCCACGGCCCGGCTGGTCGACGTGGACGGAACCCGCCGCACCGTTCCCCCGGGCACGGCGACGGTCACCCGCGTTTTTTGCCCCGGCGACGAGATCCGGCTCGAACTGCCCGTGGCCCCGCGCTGGATCGGGCCGGACCCCCGCATCGACGCGGTACGCGGCACGGTCGCCGTCCAGCGCGGCCCCCTGGTGTACTGCGCCGAGTCGGTGGACCTGCCGGACGGACGGGAGGTCGACGCCGTACGGGTGGACACCGCCGCCGAGCCGGTGGAAGGACCGGACGACACGGTCGTGGCGCCGGGCGAACTCGCCGAGCCGCACGACGAGGAGTGGCCGTACCGGCCGCCGGACCAGGCCGAGGTGCCCGCCGCCGAGCGGCAGGGGATCGTGCTGGTGCCGTACCACTCCTGGGCGAACCGCGGCCCGTCGACGATGCGGGTGTGGCTGCCGACGACCGGGCGCTGACCCCACGCCTGCTTCAAGTGGGCCGAACCCTTCACCCGCTGATGTCGTCGCCGTCCAGGTCGGTGCACTGCCGCAGCACCCGCAGCTCGTCACCCTC
Source organism: Streptomyces sp. NPDC050759 (assembly GCF_044456945.1). Taxonomy (NCBI): domain Bacteria; kingdom Bacillati; phylum Actinomycetota; class Actinomycetes; order Kitasatosporales; family Streptomycetaceae; genus Streptomyces; species Streptomyces sp. NPDC050759. The sequence continues at coordinate 329,120 of NZ_JBITGI010000004.1, read as the reverse complement.
GACCCGCATCTCGTACAGCTTCCCGCGCGCGTTCTCGAAGGGGCGGTGAAGGATCATCATCAGCCGTCCGTCGAAGGTCCGGAACAGCATCCCGTGCCCGCTGTCGTCCCGGACCAGCGGCCGGCGCTGCTCCCAGGGGCCGGTCAGCTCACCGGACGTGGAGACGGCGTAGGTCTGCACGTAACCGCCGCTGACGGTGCCGTCCGCACCGGCCGTGTTCTTCTCGTACGTCGACCACAGCATGAGGAGGGCACCGTCAGGGGTGCGGTGGAGCTGCGGGCCGTCGGTGACGTAGGGGGCGAGCTGGTGCGGTACGCCCGCGGGGATCTGCTCACCGAGCCAGAACGCGTCCGAGCCCTTGAACAGAAAGACGGGCTCGCCGACCGTCCCGGTCAGATCGGGAGCCAGCCGGACGGCCTCCATCGTCCCGTCGACGGTCTGCAGCCACTCGTGCGCGTACACCATCCAGGGCTGCCCGGCCGGATCGACGTAGAGCGTGCCGTCGAGGGTCATCAGGTGCGCGGGCGGCGTGGGTCCGGACGGATCGACCACGGTGAAGGGCCCGAGCAGCGAGTCGGACACGGCGGTGACCGTGCCGCGCGCGTGGTTCGGCAGCTGGAAGGGCGTGCCCCAGCGCCCGGCCGGCGGCACCGTCAGCACCCGGCCCTCGTCGTGCAGCGTGGTGAACAAGTAGTACCTGCCGTCCCACGCATGCACCTCCGGCGCCCACCCGCCGTCCCGCGCCCAGATCCCGTCCTGCTCGTCCGTCCGGAACACCACGACGGGCCGCTTCCACTCCCGCAGATCCCGGCTGCGGTAGACCATCGTCCCGACGCCCTCCACACCCGACACGGACGGTTCGTTGGAGGTGTAGAGGTAGTACGTCCGCGTCTCGGCGTCGGCGACGACGAACGGATCGTGCAACGGCATGTCGGGCAGCCGCAGGGGCTCGGTGTCGGTCACGGCTGAACGATACGTCGACGTCGTGATCAGCCGGTCGCGAGGATCTCGTGCGTCAGCGCGATCAGGTCCGGCAGGGCCGGATGCCCCGGCCCCTCGCGCCGGGCGAGGACCAGCGGGACGTCCGGGGCGTCCGCGAGCGGGCGGAAGACCAGTGCCGGGTGGGTGTGGTTGCCGGGGGTGGCCGTCGTGGAGATGCCCACGGCGCGGCCCGCGGCGATGGCCATGAGCCACTCGTCGGTGTTGGTCACCTCCAGGGTCGCCAGGGGTTGGGCCGTCGGGGGCCACAGGTCCATGGTCGTGGTGCCGGAGACCGTGTTGAGAGCGATCCGATGGGCCGTGAGGTCCGTCAGGCCGACCTGGGGGAGAGCGGCAAGAGGGCTGTCGGACGCCATCACGACCACCCGCTTCTCCGACCCGAGCGGTTCCGTACGGAGGCCGGGCGCGGTGACCTCGCCGCGCAGCAGGGCCGCGTCGACCTTGCCCTGGGTGAGGCCCGCCGTACGGTCGTCGATGCGGAGGAGCTCCAGGGGAATGTCGGGGTGCGCCTCGTCCCAGCGGCGCAGCAGGGTGATGGTGTGGTCGCCGAGTGCCGCCCAGGAGTGGCCGAGGCGCAACGGCCAGGACGTGAGACCCCGGGGGTCCAGCGCGGTCTCCACGGCGGCCAGGGCCACGGCGGCCTTGTCGCGGAACGTGCGGCCCTCGGCGGTGAGTTCGAGGTGGTGGGTGGAGCGGTCGACCAGCCGGACGCCCAGGTGGTCCTCCAGCCTGCGCAGAGTGCGGGAGAGCGCGGGCTGACCCAGACGGAGCCGGGTCGCGGCGCGGGTGATGTTGCCCTCCTCGGCGATGACGAGGAAGGCGCGCAGGTGCCGCAGCTCGACGGTCATGTCTGTGGAGCATAACCGCGGGTGAACCGGCATTTCACATGCCGCTCGAGGATTTCTAGCGTGTACGGCATGACCTCTGCGGCGCACCCGTCGTCCACGCACACCGCCTCACCCCTTCCCGTACGGCATCCCGCGGGCCGCGGCTCCCTCGGCGGCGTCGGCCTCGTCCTGGCCGGAGCCGTCTCGGTCCAGTTCGCCTCCGCCTTCGCGGCCCTGCTCTTCCCCCGCGCCGGGGCACTCGGCACGGTGGCCCTGCGGGCCGTGTTCGCCGCGGTGCTCCTGCTGGCCGTGACCCGGCCCCGGCTGCGCGGCCACTCCCGCGGCGACTGGGCAGTGGTCACCGGCTTCGGTGTCGCCCTCGGCTCCATGAACATCCTCTTCTACCAGTCGATCGACCGGATCCCGCTGGGCGCGGCGGTCACCGTTGAGGTGCTCGGCCCGCTCCTGCTCTCCGTCGCCGCCTCCCGCCGCGCCGCCGGCCTGTTGTGGGCCGCCCTCGCCCTGACCGGGGTCTTCCTGCTGGGCCGGAGCGACTTCGGCGCCCTGAACGTCGCGGGCGTCGGCCTCGCGCTCGGCGCCGGGGCCATGTGGGCGGCGTACATCGTGCTCAACGCCCGCGCGGGCGCCCGCTTCCCGCGGCTCGACGGACTCGCCGTCGCGATGACCGTCGCCGCGCTCGTCAGCCTGCCGCTCGGCATCGGCGCCTCGGGGGCGACCCTGCTGGAGCCCGGGGTGCTCGGACTGGGCCTCGCGATCGCGGTCCTCGGCTCGGGGGTGCCGTACACCCTGGAACTGCTCGCCCTGCGACGGCTGCCCGCCGCGACCTTCGCGGTCCTCATGAGCCTGGCCCCCGCCCTCGCCGCACTGGCCGGCTACCTGGTCCTCGACCAGGCGCTGTCGCCGCCGCAGTGCGCCGCGGTCGCGCTGGTGGTGACGGCGAGTGCGGGCGCGGTCCGGATGAGCAGCCGGGAGAACCGGAAACGGTCCGGATGAGCGGCCGCGAGAATCCAAACGGTTCTGATACAGCCGTGAGAACTAGAAGCGGACCGTCATCTTCACTCTCACGTCGTCCCCCGCCTCGAGCCCCTCCGGCCCCCGCACGGCGTTCTTGACCGGCAGCAGATAGCCGCCGTCCTTCGGGAACAGCGACGTAGTGAAGGTGACCTCGCCGATCCGGGCCTCGACCGGGATCACGCCCCAGCCGTACGTGGCCATCCGGGCCACCTCGCCGATGTCGGCGGACTCCTGGTCGGGCACCGGGACGAAGTAGTAGGGCGCCGGGCCGCGCCATTCGATCACCCGGCCGGTGAAGGTGAGCTGCATCGGACCCCCGTCGCGCAGAAGACGTCAGGACCCGTTGTACCGCGCCGCGATGTCCGTGAGATAACCGCGCAGCAGGATCTTGGTCTCCTCGAGCAGCGCCGCGTCCCCCTTCGTCTCCCGGCGGAAGGCCTCCTGGGCGAGGGCGTCGGCGGCGAGGATCGCGGCGTGGCAGACGCGGGCGAGGGTCTCGTCGTCCTCGGCGAGCCGCAGGGCGAGCAGGATGCGGCGGATCCCGTCGGCCATCCGGCGCTTGTGCTCGCGGTCAGCGGTCCGGGTCCGCTCGGTCAGTCCGCTGCCGAACCACAGGGCGCGGAAGCCGTGTTCGGTGCGGTAGATCTCCGCGTACGCGTCGATGAGGACGCCGACCGGGTCCTCCCAGCGCTCGGCGGCCGCGGCCTCGACGAGCGCGTCCATCGCCGCTTCCAGCTTGGCGAAGTAGCCGGCCGCGAGCGCGTCGATGATCGCCCCGCGGTCGGGCAGGTACTGGTACAGCGAGCCGACCGACACCCGCGCCTCGGACGCGATCCGGGTGGTGGTGAGCGACTCGACGCCCTCCTCGACCAGGATGCGCTCCGCCGCCTCGAGCACCCTGGCCAACCGGGCCCGACTGCGGGCCTGTTGGGGAGTGCGGCGCAGGGCGGCGACCCATGCCGCCGGGTCGGCGTCCGGGGTGGGCTCAGCCACGGGACGACCTCCGCTCACTCACGTGAACACCTCACGTGACAACCTCCGAACGTGAACGTGACTTTGTTTCAGGTTTAGGTTAGCGTCGCGCGCATGACCGACTCAAGCCCGGTGCTGGGCGAGGAGCGGGCCGCCGTGGCGGACGCCTGCCGCCGTCTGGGGGCCGAGGGACTGCTCATCGGTACGGCGGGCAATGTCAGCGTACGCGTCAAGGACCACGTGGCGATCACCGCGACCGGCGCCGTCCTGGCCGAGCTCACCCGGGACCAGGTGACCGTGGTGGACATCGACGGTGAGATCGTGGCCGGCAGCCTGCTGCCGACCTCGGAGCTCGACCTCCATCTGGGCGTCTACCGCCGCTACGGCACCGCCGCCGTCGTGCACACCCACGCTCCGATGGCCACCGCGCTCTCCCTCGTCCTCGACGAACTGCCCTGCATCCACTATCAGTTGCTGGCCCTCGGCGGCACGGTCCGGGTCGCGCCGTACGCCACCTTCGGCACCCCGGAACTCGCCGAGTCGGTCCTCACCGCGCTGGAGGGGCGCGGTGCGGCCCTGATGGCCAACCATGGCGCGGTCACCCACGCCCCGACCCTCGACAAAGCGGTCGAGCACGCGCTGCTCCTGGAGTGGGCCTGCGGTGTCTACCAGCGCGCGGCCGCCCTGGGGCAGCCCCGCGTCCTCGACGAACAGCAGCAGATCGCGGTGATCGAGGCCGCCCTCGCCCGCAACTACGGCACCACGCAATCCGCACCATCCGCGCAGGAGGGAACTCGATGAAGGCACAGAACGTCGTCACCATGGGTGTGCACGTGCTGGACGTGCTGGTACGGCCGGTCGAGGAGATACCCGCAGGCCAGGGCGCGACCCTGGTCGAGGACATCCGCATGACCGCCGCCGGCACGGCCGCGGGCACCGCCCTCACCCTCGCCAAGCTGGGCGCCTCGGTGCGCACCGCCGGGGCGATCGGCACCGACCCGACCGGCGACCTGCTCACGCAGCTCCTCGACAAGGCGGGGATCGACACCCAGTTGCTCGTCCGCCGTACAGACACCTCCACCTCCGCGACGGTCCTCCCCATCCGCCCCAACGGTGACCGCCCCACCCTCCATCTGCTCGGCGCCAACATCACCTACGGTCTCGACGACGTGCCCTGGGACGCGGTCGCCGAGGCGACCCACCTCCACCTCGGCGGCCCCGAGCTGATCGGAGCCGAGGTCGCCGCCCGCATCCTGGCGCACGCCAAGGACCACGGCGTCACCACCTCGGTGGACCTCCTCGCGCCGGGTGAGCTCGGCACCTTCGACCAGATCGAACCGCTGCTCCCGTACGTCGACTTCCTGCTCCCCAACGAGGACCAGGTCCTCGGCTTCAGCGAGGAAGAGGACGTCGTCACCGGCGCGAAGAAGTTCCTGGCCGGCGGAGTGGGCCTGGTCGCGGTCACCCGTGGCGGCGATGGCGCCCTACTCGTCACCGCCGAGGGCACCGAGACCATCCCCGCCTTCGAGGTCGAGGTCGTCGACACCACCGGCTGCGGCGACGCCTTCTCGGCGGGCTTCCTGCGCGGGGTGGGCCTGGACCGTACGCTACGCGAGGCGGCGATCCTGGGCAGTGCCGCGGCCGCGCTGGTGGCGCAGGGCCTGGGCAGCGATCATGGCGACTTCGACCTGGCGGAGGCCGACGAGTTCTCCATGACGAGCAAGACCCGCGCATAGGCCGCACACATACCTTGCGCGGTGCGAGGGGCGCGGAATGGACGTGGGACGACCGGTGTTGCGGCAGCATCGAGTCCGTACCGCGCCACCGCACTCCTGGGAGTACCCATGCCCCGCTCGGAAGCCCGCGTCGCCACCGACCGCCCGCACCGCTACGCCAAGCAGCTCGCCTCGCACCTCGGGCGTCGCAGCCAGACCACGTGGGACGAGGAGAGCGGTGAGGGCAGCCTGCTCTTCCAGAACGGAGGCAAGGGCTCCCTCACCGCCACCGAGGGTGCGCTGCTGCTGACGCTGGAGACGGAGTCCGAGCACCTCGATCTCCTGGAGGGTGTCGTCGGCAGCCACCTGGTCCGCTTCGGCAGCAAGGACGAACTCGTCGTCGAGTGGACGCGGGGCAGCGGCGAGTCCGGTACGACGCAGCGCAAGGAGACCGACTGACGGGTGACCTCAGATCGCGCAGCCCACATGAGCCAGCGCCTGCTTGAGCAGCACCCCGTGACCGCCGGGCATCTCGCTCTCCACCGCCGGTGACAGGGCCTCCTGCGGGCTGAACCACACCAGGTCAAGGGCGTCCTGGCGGGGCTGGCAGTCGCCGCTCACCGGGACGACGTAGACGAGGGACACCGCGTGCTGGCGCGGGTCGTGGTAGGGCGTGACCCCCTGGGTGGGGAAGTACTCCGCCACCGTGAAGGGCTGCAGGGAGGGCGGGATCCGGGGCAGGGCGACAGGTCCCAGATCCTTCTCCAGGTGGCGCAACAGGGCGTCCCGGACCCGCTCGTGGTGCAGAACGCGGCCGGAGACCAGCGTCCGGCTGACCGTTCCGTCGGGTCCGATGCGCAGCAGCAGGCCGACGCTGGTGACTTCGCCGCTGTCGTCGACGCGCACGGGCACGGCCTCGACGTACAGGATGGGCATCCGGGCGCGGGCCTGCTCGAGATCGTCGGCGCTCAGCCAGCCGGGCGTGGTATCGGTCAAGTCAGACATTGCTAGATCATACTTTCCGGGGACGGCGGGCGCTCAGTCGCGCTCGCCTGGTGGGACGGGGGACGGGGCGGGAAGTCCGTAGAGGCGGCGGGCGTTGTCCCCGCCCGTCCAGGCCACGACGCGCAACGCGTCCGGCAGGCTCAGTTCGTCGGCGTCCACCCGCTCCTGGAGCAGGCCTGCCAGCCCCTGCCGGAACGACAGCGCGCCGAGCAGATGGAATTCGGCCACTCCGTACGCGTCGGAGCTGTACAGCAGCTTGCGGAACGGCGTGATCTCCAGCGCCTCCGCCAGGATCGCCCGGGACCGTGCGGGGCCGACGTAGTGCAGGGTGAGGCCCACGTCCAGGTAGACCTGCTCGAACACCGCGGCCAGATAGGCGGCCTGCCGCTGATACGGCCAGCAGTGCAGCAGCAGGACCGGGATCGTGCCCGCGGTCAGGTGCAGCCAGTCCGTGAGGTGGGTCGGGTCCACGCGGTGCATCCGGATGTCGCTGTCGCCGAACCCGGTGTGCAGTTGGAGGGGCAGCCCCAGGTCCACGGCGGTCCACAGCAGATGCCGTACGAGAACCGGATCGGCCAGTCGTCCACCGCGGGCGAGCCAGTCGGCGGCGGCACGGGTGACCTCCGCGTCCGCGGGGCGCGCCGGGTCCAGGTCGAAGCCGGTGCGGTAGGCGGCGACCGACTTCACGGCCACCACACCCGGCCGCCCCACGGCCTCCAGAGCGGCCGCGCGGAACTCGTCCGCGTACGCGTCCGGCTCCACGCCCCGCCCCGCCACCGCCTCCGCGACACCCTCGAGGCGCACGACCTCGAACGCCGCCCCGCCCGCGGCCTCTGCCAGCTCCGCCGGTGTGGTGAGACGTTCCGCCGCGTACCCGGTGTCCACGCAGAACACGTCCGTGCCCGCGGCGGTCAGGAAACGGCGGTTGACCTCCTGCGGGCCGAGTTCGGCGCGGCGGGCCAGGTAGGCGTCGGGCGACGCGTGGCGCGGGAGATCCAGCAGGGGTGCGCAGTGCCGGCGGACCGCCACGCCGACGGGGCTGTCGAAGGAGGAGATCCCCGGCCAGGCCGCGCCCTCGGTGAGCAGCGACTCGAAGCCCGTCCGGTCGAGGCCGTCGACGACGACCCCGTGGCAGTGGTGGTCCACCAGCCGGGCGGCGGCGAGGGCCTCCTGGACCTGTCCGGTCATGCTCAGTACTTCCAGCGGTACGCCGCCGCGATCTGCTCGTCGTCCAGATCGGCCACGGAATCGCTCTCCCCGAAGCGCACGGCGACCACGGCGTCGGCGAGGACCGGACCCAGCGCGGCCCGCAGCTGTTCGTCGGCTCGGAACGCCCGGACCGCCTGGGAGAGGGAGGTCGGCAGCCGGCGTACGCCCATGGCGGCGGCCCGGTCGGCGGCGAGCAGGGCCGGATCGCCGGTGATCTCCCTGGGGAGCGGCATGGCCGAGGTCAGTCCGTCGAGCCCGGCGGCGATCAGACCGGTGAACGCGAGATACGGGTTGGCGGCCAGGTCGACCGGCTTCAGCTCCAGGTTCGCGGCCCGGTCGGTCACGCCCGCCGTGCCGGTGACGATCCGCACGGCCGCCTCCCGGGTCTCGCGGCCCCAGGCGGTGAACACCCCGGCCCACTGGGAGGGTTGGAGACGCAGATAGCTGGCCGGGCTCGGCGCGGTCAGGGCCGTGAGCGCGTGCAGATGGGCGAGGACGCCCGCGACGAACGACTCGGCCTCGGGCGTCATGCCGTACCGGCCCTTGCCGCCCGAGTGCAGGTTCACGTCCTCGCGCCAGGCGGAGAGGTGGAGATGGCCGCCGTTGCCGACGCCCTCCGCGAAGACCGCCGGGGCGAAGGAGACGACCAGCCCGTGCCGCTGGGACACCGCCCGGATCGTCTGCCGTACGAGCACGCTGACGTCGGCGGCCGCCACCGGGTCCAGGGCAGCCGTCGAGATCTCGAACTGCCCGGCCGCGTACTCGGGATGGAGCTGCTCGACCTCGATGCCCTGCTCGGCGCAGGCCGCCAGCAGGTCGGCCGCGTAGTCGCCGAGCTCGACCTGGCGGGTGGCGCCGTACGCCGGTCCCGACACGGCGGGCAGGAAGTCACCGTCCGCCGCTGGGCCCCGGCCCACCGCCCACTCGATCTCGACGCCCGCCTTGAAGGTGATCCCGTGCCGCTCGGCGGCCTCGGTGACGATCCGCCTGAGGACCGTGCGGGAGCAGCCCGGATGCCGCTCGCCCTCCTGTGTGATCCGGTCGACCGGCGCCCAGGCCCAGCCGGGCTGCCCGGCCAGCGCCACGAGCCGGTCGAGGTCGGGGTAGAGGCGCAGATCGCCGTCGGGGGAGCCCAGGGTGTCGGTCGTGACGATGGAGTCGTTCGCCAGGAACGTGTCGAACACCGGCGACATGCCCACGCCCCAGGCCGCGGCGGAGGGCAGCTTCGCCGTCGGGATCGTCTTCACCCGGCAGATGCCCGCGGTGTCGACGTAGGCCAGGACCACCCCGCGCACACCCTTGTCGGCCAGCTCGTCGCTCAGTGCGGCGGCCCGGTCCACGTCACCGGGACGGCCGCCGGGAACGGGGTCGGCAAGGGTGGTCATACGTCCTCCACGACGGGCTCGGCCGGTACGGATCCCGCGTCACGGTTTCACGGCCACCGCGCCGAACTGCGGTACCACGACCGGGGAGTCGGACTCGGCACGCCACTGCGAGCAGGAGACCAGGCCCGGTTCGAGGAGGTCGAGCCCCTCGAAGAAGGTGGCGATGTCCTCGCCGCTGCGGGCCGTGATCGGCGGAGTGGCGTTCTCGTTCCAGAACTTCATGGCCGGGATCTGGCCCTCACCGCCGAGGTCGGCGTCGAACGTGGGGTGCGTCAGGGCCAGATGGCTGCCGGCGGGCATCGCGGCCATGACCTCCCGCGCGATCCGCCGGGCCTCCTCGGTGTCGAGGACGAAGTTGAGGATGCCGAGCATCATCACCGCGACCGGCTTGCTCAAATCCAGGGTCTGCGCGGCGCGTTCGAGGATCGCGGCCGGGTCGTGGACGTCGGCGTCGATGTAGTCCGTGACGCCCTCGGGGGTGCTGGTCAGCAGGGTGCGGGCGTGGACCAGCACGATCGGGTCGTTGTCGACGTACACGATCCGTGCGTCGGGGGCGATGCGCTGGGCGATCTCGTGGGTGTTGTCCACCGTCGGCAGCCCGGTGCCGATGTCGAGGAACTGCCGGATGCCCTGCTCCTCGGTGAGGAAGCGCACCGAGCGGCCCAGGAACCAGCGGTCCGCGCGGGCGATCTCCTGGATGATCGGGAACATCCCGGCGACATGATCGCCGACCCGCTGATCGACCTCGTAGTTGTCCTTGCCGCCGATCCAGTAGTTCCACACGCGCGCGTTGTGCGCCACACCTGTGTTCAGCCTCGCCGACGCACCCGACGGGGTGTGGCTCTCGCTCACTACTGTGCTCCTTCTCGTGCCCGCGGCCGTTGCCGCCATTGTGCCGTCCGATGATCAGCTTGTCCCGGAAACGGCGACTCGAACGCCCCGTCCGAGGTCCGACTCAGCCCTCCCGCCGCGCGTGCCCGTTCTGCCAGGCCCAGGCCGCGATCTCCACGCGGTTCCGTGCGGCCAGTTTGAGCTGGACGCTGGAGAGGTGGGTCTTGACCGTGGAGAGGGAGACATACAGCTCGGCGGCGATCTCGGCGTTCGTACGGCCGAGGGCGACCAGGCGGACCACGTCGAGCTCACGGTCGGTCAGGGGCTCGGTGGCCGGCCCGGGGCGGGGCGCGGTGACCGGCTCCGGCGTCCGGTCCGCCGTGACGTGCCGGAGCAGACGGACGGTGACCGAGGGGGAGACCAGTGAGTCGCCGGCCGCGGCGGCGCGGACCGCCTCGGCGAGGAGCGTGGGCCCGGAGTCCTTCAGCAGGAACCCGCAGGCACCGCCGCGCAGCGCGCCGTAGACGTACTCGTCGAGATCGAAGGTGGTGACCACGACCACGCGCATCGGATCGGCGACGTCGGGCCCCGCCAGCAGCCGTGTCGCCTCCAGCCCGTCCAGCTTCGGCATCCGGATGTCCAGCAGACACACGTCGGGCCGTACCTCCCTGGCCAGCCGCACCGCAGTCTCCCCGTCGCCGGCCTCGGCGACCACGGTGATGTCCGGCTGCGCGTCCAGGAAGAAACGGAAGCCGGTACGGACCATGTCCTGGTCGTCGGCGATCAGCACGCGGATGGGCGCTGCCGGCGGGGCGGGGCTCGTCATGGGTCGATCATGCCTCAGGGGGAGGAGGGTGAGGAGCGGCTGTGGATGGATGGAGGGCGGGGGCGGGGTGGCTGCTTCGGTGGGTGTGGTTGAGGGCGGGGTGTGGTTGAGGGTCGGATGTGGTTGAAGGCGGGGTGTGGCCGAGGGATGTGCCAGGTCACGGGCAGGGCGGGGGAACGTATGGCATCTCCTGGCGCTCAGGCGACCGTGTACTGGCTGTGACCGCTGATCCGGCCGTCGCGGACCTGCAGGACGCGGTCGCAGTGGGCGGCGACATCCGCGTCATGGGTGACCATCACCAGGGCGGCGCCCTGTGCACGCGTGACGGACGTCAGCAGCCGGACCACCTCCGTGCCGGTGGCCTGGTCCAGGGCACCCGTGGGCTCGTCGGCGAAGACCACGTCCGGTTCGACGGCCAGGGCCCGGGCGATCGCCACGCGCTGGGCCTGTCCGCCGGAGAGCTGGCCGGGCCTGCGGTGTGCCAGGCCGTCGAGGCCCAGCGGTGCGAACCAGCGGCGGGCCCGCTCGACGGCCTGCTTGCGGGGTATGCCCTCCAGCATCAACGGCAGCGCCACGTTCTCCTCGGCGGGCAGCTCCGGGAGCAGCTGACCCGACTGGAAGACGAACCCGAACCGCTTGCGGCGCAGGGCGCTCAGCCGGTTCTCGCCGAGCCGGTCAAGACGCTCGCCCCTCAGCAGCACCTCGCCGCCGTCCGGGCGGACGATCCCCGCGAGGGTGTGCAGCAGGGTGGACTTGCCGGAGCCGGACGGGCCCATGATGGCCAGCGAGTCGCGCTCGCCCACCTCGACATCCACCCCGGCGAGGGCGGTGGTGGAGCCGTACTTCTTGACGAGGCCGTAACCGGCCAGGACGGTGTTCATCACGTGAGCCGGTCCTCTGTTAGCGGTCGAACTTCCAGGTGAGGGACGTGGCCGAGGCCTTGACCACGCTGACGGGTATGTCCACGGTCCCGCCGCCGCTTTTCTTGCCGGTGCAGGTCAGGGTGGCCCCCGCCACGGCCTTGAGCCCGCTCGGGCAGGAGACGTCGGTGACCTTCACGCCGACCCACGGCAGCGGGTGGTACTTGCTCTGGGTGCGGCCCTCGACGACGTACGCGGCGAGCGCCTTGTGGCCGCCGACGGACGCCGTGCTCTGCGTGTCCAGGGAGGTGGTCGACTCGGTACCGGCGAGGAAGTAGGTACCGAAACCGAAGACCACGGCCGCGCCGGCCACCGCGCCGACACCGGTGACGAGGGTCTTGCGCTGCATCGCATGCTCCTGAGGGCAGTGAGGGAGTTCTCCCGGGAGGACTCCTGGAGGGAAGTGGCTCCACTCTCACCCGCGGACACGGGCGCCCGCCTCGGCCGAACGGCCATGGTCTGCGGGCCCGGCACGGCGGCGCCTCGACCGTTCGGCCGATCCCGTGTGCGGCGACCGCGCATACGGTGAGCGGCATGAAGTCCGTATCTGCCCGGGGCTGCGCGGGCGGCGCCGGTACCGGCGCGCTGTTCGCGGCGGTGTTCGTCGACGTGGCCTACTCGACCGAGGGCGACGGTCCCTCCTGGCCGTTGGCCGCGACCCTGCTGCTCGGCGGCGTCGCCGTGCTGTGGCCGGCCGCCCGGCACCCCCGGTGGCTCACCCCGCAGCTGCGTACCACCGTGCCGGCCGTCGCCTCCCTGGTCTGCACGGTGGACTCGGTGGCGCGCTCCGGCGTCCTGTTCGGCCCGGGCGAGCTGGCGATCCTGCTGTGCCTGCTGTTCATCGCGGTACGGCACTGCCCGCGCAACTGGGTCGTGGCCTGCGCCGCGCTCGACGGGGCCGCCGTGCTGGCGCTTCCGGTACGGCCCTTTCTGGGCGAGCAGGACACCATGCTGGGGTTCATGCTGATCGGGCTTCTCCTGGTCGGCCTCACCATCGCGTTCGCCGCGTATCTGCGTTCGCAGGACTACCGGCGGACCGTCGCCGTCAGCGAGACCCGGCGGGCCGAACGCCTGGCCATCGCCGCCGACCTGCACGACTTCGTCGCCCACCATGTCACCGGCATCCTGGTGCAGACGCAGGTGGCCCGCATGATGGCGGACACCGGCACCGAGGAACTCGACCCCGTCCTCGCCGGCATCGAGCGTGCCGCGACCGAGGCGCTGGCGTCGATGCGCCGGACGGTCGGCGTCCTGCGCGACACCGACGACGCGGCCGACCGCCGCCCGGTGGGCGACCTCGCGGGTATCGCCGGTCTCACCGAGGGTTTCGCGAGCCCCATCCAGAAGGTCACCCTGCATCGCGACACCTCGGTGCCCGACGACCTTCCGCACGAGGTGCAGGCGGCCGCCTTCCGCGTGGTGCAGGAGGCCCTGACCAACGTACGCCGACACGCGGGCGACGCCACCCAGGTCACCGTTGGGCTGCGCTACGAAGGGGCCCGTCTGCAGGTGTCCGTGTCCGACGACGGGCGCGGCGGCAGCCAGTTGCCCGCGGCGGCGCACGGGGGCGGCTTCGGACTCGTCGGCCTGAAGGAGCGGGTGACCGCACTCGGCGGAGAACTGCAAGCGGGGCCGCGGGCGGAGCACGGGTGGGAGGTGCGGGCGGTTTTTCCGGGGTGACGTGGCCGTCTTTGCGGAGTGTTGCGGGTGGTCCGTTCTGGGGGAAGCGGTGGTCTTTGGTCTGCCGCGGAGGGCGTGGTGGTCTTTCCGGGGTGCTGCGGGTGGCTTGTTGCGGGGGACGTGGTGGTCTGTCGGGGTGGCGTGGTGGCCCTTCCGGGGGTGTCGCAGGAGGGCTGTCTCGGGGGGCGTGGCGGGTCTGCGCGGATGGCGCGCGGTCGAGCCGTCCGATGCGGCCGCCGTCGGGGCCAGCGGTCTTCCCGGAGTGTCGGGGTGGGCTTTCCCGGGGCCGTGGCGGTCTTTCCGGTGCTGCCGGTGTGGTCCGTCGCGGGCTATGCGGGGGGGGTCTGTCTCGGGCTATGCGGCAGCCCGCCGCGGGGGACGGGGCGGTCTGTCGCGGCGGGCGTGGCGGTCTCCACGCGAAGCGCCCCAGCGGTCTGGTGCGAGGTGACACGGGGTCTGTCCCGAGGCGACCCAGCGGCCTGGCCCGAGGCGACCCAGAGGCCTGGTGCGAGGCGACCCAGCGGTCTGGTGCGAAGCGACTCAGCGGTCTGGCGCGAGGTGACACGGGGTCTGTCCCGAGGCGACCCAGCGGCCTGGCCCGAGGCGACCCAGCGGCCTGGTGCGAGGCGACCCAGCGGCCTGGTGCGAAGCGACCCAGCGGTCTGGCGCGAGGCGACCCAGCGGTCTGTCCCCAGTGATGCGGGCGGTCTTTCCCGGGTGAGGGGCCCGGTTGTTCAATGGGGCTGCACAGGAGAGGAGCCGCCCGTGTCCCCTGCCCCCGTGCCGTCGGTCGGCGCACGCATTCGGCAGGCGCGTCTGGAGCGCGGCCTGGGTCTGCGCGCCCTGGCCCGCGAGGTCGGCGTCTCCGCGAGCCTGGTCTCCCAGATCGAGACCGGGAAGAGCCAGCCCTCGGTCAGCACCCTGTACGCCATCACCACCGCTCTCGGCATCTCCGTCGAATCGCTCTTCGAGGTGCGGGAGACCGCGGCGGCGGCGAGTTCGGCCACCGTCGTGCACGCACTGGCGGCCTTCTCGGCCGACCCCGGCCGACGCATCGGCCCCCTGGTCACGCCGGGTGAGCGAGACGTGCTGGAGCTGGACTCCGGCGTCGTGTGGGAGCGGCTCGGGCACGTCCCCGGCACGGACGTCGACTTCCTGCTCGTCACCTACCGGCCCGGCGGCTCCTCCTCCGGTTCGGGCGGCCTGATGCGGCACGCGGGCACGGAGTACGGCTATCTGACCTCCGGCGAACTCGTCCTCACCCTCGGCTTCGACGAGCAGGTCCTGCACCCCGGCGACGCCGTCAGCTTCGAGTCCACGACCCCCCACCGCTACCGCAACGACGGCGACGAACCGGCCGTGGGTGTCTGGTTCGTGTCGAGCCAAACCGTTCAGTGACGCTTGACACTCCTCGCGGACGGTCGTTGACTCGACGGTGGGGGTGGTCGCGATGGCGATCCGCACTTACGGCCCCAATGCCGTCGACTGGGAACAGCGCGTCGACCTGGACCGGCTGCGCAGACAGCGCCTGGCCCGGCTCCACGACACACTGAGCCGCTCCGAACTGGGCGCCGTGCTCAGCTTCGACTTCGCCAACATCCGCTACATGACCGCCAC
Source organism: Streptomyces sp. NPDC050759 (assembly GCF_044456945.1). Lineage (NCBI taxonomy): Bacteria > Bacillati > Actinomycetota > Actinomycetes > Kitasatosporales > Streptomycetaceae > Streptomyces > Streptomyces sp. NPDC050759. The sequence continues at coordinate 314,099 of NZ_JBITGI010000004.1, read as the reverse complement.
GCACATCGGCACCTGGGCGATGGACAAACTGATCCGCTTCGCCCTGCTGGTCCGCGGCGGCGAGCCGATCGTCTGGGACTTCGGCTCCGCGGCCCGCCACCACCAGCTCTACAACCCGTGGCTCGACTACAGCGACGGCAAGGGCGGCCCGCCCACCGGAGCCCGCGCGGGCATCTCCACTCTGCGGGGCGCCTTTCACCCGGACGCCGGCATCGCCGAGGACGTCGCCGCGAAGATCGCCGCCGAACTCCGCGCCCACGGCCTCGCCGGCGAACCGCTCGGCGTCGACGTCGCCGAGATGCCGGTCCTCGCCGCCCTGCGCGCCGAGGGCATCGACGTCGTCGACGGGCAGCAGGTCTTCCTGGAGGCCCGCCGTATCAAGACCGGCGACGAGATCTCCCTGCTCGCCCAGGCCTGCGCGATGGTCGACGCGGCCTACGAGGAGCTCTACGGCTACCTCCGCCCAGGAGTCCGCGAGAACGAGTGCGTCGGACTGGTCAGCAAAGTCCTCTACGACCTCGGCAGCGAGTACGTCGAAGGCGTCAACGCCATCTCCGGGGAGCGCTGTTCACCCCACCCGCACGTCTACAGCGACCGCCTCATCCGCCCGGGCGACCCCGCCTTCTTCGACATCCTGCACAGCCACCTCGGCTACCGCACCTGCTACTACCGCACCTTCGCCGTGGGCAGCGCCTCCCGCGCCCAGCGCGACGCCTACGTCCGCTGCCGGGAGTACATGGACGAGGCGATCTCCCTGGTCCGCCCGGGCGCCACCACCGCCGACATCGTGCGGGTCTGGCCGCGCGCCGAGGAGTTCGGCTTCGCCGACGAGACCGCCGCCTTCGCCCTCCAGTACGGCCACGGGGTGGGCCTGTCGATCTGGGAGAAGCCCATCTTCAGCCGCCTGGTCTCCCTCGACCACCCCGAAGTCCTCGAGGAAGGCATGGTGTTCGCCCTGGAGACCTACTGGCCCGCCGCCGACGGCTGGTCCGCGGCCCGGATCGAGGAGGAGCTGGTCGTCACCGCCGACGGCTGCGAGGTCATCACCAAGTTCCCGGCCGAGGAACTGCTGGTGGCCGGCCGCAAGTACTGGACGGTGGGCGGCGAGCTCAACACGGCCCGGGAGGCGCAGTCCCATCTGAACACGGGGACCTCCGATGGACACCGCTGAACTCCTCACCCTGTACGAGCAGATGGCCCTCATCCGCCGTACGGAGAAGGCCGCCCACGACCTGTTCCTCCAGGGCCTCGTCAAGGGCACCACCCACCTCGCCGCCGGCCAGGAGGCGATCGCGGTCGGCGCGAGCGCCGCTCTGCGCGAGGACGACTACGTCTTCGCCACCTACCGCGGCCACCACCACGCCATGGCCCGGGGCGCCGGCCCCGAGGAGTGCCTGGCCGAACTCATGAGCAGGGCAACGGGGTTGTGCAAGGCCAAGGGCGGGTCCATGCACCTCACCAAGGCCGACGCCAACATGCTCGGCTCCTACGCCATCGTCGGCGCCCACCTCCCCATGGCGGTCGGCGCCGCCTGGTCGGCGAAGCTGCGCGGCACCGGACAGCTCGCGGTCGCCTTCTTCGGGGACGGCGCCACCAACATCGGCTCCTTCCACGAGGCGTTGAACCTGGCCGCCGTATGGAAGCTGCCCGTGCTGTTCGTCTGCGAGAACAACCTGTACATGGAGTACACGCGGATCGCCGACGTCACGGCGGTACCCCGGCCTGCCGCCGACCGGGCACCGGCGTACGGCATCCCCGGTGAGATCGTCGACGGCAATGACGTCGTCTCCGTCCAGGAGGCGGTGGCACAGCTGGCGCGTCGGGCCCGGGCCGGAGACGGGCCCGCCGTGCTGGAGGCCGAGACCTACCGCCACTTCGGACACAGCCGGACCGACCCGGCGACCTACCGCCCCGCCGAGGAGGTCGAACGCTGGCTCAAGCACGACCCGCTGGACATCGCACGCGGCCGGCTGATCGAGGCCGGGGTGCCCGAGGAGAAGGTCACCGCGGCCGACGAGCGCGCACAGACGGTCGTACGGCAGGCGGTCGAGGCCGCGAAGAGCGCGCCGCCGCCGGATCCGCGGGAGGCGTTCACCGACGTGTGGGCGGACGGAGGTGCGGCATGGCGGACGTGATCACGTACCGGGAGGCGGTCGCCGAGGGCCTCGCGCGGGAGATGCGACGCGATCCGTCCGTCGTCTGCCTGGGGGAGGACATCGGGGAGGCCGGCGGGGTGTTCAAGACCACCGCGGGGCTGTTCAAGGAGTTCGGGCGGGAGCGGGTGTGGGACACGCCGATCTCCGAACAGGCCATCGTGGGAGCGGCGATGGGTGCCGCGATGACCGGGATGCGGCCCGTCGCGGAGATCATGTTCTCCGACTTTTTGGCCTGCTGTTGGGACTACCTCGCCAACGAGATACCCAAGGTGCGTTATATGACGGGCGGTCAGGTCACCGTGCCCCTCGTCGTTCGCACCGCCAACGGCGGCGGGCTCGGTTTCGGCGCGCAGCACTCGCAGGCCACCGAGAACTGGGCACTGACCGTCCCCGGGCTGAAGATCGCGGCACCTTCCACCCCCGCCGACGTCATCGGCATGATGGCGGCCGCGATCCGCAGCGACGACCCGGTGGTGTTCTTCGAGCACAAGGGGCTGCTGGCGAGCAAGGGAGCACCCCCGCCGCCGGACCACGTCGTCGAGCTGGGCCACGCGGCCGTCGTCCGCGAAGGAGCGGACGTGACGCTGGTCGCCCTCGCCTCGATGGTGCCGGTCGCGCTCACGGCCTCCGAGTTGCTCGCCCAGGAGGGCATCGACGCCGAGGTCGTCGACCTGCGCTCACTCGTGCCGCTCGACATGGCCACCGTCCTCGCCTCGCTCGGCCGGACCTCCCGGCTGGTCACCGTCGAGGAGAACCCGTACCAGGGCGGCTGGGGCGCCACGCTCGTCTCCGTCGTCGCCGACGAGGGCTTCGCTCTGCTGGACGCGCCGGTGCGGCGGGTGGCGGCGGAGTGTGTGCCGCTGCCGTTCGCGGACGTGCTGGAGGAGCAGGTCATCCCCACCGTCGACAAGGTCGTGGCGGCCGTCAGGAGCCTCGCCGCGTACTGAACACCCCCTAGGAGGAAGCGCGATGACCCATCGGACACTCCTTCGAGCCGGACACGTGCTCTCCATGGACCCCGACATCGGGGACCTGCCGAGGGGTGACGTTCTCATCGAGGACGGGAAGATCGCGGCCGTGCGGCCGGACATCGGCGCGGACGCCGAAGTCCTCGACATGACCGGCCGCATCGTGATCCCCGGCTTCGTCGACACCCACCGCCACACGTGGGAGGCCTCGATCCGGAACGTGGCGCCCGACGCCACCCTCGACGACTACTTCGTCGACATCCTCGACACCTTCGCACCCCTCTACACCCCCGAGGACGTGTACGCGGCCAACCTCGCGGGCGCCCTGGAGTGCCTGAACGCCGGCATCACCACGCTCGTCGACTGGTCCCACATCAACAACACGCCCGAGCACCCGGACGCGGCGATCCGGGCCCTCACAGAGACCGGCATCCGCGCCCAGTACGCCTACGGCAGCGCCAACACCTCCCTCGCCGACTACTGGTTCGAGAGCAAGATCGCGATCCCGGGCGACGACGTCCGCCGTGTCCGCAGCGAGTACTTCGCCTCGGACGACGGCCTGCTCACCCTGGCCCTCGCCACCCGCGGCCCCGGTTTCTGCGTCAACGACGTCGTCACCTCGGAGTGGGCCCTCGCCCGCGAGCTGGACATCCCGATCACCGTGCACGTGGCCATGGGACGGCTCGCCGGCCGCTTCGGGATGGTCAAGCAGCTCCACGACCTCGGACTGCTCGGCCCCGACACCACCTACGTCCACTGCTGCTATTTCAGCGAGGAGGAGTGGCGGCTGGTCGCCGACAGCGGCGGTACGGTCTCCATCGCACCGCAGGTGGAGACGCAGATGGGGCACGGCTGGCCGCCGGTGATGAAGGCGATCGAGCACGGACTGCGCCCCTCGCTCAGCATCGACGTCGTCACCACCGTGCCCGGCGACATGTTCACCCAGATCCGCGCGGCCTTCGGCGCCGAGCGGGCCCGCGTCAACGCGGCGAGCTGGGAGGCCGATGTCCCCGTCCCCGACACGATGTTGACCGCGCGTCAGATGCTGGAGATCGCCACCCGCAACGGCGCGCATGTCGCCGGCCTGGAGGACCGCACCGGCTCCCTCACCCCGGGCAAGCGCGCCGACGTCGTCGCGATCGACGCGACCGCCCTGAATGTGGCCCCGGTTCACGACGCCGCCGCGGCGGTCGCGCTGAGCGCCGACGTGTCCAACGTGGAGGCCGTGATCGTGGACGGCGTCGTCCGCAAGCGCGACGGCAGGCTCACGGCCGACGTGGCGCGTGCCCGGCGCCTGGTCGAGGAGTCCCGTGACCGGTTGCTGGCCGCGAAGGAGGCCCGGGCGTGACGCGACACCTGGTGCGCCGGGCCGCCGACGTGCCGGAGCCGTCGTACGACGAATTCGGCTACCGGCGACGGGAGTTGGTCGGCGAGGGCGACGGCAGCTCGCACACCGGTTTCGGGGTGTGCGAACTGCGGCCCGAGGGCGCGGTCGCGGCCCATGTGCACTCGTACGAGGAGAGCTTCCACGTCCTCGACGGCATCGTGGTCCTCGATGTGCCCGAGGGGTCGTATCTGCTGGAGGAGGGGGACTACGGTCTCCTCCCGACCGGGGTCCCGCACGCGTGGCGCGGCGCCGGGGACACCGTCGCCCGCTGGGCCGACATGCTCGCGCCGGTGCCGCGGGCCCGGTACGGGTACGACACTCAGCCGGTCCCGGGGTGGCCCGCGCGGCCGCCCGTCCGTATCGACGTCCGTGATCCGCGTACCCGGTCCTTCGGTCACTTCGAGCCCGCCCAGATGGACCCCGGCAAGCAGTCCCAGGACCTGCTCGCGGTGTCGGCGAGCATGCGGACCGCGCTCCTCGTCTACAGCGGGATCACGGTGAAGATGATGATCGACAGCGATCTCGGCGCGGTGGCCTCGACGATGTTCATGGTGCAGTACGCGCCCGACGGCGTCGCGGGCACGCACGACCATCCCTTCGAGGAGACGTATCTGTTCCTCGAGGGTGAGGTGGACGCGGTCTTCGACGGTGAGCGGTACCGGCTCGGTCCGGGCGACTGCGCCTGGGCGGGCGCCGGTTGTGTGCACGGCTTCTCCAACGCCGGTAACGGGCCGCTGCGTTGGCTGGAGACACAGGCCCCGCAGCCGCCGGCACGGCACTCGTACCGCTTCACGCGGGACTGGGACTACCTGAGGGAGGCTTCCCGATGAGCGGCGTGGTGGTGATCGGCGGAACCTCGGGCATCGGCAGGGAGTTCGCCCGGGTGCGGGCGGAGCGCGGCGACGAGGTGGTGATCACCGGACGCGATGCCCACCGCACCGACACCGCGGCCAAGGAGATCGGCGCCCGGGGGCTCGCGCTGGACCTCGCGCAGCCGAAGGGGATCGCCGCCGCGCTGGGCGAGGTGGGGACCGTCGACCACCTGGTGATCGCGGGCGTCTCCCGGGACGAGAACCGGGTGAGCGCGTACGACATCGACGCCGCCGTCCACCTCGTCACGCTCAAGCTCGTCGGCTACACCGCCGTCGTGCACGCGCTGCGGTCCCACCTGCACGACGACAGCGCCATCGTGCTGTTCGGCGGACAGGCCAAGGAGCGGCCCTACCCGGGCGCGACGACGGTGGCGACCGTCAACGCCGGGGTGAGCGGGCTGATGCGCACTCTCGCCGTCGAACTCGCGCCCGTCCGGGTCAACGCGATCCACCCCGGAGTCGTCGGCGACAGCCCCTACTGGCGGGCCAAGCCGGAGCAGGTCCTGGCGGGACTGCGGGCCAGGACCCCGACCGGACGGCTCGCGACCGTGGCGGACGTGGTGGACGCCGTGGACTTCCTGTTGCGCAACGGCTCGGTCAACGCGGTGGAGTTGAGCGTGGACGGGGGATGGCTGCTGGGGTGAGTGGCCGGCCTTCGGACTCAGCGCTTGATGCCGACCGCCCCGTACAGCGATACGGGATCGCCGTCCTCCCGCGCGTCCGGACGCCACCGCGACAGGGACACGATCCCCGGCTCCAGCACCTCGAGTCCCTTGAAGAGACGGCCCACTTCGTCGTGCGAGCGGGCCACGAGAGTCACTCCGCTCGCCGTGTACGCCGCGATGCCCGCGTTCACGTTCTCCGGATCGAAGTCCGCCGTCATCGCCGACAGCACCAGACAACTGCCCGGCGCCAGCGCGCCGACCAGCGTGTCCACCAGCGCCTGTGCGCCGTCCTCGTCGGAGATGAAATGCAGCAGCGCGACCAGCGACAGCGCGACGGGCTGCTCGAAGTCGAGGACGGCGGAGGCCCCTTGGAGGATCCGCCGCGGCTCGCGGGCGTCGGCCTGGAGGTAGTGCGTCGCCCCCTCCGGTGTGCCGTGCAGCAGGGCAGCCGCGTGGGCGAGGACGATCGGGTCGTTGTCGACGTACACCACCCGCGCGTCCGGTACCGCGGACTGGGCGATCTGGTGGAGGTTGGGCTCGGTGGGGATGCCGGAGCCGATGTCGAGGAACTGGCGGATTCCCGCTTCCCGTACGGCGACCCGCGTGGCCCGCTCCATGAACCGGCGGTTGGCGCGTGCCTGCCGGGGCGCGTCGCCCTGCGCCGTGATCTGCCGTCCGAGCTCCTCGTCGACGGGGTAGTTGTCCTTCCCGCCGAGGAACCAGTCGTACACCCGGGCCGGATGCGGCCTGCTCGTGTCGATCCGCCGGCCGGCCGACTCGGTCCCGGACACACGAACTCCTCTGCTCGACTGAATGTGCGAGCAGTGTGCCATGCCACCCGGCGCGCCCGAGGGTGTCTTCGGCCGGTTCGTCAAGGATGGCCGAGCAGCCATGGGCGACGGGCGGAAACCCGTCGCCCATGACCCACGATCCGGCTGTGGCTACGGCTTGAGCGGGTCGTGTCCCAGCGTCATCAACCGATGCCTGCGCACGGTCTGTTCGGCCTCGGGTTCGTTCTCCACGTCTGCCTCGGCGGTGACGGTGTCCACGACCTCGTACATCACCTCGATGTCGTCGTCGGTCAGGTCCGTGCGCCGCTTCTGCAGGATCGCGAGGACATGCTGCCCGATCGGCTCACCCGCGTGCTCCGGCAGCGGCTCCGTCGACTCGTCGGCGTCGCTCACCCGCAGCCAGGCGGCCAGTTCCTGCGAGGTCATGTTCACCGCGCGGTGGAAGTCCTCCCACAGGGCGTCGAGTTCGAGGGTGTCGGTCATCGCATGTGCCTTTCCGTGGTGCTTCGGGCGGTCAGTCCCGGGGCCAGTTCTCGGCCTCGAACATCCAGCGCTGCTTCTCCAGCTCCGCGGTGATGCCGATCAGCAGATCCTGCGTGACCGGGTCGGCCTTCTCGGTGGCGTCGATACGCTCACGCAGCCGGCCGATGGCCGCCTCCAGCGTCTCGACGATCAACCGGACGACGTCGTCGTCCCGGATCCAGCCGCTCTTCGAGCCGGGCAGCGTGTAGGCCGCGGCGATCGTCTCCGGCCGGCCGTCGGGCGGCAGGCCCAGTGCCGCGGCACGCTCCGCCACCGTGTCGGAGAACGAGCGGGCCGTCGACACCACCTCGTCCAGCTGAAGGTGGATGGACCGGAAACGGGGGCCCACGATGTTCCAGTGCGCCTGCTTCCCGATCAGCGACACGCCGAGCAGATCCACCAGAGTGCTCTGCAGGGCCTCACCGACCACCTCGCGGGCCGCATCGGGCAGGGTGCTCCTCACCACAGTCATACCGTGCTCCTCCTTCTGGCATGGTCAATGCCGTTACGGAGCAGCGCGTCGCGTTCCTGCTCGCAGGTTCCGCCCCACACGCCCGAGGTCTGTCCACCGCTGAGCGCCAGGTCGAGGCACTCGGGGGTGACCGGGCAGCGGGCGCACACGCGCTTCGCCGCCGCGATGTCCCGCAGCGCGGGTCCTTGTGTGCCCACAGGGAAGAACAGCTCAGGGTCCTCTCCCACACAGGCCGCTCGACGCAACCACTCCATGGGGGCGCGGGTGCCCAGGGCCTACTCGTGCAAACAGCGGTGTCTCAGCGTGTGAGCACGGCGTCGAGGAAGTCCGTCACGTCTGCGAAGACCGCCGCCCTGTTCGTCTCGTTGAACACCTCGTGCCGGGCACCCGCGTAGATCCGCTCGGTGAACCTCTCGCCCCTGAGCCCCTCGACACCGACGCGGCTCCCGGCGAGCGGGACCAGGCGGTCCTCGTCGCCGTGCAGCCACAGCAGCGGGAGCGGTCCGACGCCGCCGTTCCTGGACACGGTCTCCAGGGTGCGGGCGAACGCCTCCACCGTGGGCCGCTTCATCGGACCGTGCCAGACGAGGGGATCGGCCTTGTACGCCGCGCCCACCGCCGGGTCCCGGGAGAGCGAGGCCGGACTGATGGGCGTGTCGGGGATCTCCTCGAGGGCGAGCAGCGCCCCCGGCAGCTGCCAGGCGCCGATCACCGGCCCCGACAGGACGAGCGCGGCGAGCTCGGTGCCGTACCGCTGGGCGAAGCGGGCGGCGATCAGACCGCCCATGGAGTGCCCGACCATCACGAGGGGCACGCCGGCATGGGCGTCCCGGGCCAGGTCGGCCACCGCGTGCACATCCGTGACCACGTCCTCGAAGTCCTCGATCAGGACCCGCTCGCCCGCGGACTTCCCGTGCCCGGTGTGATCCGGCCCGAAGACGGCCGCGCCGTGCGCCACGAGGACCCCGGCGAGCTCTTCGTACCGGCCGACGTGCTCGCCGTAGCCGTGCACGAGGAGGGCCACGTACCGGGGCCGGTTGTGGGGCCACTCGCGCACGGTGAGGGGGCCGTGAGTTCCGGCGAGGACGTGCTCGGCCATGTCTCCTCCAATTGCGCCACAGTGCGAAACCAACAGCGCCCGTGCATGCCACGGCACTGGCGGGAGCGCGCCAACAGGACCACTCGGCGAGACGGCACTGACAAGTCCGTCCACCCGCACCTAGCATCGGTCTCCGCATGGACACGATGACGCTTTGGCACATTTCCGGTTGGGGGTTCGCCGCGCTCGCCGCCGCGGCGGTGCTCGTCGGCTTCTCCAAGACGGCCGTGAGCGGTGCCAACACCGTCAGCCTCGCGATCTTCGCCGCCGTGCTGCCCGCCCGCGCCTCCACCGGCGCCCTGCTGCCGATCCTGATCGCCGGGGACGTGCTCGCGGTGCTCACCTACCGACGGCACGCCCACTGGCCCACCCTCTGGCGCCTGTTCCCCGCGGTCGCGGTCGGCGTGGTCGCCGGGACGCTGTTCCTGCAATGGGCGGACGACGGGATCGTACGGACGTCGATCGGCGCGATCCTGCTGTTCATGGCCGCAGTGACGCTGTGGCGCCGGCGCGCGGCCGACACGGCGGAGGAACCCGACGAGGTCGCCACCCGGACCGGCCGCGTCAAGGCCCGTTCCTACGGCGTCCTCGGCGGCTTCACCACCATGGTCGCCAACGCCGGTGGTCCGGTGATGTCGATGTACCTGCTGTCGGCGGGCTTCCGCAAACTCGGCTTCCTCGGCACCTCGGCGTTCTTCTTCCTGATCGTCAACGTCTCCAAAGTGCCCTTCAGCGTCGGCCTCGGCCTGATCGACGGCCACTCGCTGCTGCTCGACCTCGCCCTCGTGGCCTTCGTCGTACCTGGTGCGTTCCTCGGCAAATGGGCTGTGAACCGGATCAACCAGAGGCTCTTCGAACAGTTGGTGATCGCGGCGACGATCGTGGGCGGCGTACAGCTACTGGTCCACTGACTCGGCCAGCAGCGCCGGCAGGTCCGCGAAGGAATCGATCACGTGGTCGGGCGTGCCACTTGCCGAGCGGTGGGTCTCCGGGAGGTACTTGCCGGTCTTCACGAGCACCCCGGTGAGTCCGGCGCGCTGCGCGGCCAGTACGTCCGACTCGATGTCGTCCCCCACCATGAGCGCCTCGTCCGCCCTGACCCCGAGCCGTGCGAGCGCCGCCTCGAAGAACGCGGGCGACGGCTTGCCGGTGACCTCGGCCTCGGTCCGGGCGGCCTTCTCCAGCCCGGCCAGGAAGGCCCCGGAGTCGAGCTGGAGGCCGTCGTCGGTACGCCAGTACAGATTGCGGTGCATCGCCACCAGTCGGGCCCCGCGCTGGAGGTGCGCGAAGGCCTGGTTGAGCGCCGCGTAGCCGAACTCGGGCCCGGCACCGCCGAGGACGACGACATCGACGTCCTCGGACTCGCCGCCGACGAGCGTGACGCCCGCGAGATCCTCGGCGATGTCCCCACTGTTCAGCAGCGTGCAGCGCGCGCCGGGACGGTGCTCGGCCAGATACGCGGCGGTGACCGCGGGCGCGGTGAGAATGTCCCGCGCCGACACGGCGAATCCCGCCCCCGCCAGCACCGAGGCGATCGACGCCCGCGTCCGCGAGGTCGTATTGGTCACCAACGCGACCTCGAGACCGGCCTCCCGAACCTCCCGCAACGCCGCCACCGCCCCCGGCAACGGCTCCCACGACACGGTGAGAACCCCGTCGATGTCGATCAGGACTGCGCGCACGGATGCCATGCCCGGACGATAACCACGGACGGGCGGGAGCGCCTGTCGTCGTGCGTCCGGCCGCCCTGCCGTAGGCGACCGCCGTCCGCCTACGGCGCGCACCCGTCGTGCCGACTTCCGCCCCTGACCTCGTACGCTACCCGCCATGGGCCCCCACATCCTGATCCTCGGCGGCACCACCGAGGCCCGCGAACTGGCCGCCGTGCTCACGGCGCGGCCGGGAGTTCGCGTCACCACCTCTCTCGCGGGGCGGGTGACCCGGCCGGGCGCGGTCGCGGGAGAGGTGCGGATCGGGGGGTTCGGCGGAGCGGCGGGGCTGGCCGACTGGATGCGGCAGGAGCACGTCGACGCCATGGTCGACGCCACCCATCCCTTCGCCCGTGCGATCACCGCCCATGCGGCGCAGGCAGCCGCGGCGACCGGCGTGCCCTCCGTGGTGCTGTGCCGCCCGGGCTGGCGCCCCGCACCGGGGGACCGCTGGCATCCGGTCGACTCCCTCGACGAGGCCGCCGAGTTGCTGCCGAGCCTTGGCCGCCGGGTGTTCCTGACCACCGGCCGCATGGAGCTCGCGGCCTTCGCCCACCTCACCGAACTGCACTTCGTCGTACGGTCGGTGGAGCTGCCCGAGCCGCCCATGCCCCCGCACACCGAAGTGCTCCTGGCCCGTGGCCCGTTCACGGTGGCCGACGAGTCGACGCTCCTCTACGACCACTGCATCGATGTCCTGGTGACCAAGGACAGTGGGGGAGTGGCCACGTCCGCCAAACTCACGGCCGCCCGCGAACTGGCCCTGCCCGTAGTGGTCGTACGCCGACCGCCCCTCCCGGAGGGGGTGAACTCCGTGCCGGACGTGGCGGGAGTTCAGCGGTGGCTGGACCTGGACTCGCCGTGACGCCGGGAGGCGGCCACGAACCCCGTCAGGCGGTGCCGCCGCCGGCCAACGTCCGCGCCCGCCGCGGCAGTCCATTGTTCAGCCATCCCCGTGCAGGTCAGGGCGGTCCGCTCGGGTGCGGCCCCGGAGGCAGGGCTACCGCTGCTTCGGATCGCGGCGCAGCAGATACGTGTCCATGATCCAGCCCTTGCGCTCCCGGGCCTCGGCGCGCATCCGCTCGATCCGGGGCGCGGCCTCGGCGATCGGCCCGGAGACGAGGATCTCGTCCGGCGTGCCTATGTAGGCGCCCCAGTAGATGTCGATGTCCTGGTCGGCGTACGCGCGGAAGGCCTGGTGGGCGTCGAGCATCACGACCACGTCGTCCACCCCCTCCGGAAAGCCCTCGGCCAGACGTCGGCCGGTGGTGATCTGGACGGGCCGCGCGACCCGGTTCAGCCCGGTGCGGTGCCGTGCCACCAGCGCCGACACACTGCTGATGCCCGGCACGACGTCGTACTCGAAGGACACCGAGCCGCGCTCCAGGATCTCCTCCAGGACGCCGAGCGTGCTGTCGTACAGCGACGGGTCCCCCCACACCAGGAACGCGCCGCTCTCCCCCTCGCCCAGCTCCTCGGTGATCAGCCGCTCGTAGATGTCGGCACGGGCACTGCGCCAGTCCCCGACGGCGGGGGAGTAGGCGTCGCCGCCCGCACCGCGGTCCCGCTCCGGGTCTCGGGCCTCCACCACCCGGTACGACCCCTCTGGTACGTGCGCGTCCAGCATGTCCCGGCGCAGCCGCGTCAGGTCGCTCTTCACCTCGCCCTTGTCCAGGACGAAGAACACGTCCGTGCCCCGCAGCGCCCTGACCGCCTGGAGGGTCAGCTGCTCGGGGTCGCCCGCGCCGATACCGATGACATGAATCTTTCGCACACCCCGAGTCTGCCGCACGCCACTGACAGTACGTACACCGCGTCCACCAGGGCTGTCCGGGCGGCCGAGGTAGTGGGTGAGGCGGCGAATGGCCCGGCGTGACGCGGGTGCCTGCAACTCCCCAGGGGCGCGGGGAACTGCGCGACCAGCCCCCACCGGCCCGCAGACGCGCAAAGACCCGGCGAGGCATCCCCGTAGGCGCCCGGCTCACGCCCCGCGCACGCGGCCCGCGGGGAACTGCGCGACCAGCCCCCACCGGCCCGCAGACGCGCAAAGACCCGGCGAGGCATCCCCGTAGGCGCCCGGCTCACGCCCCGCGCACGCGGCCCGCGGGGAACCGCGCGACCAGCCCCCACTCGCCCGCACCCGCCCGACAACCCGACCCGGCCCTCGATGAGGCCTATCCGCGCAACCGTGGTGCCCGCGCCCCCGCGTCGACGCTCGCGCCGGTCTCCTCCACAAGGTCCGCGAGTCGCCGGGCCCAGTCCGCCAGCCCCGCGAGATCCATTCCGTACGGCCGTGCTCGCCCCGCGGCCGACGCGGCCCACTCCTCCACGGCCCCGGCGCCCCGCCGTAGCAGCCGCGCCCCGCCCGTGACGTTCCCCCGGGCCGCGTGGGTCAGTCCCACCGCGAGCTGGGCCAGCCCCCGCCACAGGGCCCGCTCCTCGTCGGGGCCCGACTTCCAGGCGTCCTCGAAGACCTCGTGCGCATGAAACGGGCGCCCCGCGTCCAGCAGTTCCTGAGCCTCGGCCACGGTCTGCTGCGGGGTGCGCACCACGCCCTCCGGTTGCCGGGCGACGCCGTCGGCGCCGTACGGAAGTGGCCGCCCGAGCCCGTCCCGCGGCCGGGCGTTGCGCGCCCGCCCCTCGCTGTCCCGGTCCCGCGCGCCCGTCTGCCGTCCTGAGGATGTACTGGCCATACGCCGATTGTCCCGCGCCCGGCGCCCGCTTCGGTCCGGCCCCCGACGTGGGGTAAAGTTCTGTCGGCGCGTTCCCGCGATCCACCGCGGGGCAGCGCACCGGGACGTGGCGCAGCTTGGTAGCGCACTTGACTGGGGGTCAAGGGGTCGCAGGTTCAAATCCTGTCGTCCCGACGGTGCGGAAACGCAGGTCGGAGGCCGTCCTCTCATCAATGAGAGGACGGCCTTGCGTGCGTCCGGGGGTGTGGTGGTCGCAGGCCTCGTCTGCGGTCGGTCGGCCGTGGCGGCCGCCATCCAGCGCCGGAAGAAGTCTGCTTCACGCAGCGGATCGCTCCGCCCGGCATCGGGTCTGGCCGGTCCTACCGCCACGATGTGGTCAGCGGCCCCATCGCAGCGCGGCGGTCTGCACGGGCGCGTCCCACAGCCGCAGCATTTCCGCGTCGGCCCGGCACAGTGTCACCGAGCAGCCCGCCATGTCCAGCGACGTGACGTAGTTGCCCACGAGCGTCCGTGCCACCGGCACGCCCCGGGCCTCCAACAGCCGGGCCACCTCGGCGTGGAACCCGTACAGCTCCAGCAGCGGCGTCGCACCCATCCCGTTGACAAGGGCCAGTACCGGCCCGTCGGCCGGAGCCATCTCCAGCAGCTCGTCGAGTACGGCGCCCACCGCGACCTCCGCGATCGCTCGGGCCGGCATCATCGCGCGCCGCTCTCGGCCCGGCTCGCCGTGGATCCCGACCCCGAGCTCCATCTCCCCGTCCGGCAGGTCGAAGGTCGGGCCGCCTTTCGCGGGAGTGCTGCAGGGGCTGAGCGCCACACCGAAACTGCGCGAGGACTCGTTGACGCGCCGGGCGATCGCGGCCACCTGCTCCAGCGGTGCGCCCTCCTCGGCGGCAGCCCCGGCGATCTTCTCCACGAACAAGGTCGCCCCGGTGCCCCGCCGCCCGGCCGTGTACAGGCTGTCGGTGACGGCGACGTCGTCGTTGACCAGGACCCGCTCGACCCGGACGCCGTCTTCCTCCGCGAGTTCGGCGGCCATCTGGAAGTTCAGCACGTCCCCGGTGTAGTTCTTGACGACGAACAGCACTCCCTGCCCGGCCTCGACGGCGCTCGCCGCGCGCAGCATCTGGTCCGGGACGGGCGAGGTGAACACGTCCCCGGGACACGCGGCCGACAGCATCCCGTATCCGACGAACCCCGCGTGCAGCGGCTCGTGCCCGGAGCCGCCGCCGGACACGAGCCCGACCCGCCCGCCCTCCCGCGCGTCTCGCCGTACGACCACCCGCCGCTCCACGTCCACGTTCAGCTCCGGGTGGGCGGCGGCCACGCCCCGCAGGGCATCGGCGACCACGGTCTCCGGACTGTTGATCAGCATCTTCATGGGGACCTCCCGGGTGGAACCGGCGGCGGAGCCTCTGCCTCGTGTCCTCACGGAGCTCAGGCACCGCCGGTGACAGGCGGGCGCATTCGCGATCGCACACCACACGACCAGTGTGCCGTCTTTCCGTGGACATCCGCGATGGGGGCCGGCTGCCGCCCGCCTCCCAGGACGGGGCGCGGCCAGATCGGTCGGCCTCGTGGACCCCGAAGGCAGGTGCCGCCCAAGCGCCCCGGGTCTGGCGTCCACATCGGCGCCCAAGTTGCCTGCACCGACGAATGCTTCACCAATGTGCAGCCGTTCCGCGCGCACGGCGCGGTGACGTGTGCGCGAAGCCGTCGGCCGCGGGGCCGCGGACCCCAGGTCAGCCGGACCATTGGCGTCGGCATCCCCTTCTGTCCGGTCAGGGGTCCGAGGGCGATATCCGGTTCGAGCTCCCAAGGCCTCGTGCGCATGACTCTGGACGGTTTTAAACTGATCTGTGGAGTACTCGGGGCAGTCGACGGCCGGCCCTCGGGCCGGCGGGAAGCGGGCACCCATGGCTGAGCGACTCAAGAGATCGGGACTGGTCGGCGAGCTTTCAGCGGAATTCGCCGGCACGATGATCCTCATCCTCTTCGGTTGTGGTGTGGTGGCTCAGGTCGTGGCCGGCGGGGCCCTCACGACCCCGCCGGGCGGCCTGGGAAACCACGACAGCATCGCCTGGGCCTGGGGCCTCGGCGTCACCCTGGGTGTGTATGTCGCGGCGAGGCTGAGCGGTGCTCACCTCAATCCCGCGGTGACCGTCGCGCTGGCGGCGTTCAAGGGTTTCCCGTGGAGCAAAGTGGCTCCTTACGCGCTGGCCCAGACGGCCGGCGCCTTCGTGGCAGCCCTGCTCGTCCGGTGGAACTACACCGAGGCGCTGGCGAAGGCGGATCCCACCCACACGATCAAGACGCAGGGCGTGTTCTCCACGCTGCCGGCCAACGGCAACCCGAACCTGCCGGTCAGCGACTGGGGCGCATTCCGCGACCAGATCATCGGCACCGCGATCCTGCTGCTGCTGATCCTCGCGGTCACGGACCTGCTCAACACGCCCCCAGGCGCCAACCTGGCGCCGTTCATCGTCGGCCTGATCGTCGTGGCCATCGGTATGGCCTGGGGCACCAACGCGGGTTACGCCATCAACCCGGCACGCGACTTCGGTCCCCGGCTGGCCAGCTTCTTCACCGGGTACGGCGGAGCGTGGCGAGATCAGTACGGGCACTTGTACTTCTGGGTGCCGATCGTCGGCCCGCTGATCGGAGGTCTGCTGGGAGCGGGCCTGTACAAGCTCTTCATCGGCCGGTTCCTGCCGACCGCCGAGCCGGAGCCCCCGGGACGGGTACCGGCCCCGGACGAGACCTGACACGAGAGCGGCACGAGAGCTGACCGGCTTCCGGGGTTGCCCTCATCCGGCTGCCCCCGGGAGCGCCCAAGGAGAGGCGGCATCCCATGGCGGACTTCGTCGGCGCGGTGGACCAAGGGACCACCAGCACCCGTTTCATGATCTTCGACCATGCCGGCAACGAGGTGGCGAGGCACCAGCTGGAGCACTCACAGATCCTCCCGCGCTCGGGGTGGGTCGAACACGACCCGGTGGAGATCTGGGAGCGCACCAACTCGGTGATGCAGAACGCGCTCCGGCACGGAAACCTCGCGCCGGAGGACCTGGCGGCCATCGGTATCACCAACCAACGGGAGACGACCGTTGTCTGGGACCCGCGCAACGGCCGCCCCTACTACAACGCCATCGTCTGGCAGGACACCCGTACCGACTCCATCGCGGCAGCGCTGGACCGCTCGGGCCAGGGCGACGTCATCCGCCGCAAGGCAGGGCTGCCGCCGGCCACGTACTTCTCCGGCGGCAAGATCCAGTGGATCCTGGAGAACGTCGACGGAGTCCGCGAGGCGGCCGAGCAGGGCCATGCCCTCTTCGGCAACACCGACTGCTGGGTGCTGTGGAACCTCACCGGCGGCCCCGACGGCGGCGTCCACGCCACCGACGTGACCAATGCCAGCCGCACCATGCTGATGGACCTGGAGACCCTCGACTGGGACGACGAGCTGCTGGGCTTCTTCGGGGTTCCCCGGGCGATGTTGCCGACCATCAGCCCGTCCTCCCACCGGGAGGCGTTCGGACAGACCCGTACGTCCCGGCCGCTGCGGGCCGCCATCCCCATCACCGGTGTGCTCGGCGACCAGCAGGCAGCCACCGTCGGGCAGGTCTGCTACGCGCCGGGCGAAGCCAAGAACACCTACGGCACCGGCAACTTCCTGGTGCTCAACACCGGCACGGAACTGGTGCGGTCCCAGCACGGCCTCCTGACCACCGTGGCGTACCAGTTCGGCGACAGCCCGGCGATCTACGCACTCGAAGGCTCCATCGCCGTCACGGGCTCCGCGGTGCAATGGCTGCGCGACCAGCTGAAGATCATCAACGACGCCGCCGAGAGCGAACGCCTGGCGCGTACCGTCGAGGACAGTGGCGGGATCTACTTCGTCCCCGCCTTCTCCGGCCTGTTCGCCCCGTACTGGCGTTCCGACGCCCGCGGCGCGATCGTCGGCCTCGCCCGGTACAACGACGGCGGCCACCTGGCGCGGGCCGCCCTGGAAGCCATCTGCTATCAGAGCCGCGATGTGGTGGAAGCCATGGAGCAGGACTCCGGCGTCCACCTCGACGTGCTCAAGGTCGACGGCGGCGTGACGGCCAACGACCTGTGCATGCAGATCCAGGCCGACGTCCTCGGCGTCCCGGTCAGTCGCCCGGTCGTCGCCGAGACCACCGCGCTCGGCGCCGCCTACGCCGCCGGTCTGGCCACCGGTTTCTGGCGGGACACGGACGAACTGCGCACCCACTGGCAGGAGTCCAAGCGCTGGGAACCCCAGTGGTCCGAGGAACAGCGCGAGGAAGGATACGCGGGCTGGAAGAAGGCGGTGGAGCGCACGCTCGACTGGGCCAAGGTCGAATAGGTCCCGGCCGGGAGCGACCGAACGGGGCCGCGCGAGCCGTGTGCGCGGCCCCCACCCGCACCCGCTGCACGAGGAGGACACCATGGCGAACCCGGTGGCTCTCTCGCCCGGGGCACGCGCGGAGGCCCTCGTCCGACTGGGAGAGGGGGAGCTCGACGTCCTCGTCGTCGGGGGCGGCGTCGTCGGCGCCGGCGCGGCCCTTGACGCCGCCACCCGGGGCCTGAGAGTCGGCCTGGTCGAAGCCCGGGACTGGGCCTCGGGCACGTCCAGCCGCTCCAGCAAGCTCATCCACGGCGGCCTGCGCTACCTGGAGATGCTGGACTTCCGGCTCGTCGCCGAAGCCCTGAAGGAACGCGGACTCCTGCTTCAGGTCCTGGCCCCTCACCTGGTGCGTCCGGTGCCGTTCCTCTACCCGCTGCGACACCGGATCCGGGAGCGTCCGTACGTCGGCGCCGGCGTGCTGCTGTACGACACCATGGCCGCGGCCTCCGGTACCTCCAGAGGTCTGCCCCACCACCGCCACCTGCTCAAGCGCCGAGCCCTGCACGAGGCGCCCGCGCTGCGCTCCGACGCCCTGGTCGGCGCGATCCAGTACTGGGACGCCCAGGTCGACGACGCCCGGCACACCATGTTCCTCGCCCGCACGGCCGTCGCCTACGGAGCGCTGGCCGCCAACCGCACCCGTGTCAGCCGCTTCCTGCGGCAGGGCGAGCGGGTGGTGGGAGCCGCTGTCACGGATCTGGAGACCGGCGACGAGACCGAGGTGCGAGCCAAGCAGGTCATCAACGCGACCGGCGTGTGGACCGACGACACCCAGGCCCTCGCCGGCACGCGCGGCCAGTTCCACGTCCGCGCCTCCAAGGGCGTACATCTGCTGGTACCCCGTGACCGGATCAACTCCCGCACCGGGCTGATCCTCCGCACCGAGAAGAGCGTGCTGTTCGTCATCCCCTGGGGACGACACTGGATCATCGGGACCACCGACACCGACTGGACACTCGACAAGGCCCATCCCGCCCTCAGCTCCCAGGACGTCACCTACCTGCTGGACCACGTCAACAGCGTCCTGGCCACGCCTTTGGTTCCGGAGGACGTCGAAGGTGTCTACGCCGGTCTGCGTCCCCTCCTGTCCGGCGAGGCCGCGGAAACCAGCAAACTGTCACGGGAGCACCTGGTCGCCCACCCGGTCCCCGGTCTCGTCGTGGTGGCGGGCGGCAAGTACACGACCTATCGGGTGATGGCCAAGGACGCGGTCGACGAGGCGGCCCGCGGCCTGGACGAGAAAGTGCCCGACTGCGTCACGCAACGCGTTCCGCTGCTCGGCGCCGACGGCTATCCGGCCCTCTGGAACTCCCGCCACAACCTCGCCCGGTCATCCGGGCTGCATGTCGCCCGCGTCGAGCACCTGTTGAACCGCTACGGCTCCCTGGTGCACGAGCTGCTCGCCATGGTCGCGGCCGACTCCTCGCTCGGGGAGCCGTTGCCGAGCTCCGACGATTATCTGCGGGTCGAGGCCGTGTACGCGGTGACCCATGAGGGTGCCCTGCACCTGGAGGACGTGCTCGCCCGCCGTACCCGGATCTCCATCGAGTCCTGGGACCGTGGTGTGGACGCGGCGCAGACCGTTGCGGAACTGATGGCGCCTCACCTGGGGTGGGACCAAGCGCACCGGCATCGTGAGGTCGACCACTACCTGAAGCGGGTGGCCGCCGAACGCGAGGCCCAGC
Source organism: Streptomyces sp. NPDC050759 (assembly GCF_044456945.1). Classification (NCBI taxonomy): domain Bacteria; kingdom Bacillati; phylum Actinomycetota; class Actinomycetes; order Kitasatosporales; family Streptomycetaceae; genus Streptomyces; species Streptomyces sp. NPDC050759. The sequence continues at coordinate 294,669 of NZ_JBITGI010000004.1, read as the reverse complement.
AGCAGCCGGACGACCAGACCGCCGACGCGGTCAGGCTCGGCGCCCCCGACATCATTCCGGTGCACTGAGGCGTGCCTGAGGTAATTCTGATGAACCGCACCGGCGAGGGCCTGCGGGAACCCTTTCTCGAGCGCTCCGGAGACTGAGGACGGCTTTCGCTGGAGTGGCAACCTCGTCGGGACCGGCGGCCACCTACAGGCGAAGTCCCGGACGGCTCCCGCCCCGGTACCGGCCGCCACACGGCTGAGCCCGCCGGTGGGAGGTGTTCCATATCGCCGCACCTCGCCCCGATCCCGCGAACCGAGGAACCCCACATGACCGACACCGAACGAACCGAGCCCTCCGGCTTACGGCGGCGCAGTGTCCTGCTCGGCGCAGCCGCCGGCGCCGGCGCGCTCGCCCTGGGCGCAGGGCCCCTGGCGACCCCGGCGCAGGCCGCGTCCTTCGTCAAGGGCGCCGACGTCAGCTGGCTGCCGCAGATGGAGGCGCAGGGCTACTCCTGGAACAACAGCGCCGGAGTGCGCCAGGACCTGTTCACCATCCTCAAGGGCTACGGCATCACCGCGATCAGCCTGCGGACCTGGGTCAACCCGTCCAGCGATCCGGCCAACGGGCACTGCTCCATCGAGGAGACGGCTCAGCTGGCGAAGCGCGCCAAGGACGCCGGTATGCAGGTCCTCATCGGCTTCCACTTCGGCGACACCTGGAACTCGGTCGGGGTGCAGAACCCGCCGGCGGCCTGGGCGAGCATGACCTACAGCCAGATGCTCGACGCGATGTACGACTACGTGTACCACGCGTGCAACATCATCAAGTACTACGGCGTCACACCGGCCTGGGTGAAGATCGGCAACGAGACCAACTCCGGCATCTGCAAGCCGGTCGGCAGCATCAGCCGCCCCGCCCAGATGACGGGCCTGCTGAACGCGGCGTACGACATGTCCAAGCAGGTCTTCCCGAGCACGCCGGTGCTGGTGCACCTGGCGCAGCCGCAGAACCTGGCCGGCGTCCAGAACTTCCTCAACGCCTACCGGGACAACGGCGGACGGTGGGACATCACCGGCCTGTCCTCCTACGCGCAGGGCGGCAACGTGCCCGCCGTGCTGGCCAACATGCAGACCATCCAGTCCGGTTACGGCAAGCCGGTCATGCAGGTGGAGTACGGCGGACCGGTCGGCAAGCCCACCCAGGTGCGCGACTCGCTGCGGGCGTTCGTCACCGGGCTGCAGGGTTTCGGCGGCCTCGGCACCTTCTTCTGGGAGCCCGAGGGCTACCCGTCGTTCAACGGCTACAACAGCTCGGCCTGGGACGAGAGCACACGGCGGCCCACGGCGGCCATGGACGGATTCCTCAACGGATGAACCAGAACCAGGAGTCAGCGATGAGTTCTGCCCAGCTGGTCGGGCGTGCCCTGCTGGTTTCGGCGGTCGCCCTCGGCCCCCTCGTGATCCCGGCCAGTTCCGGGGCCGTGAGCAGCGCAGCCGCCTTTTACGTCTCCCCGAGCGGCAGCGACAGCGCCGCGGGGACGCAGACCGCTCCCTGGGCGACGATCGCCCATGCGCAGGCCGTCGCCCAGCCGGGCGACACCGTGTACTTCCGGGGCGGCACCTACCGCTACACCCGCGCCAACAGCGGCTGTACGAGCCGGACGGCCAGGGTCGACGCCATCACCCTGAACAAGAGCGGCAGTTCGGGAAGCCCGATCCGCTACTGGGCCTACCCGGGGGAGAAGCCGGTGTTCGACTTCTCGGGCATGACGGACGACTGCCGGATCAAGGGCTTCGACGTCACCGGGAGCTGGCTTCACCTCAAGGGGCTGGAGGTCACCGGGGTCCGCCAGAACAACAACCTCAACCACGAGTCCTGGGGGATCTGGATCTCGGGCAGCAACAACACCTTCGAGCAGATCGACACCCACCACCACATGGGACCCGGTCTGTTCATCCAGAACGGCGGCGGCAACCTCGTCCTCAACTCCGACGCGCACGACAACTACGACACCAACTCCTCCAACGGGGCCGGTGAGAACGCCGACGGGTTCGGCGCGCACATCTCGGCGGGCAACCCCGGCAACGTGTTCCGGGGCTGCCGCGCGTGGTGGAACGCCGACGACGGCTTCGACCTCATCAGCGCCTACTCGTCCGTGACCATCGAGAACTCCTGGGCGTGGCGCAACGGGTACATGCCGGGAACCACCAGCGCGGCCGGCAACGGCACCGGCTTCAAGGCGGGCGGCTACGGCGGCGACTACGACGCCGGCGCCGTCAAGCACACCGTGCGCACGTCGGTGGCGTTCCTCAACCGGGCGTCCGGCTTCTACGCCAACCACCACCCGGTCGCCAACGACTACTTCAGCAACACCGGTTACGGCAATCACCCCGACTTCAACATGCTGGGAGTCGACTCCGGGGGCGCCGATGTCGGCCGGGGCAACCTGCGCAACAACCTCGCCTACACCGGCACGTTGACGTCGAACATGACCGGCACGAGTGCCGCGAACAACTCGTGGAACCTGGGCGTCGCCCTGTCGGACGCGCAGTTCCAGAGCGTGTCGACGTCCGGCTGGGACGCCTCCCGCCAGGCCGACGGGAGCCTGCCCGCGCTGCCCCACCTCCGGCCCACGGCCAACAGCACCTTGATCGACAAAGGCGTGAACGTCGGGCTGCCGTACAAGGGGCAGGCGCCGGATCTCGGTGCCTTCGAGATCTCCTGAACCGAGTGCCGTTCCCGCTCAGCCGCCACTGACGAGCGCTCCGGACGCATTGTCAGTGGCGGCTGCCATGACCCGACCATGCTCTTCCACACCCAGCGAGGAGCGCGGCTGGGTGGACCTCACGCGGGGCGTGCCGGCGCTGGAGCAGTGCACCGGCCCGCCGCCCGACGTCTCCGTCCCGGTCCGGACCCTGGTCGAGACCCTCCTGGCCAAGAACACCCTGAACCAGCTGCATGCGCTGATCGCGGTCGTGCGGCTCGCGGGCGAGGACACCCTGCACGCGGTCGTGGAGCGTCTCTCCGGATCTATCTCCTCACCCCGGCCGAGGAGGAGACCCATGTCTACTCCAACCGCTTCGCCGCGCATCTCGTCCACTACCAGCGGATGTTCGCGCTGTTCAGAGCCCGGGGATGGGCGAGCGACCGGCTCGGGCCCTGGGACGGCGGGGACGAGGACGTGGCGGAGCGGACGCTGGGAGCAGGGCAGTGGCGGGCCCGCTTCCACCACGGGCTCGCCGACTGGCAGGGCGAGGATCTGCTGGCCACGACCGACCAGGTGCGCTTCGCCCGCCGGGTCGCGGGCGACTGGCAGGAGGCACCGCTCACCGACGTGCCGCCGCTGGTGTTCAGCGAGGCCCTGCGCGACGTGGACCTCTTCGTCGGCGTGACCTCGATCGCCGCGGACCCCCAGTGGACCGACCGGGGCCCGGAGCGCGCCTACTGGGAGCGGGCCGGGTTCGCCGAGCTGACGGCGAGCGCGGAGGCGCGCAGGGACGTCCTCGCGCGGATCCTGCCCCGGTTGAAGATCGCCGACCGGTGCTCGCTCGACGCCCGTCACCTCGTCGTTCGAGGCGGCTTGCGGACGTACCGGATCCATCTGGGCTCGGCGAACATCCTGATGGAGCCCGACAACTCGTATCTGTGCATCGTCCCGGCGCGGCGGAAGGGCGACGGCAGGGTGTTCCTGCCGTTCGAGGACGACCGGCTGTCGGTGATCCTCAGCAAGGCCTTCCTGCTCGCCGACGACACGGAGATCACCGACCCCACCATCCTCGCGCAGCTCGGGCGGCGTGCCTGAACCCACAGAGTGATCGACTTTTTCGCGGATCGACGGCAACCCCTGCGTGGCGGGCGGCGACTAGTGGGGCAAGGGCGCACCCCCACTGCCTCCGCCGAACGTCCCGATTCGCGAACGAGAGTCACCCCATGGGCACCAGAGGAACCGCGCGCAAGCCGCACCGCAAAAAGCCCACCCGCCACCGAGGCCTGCTGCTCGGCACGCTGGCCACGATCCTGGTCGGCGGTGCCGTCATCGGCGGTGTGCTGCTGACGACGTCCCCGTCCGGACCGCGCGCGGGCACCTACCGGCTGGGCGGTGCCACGGGGACGGCGTCCCCGCCGCCCATGACCGCGTCTCCCTCCCCGTCGTTGTCCACATCCCCATCTCCATCCGTATCTCCGTCTGCTTCGAGGACGTCGGCATCCCCGCGCGCCTCCGCATCGGCGACGAAGCGCGCCTCCACCTCCGCGCCGGCCCCGGCCACCGCCGGATTCGCGGCCTGGCCCGCCGCCACCGGTGAGAAGGCGGTCGCCACCACCATCGAGGTCTCCGGCACCTACGACGGCACCCTCAGGCGCTTCTACGGCTCGGGCGGCCTCGGCAGCGACAGCCAGGACGAGGACCAGGGCCCGCTCTTCGAACTAGCCGACGGGGCGACGCTGAAGAACGTCATCCTCGGCTCCCCGGCCGCCGACGGCGTGCACTGCCTGGGCAGTTGCACCCTGAAGAACGTGTGGTGGCAGGACGTCGGCGAGGACGCGGCGACCTTCAAGGGGACGTCGGCCTCCGCGACGTACCTCGTCGACGGCGGCGGTGCGCGGAAGGCGGACGACAAGGTCTTCCAGCACAACGGCGCCGGAACCCTGACCATCAGGAACTTCCAGGTCGCCGACTTCGGCAAGCTCTACCGCTCGTGCGGCAACTGCAGGACGCAGTACGAACGCCATGTCGTCATCAGCCATGTGAAGGTCACCGGGCCCGGCAAGGACATCGCGGGCGTCAACGCCAACTACGGTGACACGGCCACCCTCTCGGGCGTGACCATCGTCGGGGACAGCAGCAGGAACATCACCGTCTGCGAACGCTTCCAGGGCAATGCGTCGGGCGCCGAACCGTCCTCACTGGGCACCGGGGCGGACGGCACGCACTGCAGCTACAGCGCGTCGGGCATCACGTACCGGTGAATGGGCGTGCGGCCGTGGACCTGGTGATTGAAGCTTAAAACGGAGCGTGAGTAGGGTGACCCCATGGACACGACTCCACGCTGGCTGGACGCCGAGGAACAGCGGGCCTGGATGGCATACGTCGAGTTCTCGACCCTCCTCGGCGACTACCTGAACCGCCGGCTGAGGCGCGACGCCGGGACGACCCACGCCGACTACACCCTGCTGGCCCAGCTCTCCTCGGCCCCCGACCGCGCCCTCGGCATGTCCGAGCTGGCCCGGCGCCTGAAGATCACCCGTAGCCGGCTCACCCACGCGGTGAACCGGCTGGCCGAGGCCGGCCTCGTGGACCGCCGTGAGGACCCCGCCGACGGGCGCGGCCAGCTCGCCGTCCTCACCGACGAGGGCATGACCCTGCTGGAACAGGCCGCTCCCGGACACGTCGAAGCGGTACGCCGGGCGGTCTTCGACGCGCTCAGCCGGGAGCAGGTGCGCCAACTCGCGGAGATCGGGGAGGCGATCGGGGAGGCGTTGCACCGGGTGGAGAGTGCGGAGGCGGATCCGGCGGTGCTGCCTTGGAGACGGCGCTGAGGAAGGGCGGGGCGGGGGAGTTCGGAGGGTCTGTCGGATCGGCGGGGCAGGGCAGGTGTTCTGCCGGGTGATCCGATGCCCCCGGGATTCCGATGCCGTGTCGGACCGGCCGGGGTCCCGAAGCCCCGTCGGCTCAGCTCAGGCCCGCGATCCCCTGCCTGGCCGGTTCGGGTCGGTGGATGCCGCGGGGGCGGTAACCCAGTTCGCCGGAGCGGCCCAGCAGGTCGGCGAGATACCAGACGATGGCCAGCCACATCTCCGTGCCCTGGAGCCCCGGCTCGGGTCCGGGGCCATTGGCGCCCGGGCCGAAGCCGAAGCCCCGGCCGTCCTGCCAGCGAGGCAGGACCGTGGCCAGCTGCCGTTCGGCCCAGTCGTGGATCTCGCCGGAGCGGTAGCCGTCGGCGCCCCGCCCGAGTTGTGTGGTGCACAGCCACAGGGGATGGGCGACGTCGAGCACGTTGCACGCGTTCTCCCGGCCGGGACCGAAATGCCGGGCGTCGCGCGCATGATCCAGGACGGCGTCCACGACCCGTTCCGGAAACGGCACCGGCAGCCCGAACTGCGCGAACGAGCCCCGCGTCAGCCGGTAGTAGCCGTTGACCACCTGGAGCCGGCCCTCCTCGGCAGAGGGGCTGCCCCACATCCCGGTCCAGGGATCGACCCTGGTCAGCAGCCAGCCGAACAGCGACTCCGGCGTCCCGTGACCGTCGTCGCTGCCGACGTCGTGCCGCAGGTTCCAATGGGCGGCAGTAGCAAGGCTGTCGACCCAGGCGCCCGCGCCCCACGCACCGGTCCGCCAGGGCAACGCCTCCAGTAGTGGGACGAGTTGACGTGCCGTCATGTCTCTTACACCGCGCACCGGATGGGGGAGTCCGGGGCCCAGCAGATCGAGGGCGTAGCCCACGCACAGGACGTGATAGAGCGCCGCTCCCTCCCCGATGAACCCGTCGGCGTCCGCCACCGGCAGCGGCTCACCGAACTCCGGCACGAGACCGCTCTTCGGATCCTGGAGCCCGCTCAGCCGCCCGATGTGCTCCTCGGCGGACAAGTGCTCCGGCACAGCCCCGAGCAGCAGGTCGGCGATCTCCACGGCGTCGCAGTGAGCCCGCACGGTGGGAGCGGCGCCGGGCCGGTCGACGTACCGCTCACCGTCCCAGCAACGGTCGAGGAGTCCGGCAGCCTGATCCCGGGCGGTGTCGGCGAAGGCGGCCAGGGTGGCTGCGCGGGGGCCGGGGTCGCGCGCCGGACGGGGTGCGGGCATACGGCCGCCCCCTGGCCGTATGCCGGGCAGATCCGCCCCCAGGGCACCCGCAGCCGCAGCCGCAGCCGCCTCGGCGTCCGCCGCCTGGGGCTCGAGGTCGGGCGCCAGGCCGGTCGTGGGCGTACGGCCGTCCTCCGGCCGTATCCCTGACAGAGCGGGAGCCGGAGTTGGAGCCGCCCCCACCCCCCGCGCCTCCCGCCGGTCCCGCAGCACCCGCGCAGGATTGCCCGCGGCCACCGACCACGCCGGCAGATCTCTCGTGACCACCGCCCCCGCCCCGATCACACAGTGATCGCCGATGGTCACGCCGTCCACGACGATCACATGCGAGCCGATCCAGACGTCGTCGCCGACCCGGATGCCCCGGCTGGTGAGCGGCTGGCGGAAAACGGGCCGGTCGGGAGCCGTGGAGTGGTTGAAGCCGAGCAGCGAGGTGTGGGCGCCGATGCGGACGCCGTCGCCGAGTACGACGTTCCCGCGCACCGTGGTGAACGGGTTGAGCGTGCAGTCCGAGCCGGCGTGCAGCTCCCCGGTGACATAGGCGTGCGCGGCGATGTACGAGTCGTCGCCGAGCCGCAGCCGGTCCGGGAACACCGCCGCGGACTCGGCGACGTAACACCGCTCGCCGATCCGGGTGTCGCCGCCGACGGCCCGCTGCACCTCCCGCTGCGCGGCGCGCTGTTCCTCGGTCGCCTCGTCGGCGAAGAGCCAGGGGCAGTGGTCGAAGTGCCGTAGGGACGGCTGCGACCGATGATCCTGATGATCCATACGAGCACGCTATGCAGCGCGAGGGCCGCCGGGGAAGGGGTGCCGTGCCGGACGCGCCCCGCCCCGGAATGGTAGAAGCGGTCATGACCAACTCGCACTTCTCCCGCTCCTCCTCCCGTCCGGCAGGTGTCCGATGACCGAGGGCATGGACACCCCCGACCGCCGGGGCCGCACCGGACTCGACCGCACCGGCCTGGACCTGACCGGCAACCCGCGCGTCAAGGTTCGCGATGTGAAACTGCTGTCCAGTCACTGGTATGTCGAGCGGGCCACGACCTTCGACATCCAGCACGCCGACGGGAGCTGGAACACTCAGCAGCGCGAGACCCACGACCGTGGCAACGGCGCCACCATGCTGCTGTACGACACGGAACGCGAAACCGTCCTGCTCACCCGCCAGTTCCGCTTCCCGGTGTATGTCAACGGACACCCCGACGGACTGCTGATCGAGACTCCCGGCGGGCTGCTCGACGACGATGACGAGCACCCCGAGATCGCCGTTCGACGCGAGGTCGTCGAGGAGACCGGGCACACCATCGGCGAGGTCCGGCACGTCTTCGACGTCTACATGAGCCCCGGTTCGGTCACCGAGCGCGTCAGCTTCTACGCCGCCGAATACGCCCCGTCGACCCGCACGCACGAGGGCGGCGGCCTCGACGAGGAGGGCGAGGACATCGAGATCCTCGAACTGCCCTTCCGCAGGGCCCTGGAGATGATCCGTACCGGGGAGATAGCCGACGCCAAGACCATCATGCTGCTCCAATGGGCGGCCCTGGAGGGCCCGTTCGCCAAGTGACCACGCGGGCCCTTGACTTGAAGTGCGCTTCAAGATGAAGACTCCCGTGTGTGCCCCGGAGACGGGTACACACGGGAGGGAATCACCATGAAGTACCGCACCATCGGCACCGACCCGGCGACCCGCCGCGAGGTCAGCGTCCTCGCGCTCGGCGCGATGCTGTTCGGCTCACGGACCGACGAGGAGACCTCCTTCGCCGTCCTCGACCGCTATGTCGAGGCCGGCGGCAACTTCATCGACACGTCCGACAACTACGCCTTCTGGGAGGACGGCGGCCAGGGCGGCCAGAGCGAGGAACTGCTCGGCCGGTGGCGGCGCAGCCGCGGCGTGGGAGACGAGGTCTTCATTGCCACCAAACTCGGCGCCCGCCCCCTGGCCCCCGGCACGAGCTACGTCGACAACGCGGAGGGCCTGTCGGCGAAGGTGATCCGGGAGTCCGCGGAACGCAGCCGGGAACGCCTGGGTGTGTCGAGGCTGGACCTGCTCTACGCGCACATCGAGGACCACAACGTCCCCCTCCAGGAAACGGTGGAGGGATTCGCCGAGCTGGTCTCCGAGGGCACGGTGGGCCTCCTCGGTGCGAGCAACCACGCGATCTGGCGGGTGGAACGGGCCCGAGCCCTCGCCGCCGCGGCCGGACTGCCCGGCTACGAGGTCCTCCAGTACGCCCACAGCCACCTGCGCCCCCGCACCGACGTCCCCGATCCCCTCTTCCCCGACGGCAGCCTCGGCCACGCGGGCCCCGACCTGCTGAGCTACCTGCGGGCCGAGCCCGGCCTGACCCTCGTCGCCTACTCACCCCTCCTGAAGGGCGCCTACACCCACCCGGACCGCCTCCCCGCGGACTTCGACCACCCGGGCACCCCGCCCCGCCTGAAGGCCCTGACCGAGGTGGCGAAGGAAACGGGCGCCACCGTCAACCAGGTGGTCCTGTCCTGGCAGCTCGGCTCGGACCTCCCGATCATCCCGCTCGCGGGAGTCTCCTCCCTGGCACAGCTGGAGGAGAATCTGGCGGCGGTGGATCTGGAGCTGTCGGGGGAGCAGCGGGCGCGGCTGGACGGGGTGAACTGAGACCGCTCCCCTCATCCCTTTCCGGTGAAACGGTCGAGCAGCGCGTCCAGTCCGGTGATCAGACCCTCTGTGCCGCCCTGCTCGACCAGGTCCGGAGCGATCGCGCGAAGCCTGGGCAGTTCCTGCGGCGGCATACGGTGCAGGCCGAGGCGGAACGCGGGCTCGGCTTCCTCAGGGTTGTCCACCATGGCCCGCAGTTCCACGGAGACGTAGCCGAGAACCCAGGCCGTGAACGCGTGGAAGGCAGCGGTCGCGCGCTGGTCATCCAATCCGGCGGCCTGGAGACAGCCGAGCACCCGTTCATGGGCACGGAGGACCGGGAGGGGTCTGCGGGCCAACGGTACGGCCATCATGCGAGTGGAGAGCAGCGGCACCACCTGTGGGTGGGCGAGGCACACCTGGTAGGTGGTCAGCGCGATGCGGTGCAGTCCGGCCCGCCACGCGGCGCTCGTGGCGGGATCCCCTGACATCTGACCGAGTCGTTCCTCCAGCTCGAGGTGGAGAGCTTCGACCAGGCCGTCCAGCAGCGCGTCCTTGCTGGACGCATAGCGATACAGAGCCATTGCCTCGACGCCGAGTTCCGCGCCCAGACGACGCATGCTCAACGCGGAGAGACCTTCGTCGTCGACCAGCTCCAGGGCGGCCGACAGCACCCGCTCCCGGCTGAGCCTGCCGTGCCGCCCATGGTCGCTCGCGCGTCGGGCCGGGCCCGCCCCCGAGTCATTGGCCACTGCCTGCCTCCTCAACAACGATGTCCCCGAATTCGGCAATGTCGTCCTCCGTGTAGAGGCCGACGGAGCCCTTCGTGTACGGATCGCGGCGGTCCGCGTACGTGGTCGAAGGCTGGGAATCCACCTCAACGGTCATGGTGGGCCCGGTCTGTCGTACCTCGAACCGGTGCCAGGAGCGGATCGGGCGGGAGCGTCGTGCCCGGTGGCGAGGATCACGGTGTCCCCCCCCGGTCCCTTGACGGAGCCGGCGCCGTAGTACTGGGTTCGCTCCGGTCGCCCGGCCCTCACGCGGCGACGACCCTCGGGGTCGGCGCGTGATGCATGTGCAGCCCGAAGTCGTCGGCCAGCCGCTCGAGGATCCGGGTGGACGCGTGACCGTCGCCGAACGGATTGCTCGCTTCCGCCATGCGGTTGTACTGCGTGCGGTCGTCCAACAGGGAGGTGACCACAGCGTGTACCGCCTGAGGGTCTGTCCCGATGAGTCTCGCGGCCCCGGCCCGGACCACCTCGGGGCGCTCGGTCGTGTTGCGCAGAACCAGAACGGGTTTGTCGAAGCTCGGTGCTTCTTCCTGGACACCGCCGGAGTCGGTGAGCACGAGCTCGCAGGCGCTGAGGGTCGAGATGAAGTCGAAATAGTCCAGCGGTTCCGTCAGCGTGATCCGTGGGCAACCGGTCAGGACCGGAAGGAGGACATCGCGGACGGCCGGGCTCTTGTGGACGGGCACCAGAAGTTCGACGTCCTGGCGCTCGGCCAGTCGCAGCAGTGCAGAAGCGAGGGCCCGCATCTTCCCGCCCTGGTTCTCCCGCCGGTGCAGAGTCACGATTACCCCCCGCCCATGCGTGCGGAAGGCCGATCTGCCGGTCGCGCACCCATGGGCCCAGAGCAGGTTGTCGATGACCGTGTTCCCAGTGACGACGACCTGTTCGGCGGGGACGGCCTCGGCCGCCAGAGCCGCGGCGGCCCCCGGTGTCGGTGCGAAGTGCCACCGTGTCATCCGGGTCACCAGGCGTCGATTCATCTCCTCGGGGAAGGGGTCGTCGATGACGCCGCTGCGCAGCCCCGCTTCCACATGGGCCACCGGAATGTGCTCGTAGAACGCGGCCAGGGCACCGCACAGCGTGCTGCTCGTGTCACCTTGGACGACGAGCAGATCCGGCCGCTCCGCTCGGAAGACGTCGCCCAACCCGTCGATCAGACGGGCGGTGAGGGAGGACAACTGCTGGCACTTGCGCATCACGGAGAGGTCATGAGTGGCCGTGAGCCGCAGGCGTCCGAGCAGCGTCTCAAGCATGTCCCGGTGCTGACCGGTGTTGACGAGCACAGGTGAGAACAGCGAAGACGACTGCATGGCCCGGAAGATCGGAGCGAGCTTGATGGCCTCGGGCCTGGTGCCGAGAACGATCGCCACGTTCAGCACGCGGTCCGAGGCCGTTTCGCGGCGGGTGACGCCGGGGGGCGGGAAGTCGATGTGAAACACGTGATCACCATCAAGACGCTAGCTGGGGTGCTCTGGAAGACGCCGGCTTTTCGCCCAGGTCCTACGGCGCGACAACTGCCGGAGACCGGTCCGCGGGTCGGCGCGCATGTACACGTACGCGCACACAGGTGCCACGCCGAACGAGAGGACTTTCGCCGACCCGTCGTTCTGTACGGCGCTGAACGCAGTGGTGCAGAAGGCGACCACGGAGAATGTCGTCAGCAGGATCAGCAGCGGCAGCGTGAGAGTCACGAGCAGAATCGCGGCGGTGGCCGCCCAGCCTCGGTCGAGACGTTGCAGGGTTCGCGCGCGGGAGTGGCCGGGCACGAGTCCGCCATGGCTGGTCAGGTAGTGCAGCGCCTCGACCACCTTCGGCCGGTCCTCGAGGCCGAAGGTGGGCTGGCCCGGGGCGGAGTCGGGGGAGACGTCCTCCGACCGGACGAGGGCGCGGTGGCGTTCGGGTGTTCCGGGAGCGAGCACGTCGAAGAGAACGTCCCCGAAGGCCAGGTGGCGGTCGGTCGCCGTCGTGTAATCGAGGGGACTCTCGGCGACGTACCGGAGATCCGAGGCGCCCACCAGCAAGGGGAAGACGCCACCGTCCGGGCGTTGTCCCTGCGCGAGCACCTCTGCCGCGCCCGGATCCGCGACCCGCAGCCGCCTGACGGCTGCCTGCCGAGTGGCCAGTTCGCCCGACCAGTCGCGTTCGGCGTCGTCAAAGAGGATGAGCGTGCGTCCCGCGCCACGCTGGGCCGTCCTTGTGGGAGGCATGGTGGGCGGGTAAAAGTCGGCGGCCGACTTGGTGTCGCCGCCTTCTGCCAGTCGTGCGGGCAGCCTGACGCCTACCAGGCCCTGTCTGCCCCGGGTGAGGCCGGTGGACCACCGATGTGCGCGACGGCCGCCGACAGCCACTATGACAATGCTGCCCGAGGCCATGCCGGTCATCAGATCCTCCGGAGCCGTAAAGATACGACGTAAACATACATACGTCATTTACACGTTTTTATCAAGAGATGCGGCTATTTTCTGTTTTGTTCCGAATGTGCGGAACGGCTGATCGCCGCTGTATCCTGAAAAGGCGGCGAAGCGCACGACGGCGTGGTCCGGGATCATGAGTACGCCCATCGAGGATTACGCCCTCATCAGTGACCTGGAGACCGCCGCCATGGTCGGTCGGGACGGGTCCATAGACTGGTTGTGTCTGCCCCGCTTCGACTCGCCGGCCTGTCTGGCCGCGCTGCTCGGCACAAGGGACAACGGCTTCTGGCGGGTGGCCCCGGCCGCCGGCCGTTCCTGCACGAGCCGGGCCTACCAGCGGGACACGCTGATTCTTGAGACACGGTGGGCCGGGTCGGACGGCGCGGTGCGGGTCACCGACTTCATGCCGCCCCGTACTGAACTGCCTTGCCTCGTCCGGCTGATCGAAGGGCTGGCAGGGTGCGTCGACATGCGCAGCGAACTGCGGCTGCGCTTCCACCAGGGCCGTGTGGTGCCCTGGATCAGAGTCGCTGAACCCGGCACCGTCGCGGTGGCCGGTCCCGACGCCGTGTGGCTGCACGCCGACGGGCTGGTACAGGTGGCCGGGCCCCAGGACTCCACCATGCTCGACTTCACTGTCAGGGCCGGCCAGCGGCTGGCCCTGACGCTGGTCTGGTCGCCCTCGCACCTGCCCGGCCCACCGGCACCGCTGGCCGTCCCCGCAGAGGTGGCTCTGAAGGAGACCTGCGACTTCTGGCGGTGCTGGGCCGGACGCTGCCGGTACCAGGGCCCGTGGCGCGACGCGGTGATGCGGTCCCTGATCACCCTCAAGGCGCTCACCTACGCCCCCACGGGTGGCATCGTCGCCGCCCCCACCACCTCCCTGCCCGGCCGCATCGGCGGCGAACGCAACTGGGACCACCGTTACTGCTGGCTGCGTGACTCCACCCTCGCCCTGTCCTGTCTGCTGCGCAGCGGATACCGCGAGGAGGCAACGGCCTGGCTGGACTGGCTGGTGCGGGCCGTTGCCGGGGACCCGGGTGATCTGCAGACCGTGTACGGGGTGAAGGGGCAGCGCCTGCTGCCGGAGACCGAGGCGCCCTGGCTGCCCGGCTACGCGGGATCACGGCCGGTGCGGTTCGGGAACTCGGCGGTCGGGCAGTTCCAGCTCGACGTGTACGGCGAGGTCCTGGACACGCTCTGGTTGTCGCTGCGGGCAGGTATCCCCATGCCCTCCCATGTGTGGGACCTGGTCCAGGCGTTGATGGGCTTCCTGCTGCGGCACTGGCGCGAACCCGACCAGGGACTGTGGCAGGTGCGCGGGCAGCGGCGGCAGTTCGTCCACTCGAAGGTGATGGCGTGGGTGGCCGCCGACCGTGCCGTGCGGATGGGGGAGCTGCTGGGGCGCAACGGTGCCTCGGGCGAGTGGCGGGCCATGCGCGACGAGGTGCACCGACAGGTGTGCCGAGAGGGCTGGGACGCGCGGCGGCACACCTTCGTACAGTCCTACGGCTCCTCGGCCCTCGACGCCTCGGCCCTGCTCATGTCCCGGGTCGGCTTCCTGCCCACCCGCGACGAGCGGGTTCGCGGCACCGTGCGGGCCATGCGCGGACTCGAGCACGGCGGCTTCGTACGCCGGTACGCGCAGGGCGGTGCCGGACTGCACGAGGTGGACGGCCTGCACGGCGACGAGGCCGCGTTCGTCGCCTGTTCCCTCTGGTACGCCGACGCCCTCGCCGCGACCGGGCGGCCGAGACGGGCCCGGGAGCTGTTCGAGCGAGTCCTCGGCGTCCGCAACGACGTGGGTCTGCTGGCCGAGCAGTGGGACCCGGGCGCGGGACGTCAACTGGGCAACACACCGCAGGCGTCGAGCCATATCGCCCTGGTCGAGACGGCCTTCGCGCTGTCGTCCGCGCGCTGATCCGGGCTCGTGGTGCCGTCAGTCGTGGGCGTCGGGCCGGCGTGCGGAATCCGCGTATCCGTGCGGGTTGAGCTGCCCGAAGTGCCAGGCGTCCCGGCACATGTCGCTGAGGGTTCGGGTGGCGCGCCAGCCCCAGTCGCGGGCCACCGCGCTCGCGTCCGCGACGAGTTCGGGGATGTCGTCCGGGCGGCGGGGCCTGATGTCGTAGGGGAGGGGTCTTCCGCAGGTCCGTGAGAACACGGCGATCGTCTCCAGGACCGAACTGCCCTTGCCCGAACCGAGGTTGTACACCCTCATGCCGGATGTGCCGGTGAGGTGGTCGAGCGCGACGCGGTGTGCCTCGGCCGCGTCCATGACGTGGAGGTAGTCGCGGATCGCGGTCCCGTCCGGGGTGGGGTGGTCGGCGCCGAAGACCCGCAGCCGGTCCAGCCGGCCTTCCGCCACCTGTGCCAGCACCTGGAGGGGGCTGTCGGGCGTGCCGTGCGGGTCCTCGCCGAGCAACCCGCTGGGGTGGGCGCCGGCCGGAGTGGCGTGGCGCAGGCACAGGACCGTGAAGTCGTCCCGGTACCGGCAGACGTCGGTGAGGATCTGCTCGCAGATCCACTTGGACCTCGCGTACGGGCCGACCGGATGGGGCGGGGTGGTCTCGTCGAGCGGGCGGGGGCCGGCGTCGCCGTAGACCGCGCAGGTGGAGGCGTACACGAGGCGGCGCACGTCGTGTTCCCGCATGGTGTGCAGCAGCGCGATCGTGCCGCCCAGGTTGGTGTCGTAGTACGGGAGGGATGTCCGGGCCGACTCGCCGACGGCGTGGTGTGCGGCGAAGTGCACGACGGCGTCCACGCAGTGTCGGTCGAAGACCGCCGAGAGGGCGCGCCGGTCGCGGATGTCCAGTTCGTACACGGCGCCGACGAACCGGCCGGCGATGCGCTCCACGCGGGTCAGGACCTGCGGGGCGCTCCGGGAGTAGTCGTCGACCACGACGATCTCGTATCCGTGGTCGAGGAACTCCACGCAGGCATGGCTGCCGAGAAAGCCGGCCCCGCCGGTGACGAGGACGGTCGACGGAACAGACTCGCTGCGTGCCATGACCAGGACGCTCTCGGGCGTACGTCTACGCCATATGTTTACGGCGTATATGTACGACTCTCCGCCCTTTCGTCTCCCGCGTCAAGCCATGCGGTCACGGCCTGACCAGCAACTGGAAGTCAAAGGTGTACCGCGACGCACGGTAGATGTGGGTGCCGTACTCGACCGGGCGGCCGGTGTCGTCGTAAGCCGTGCGTTGCATGGTCAGGACCGCGGCGCCCGGCTGTTCGTCGAGGCGGGCGGCCTCCTCGGCGGTGGCGGCGCGGGCGCCGATGGTCTGGCGGGCGCTGTGCAGGGTGATGCCGGCGGTGCGCAGCACGCGGTAGAGGCCGGTGGCCTCCAGGCGGTCGCTGTCGAGGTGGAGGAGGCCGGTGGGCAGGTAGTTGCCGAGGAGGGCCACGGGCTGGCCGTGGGTCAGGCGCAGGCGCTCGAGCGCCGTGACCTCGCTGCCCTCCGGGACGGACAGCGCGGCCGCCACGTCTGCCGATGCCGGGACGGTCTCGTTGCGGACCACCCGCGTCGCCGGGCCCTGCCCGGCCGCCTCCAGGTCGTCGTAGAGGCTGCTGAGTTCCAGGGGGCGCCTGACCTGGCTGTGCACCACCTGCGTGCCCACACCGCGCCGGCGGACCAGCAGGCCCTTGTCCACCAGGGTCTGGATGGCCTGGCGGACGGTCGGGCGGGACAGGCCGAGGCGGATCGAGAGGTCGATCTCGTTGCCCAGGAGGTTGCCCGGGGCGAGCACGCCGTGCTCGATCGCCGCCTCCAGCTGCCGGGCGAGCTGGTAGTACAGCGGCACCGGACTGCCCCGGTCCAGGGCGAAGTCCAGGCAGTCGAGCGCGGGGCCGGTCGCGGCACGTGACGTGTCGCCGTGCTTCGCCATGGGGGTACCTCCCTCAAAGGGTCGGGGGCGGGCCATCAGAGGTGGGTGCGGCGAGCGGCTGCCTGACGGTCGTACTCCGTCCTCGCCGCTACGGCGGCCCCGCGCGACGCCGTCTCCGCCACCGGCACGTCCCACCACGCCTCTGCCGGGGGAGCGGTCGGGGTCGCGGTGTCCGTCTCGACGTAGACGCAGGTCGGCCGGTCCGAGGCGCGGGCCGTGGCCAGGGCCTCGCGCAGCTCCCGTACGGTCTTGGCGCGCAGCACGTCCATGCCGAGGCTCGCCGCGTTCGCGGCCAGGTCGACCGGGAGCGGGGCCCCGCTGAAGGTGCCGTCGGCCGCGCGGTAGCGGTACGCCGTGCCGAACCGCTCGCCGCCCACCGACTCCGACAGGCCGCCGATCGAGGCGTAACCGTGGTTCTGGATGAGGACCAGGTTGATCGGCAGGCCCTCCTGGACCGCGGTGACGAGTTCCGTCGGCATCATCAGGTAGGTGCCGTCGCCGACCAGCGCCCACACCGGGGTGTCGGGGGTCGCCTGCTGCACGCCGATCGCGGCAGGGATCTCGTAGCCCATGCAGGAGTAGCCGTACTCCAGGTGGTACTGGCGGGGGCTGCGGGCCCGCCACAGTTTGTGCAGGTCACCGGGGAGCGAGCCCGCCGCGTTGATCACCACGTCGTCGTCGCCGACGACCGCGTCCAGCGCGCCCAGCAGCTGGGTCTGGGTCGGCACCGCGTTCTCGTCCGCGGCCTCGAAGGCCCGGCTCACGACCCGCCCCCAGCGCTCCTTGCCCGCCCCGTACTCGGCCTCGTAGGCCGCGTTCACGCGGTGGCCCTCCAGCGCCGACGTGAGCGCCTCCAGACCCGCTTTCGCATCGCATACGACCGTCCGCGCGGCCAGCTTGTGGGCGTCGAAGGAGGTGATGTTCAGGTTGAGGAAGCGGACGTCCGGGTTCTGGAAGAGGGTGCCGGAGGCGGTGGTGAAGTCGGAGTAGCGCGTGCCCACGCCGATGACCAGGTCCGCGGTGCGCGCGAGGTCGTCGGCGACCGCCGTCCCGGTGTGGCCGATGCCGCCCAGGTCGGCGGGGTGATCGTGGCGCAGGGAGCCCTTGCCCGCCTGCGTGGACGTGACGGGGATGCCGGTGGCGTCCACCAGCGCCTTCAGGGCCCCCTCGGCCTCGCTGTGGTGGACCCCTCCGCCCGCCACGATCAGCGGCCGCGCGGCCCCCAGGATCGCCCGCACCGCCTCCGCCAGCTCCACCGGGTCCGGCACGGGACGTCGTACCCGCCACACCCGCTCGGCGAAGAACTCCTCCGGCCAGTCGTACGCCTCCGCCTGCACGTCCTGGGGGAGGGCGAGGGTGACCGCGCCGGTCTCGGCCGGGTCGGCGAGGACCCGCATGGCCTGGAGGGCTGCGGGGATCAGGGCCTCGGGGCGGTGGATGCGGTCGAAGTAGCGGGACACCGGGCGCAGGGTGTCGTTCACCGACACGTCCGCCTCCGTCGGATGCTCCAACTGCTGCAGGAGCGGGTCGGCGGCGCGGGTGGCGAAGTAGTCGCCGGGCAGGAGCAGGACCGGGAGGCGGTTGATCGTCGCCAGGGCCGCGCCGGTGACCAGGTTCGTGGCGCCCGGGCCGATCGACGTCGTGACCGCCTGGGCCGACAGGCGGTTCAGCTGGCGGGCGTGGCCGACGGCCGCGTGGACCATCGCCTGCTCGTTGCGCCCCTGGTGGAAGGGCATCGCGTCCTCGCCCGCCTCCAGGAGGGCCTGCCCGATGCCCGCCACGTTGCCGTGGCCGAAGATGCCCCAGGTCCCGGCGATCAGCCGGTGCCGTACGCCGTCCCGCTCCGTGTACTGGACGGACAGGAACCGCACGAGGGCTTGGGCGACGGTCAGGCGGGTGGTGCTGCTCATCAGGACTTCTCCGGTGCCGTGTGGAGGGGGAGGCGGGGGCGGTGGGCGGTGGGCTGGTCGGGCGCGCTGCGACCGCCAGGTGCTGCAGGGATCGGCTGGGCACGGCCACGTGCGGGGGCCCGGAACCGTCCGCCGCCGGGCGCCGGGATCGTCGTACGGCCATCCCGTGGCTCGTGTCCGAAGCCGCTGACGGAAGGGTCGGTCACGGCGCGACGCCGTTCAGGAGACCGTCGACCTCGGCCTGCGTCGGCATCGCGGAGGAGCAGGCGAGGCGGGCGGCGACATGCGCGCCGGCCGCGTTGGCGTACCGGAGGGTCCGCTCCAGCTCCCAGCCGGACAGCAGCCCGTGGCACAGCGAGCCTCCGAAGGCGTCGCCGGCGCCGAGGCCGTTGACGACCTCGACCGGGACCGGCGGGACCTCGGCCGTCGTGCCGTCGCGGTGCACCGCGAGGACGCCCTTCGGGCCCTGCTTCACCACGGCGAGCTCCACACCGGCCGCCAGCAGGGCCTCGGCGCACGCCCGGGGTTCACGCTCCCCGGTGGCGACCTCGCACTCGTCGAGGTTGCCGACCGCGACGGTCGCGTGCCGCAGGGCCTCGGCGTAGTACGGGCGGGCTTCGTCGGGGTCGGCCCAGGCCGTCTCACTCCACAGCGCGGGCCGCCAGTCGAGGTCGAAGACCGTGATGCCGGCCCGGTCGCGGCACTTCAGGGCGGCGAGCGTGGCCGAGCGGCTCGGCTCCTCGCTCAGACCGGTGCCGGTGATCCAGAAGATCCGGGCCGCGCGGATGGCGAAGTAGTCGAGCTCGTCGGTGTGTATCTCCAGGTCGGGGGCCTTGGGGTGGCGGTAGAAGTACAGCGGGAAGTCGTCCGGCGGGAAGATCTCGCAGAAGGTGACCGGGGTCGGGTAGGCCGCCACGGGAGTCACCCAGCGGTTGTCGACGCCGAACTCCGTGAGGGTCTGGTGGAGGTACGTGCCGAAGGGGTCCGCTCCGGTGCGGGTGATGACCGCGGTGGAGCGTCCGAGCCGGGACGCGGCGACCGCGACGTTGGCGGCCGACCCTCCGAGGAACTTGCCGAAGGACCGGACCTGCGCCAGAGGCACCCCCGACTGCTGCGGGTAGAGATCAACTCCGATACGGCCCATACTGATCACGTCGAACTGCTGGACTGGCTCGACCATGCGCGACGCTCCTCGATCCGGCACTGGGGATGCGAGGCCCTCCGGGCCCGTTGCATCCCAGGTGTAGGACTCGAAGGGCATTGCTGTCAATAGTTTGTACTTACATTCGGACCTGCTTGTGAAATGATGTCTTAACAAAGTATTGACAGCGGCCGCGCCAGGGGAGTTGGATCCCGTCCCAACGCAAGTTGGCGCGTTTTCGTAGATCCCGCCCCCTTTCCCGACGTTCTCCCCGTCGCACAGTGAGGTGCAAGGAAAGATGGACCGCTCTTCTCTCTCCCGTTCGCGGAGATTCGCTCCCGCCGTGGCCCTGGCTGCGGCCGCGGCCCTGACGCTCGCCGGCTGCTCCAGCAGCTCCGGCGGCAAGAAGTCCGAGGAGAGCGCGGACGGCGCCTCCGCGGGCAAGGCCACCACCCCCCGGATGACCATCGCGCTGGTGACCCACCAGTCGCCCGGCGACACCTTCTGGGACATCGTCCGCAAGGGCGCCCAGGCCGCCGCCGCCAAGGACAACGTCAAGCTGGTCTACTCGGCCGACCCGAGCGCGGGCGGCCAGGCCAACCTGGTGCAGAACGCCATCGACCAGAAGGTCGACGGCATCGCCATCACCCTCGCCAAGCCGGACGCCCTCAAGGACGTCGTCGCCAAGGCGAAGGCGGCGAACATACCCGTCGTCGGCCTCAACTCCGGTGTCAGCGAATGGCAGAAGCTCGGCCTGATGGAGTTCTTCGGTCAGGACGAGACCGTGGCCGGTGAGGCGCTCGGCAAGCGGCTGAACGAGGAGGGCGCCAAGAGCACCGTCTGTGTCATCCAGGAGCAGGGCAACATCGGCCTCACCCAGCGCTGTGACGGTGTCAAGAAGACCTTCACCGGCAAGTTCCAGACGCTGAACGTCAACGGCGCCGACATGCCGTCCGTGAAGTCGACGATCACCGCCAAGCTCAGCCAGGACAAGTCGATCGACTACGTCGTCGCCCTGGGCGCTCCCATCGCGCTGACCGCGGCGCAGGCGGGGTCCGAGGCCGGGAGCAAGGCCAAGGTCGCCACGTTCGACCTCAACAAGGACCTGACGACCGCCATCAGCAAGGGCACCATCGCGTTCGCCGTCGACCAGCAGCCCTACCTGCAGGGCTACCTGGCCATCGACTCGCTGTGGCTCTACAAGAACAACGGCAACTACATGGGCGGTGGCGAGCAGCCGGTGCTGACCGGTCCGGCCTTCGTGGACAAGTCGAACGTCGAGACCGTGGCCAAGTTCGCTGCGAAGGGCACCAGGTGATGGGTATGACCCAGCATGCCGAGCCGGCGGTGACGACACCGCCGGCCTCCGGCCCGGGCAAGGTCACGGACGGCCGGACCGCGGAACGACCGCTCGCGCTGCGCCTGCTGGCGCGCCCCGAGGTCGGGGTGTTCCTGGGCGCGGTGGCGGTGTGGATCTTCTTCCTGGTCGCCGCGCCGCCGGTGCGGGACGGCAGTTCGATGGCGAACATCCTGTATCAGTCCTCCACCATCGGGATCATGGCGTTGCCGGTGGCGCTTTTGATGATCGGCGGGGAGTTCGACCTGTCGTCGGGTGTCGCGGTGATCACCTCGGCGCTGACCGCGAGCATGTTCGCCTTCCAGCTGACGTTGAACGTGTGGGCGGGCATCGTGGTGGCGCTGCTGGTGGCGCTGGCGATCGGGTTCCTCAACGGCTGGCTGGTGGTCCGCACGGGCCTGCCCAGCTTCCTGATCACGCTGGGCACGTTCCTGATCCTGCAGGGCGTCAACCTGGCGGTGACCAAGCTGGTGACCGGGAATGTGGCCACCGACGACATCAGTGACATGGACGGCTTCGACCAGGCCAAGAAGGTCTTCGCGAGCTCCTTCGACGTGGGCGGCGTCCAGATAAAGATCACGATTGTGTACTGGCTGGTGTTCGCCGCGCTCGCCACCTGGGTGCTGCTGCGCACCCGGTACGGCAACTGGATCTTCGCGGTGGGCGGCAACAAGGACTCCGCGCGGGCGGTGGGCGTGCCGGTCACCTTCACGAAGATCTCCCTGTTCATGCTGGTCGGCTTCGCGGCCTGGTTCGTCGGCATGCACAACCTGTTCTCCTTCAACACCGTGCAGTCCGGCGAGGGCGTCGGGCAGGAACTGATCTACATCTCCGCGGCGGTGATCGGCGGCTGTCTGCTGACCGGCGGCGCGGGCTCGGCGATCGGCCCGGTCTTCGGCGCGTTCATGTTCGGCATGGTCCAGCAGGGCATCGTCTACGCCAACTGGAACCCGGACTGGTTCAAGGCCTTCCTCGGCGTGATGCTGCTCGGCGCCGTCCTGATCAATCTGTGGGTCAGCCGCACCGCGACCCGGAGGTAAATGCGCTATGACCACTGAAGAATCCGGCACCCACGGCGCCATCCTCACCGACGCCCCCGACCCTGCCAACGGTGACGGGACGATCGTCGAGCTGCGCAACGCGGGCAAGTCCTACGGCAACATCCGCGCCCTGCACGGGGTCAGCCTGAAGGTGCACCCCAGCCAGGTGACCTGTGTGCTGGGCGACAACGGCGCCGGCAAGTCCACCCTCATCAAAATCATCTCCGGCCTGCACCAGCACACCGAGGGCGAGTTCCTCGTCGACGGCGCCCCGGTGCGCTTCTCCACCCCGCGCGAGGCGTTGGACAAGGGCATCGCGACCGTCTACCAGGACCTGGCCGTGGTCCCGCTGATGCCGGTGTGGCGCAACTTCTTCCTCGGCTCCGAGATGACCAAGGGCCCCTGGCCGGTCCGCCGTCTGGACATCGAGCAGATGAAGAAGACCGCCGACCACGAGCTGCGCCAGATGGGCATCGTCCTGGACGACCTCGAACAGCCCATCGGCACCCTCTCCGGCGGCCAGCGCCAGTGCGTTGCCATCGCCCGCGCCGTCTACTTCGGCGCCCGCGTGCTGATCCTGGACGAGCCGACCGCCGCGCTGGGTGTGAAGCAGTCCGGTGTGGTGCTGAAGTACGTGGCCGCGGCGCGGGACCGGGGTCTTGGGGTCATCTTCATCACCCACAACCCGCACCACGCCTACATGGTCGGCGACCACTTCAGCGTGCTGCGCCTGGGCACCATGGAGCTGTCCGCCGCCCGCGACCAGATCACCCTGGAGGAGCTCACCAACCACATGGCCGGCGGCGCCGAACTCGCCGCCCTCAAGCACGAGTTGAGCCAGGTCCGCGGTGTCGACACCGAAGCCCTCCCCGAGGAGCAGGACCTCACCGCACCCGTGGCCGCCACCGGCGAGGGGAAGTCCTGAGATGACGGCCCCACTCGACCGTATCCGCGTCGGTTCGGCCCCGGACTCCTGGGGCGTCTGGTTCCCCGACGATCCGGTGCAGGTGCCGTGGGAACGCTTCCTGGACGAGGTCGCCGAGGCCGGCTACTCCTGGATCGAGCTGGGGCCGTACGGCTATCTGCCGACCGACCCGGCCCGGCTGACCGACGAGATCGCCCGGCGCGACCTCAAGGTCTCGGCGGGCACGGTCTTCACCGGGCTGCACCGCGGCCCCTCGGTGTGGGAGTCGACCTGGGAGCACGTCAGCCAGGTCGCCGCGCTCGCCCAGGCCATGGGGGCCGGGCATCTCGTCGTCATCCCGTCCTTCTGGCGCGACGACAAGACCGCCGAGATCCTCGAGCCGCCGGAGCTGACCCACGAGCAGTGGGCGCACCTGACCAAGGGCATGGAACGACTCGGCCACGAGGTGAAGGAGGCGTACGGCCTGGACCTCGTCGTCCACCCGCACGCCGACACCCACCTCGACACCGAGGACCACGTCGAGCACTTCCTGGACTCGACGGACTCCGAGCTCGTCAACCTCTGTCTGGACACCGGGCACTACGCCTACTGCGGCGGCGACAGCGTCAAGCTCATCGAGACGTACGGCGAGCGCATCGGCTATCTGCACCTCAAGCAGGTCGACCCGGGGATCCTCGCGGACGTCGTGAAGAACGAGGTGCCGTTCGGCCCGGCCGTCCAGCGCGGAGTGATGTGCGAACCCCCGTCCGGCGTACCCGAGTTGGAGCCGGTCCTGGTGGCGGCGCAGAAGCTCGGCGTGGAGCTGTTCGCCATCGTCGAGCAGGACATGTATCCGTGCGAGCCGGACAGGCCGCTGCCGATCGCGGTGCGCACCCGTAAGTTCCTGAGGTCCTGCGGCGCCTGAAGGGATGACCATGACCGAGCGAGCCCCCCTCGGCGTCGCCGTCATCGGCACCGGCAAGATGGGCGCCGACCACGTCCGCCGTATCCATGAGGTCATCAGCGGCGCCCGGGTGAGTGCCGTCGTGGATGTCGACGCGGAACGCGCCAAGCAGATCGCCGCCCGCGTCGACGGCTGCACCGCCTACACCGACCCGGCCTCCGCGATGGCGGCGGCCGATGTCGACGCCGTCCTGATCGCCTCGCCGGGCCCCGCCCACGAGGCGGCACTCCTGCAGGCCTTCGAGCACGACCTGCCGGTGCTGTGCGAGAAGCCGCTCACCCCCGACGCGGCCTCCGCACTGCGCGTCATGGAGGCCGAGCAGCGACTGGGCCGCAGACGTGCCCAGGTCGGCTTCATGCGGCGCTACGACACCGAGTACATGAAGCTCAAGTCCCTGCTGGAGACAGGCCAGTTGGGGCGGCCGCTCATGCTGCACAACCGGCACCGCAACGCCGCGAGCCCGCCCTTCTTCACCAGCTCCATGCTGATCAGCGACTCCGTGGCCCACGAGACCGACGTGACCCGCTGGCTCCTCGGACACGAGATCACCGCGGTCACGGTGCTGCGCCCGACGCCGTCCGCGAACGCCCCCGACGACCTCCAGGACCCGCAGTTCGTCGTCTTCGAGACCGACGGCGGCGCCCTCGCCGACGTCGAGATCTTCGTCAACTGCGGCTTCGGCTACCAGGTCCAGGCCGAGGCGGTCTGCGAACGCGGCACCGCCCGCGTCGGCGACGGCCACGCCATGGTCACCAACATGGCGGGACGCTGGGGCGGCACCATCGCCCAGGACTTCGTCGAACGCTTCGCCGACGCCTACGACCGTGAGGTCCAGGCCTGGGTCGACGCCACCCGCCACGGCGAGGTCACCGGGCCCAGCGTGTGGGACGGCTACGCGGCGGCCGCCGTGTGCGAGGCGGGCGTGAGGTCGCTGAACGAGGGCGGCCGGATGACCGTGGACCTCGTGGAACGGCCCGCTCTGTACGGCTGACTTCGCGCCGTACAGGGGGAGTTCGGCGAAGTTCCCCCGTGCTCGCTACGTGCTCGGTGAATCGCGGCATCGGCGTGACCTCCTGTGCCACCATGGCGCGGCTGTCCTCGGCGGGCGGCGAGGGGGTGCGCATGGGACTCGTACGGATACTGCTGCCGTTGCCGCGCGCGGCGGCCAGGCTGTCGCCGGAGAAGGGCGGACCGCTGCTGGGGGCCGTGCTGTCGCACTGCGTCACGCCTTCCTGGGCGGGGCTGCCGCCGCCGTCGCCCGCGCAACGGCTGGCGTGGGCCGAGGAGGCGGTCGAGGCCTACCGCGGGACGGCCGACACGGAGGGGCTGAGCCGTGCCCTGGCGCTGCGCGCCCACGCGTTGCTGCTGTCCGGCCGCTTCGAGGAGGCGTGCACGGCGGCGACCGCTGTACCGGGCGAGGCGTCCTGGGCGCTGACCGCCTTCGTCGGGGACGTGCGGGCGCAGGCGCTCGCGGGTGTCGGCCGGACCGAGGAGGCCGTTCCAGTGGCACAGGCGTGCGTGGAGGCGTACCGCCGGCTGTCCGCCCCCGACCGCAGGGACCGGGTGCTCGGCAGCCTGCCCGGCGCCCTGCGGACGTACGGGATGCTGCTCGCCGCGGTCGGCCGCAGCGAGGAGTCCGTGGCCGTCTACGAGGAGTGTGCCGCGCTCCTGGCCGCCATGTCGCTCCGGGAGCTGGCGCACGTCGAGCTGGTGCGTCCGCAGGTGCTCGCCGAACTGGTTGGTGTGCTGAGGGTGTTGGGGCGGTACGGGGACGCGCTGGGCGTGGGCCCCGAGGCCCGTGAGGCGCTGCGGGGGCCCCTCGCGTGGGCCGTTCCCGAGATCGTTCTGCCCTTGCGGGTACGGCTCCTGATCGATCTCGCCCGCTGCCACACCGCCACCGGGGACCCGGCCGAGGCCCGCGTCTGCGCTGTGGAGGCGGTGGCCGAGGCCCGCAAGCCGCACGGCGGGGGCGAGTTGACCTCGGCGCTGGACTGCCTGGCCGATGTACTCGGTGAACTGGGCCAGACGGACAAGGAGTCGATCACCCGGCGTGAACTGGCCGAGCTGCGCGACGGCTAGGACGTGCGCGGCCGCGGCTCGAACCCGGCCGCCCGGTAGGCCTCGTCGATCAGCGTCATCGTCGTCACCGCGTCGTCCGCGTCCAGCGGCAGCGGGGCGCCCCCGCGCACCCGGTCCGCGAACGCCTCCAGCTGGTAGGTGTACGACGACCGCGTGCCGAGCCGCTCGGTGCGCTCGCCGTCTCCGGTGCGCACCACGACCCGGTCGTCCCGGTGCGGCAGCACGAAGTTCGGCGCGAGGACCTCGCCGCGCGAACCGATGATCCGGCAGCTCATCTCCAGCTGGTCGTACGCCATGTGGCAGCGGGCCGACCCGGTCGCACCGCCGGGGAACGCCAGGTCGGCGTCGAGCCACTCGTCGACGCCGGGCGCCCCCGCCCTCTGCTCGCCCCGCGCGGACACCAGCCGGGGTGCGCCGCCCGCCCACGGGGCCAGCATGCGCAGCGCGTGCAGGCTGTAGCAGCCGAGATCCATCAGCGCGCCGCCGGCCAGCGGCAGCGACCAGCGCGGGTCGGTGTCCGGGGGCGCGGGGATGGCCACCAAGGCCTCCACGTGCCGCAGTTCGCCGATCTCACCGCTCCCGAGGATCTCGTGGAGCCGCCGGGTGACCGGGTGGAAGAGGTAGTGGAAGGCCTCCATGAAGACCGTGCCGGCCTTCGCGGCCGCCTCCCGCACCTCCGCGGCCTCCTCGGCGTTGCTCGCCGACGGCTTCTCGCTCAGCACATGCTTGCCGGCGGCGAGCGCCGCGAGGTTCCACGGCCCGTGCAGACCGTTGGCGAGCGGGTTGTAGACGACCTCCACCTCGGGGTCGGCGATCAGCTCGGCGTACGACCCCGCCACCCGCTCCACACCGTGCTCGGCCGCGTAGGCCTCGGCGCGGGACCGGTCCCGTGCGGCCACCGCGACGACCCGGTGACCGGTCGCCCGGGCCGGGCCGATCAGCGAGGCGCCGCTGATCCGCGCGGCTCCCAGTACTCCGATGCGCAGCGGTTCGCTCATGTCCGCGGTTCCTCCTCGACGGCGGCAGGACGGGGATCCTGCCGGATCAGTGTGCCCCGCACGGGCGGGAGATCTCGGGCGGGGGCCAGGACCAGGCCGCTCGTTCCAGCGCGCACGTCGGCCACGGTTCGTGGTGAACCGGGGCCCCGGCGGTCGGCGCCTCCCGTGGCCCGGGGCACCCGGTGCGCGGGCGGCGACTCAGGCGGAGCGGACCTCGGCGATCGTCACCGGGCGGTGCTCGTGCAGCGACAACGTGCATGCCTCGGCGATCCAGCCCGCCTCCAGGGCGTCCGCGATGGTGCACGGCGAGGGCCGGGTGCCGGCCACGACCTCGGTGAACGCGGTGAGTTCGGCGCGGTAGGCGGCCGTGAAGCGGTCCATGAAGAAGTCGTGCGGGGTACCCGCCGGGAAGGTCACGCCGGGCTCGACCGAGCGCAGCGGGAGCTTGTCCTCCAGGCCGACGGCGATGGAGTCCGTGAAGCCGTGGATCTCCATGCGGACGTCGTAACCCCGGGCGTTGTGGCGGGAGTTGGAGACCACCGCGATCGTGCCATCGTCGAGGGTGAGGATCGCGCCGGTGGTGTCGGCGTCGCCCGCCTCCTTGATGTACTCGGCGCCCCGGTTGCCGCCGACGGCGTACACCTCGACGACCTCGCGACCGGTGACCCAGCGGATGATGTCGAAGTCGTGCACCGAGCAGTCCCGGAAGATGCCCCCGGAGGCGGCGATGTACGCGGCCGGCGGCGGAGCCGGGTCCAGCGTGGTCGAGCGCACGGTGTGCAGCTTGCCCAGCTCGCCGCTCTGCACGGCGTTCCGGGCGTTGACGAATCCGGTGTCGAAGCGGCGGTTGTAGCCGATCTGGATCGGCACGTCGCTGCCCTCGACGGCCCTGAGGACCTCGACGCCCTCACTCATGTGCTTGGCGACGGGCTTCTCGCAGAAGACGGGGATGCCGGCCTCCACTCCGGCCAGGATCAGCTTGGGGTGCGCGTCCGTCGCCGCCGCGACCACGATGCCGTCCACGCCGGCGGCCAGCAGGGCCTCGGGCGAGTCCACGACCTCGCCGCCGAACCGCTCCGCGGCGGACTTGGCGGCCTCCGCGAAGGGGTCGGTGAGCACGAGTGACTCGACGGCGTCGAGTCCGGAGAGAGTCTCGGCGTGGAAGGCGCCGATGCGGCCGAGGCCGAGGATTCCGATGCGCATGAGGGTGCAGCTCCTTGAGGGTGTTTCGTGCGAGCGGTGTCTTTCAAGGGGAGGTCAGTCGAGGCCGCCGAGGACGTTCTGGTCCCAGTCGATCACCGAACCGGTCACCACGCCCGACCGGTCGGACAGCAGGAGGACCACGAAGTCGGCGATCTCGTCGGGCTGTCCGAGCTTGCCCATCGGGAGCTTGGCGGCGGCCTCCTCACGCCAGTCGTCGCCGGCGCCGTGGAAGGTCTTCTGGGTGGCGTCCTCGCCCTCGGTCGCCGTCCAGCCGATGTTGAGGCCGTTGATCCGCACCCGGTCCCAGCGGTGGGCGTGCGCCGCGTTCCGGGTCAGGCCGATCAGGCCGGCCTTCGCGGCGACGTAGGGCGCGAGGAACGGCTGCCCGCCGTGCGCCGAGGACGTGATGATGTTGACCACCGTGCCGGGCGCCTTGCGGCCGACCATGTCCGCCACCGCCGCCTGCATGGCGAAGAAGGGTGCCTTGAGGTTGATCGCGATGTGCTGGTCGAACAGCTCCGGCGTGGTGTCGAGGAGCGTGCCCCGGGAGGTGAGCCCGGCCGAGTTCACCAGGCAGTCGACCCGGCCGTACGCCTCGACGACCCGGGTGACGGACGCCCTGGCCTGCTCGGCGTCGGCGAGGTCGGCGCGGACGAACAGCGCCTTGCCGCCGGCCGCCTCCAGCTCCGCCACCAGCGCCGCACCGGGCTCGGGCCGGCGGCCGGTCACGGCCAGGACCGCGCCCTCGCGGACGGCGGCCCGGGCGATGGCGGCACCGACGCCCTGGCTGCCGCCGTTGACGAGGACGACCTTGTCGTCGAGAAGTCCCATGAATGTGCCAGTACCTTTCAGCTTGTGCGGCGCCGAGTCAGCTCGTGCGCCGCTCGGCGCCCGCCCGCAGTTCGTCTCTGAGCGTGCGCGGCGTCCAGCCCTCGGCGAGGGCCCGTCGTACGAGGTCCGCCTGGGAGGGCGGGGCGAGTCCGTCGACCGGAGGGTCGCTGTCGAGATTGGTGGGGAAGGGGTAGCCCTCGGCGCTCGCGGCGATCACGTTGTCCAGCCACTGTGCGTCGGCGCCGTCCGTCTTGCGGCGCAGCAGCGCCGGGTAGACGGCGTTCGACACCGCCTCCCGGTCCACGGTCTCCATGGCACGCCCGAAGGCCGAGGACACCTGCAGGAGATTGGCCATGCGCCGCACGCCGGTGGTGCGGTTGGTCCCGGCCGCGTGGAACAGCGCCGGGTTGAAGAAGACGGCGTCGCCCTTCGCGAGCGGCAGCTGGACGTGGTGGTCCTTGAAGTACGCCTGGAACTCCGGCCGCCGCCACGCCAGATACCCGGGCTCGAACAGCTGCGAGAACGGCAGGTACAGCGTCGGCCCCGACTCCACCGGCATGTCGCAGTGCGCGACGGCGCCCTGGAGCGTGAGCACGGGGGAGAGACGGTGCACGTGCGCCGGATAGGCCGCGGCGACCTCGTCGGAGAGGAAGCCGAGGTGGTAGTCGCGGTGCACGGTCTGCGCGAGGCCGCCCGGGTTGACCACGTTGACCTGCGAGGTGACCTGGTAACCGGGGCCGAGCCAGGCCTCGGACACCAGGGCGAGGACCGGGTTGGCGTAGTAGTCGGCGAACGCCGCCGGGTCGTAGAGGGCCGCCTTCTCCAGCGCGTTCCACACCCGCTCGTTGGCACCGGGCTTCGCGAAGTGGTCGCCCGCGGTCGTGCCCGCCGCGTACTGCTCGCGGATCAGCGAGTCGAAGACCTCGGTGAACCGGTCGACGACCGCGTGATCGGGGAACGCCCCCTGGAAGACCACGACCCCGGGGCCGTCGGCCAGGGCCCGAACCAGCTCCTCCTGCAGCTCCCTGCGGTCCTCGCCGCCGCGGACGCGCTCGGCGTCGTACAGCAGGACGTTCCGCTCCACGGCGGCGGCGTGCGGGTAGTCGGCGGGGTCGGCCGTCCGCTCGACGAGCGCACGGAACGAGTCGAGGTCGCAGTCCTGCTCGGACAGCCAGGCGCGGCGGTGTACGGCGATGAAGGACATCGGCGTCCTCTCGGTGACAGGGGCGACTCAGCGCTGTCATTCTTGTCATGACAAAGGCGTCGAACAACCAGCAGGCAGCCATCAAAAACCCCTCAAGGAGCAGACGCGTGGGTCACCCCTACCCGATCCGGGAAATCGCACGTCAGGCGGGGCTGAGCGAGGCCACCGTCGACCGGGTCCTGAACGGCAGGGGAGGGGTCCGGGAGAACACCGCCCGCGAGGTCCGCCAGGCGATCACGGATCTGGACCGGCAGCGCACCCAGGTCCGGCTGGTCGGCCGCACGTTCATGATTGACATAGTGATGCAGACGCCGGAGCGCTTTTCCACGGCCGTCCGTGCGGCCCTGGAGGCCGAGCTGCCCGCGCTGCATCCCGCCGTCCTGCGCTCGCGTTTCCACTTCCGTGAGACGGGCCCCGGCGCGGAGCTGACGAAGACCCTCGACCGGATCGCCCGGCGCGGCTCCCAGGGCGTGATCCTCAAGGCTCCCGACGTCCCCGAGGTCACGGCCGCCGTCGGCCGGCTCGCGGAGGCGGGCATCCCCGTGGTCACCCTCGTCACCGACCTGCCCTCCACGGCCCGCCTCGCCTACGTCGGCATCGACAACCGGGCGGCGGGAACGACCGCCGCCTACCTCATGGGCCAGTGGCTCGGCGACCGCCCCGGCAACGTCCTCACCAGCCTCAGCAGCGGCTTCTTCCGCAACGAGGAGGAGCGCGAGATGGGGTTCCGCAGCGCCATGCGCACCCGGCACCCGGAACGGGCGGTCGTGGAGATCGCCGAGGGACAGGGCCTGGACGCCACGCAGTACGACCTCGTCCGGGCCGCCCTGGAGCGGGATCCGGAGATCCGGGCGGTCTACTCCATCGGCGGCGGCAACATCGCCACGCTCCGGGCCTTCGAGGACCTGGGCAGGGAGTGCGCGGTGTTCGTGGCCCACGACCTGGACCACGACAACGACCGGCTGCTGCGCGAACACCGCCTGTCGGCGGTCCTCCACCACGACCTGCGGCAGGACATGCGGGAGGCGTGCCACATCGTGATGCGGGCGCACGGGGCGCTGCCGCCGGCGGGGCCGACGACGCCTTCGGCGATCCAGGTGGTGACGCCGTACAACATGCCGTACTAGGTCGCTGCCCTGCTAGGTCGCAGTCCTGTCGCGGGTCCGGTCCGGCTGTTCGCCGGGGAAGACGATCCCGCACCGCTTTCTGATCTCGTCCATCACCCGCAGCGTGGCGACCGAGTCGGTGAGCGGTCGCAGCGGCGTCTCGACGAGGCCGTCCCGGATGCAGCGAGCTGCCTCGGCGGCCTCGAAGTGCAGTCCGTCGTGGCCCGTACGAGGTTCGGTGTACGTCAGTGCAGGGCCCCCTCCGGCCGGGCCGAACACCACGTCGCCGGGCTGGTAGAAGGGCCCCGGGAGCCGGAGGGTCCCCTCGGTCCCCGCGATCACCGCCGTGCTCGGCGTGTCACTGAACAGCGTGGTGTGCACGACGGCCCGCCCGTCCAGGACGGCACCGATCTGCCCGTTCACCCCCGAGGGGTGCGCCTGCCCCGAAGCCTGCACGTTCTCCGCGGGGCCCAGCACCCAGGTGGCCAGCGACACCGGATAGGTGCCGAGATCGAGCAGTGGGCCACCGGCGAGATCGGCACGGAGGATGCGATGGCCCCCGGCGGGGTCGAAGTACTCACCCAGGTCGGCCAGCACGGAGCGCACCTCGCCGAGCATCCCGGAGTCGAGCACCTGCCGTACGACATCGAAGCGCGGCAGAAAGAACGACCACAACGCCTCGGCACAGAACAGCTCACGCGAGGCGGCGAGTTCGGCGATCTCCGCCCCCTGCGCCGCGTTCAGGCCGAGCGGCTTCTCGACCAGGACGTGCTTGCCGGCCTCCAACGCCAGTCGTGCGCAGGCGAGATGGGCGGTGTGCTCGGTGGCGACGTACACGACATCGACGTCGGCGGCGGCCACCAGCTCCTCGTACGAGCCGTATCCGCGCGTGATCCCGTGCCGGGCGGCGAACTCCTCCGCCCGGGCGGCATCGCGCGAAGCCACGGCGGTGAACCGCTGCCGGGTGTGCCGCTGGACCGAACCGATGAACCGCTCGGCGATCCAACCGGTTCCGAGGACACCCCAGTTGAGGGCGGGTGCGGCCATGGGGGCGGGGGTGCGGGGCGCGGGAAGTGTCGTCACGGTACGCCTCACACGGCCGGTGCGGACACGGGCACGGTCCGGCCGCCGTCCCGCATCGAGGCGATCACCGCCTCGGCGACCGCGGACGCGGTCAGCCCCGCACGCGCGGAGGCCAGCGGCGAGGGCCGTCCGGCCACGACCGCGTCGATCCACGCCTGCAGCTCCAGCCGGTAGGCCTCGGCGAACCGGGGCCGCCAGTCGGCCGGATATCCGGTGGACCGGTTCCGCTCCAGAGAGGTCACCACCAGTGCGGGATCGGCCAGCCGCAGCGCGCCCCGCTCGCCGGCGATCTCACAGCGGACCTCGTACCCGTAGCGGGCGTTGAGGAAGGTCTCGAGGGTGGTGAGCGTGCCGTCGGCCGTGTGCAGCAGCATCACCTGGGGGTCACGCAGACCGGGAGCGGACTCGCCCTCGGGCGCGTGCCAGGACACCGCGGTGACGGGCGAGTCCAGCAGCCACGGCACGACGTCGAACTCGTGGATCGACGACCCGGTGACGCTGAACTCGCTGACCGCGCCCGGTGCCGAGGTCACACCCCGGCTCACACAGTGCACCACCCTGGGCCGACCGCACCGGCCCTCTCCCAGCGCGGCCTTCAGCGCGACGTACGCCGGGTCGAACCGCCGCATGAACCCCACCGACACGAGCCCGCCGCCCGCCTTGTCGTCCTCACGCACGACCTCGACGCACTCGGCGACCGTCGGCGCCAGCGGCTTCTCGCACAGCACCGGCTTCCCGGCGCGCACGGCGGCCACGGTCAGCTCCGCGTGGGTGGAGTCGTGCGAGGCGACCACGACGGCGTCCACGCGGGAATCGGCGATCAGCGCCCACGCGTCGGGGCTGACGACCGCCCCCGGCACCCCGGACGCGACGGCCTCCGCTCGCGCCCCGTCGACATCCGCCACCGCCACGACCTCGGCCGACGACACGAACCCGTGCAGCAGCCGCACATGATCGGCACCCATCACCCCGGCCCCGATCACCCCCACCCGCACCGTCATGCCGACACCTCCACCCAGGAACCGCTTTCCGCGGACCGGGACATGGCGTCCAGTACGACGGCGCTGTGCACGGCGTCCTCCACCGTGGCCCCGTACGACGTGCCCTCGGCGACCGAACGCAGGAAGCGGTACGCCTCCACGACCTTGAGATCGTCGTAGCCCATGGCGTTGGCCGCGCCCGGCTGGAAGGCGCCGAACTCACCGTCGCCCGGGCCGACATACACCGTGCTGACGGGCTGGTCCTGGTAGCCGGTGCCGCGGCTGATGCCCAGCTCACCCATGCGGCGGAAGTCCCAGAACACCGCGCCCTTCGTGCCGTGCACCTCGAAGCCGTAGTTGTTCTGCTCGCCGACCGAGACCCGGCAGGCCTCCAGGACGCCACGGGCACCGGAGGCGAAACGCAGCAGGCAGTTGACGTAGTCCTCGTTCTCGACGGGCCCGAGCTCCCCGGTCGCCAGGGTGTGTCCGGCGGTGGCTCCGGTGGGGCGGGCGCGCTCGGGCACGAAGATCGCGGTGTCGGCCGTGAGGGAGGCGATGTCGCCGAGCAGGAAGCGGGCCAGGTCGGCGCCGTGCGAGGCGAGGTCACCGAGCACTCCGCTGCCGCCGCGTTCACGCTCGTAACGCCAGGTCAAGGCGCCCTGCGGGTGGGCGGCGTAGTCGCTGAAGAGCCGGACGCGGACATGGGTGACCGTGCCGATCTCCCCGGAGGCGATCAGCTCGCGGGCGGTCTCGACGGCGGGCGCGTTGCGGTAGTTGAAGCCGACCGCGCTCCGCACGCCGGTCCCGGCCACCGCGTCGGCCACCGCACGGGCGTCCTCGGCGCTGAGGCCGACCGGCTTCTCGATCCAGATGTGCTTGCCGGCCCCGGCCATCGCGACGCCGATCTCGCGGTGCAGGAAGTTGGGCGCGGTGATGCTGACGGCCTGGACGCGCGGGTCGGCGGCGACCTCGCGCCAGTCGCGGGTCGCCGAGGCGAACCCGAACTGCGCGGCCGCCTCCTCGGCCCGTCCCGGCACGTCCTCGGCGACGGTCACCAGTTCGGCGCGCAACGGGAGCCCGGGGTAGTGGTGCGGGACACGGGCGTAGGCCTGGGTGTGCACCCGCCCCATCCAGCCGAATCCGACGACGGCGACACCGAGCGTATCGACCATGGGGGAGCACCTCTTTGGACCGGTCCATTTCCTGTCCAGGTCACCTTGGGTGCCGTCTTCCCTGCCTGTCAACCCTTTGACAAGCCGCACCGCCCCATGGAACGGTCCATGTCATGAGACCGCCGACGATCCGTGATGTGGCCGACCGGGCCGGTGTCTCGAAGTCGCTGGTCTCGCTCGTGCTGCGGGGCTCCGACCAGGTGCGCCCGGAGAAGCGGGAGGCCGTGCTGCGGGCCGTGCGCGAGCTCGGCTACCGTCCGAACGCCGCCGCCCGCAGCCTCAGCGAACAGCGCACCCGCACGGTCGGCGTCCTCCTGAACGACCTGCGCAACCCCTGGTTCGTGGACCTGCTCGACGGTCTGAACTCCCTGCTCCACGACAACGGCCTGCGCATGCTCCTGGCCGACGCCCGTCTCAACCGCCGTACCGGACAGGATCCGGCCGGTCCCTTCCTGGACCTCGGGGTGGACGGCCTGGTCGTGGTCGGCACGCTGCCCGAGGCCGCCGCGCTCGGGGCGGTGGCCGAGCGGCTCCCGGTGGTCGTGGCGGGCGCGCGGGAGCCCGGGCTGCCGGGGGTGGACGTCGTCGCCAACGACGACGAGCGCGGCGCCCGCCTGGTCACCGAGCACCTGATCGGTCTCGGCCACCGGCGTGTCGCGCACATCGCGGGGTACGGGGCGGTCGGCGAGCTGCGCCGGCGCAGCTTCGAGGCGACGATGCGGGCGCACGGCCTCGCGCAGGAGGCGGTCGTCGAGGCGAGTGACATGACCGAGGAGGGCGGCTACCGCACGACGGTCCGGCTGCTGAGCCGCCCCGACCGGCCGACGGCCGTCTTCGCCTTCAACGACATCGCCGCGATCGGCGCGGTGTCGGCCGCGGAGGAACTCGGCCTGAGCGTCCCGCGCGACCTGTCCGTCGTCGGTTACGACAACACGAGCATCGCCCGGCTCCGCCACGTCTGGCTCACCACCGTCGACAACGCCAGCCACGAGGTCGGCCGCCGGGCCGCGCGGTGTCTGCTCGACCGGTTCGAGGGGCGTGGGGGAGAGGGGCGCACGGATCTCGCCGCGCCGGTGCTGGAGATCCGGGGGACGACGGCGCGCCCGCTCACAGGTTGATCGCGTACGCCTTCCGCAGCGTCTCGTGCACGGTCCACGTCGTACGGTCGCCCGCGCGCAGTACGGCCATGTCGCCGGGCCCCACCGTGAGCGTCGGCCCGTCCTCCACCTCGATGGTCGCCGACCCGCTGATCACGACGAACAGCTCGTCCGCCTCCGTGTCGGTGACGACCCCGGGCGTGATCTGCCAGATGCCGCGGATCTGTCGTCCGTCCTCCGACTCCCAGACCACCTTTCCGGTCACCTCGGGCGTCCCCGAGACGATCTGCTCCCGCGCGAGCGGCTCGGATTCGAGGTCGGCGTCGGGGATGTGGAGTACGAAGCTGTGGTCCATGGTGCGACCCTAGCGAGGTCGTTCCCGGCCCGTGTGTCGACAGAGTGTGGAGTGTCGGCGCAGGTGGAGGGACACTCCGTCGCGAACTGGCGGCACCTCCTGAATGCCTGAGCGGTCATCGTCCCGCGATCGGGCGCGCCCCACGCCCACGCCGAGCGGCCGCCGCCCCCACCAGGGAGCGACGGCCCGTCAGCCGGTACAGAACCCGGCTTACGCCTTGGCGCCGATCTCCGCCGGCCTCGTCGGTCCGTCGGCCGGGGGCTGCGCGGTGGCGTGCCGCTGGCGGGGGATGAAGGTCGCTACGGCGAAGGCGAGCAGCGCCGCCCCCGCCCCGATCGCCATGACGACCTTGAAGCCGTTCTCCGAGGGCAGCGCGGTGCCGCCGAAATCGGTGGTCATCCGGGCCAGGATCACCCCGGCGAGAGCGCTGGCGAAGGAGGTGCCCAGGGACCGCATCAAGGTGTTGAGGCTGTTCGCGGCGCCCGTCTGGGTGGGGTCCACGGCACCCATGATCAGGGCGGGCAGCGCGCCGTAGGTGAAGCCGATGCCGGCGCCGATGACGCAGGAGACCAGGACGAGGTGCCAGACCTCCGACATCAGGACGATGTTGAGCACGTACCCGGCGGCCACGATCAGCGCGCCGATCATCAGCGTGACCTTGGGGCCCTTGGCCTTGGTGACGGCCGCGGAGACGGCGGACATGGCCATCATCACCAGACCCTGCGGGGCCAGCACCAGGCCGACGGCCAACATGGACCTGCCGAGGCCGTAGCCGGTCTGCTCGGGCAGCTGGAGCAACTGCGGGAGCACCAGGGACATCGCGAACATCGAGACCCCGAGCGCGATCGAGGCGAGGTTGGTGAACAGCACCTGCGGCTTGGCGGTGGTCCGGAGGTCGACCAGCGGCTGCGGGCTGCGCAGTTCCCACCAGCCCCAGGACAGCAGGATCACGACCGCGGCGGCGCCGAGAGCGAGTGTGGTGCCGCTCGTCCAGCCCCAGTCACCGCCCTTGGACACGGTCAGCAGCAGGGAGACCAGACCGGCCGACAGACCCAGCGAACCGACGAGGTCGAACCGGCCCCCGGCGCGCACCTTGGACTCGGGCACGATCAGCACGACGAGGACGAAGGCGACGGCACCGAGAGCGGCCGAGACCCAGAACAGGATGTGCCAGTTCCAGTTGTCGGCGATGAACGCGGCGGCGGGCAGCCCCAGCGCGCCACCGACACCGAGCGAGGCGCTCATCAACGCGGTGGACCCGGCGAGCCGGTCGGCCGGCAGCGCGTCCCGCATGATGCTGATGCCGAGCGGTACGACCGCGGCCGCCAGACCCTGCAGAGCACGTCCGACGATCATCGGGACGAGGGAGTCGGCCAGGCCGCACACCAGCGAACCGGAGACCAGCAGCACGATGCTGAGCAGCAGCATCCGGCGCTTGCCGAACATGTCGCCGAGCCGCCCGACGACCGGCGTGGCCACCGACGCGGCGAGCAGGGTGGCGGTGACCGCCCAGGCGGTGTCGGAGGGCTCCGCGTGCAGGAGCTTGGGCAGCTCGGGAACGATCGGGATGACCAGGGTCTGCATCAGCGAGACGACGATTCCGGCCAGGGCCAGGACCGCCACCACGGCGTTCGGCTTCGGCGGGGCTGACGACCCCGCTTCGGCGGGTCGGGCAAGGGCGTCGGACATGGCTGGGCCTCCGGTCGGGAACCTGGGGATTGCTTGACTCACTTGCGGCCACGGCGAAGGCGCGGGCGCCGCACGGCGTGGTGGGGCACTTTCAGAGGTGTGATGCTTCGTCGAAGGTGACGACGACCTTCTCCGCGGCCCCGGGAGTCAGCGCGAGCTCAAACGCACGGCCGACCTCGGAGAACGGCACCCGGTGACTGATCAGCTTCGCGAACCGCTCCCGGTGCTCCACCAGCTCCGCCGTGACCTCGAAGATCTCCGTCGGATACCCCTGCGACGCGATGAGCGTCAGCTCACTGCGCAGCATGCCGCCGAGATCGACCTCGCCCTTCTTCTGTACGGCGACCATGACGAGCTTGGCGTGCCACTTGGCGTTGGCGATCACGGCGTCGAAGACCGCCGGTGCCCCCGCGGCGTCGATGTAGACGTCGGTGCCGGCCCGCGGCTGCCCGAGCGCGTTCGCGGCCTCGCCGTGCAGTTCCTTCAGCCGGACCGTGAGGTCCTCCGTGGCGGAGTCGACGATCGCGTCGGCGCCGACCGCCAGCGCGGTCTCCAGGCGCTCGGGGATGACGTCGACCACGGTCACGTGTTCGACCCCGGCCAGCTTCAGCCAGATCGTGGCGCCCAGGCCGATCGGTCCGGCGCCGAACACCACCACCTTGTCCGTGGGCTTCGCCTCGGAGCGGTTGACGGCGTGCCGGGCGACCGCCATCGGCTCGTTGAGGGAGGCGACGTCGAAGGGCATGTCCTCGGGAAAGATCGCGACGCTCGTGCCGACCTCGGCGTTCTCGATGAGCAAGTACTCGTCCATGCCGCCGAGTTCGCCGCCGCAGCCGATGATTCCGGTGGGTGCGCCCTGCGGGTTGACGACGACCCGGTTGCCGACCGCGAGACCTCTCACCTCGGCGCCCACCTCGACGATCTCACCGGCCGGCTCGTGGCCGAGCGGGATGGCCCGCATCGCCCCGTCCGCACCGGAGGGCATGCCGCCCAGGTACAGGAAGAAGGTGTCCGTGCCGCAGATCCCGCAGGCCCGGATCCGCACCAGGGCGTCCTTGGGGCCGGGTACGGGCCGCTCGACGTCCACCACGTCGACCTTGCCCTTCACGGCGTGGACGGACTTCATCGTGGCCATCGGGTGTCTCACTTTCGGGAGGGGCGCTGAGGGGGTGCCCAGTCTGCTGTCGTCTTGCTTGACTTAGGCAAGCATGCAGGGGTTACTTGAGTCAAGCAATCAATAATCCGTTGAGGCCTCCCATGTCACCCGGCAGCTGCGGCAGCTGGAGCGGATCGGGCACGTCGTGCGGGTCGCCGACCCGGACGACCGCAGGACCCACACCGAGGCCCCGCTCGACCTCCCCGCCCGGCGGGACCATGTGCGCGATACGGCAGACAAAATTGTTGACAATCTTGTCTGGCTAGATTTAGGTTCGACAGGCACTCACTCAGGGAGGGCAACGATGCCGAAAGAAGCCCGTCCGAGCACCGGGGAGCAGGCCAAGCAGCAT
Organism: Streptomyces sp. NPDC050759; assembly: GCF_044456945.1. Classification (NCBI taxonomy): domain Bacteria; kingdom Bacillati; phylum Actinomycetota; class Actinomycetes; order Kitasatosporales; family Streptomycetaceae; genus Streptomyces; species Streptomyces sp. NPDC050759. The sequence goes on along the minus strand of NZ_JBITGI010000004.1, from coordinate 255,555 downwards.
GCGCTCGCGCAGCTGCGGCAGGCGATCCTGCACGGCGAGATGGCACCGGCGCAGCGGCTGGTGGAGAACGAGCTCGCCGAGCAGTTCGGTGTGACACGGGCCAGCATCCGGGCCGCACTCATCGATCTGGAGGCCCAGGGCCTCGTCGAGCGGATCCGCAACCGGGGTTCCCGGGTGCGGGTGGTGACCGTCGAGGAGGCGGTCGCCATCACCGAGTGCCGCATGGTCCTCGAAGGGCTGTGCGCGGCCAAGGCGGCGACCCTGGCCAGTGACGAGCAGCTCGCCGAGCTGACCGAACTGGGCACGGCGATGACCAAGGCCGTGGCCGACGGCGAGCCGATGACCTACTCCGAGCTCAACCAGGAGCTGCACGCCAGGGTGCGGGAGTTCTCGGGCCAGCGGACCGCCGTGGATCTGCTGGAGCGGCTGAACGCCCAACTGGTGCGGCACCGCTTCCAGTTGGCCCTTCGGCCGGGACGCCCGCAGCACTCCCTGAACGAGCATCTGGCGATGATCGAGGCGATCAGGGCCAGGGACCCGCAGGCGGCCGAGAAGGCCGTCCGCGCCCACCTCACCAGCGTGATCGAGGCGCTGCGCGACTGAAGCCGCGCGAGGCGGGCGCGAACCTGTCCACTTCAAGGAGATGTCCGTAATGACGCAGTCAGGCGCGCCCGCCGGCCCACGTTCGACACTGGTGATCACCGCGCATGCCGGGGACTTCGTGTGGCGGGCGGGCGGAGCCATCGCCCTGGCAGCCTCCCGGGGCGAGAAGGTCACCATCGCCTGTCTGACCTTCGGTGAACGCGGGGAGTCCGCCAAGGCCTGGCGCGAGGGCAGGAAACTCGACGAGATCAAGGCGATACGCCGGGACGAGGCGGAGCGCGCCGCCGCGACCCTCGGTGCCGAGGTGCGTTTCTTCGACGCCGGTGACTACCCGCTGGTCGCCACCGCCGAGTTGACCGACAGGCTCGTCGGGGTCTACCGGGCCGTCCAGCCCGACGTGGTGCTCACCCACCCCGTCGAGGACCCGTACAACGGCGACCACCCGGCCGCCAACCGGATGGCCCTGGAGGCCCGGGTCCTGGCGCAGGCCATCGGCTACCCGGGCGAGGGCGAGATCATCGGCGCCCCGCCGGTCTTCTACTTCGAGCCCCACCAGCCCGAGATGAGCGGCTTCAGGCCCGAGGTGCTCCTCGACATCACCGAGGTCTGGGAGACCAAACGCAAGGCCATGGAGTGCCTCGGCGCCCAGCAGCACCTGTGGGACTACTACACCGACCTCGCCGTCCGCCGGGGCGTCCAGCTCAAGCGCAACGCGGGCCCGAACCTGGGTCTGGCCCACAAGACCATGGCCGAGGCGTACATGCGCCCCTACCCGCAGATCGCGAAGGAGCTGGCATGAGCGGCGTGATCGTCACCAACCCTCCGAAGGCGGACCTGAAGGACGTCGACGCGCTCGCGCGGTACGGCGTGGCCACCGTGAGCGAGGCCATGGGCCGAACGGGCCTGCTGGGCCCGGCAATCCGCCCCGTCCAACAGGGCGTACGCGTCGCGGGCACGGCCGTCACCGTGCTCGGCTGGCCCGGCGACAACCTCATGATCCACGCGGCCGTCGAACAGTGCGGCGAGGGCGACCTCCTCGTCGTCACCACCACCTCGCCGTGCACGGACGGTCTGTTCGGCGAGCTGTTCGCGACCGCTCTGCAGCGGCGCGGGGTGCGCGGGGTCGTCACCAACACGGGCATCCGGGACACCCAGGAGCTGCGCGACATGGGCTTCGCCGCCTGGTCCCGCGCGGTCTCCTCGCAGGGCACGGTCAAGGCCACGGGCGGCTCGGTCAACGTGCCGATCGCCATCGACGGCCAGGTGATCCGCCCGGGCGACGTGATCCTCGCCGATGACGACGGTGTCGTGGTCGTCCCCCGCGAGCGTGCCCGCGGGACCATCGAGAGGTCCGAGGCCCGCGAGGCCAAGGAGGCCGCCACCCGCGCCGCCTTCGTCGAAGGCCAACTCGGCCTGGACCGCTACGGGTTGCGGGAGACGCTGCAGAGGCTCGGCGTGGAGTACCGGACGTACGAGGAGTACGAGGGGGAGCGGCCGTGACCGACGGGGTGCCCTGCCTGCTGATGCGGGGCGGCACGTCCAAGGGCGCCTACTTCCTCGCCGACGACCTGCCCGCCGAACCCGCCCTGCGCGACGACCTGTTGCTGCGGATCATGGGCAGCCCGGACGAACGGCAGATCGACGGCCTGGGCGGCGCGCACCCGCTCACCAGCAAAGTCGCCGTGATCTCCCCGTCCGCCGACCCGGAGGCAGACGTCGACTACCTCTTCCTCCAAGTCGTCGTCGACCGGTCCGAGGTGAGCGACCGTCAGAACTGCGGGAACATCCTCGCCGGCGTCGGCCCGTTCGCCGTCGAACGCGGACTCGTCCCGGCGGGGGAGCAGGAGACCTCCGTCCGGATCCGCATGGTCAACACCGGCGACCACGCGACAGCGACCTTCCCGACCCCCGGGGGCCGGGTGCGGTACACGGGGGACGCCGAGATCTCGGGCGTGCCGGGGACGGCCGCGCCCGTGGTGATCGAGTTCCCGCCGGGCGCCGGGGAGTTGCTGCCCACCGGCAACGCCGTCGACGTCATCGACGGCGTCGAGGTGACCTGCGTGAACAACGGCATGCCGACCGTCCTGATCGCGGCGACCTCCCTCAAGGTCACCGGCTACGAGCGGCCCCGTGACCTGGAGGAGGACGTGGCCCTGGCCGACCGCCTCCGTACGATCCGTCTGGCGGCGGGCCGCCTGATGGGCCTCGGGGACGTGTCCGACGCCACCGTCCCCAAGGTCACGCTGCTCGCCCCGCCGCGCGACGGCGGCGCGGTCACCACCCGCACCTTCATCCCGGTGCGCTGCCACACCTCCATCGGCGTCCTGGGCGCGGCCAGTGTGGCCGCGGGCCTGCGGATCGAGGGCGGTGTGGGCGCCGGCCTCGCGGCGATCGATCCCGGGAGCGACCGCGTCCGCATAGAACACCCCACGGGATTCCTGGACATCGAGAGCAGCCTGGCCGCCACCCCCGACGGCCGGCCCTCCGCCCGGCGCACCGCCGTGGTCCGTACGGCCCGCAAGATCTTCGACGGCACCGTCTTCCCCCGGGCCGCCGACCGACCCACAGGAGGTCACTGATGACTCCGCCGCTCGGCGACATCGCCCACATCGGCCACACCCAGCTCTTCACCCCGGACCTGGACGCCAGCGTCGCCTTCTTCACCGACTACCTGGGCCTGACGGTCAACGGCCAGGACGGTGACACGTTCTACCTGCGGACCTACGACGACTACGAGCACCACAGCCTGGTGCTCACCGCCCGCGACCGGCCCGGCCTCGGCCGGCTCGCCCTGCGCACGTCGAGCGAGGAGGCACTTCACCGCCGTATCAAGGCAGTTGAGGACGCGGGCAGCACCGGCACATGGGTCGAGGACGAACCCGGTCTCGGCAAGCTCTACGTCACCACCGACCCGGACGGCCACGAGCACGCCCTCTACTGGGAGAGCGAGTACTACCAGGCCCCCGAGGAACTCCGGCCGGCGCTGAAGAACCAGCCGCAGGCCAAGCCCAACAGGGGAGTGGGCGTACGGCGGTTGGACCACATCAACTTCCTCGCCGCCGACGTGCTCGCCAACGCCGAGTTCCAGCAACACGTCCTCGGCGCCCGGCCCACCGAGCAGATCCGGCTGGACAGCGGGAAGATCGCGGCGCGCTGGCTGACGTACACGAACAAGTCGTACGACGTCGTCTACACCTCGGACTGGACCGGCAGCGAGGGGCGGCTGCACCACATCGCCTTCGCGACCGACACCCGCGAGGACATCCTGCGGGCGGCCGATCTCGCCATCGACACCGGCGTGTTCATCGAGACGGGCCCCCATAAGCACGCCATTCAGCAGACGTTCTTCCTGTACGTCTACGAGCCCGGCGGCAACCGCATCGAGCTGTGCAACCCGCTCACCCGGCTGGTGCTGGCGCCGGACTGGCCGCTGGTCACCTGGACCGAGGAGGAGCGGAAGAAGGGGCAGGCCTGGGGGCTGCAGACCATCGCGTCGTTCCACACGCACGGGACGCCGCCGGTCGGCTGAGGCGTTCGGAGCCACCCCGCATCGACGTCACCGGATTGATTGTCGATGAGATTGTTGACAAAAGTGTTGACGTCTCCTGGGTGGCTCCTTAGCGTCTGGCGCACCACGTACGAGAGGCAACCAACGATGTCTTCCTCCCCCTCCCCGCTCCGGTCCGCCCGCGGCAGCCGACTGGCCCTCCTGGTCGTCGGCCTGTGCTGGCTGGCCGTGCTCTTCGACGGTCTCGACATGTTCATCTACGGCTCGGTGCTGCCGCACCTGCTGGAGACCAGCACCTTCGGCCTCACCGCGGACCAGGCCGGCGACCTCGGCAGCTACGCCACCTTCGGCATGCTGGTCGGCGCCCTCGCCGCCGGCACGATCGCCGACCGGATCGGGCGCAAGAAGCTGATGGTCTCCTGCGTGACCCTCTTCTCGCTGGCCTCCGGCGTGTGCGCGCTGGCGGACAGCGTCACGGTCTTCGGCCTCGGCCGGACCCTGGCGGGCGTCGGCCTCGGCGGCCTGCTGCCGACCGCGATCAGCATGGTCTCGGACTACGCCCCGCGCGGCCGCGGCGCCCTCGTCATCGGCCTGCTGATGACGGCCCACCACGCGGGCGGCATCCTCTCCGCCTACGTCGCCAAGTGGCTCATCGACCCGGTCGGCTGGCGTGCCGCCTTCTGGGTCTGCGTGCTCCCGCTGCTCTTCGCCCCGGTGCTGGCGAAGCTGCTGCCCGAGTCACTGAGCTTCCTGGTCGCCAAGGGCCGCGGCGAGGAGGCCAGGGCGCTGGCCGAGCGGTACGACGTCGAGGTGCCGGCCGCCAGGACCCGCGGCGCCGGTGACCGCTGGACCAACCTGGCGAACCTCTTCCGCGGCGACGAGTGGATCCAGACCCTGCTTTATTGGGTGGCCTCCTTCGGCGGTCTGCTCCTCGTCTACGGCGTCGCCACCTGGCTGCCCACCCTCATGCGGGCCGAGGGCTACGCGCTGGGCTCCGCCCTGTCCTTCGTGGTCGTCTTCAACCTGGGCGGCATCGTGGGCATGCTGGTCGCGGGCCGGGCCGCCGACTGCTTCGGCGCCCCGCGCATCTCCGCGCTCTGGTTCGCGCTCACCGCCGCCGGTGTCTTCCTGCTGAGTATCCACATGGACATGACCGTGACGATGATCGTCGTCTTCTTCACGGGCGTCTTCCTGAACAGTGCCCAGACGATGATCTACGCGACGGTCTCGATCCGCTCCGACGCGGACCACCGTGGCACCGCGGTCGGCTGGACCTCCGGCATGGGTCGCTTCGGCGCCGTCTTCGGTCCGTGGCTCGGCGGCCGGCTCCTCGCCTCGGGCAACGGCGACTGGGGCTTCACCGCCTTCGCCATCGCCGGCCTGTCGTCTATGGTCTTCATCGGCACCGCCGCCCTGCGCAGCTCCCGGCGGACGGCCACGGACAGCGAGCGGGAACTGGTCGCCGCGCACTGACGCCTGTGCACCAGGAGTCCTCTCACCTGCCCAGGGGCGCGGGGAACTGCTCGACCGGCCCCCACCACCCGCACCCGCAAACGGCGAGACAGGCCCGAGTCCCTAGGCGCCGTCCGCTCCAGGCACCGCTCGCACCCCGTCCAGCGCGATCGACAACACCCGATCGCGCTGGACCTCGTCGTCGAAGGCCGTCGCCGTGATGCCGGCGACCATGCGCAACAGGTCCACGAAGTCCATGTCCCGCCGTGCCTGGCCCGCCTCCTGCGCCCGCTCGAACAGCGGCCCGCCCGCCGCGTACATCGACTCCCGGCAGGCCGCGAAGATCTCCGACTCGTCGTTGAGGGCCTCGCGGACGGCCCGCTTGGTCACCATGTAGCCCGCGAACCGGTCGAGCCAGGCCGTGAGGGCCTGCCAGGGCTCCTGGTCGGCGAGGTCCTGAGCGACCTGCACCAGGGTGTTCACCTCGTCCGCGTAGACCGTCTCGAAGAGATGGCGGCGGGTGGGGAAGTTCCGGTACAGCGTGCCGATGCCCACGCCCGCCCGGCGCGCGATGTCCTCCAGGGAGGCCTCCGCCCCGTGCTCCGCGAACGCCTCGCGGGCGGCGGCCAGCAGGGCGTCGTAGTTGCGGGCGGCGTCCTTCCGGTGCGGTCGGCGGGACGCGACGATCTCGGTGACGGGGAACGACGACGGGGCTGTCACAGCTGCCTCCCGGGAGATGAAACGGAGGTGCACCTCCGGTACGGGTTGAAGCGGAGGAGTGCCTCCGCTAGAGTGGAGGCGTACCTCCACTTTAGCAGTCGAGGTACCTCCATCGTCCTTTCCGCGACCGCTTCCCACGAGGCTCCGGCCGCACTCTGTGTTCGGAGAGGCTCTCCATGCCCCGCAAGTCCACCCGTCTCACCTTCGCGGTCCTCGCGACCGGTGCCGGCGTGTTCTCCATGCTCCAGTCGCTGATCGCGCCGGCCCTGCCGACCGTCCAGCACGCGTTGCACACCTCGCAGTCCACCGCTACCTGGGTGATGACCGCGTATCTGCTGTCCGCCTCGGTCTTCACGCCGATCCTCGGCCGCGTCGGCGACCTGATCGGCAAGAAGCGCACGCTCGTCGCCGTCCTCGTGACCGTGGCGGTCGGCTGTCTCCTCGCCGCGCTCGCGCCGAGCATCGGCGTCCTCATCGTCGCCCGGGTCGTCCAGGGTGTCGGCGGCGCCCTCTTCCCGCTGTCCTTCGGCATCATCCGGGACGAGTTCGCCGCGTCCGAGGTGAGCGGCTCCATCAGCAACCTCTCCGCCGTGATCGCCGCCGGCGGTGGCGTCGGCATGGTCGCGGCCGGTCCCATCGTGACCGCGCTCGACTACCGCTGGCTGTTCTGGATCCCGGTCGCCATCGTGATCGCCGCCACGCTCATCGCCGTACGGTATGTGCCCGAGTCGCCCAACAGGGCGCAGGGCAACGTCAATTGGCTCGGTGCCGCCCTGCTGTCCGCGTGGCTGGTCGCGCTGCTGCTGCCGCTCAGCCAGGCGGGCACGTGGGGCTGGGGCTCGGCCCGGGTGCTCGGTCTGTTCGGCGCGGCCGTCGTGCTGTTCGCGCTGTGGCTGTACTCGGAGGCCCGCTCCCGCAGCCCGCTGATCGACCTGAAGGTGATGCGCCTGCCCGCCGTCTGGACCACCAACGCCGCGGCGCTGCTCTTCGGTGCCGGGATGTACTCGATCTGGTCCTTCCTGCCGGGCTTCGTCCAGACGCCGTCGTCGGCGGGGTACGGCTTCGGTGCGAGCGTCACCGCCGCCGGGCTGCTCATGCTGCCGATGCTGGTGGCGATGTTCTTCTCCGGTGTGCTCAGTGGCCGTCTGGAGCCCGTCGTCGGCGCCAAGGCCCTTTTGGTGACCGGTGCCGCGCTGGGCGCGGTGGCGTGCGGCTTCCTCGCCCTCTGGCACGACGAGCAGTGGCAGATCGCCGTCGTCGCAGGCCTGTTCGGCCTCGGCATCGGGCTCGCCTTCGCCTCCATGGCCAACCTGATCGTGGGCAGCGTCCCGGCCGACCAGACCGGCGCCGCCACCGGCATGAACGCCAACATCCGCACCATCGGCGGCTCCATCGGCGCGGCCGTCACCAGCGTCCTGGTCACGGGCCGTCTGCAGCCCTCGGGACTGCCGTACGAGTACGGCTACACCCACGGCTTCACCCTGCTGGCGGTGCTGTGCCTGGCGGCGGCGCTGGCGGCCCTGCTGGTTCCGGTACGGCGGGCCGGGCGCCGGGTCGTCACCGGGACCACGGAGCTTCGCGAGCCGGTCGCCACCCGCGGCTGACCTGCTGCCAGTCGGTCCGGCCGTGCGTGTGAGGTAGGGTCTACCTGCGCGATCACACGGAACATCCGTGGGAGACGCGGCCGGGACGTGGCGCAGCTTGGTAGCGCACTTGACTGGGGGTCAAGGGGTCGCAGGTTCAAATCCTGTCGTCCCGACGGTCGAAGGGTCTTCGCAGGCGGGAGCCTGCGGGGGCCCTTTTCGTATGCGTCGGGTCAGGCCTTCGGCCGCCGGCACGCGGCTGTCCACGAGGCCCCCCGCTGAGGCGAGTTGAACGGTCCGTCCAGCGGTGCCGCCAACCCGTCCCGCGGATTCCCGAAACTTCCGTCATCGCAGGTCACGAGGCCCGCCTTCGTGGCCGAATCACCTGCTGTGGTGATGGCTCGATTGTCCCATCTCCAAATCGTAAGCACATATTCCACACATCCCCCTCTGCAGACGGGGGTCCATGGTCTAGATTGACCTTGCTGCCCATGCTGGGACACGAGGCGACAAATAGTGATCTATGGGTCTTGCGCTGCGGACAGAGCAGAAACGTCTCGGCGCCAGGCTCGGGGGTGATCAGTTCTTGGAGCTCGAGGGGGGGCTTCGGGTGCGGGGGCATTCGGGGTTTCGGTGGGTTCCCGCGCAACTCGAGAGGCCGGCAGGACATGCAAGTCTGCCGCCTCCAGGGTGAGTTGCTCAACTAGCGCTGATGTATCCGGCATGTCATGCGCGGGGGGCGGTGCCTCCCGGGAGAGGAACAGCGCGGCGCGGGGCGGGGGGCCCTGCGAGGGCAGGAACATGCGGGAGGCGGGGGCCTCCCAGGGGAGGGAACCGTGTTTGGCAACCACGTCGTACCACTGGGGACCGGGGGGTTTCTGTGCGGCAGGGGGGAATAGTCCGCCCCTATCCGTCGGCGCGCGAGCGTCTGGCGAATGGGGCGATCAGCCAGTCGGCGAACGACTGGGAACAGCGGTACCGCCGTACCGTGATCATGAGCGACACCATCACCACCGCCTTCGTGGTGGAGGGGATCGGCAACTTCTTCGGGGTCCGGGACGCGGCCAACTGGCACGAGAAATGGGGGATACTCGCCGTCGGCACCGAGCTGCTGGTGCTGGGAGCGCTTGCGGTGGGCCGGGCGTGGGCTCCGGCCGTGCTCGGCCAGGGTGCCGAGGAATTCCGCCGGCTGGGGCGCTCGCTGTTCGCGGCGACCGTCGTGCTGGCGCTCGGCGGGATAGCCCTCACCTCACGCAACATCAAACTCTGGATCTTCGTCGCGATCCCCGCTATCGCGCTGGTCACCATGACCGCGCGGTATGTCCTCCGCCTCAGGCTGCACAGACAGCGCAAGGAAGGACAGTGCCTGAGACCGGTGCTCGCCGCCGGGAGCCCGGCCACCGTGCGCGACCTGATCGCCCGCACCCGAAAGTTCCCGCATCTCGGCTGGCGGGTGGACGGGGTGTGCACGACGGACGGTCTCGGAGTCGACGGTGACGAACTGGACGGAGTGCCGGTCGTCGGCCGGCTGGAGGACGTCGCCAAGCACGTCCACCACGACGGCTACCGTGTCGTCGCGGTCACACCCGACCCGCACTGGTCACCGCACCGCCTGCAGCGGCTGGCCTGGAACCTCGAGGGCAGCGATGCCGAGATGGTCGTGGCCCCCGTGCTGATGGAGGTCGCCGGCCCGCGACTGCACGTCGACGCGGTACTGGGGATCCCGCTCCTGCGGGTCAGCATGCCGACCTTCACCGGGGGGCGCCGGGCGATCAAAGGGGTCGTCGACCGGGTGGGCTCGGCGATCCTGCTGATGCTGTTCGCGCCACTGATGGTGCTCGTCGCGCTGCTCGTGCTGGCGGACAGCCGGGGCGGGGTGTTCTACCGCCAGCGCAGGGTCGGCAAGGACGGCCGCGAGTTCACCATTCTCAAGTTCCGCACCATGGTCCCCGGGGCTGACGGGGCACGTGCCGAACTGGCCGACCGCAACGAGGGCGCGGGGCTGCTGTTCAAGCTCCGCCGGGATCCGCGGGTGACCCGGGTGGGATCGGTGCTGCGCCGGTACTCGCTCGACGAACTCCCGCAACTGTTCAACGTATTGACCGGATCGATGTCGCTCGTCGGTCCGCGGCCTCCGCTGCCGGAGGAGTGCGCCGCGTACGACCCGGACATCCGGCGGCGGCTGCTGGTCAAGCCCGGGCTCACCGGCCTGTGGCAGATCAGCGGACGCAGTGACCTGCCGTGGGAGGAGGCGGTCCGCCTCGACCTGCGCTACGTGGAGGACTGGTCGCTGGCCCTGGACACAGTGATCTTGTGGAAGACGCTGCGTGCGGTGCTGCACGGGCAGGGGGCGTACTGATGCGCGAGGGACTGCTGCTCAACCGTCCCGTCGGGGCGCCAACCGCAGGCCACAAGGGCCTGCCTGGGGGAGGGGACGCGTCATGAAGGTCAGCGTTTTCGGGCTCGGCTATGTGGGCTGTGTTTCGGCCGCGTGCCTGGCCAGCATGGGTCACGAGGTCATCGGCGTCGACGTGAACCAGGTGAAGGTCGACCTGGTCAACGACGGCAAGGCCCCGGTGGTCGAGGAACGGATCGGCGAGCTCATCAGCGAGGTCGTGCGGACCGGAGCGCTGCGCGCCACCGCCGACGTCCGTGAGGCGATCATGGACAGCGAGGTGTCGCTGGTCTGCGTGGGCACGCCCTCGGAGCCCAACGGCAGCCTGTGCACCACCTACTTGGAGCGGGTCACCGAGGAGATCGGCGCCGCACTCGCCGAACGGGGCGGGCGTCACACCGTCGTGTTCCGCAGCACCATGCTCCCGGGCACCTGCCTGAACCTGCTGGTACCGATCCTGGAGAAGTACGTCGGCGGCACGGCCGGCGTGGACGTAGGGGTCGCGGTCAACCCGGAGTTCCTGCGCGAGGGCACGAGCGTGCGGGACTTCTTCGACCCGCCCAAGACCGTGATCGGCGAGCTCGACGCGGCGAGCGGCGACGCGGTGCTGGCCCTCTACGACGGCCTGCCCGGCGAGGTGTTCCGGGTGCCGGTCCCCACGGCCGAGGCGATCAAGTACGCGGACAACGCGTTCCACGGCCTCAAGATCGGCTTCGCGAACGAGCTGGGCGCGGTGTGCCAGGCGCTCGGGGTGGACTCGCACCAGGTGATGGACGTCTTCCTGGCCGACCGCAAGCTGAACATCAGCCCCGCCTACCTGCGGCCCGGCTTCGCCTTCGGCGGCTCCTGCCTGCCCAAGGACCTGCGCAGCCTGGTCCACGCGGCACAGCGGGCCGACATCTCGGTGCCCATCCTGGCCCACGTGCTGCCCTCCAACGCCGCACATCTGCAGCGCGCGGTGGAGCTGGTCGAGCGCACCGGCAAGCGCCGGGTGGGAATGTTCGGGCTGTCCTTCAAACCCGGCACCGACGACCTCCGCGAGAGCCCGCTCGTCGAGCTGGCGGAGAGGCTCTTCGGCAAGGGGTACGACCTCAAGATCTACGACGCCAACGTGAGCCTGTCCCGGCTGATCGGTGCGAACCGCGAGTACATCGAGACCCGGCTGCCGCACCTGGCGCAGCTGCTGGCGAACTCCGTCGACGAGGTGCTCGAGCACGCCGAGGTGTGCCTGGTCGGGACCAAGGACCCGGCCGTCCTGTCGGCGCTGCCCCATGGCGACGGCCCGGTGATCGTCGACCTCATCCATCTTCCCGACGCCGACAGGCGTCGGACCGAACCGGGGTACATAGGCCTTGCTTGGTAACACGTCGTTTGACGACACAGCCGGCGGCGACGGGTCGAACCGACGCGCGCTGATCCTGGTGGAGAACCTGTCGGTGCCGTTCGACCGGCGGGTGTGGCAGGAGTGCACGACGCTGCGTGACGCGGGCTGGACGGTGCACGTCATCTGCCCTCAGGGGGAGAAGCGGGACACGGAGCCGGAGGCGGAGATCGACGGGGTCCGCATCCATCGCTACCCGTTGCGCGCGGCCACCGGAGGACCGGCCGGTTACCTGCGGGAGTACGGATCGGCGCTGTGGCACACGGTCCGGCTGGCCCGCAAGGTCGGACCCGTAGACGTGGTCCACGCCTGCAACCCGCCCGACCTGCTGTTCCTGCCGGCACTGTGGATGAAGCGGCGCGGCGCGCGGTTCGTCTTCGACCAGCACGACCTGGTACCGGAGCTGTACCTCTCCCGGTTCGACCGCGGTGAGGACCTGCTCTACCGCGCCGTGTGCGCGCTGGAGCGGCGGACCTACCGGGCCGCGGACATCGTCCTCGCCACGAACGAGAGCTACCGGGACGTCGCGATGCGCCGTGGCGGCCGGCGCCCTGAGGACGTTTTCGTGGTGCGCAGCGCACCCGCGATCGAGCGGTTCCAACCGGTGCCGCCAGAGCCGGAGTTGAAGCGCGGCAAGCCTCATCTGCTGTGCTATCTCGGGGTCATGGGCCCGCAGGACGGTGTCGACTACGCCCTGCGCGCCCTCGCGAAGCTGCGTGACGAGTTCGGGCGGACCGACTGGCACGCGGTCTTCGTCGGCGCCGGCGACGCCTTCGACGCGATGGTGGAACTGTCCCGGCGGCTCGGGCTCTCCGAGCAGGTGGAGTTCACCGGGCGCGTTCCGGACGCCGATCTGGTGCGCTACCTGTCCACCGCGGACGTGTGCCTCTCTCCCGACCCGCGCAATCCGCTCAACGACGTGTCGACCATGAACAAGGTCCTGGAGTACATGGCGATGGGCCGGCCGATCGTCTCGTTCGACCTGAAGGAGGCGCGCGTCTCCGCCGGTGACGCCGCCGTCTACGCGCCTGCCAACGACGAGGCCGAGTTCGCCAAGCTCATCACGGTGCTGCTCGACGATCCGCAGAAGCGGGCCGAGATGGGCGAGATCGGTCAGGAGCGGGTCAGCGGTCCGCTCTCCTGGCGCAATTCGCAAGCCTCGCTGCTCGCCGCCTACGCCGCTGCCTGCGGTGACCGCACTGCGGTGGCGGCCGGCAAGGCGGTCCGGACAAGGAAGAGGCCGGGGCGTTGAACGAGGACACGATTCGTCTGGTCACGATCGGGCGGATGCTCCGTCGGCGGTGGCGCCTTCTCGTCACCCTCGCCATGGTGGGCGCGCTCGTCGGCTACGGCACCTCCGTGCTGTTCCCACCGCGGTACACGGCGTCGGCATCGGTCCTGTTGCCGGGGCAGTGGGAGGAGCGCGCGCTGCTCACCCAGGTGGATGTCGCGACCAGTTCGACGGTGGTGGACAAGGCGGCCACCGCTCTCGACTGGAGCGGCGTCAGCGGCACCGATCTGCGGGATCGCGTGAGCGCCAAGGCCTCCGACGGGAACATCATCAAGATCTCGGGTACGGCCGACACCCCGAAGCGCGCGCAGCAGCTTTCCGACGAGGTGGCCCAGCAGTTCGTCACGTTCGCCGCGCGGGTCTCGGGCGGCAGCACCGGCTCCGCGGCGGCCACGGGAACCGAGGCGCTGCGCAAGCAGGTGGAGGAGACCAACCGCCGCATCAGCGACCTGGCCAAGGAGGCAGATCCGGGGCAGTCCGTGGAGAGCGTGCAGGCCCGCACGGCGCTCGAGAGCCTGCGCAGCTCGCTGGAGGACGCCATGCAGAAGCTGGACCAGGCCGACCCGGCGACCGACAAGGCCGGCATGGTCGTCATGGGCCCGGCACCCCGGCCGACCGGCGAGGAGCCCCCGACGAGGGTGCAGCTCATCGCGGGCGGGGCACTGCTGTTCTTTCTGTTCGCGGTCATCGGCCATCTCGTTGCCGCCCGGATGAACCGCCGGCTGCGCACCGAACCGGAGATCGCCGCGGCGCTGGGCTCGGCGGTCCTCGGCACCGTGGACGTGCCGGGTGAACGGGGCGCGCAACGGAGGGAAGGCAGGGGCCCGCGGGCCTGGATCCGCCGATTCCTCGGCGTCGACACCCGGTGGGACCTCCCCGTTCCGCAGCGGTCCGGCGACGAGGCCGACAGACGGATCCGTTACCGGCGGGTGTGCGCTCGCCTCAGGGAACAGCTGCCGAACCCCCGGCGGCTGCTGGTCGTCGTACCGGACGGTGACGAGATCGCCCGCCGGGCCGCCGGACAGCTCGTCGCCGAGGCCAAGAGCGATCCGCAGCTGCGGATGGTGGAGGTCTCGGTGGACCGGCCGACGGTGCCGGACCGAGTCAACGAGTCCGGTGCCGTGGTCGTTCTCAGCGCGGGCAGCTGGACCGCGGAGGAGCTCGCCGGCATCGCCGAGGCGTGCGCGGACGGCAGGCACGAGGTCGTCGGCGTCGTCGTGGCCGGCATGGTCCAGGCCCGCCCCACGCGCTCGGCCGGCCAGCTTCCGGACGACGCCACCCTGGCGCTCGCGATGCCCGGCCACGCGACGGGAGGTTCGGCGTGACGACAAGTACGGCTTCGGAGTCGTCGGCTGCCACTCCGCTCATCGACCTGCAGTCGCTGGTGGTGGCGGTGCGCAGGCGCCGCCGCCTGTGGTCAGCCATGGCGCTGCTCGGACTGCTGGCCGGCGCGGCGGTGGCGGTCCTGATGCCGCCGCCGCCGACCGCGGTGACCAAGGTGCTGGTCGCGCACGAGCAGGACCAGCCGAACGACCCCGGAACGCTGATCAACACCGATGTCCAGCTGCTGGGGACCACGCGGATCGCCGCATCGGCCCTGAAGTCCCTCAAGTCCCCGGAAAAGCCGGAGGACTTCATGCGGGACTACCGGGGCACCGGCCTCAGCAACAACCTGATGGAGATCACTGCGACGGGCGACAGCGAGGCGGAGGCGGTGGCCCGGGCCAAGGCGCTGGCCGACGCGTTCGTCGCGGACCATGTGAAGCGGGTGCGGGACACCGCGAAGGCCGAGGCCAAGGCCCTGGTCGACCAGGAAAACCGCATGCGGAGCGAACTGGCCAAGATCAACAAGGAGATCGGGGACTCGCCGGAGAGCGACCCGCAGGCGTCGGCGAGCCTCGAGTCGCTCTTCGCCCGCCGCGCCGAACTCAACTCGCGCATCTCCGACTTCGACCAGCGTGCCGCGGAGGCACGCATCGGCACGCCCAACGTCATCGCCGGCACCCAGATCGTGGACGCACCGCGCGCGGTGCGGCACTCCCTGCCCAAGGCGGCCGCCACCGATGCCGCGATCGGGCTCGTCCTCGGGCTCGTCCTCGGGCTCGCGCTGGCCGCGGTCGGCGTTGTGGTGACGGACCGCCCCGTGCTGCGCCGGGACATCGCGGCGAACCTGGGCGCCTCGGTCATCGCGGAGCTGCCCCTGCGGTCGGGCAGGCTGTGGCGGCGCCGACGGACCCGGGCGACACGCGAACGGCTCACCGCGACCCTCGCCCGCACCGTGCGCGGCTCCGCGGAACCGGTGTCGCTGCTGGAACTGGGCTGTGCGCGCAACGCGAGCGTGATCGCCCTGGACCTCGCCAGGGCGATGACCGCGGAGGGGCCCGTCGTCATCGTCGACGGTCTGCCCGATCCGCACCTCGCGCAGCACCGCCCGAAGCCGGGAGACCCCACCGTGGTCAGCGGCGAGCGCGCCGCGGCCGTGCCGCCCCAGGAGCGCCGGCTCGGCGTCGGCTCGGTGGCGCCCGGCACGGCGTGGACCGACCTGCAGTACCTCGGCACCCAGACCGTGCTCGTCGTGCGGGCCGGGCACGGCACCGCCGCATGGCTGCACACCGTGGCGCGGCAGCTCGCGGACCAGCGCATCCCGGTGATCGGTGTGGTGCTGATCGACCCGGATCCGCGTGACCGGACCGACGGCACGCTGTGGGACGGCCTGCACACCGCGCTGCGCGGCCGGAGCGAGCGGCCGGCCCGGCAGAACGGGACGGGCCGGCGGCGGTTGGAGCGGGAGCCGGTGTGGGCCGCACAGGGCCAGGACAACGACCAGGAAGCGCGGTAGGACATGTGTGGCATCGCAGGTACGTACCGCTGGCCGGACGGGAAGGCCGTGACCGACCGGCTCACCGACACCCTCGCCCACCGCGGTCCGGACGGGGCGGGCCGGTACGGCCACCCCGCCGGTGACGGCGAGGTCCAGCTCGGGCACCGTCGGCTGGCCATCATCGACCTGTCCGAGACCGGCGCCCAGCCGATGGTCTCGGACGGCCTCGCCCTGACCTACAACGGCGAGCTCTACAACGCGCCCGAGCTGCGTGCCGAGCTGGCGGCCGCCGGGGTGCGCTTCCGCGGTACCTCCGACACCGAGGTGCTCCTGGAGGCCTGGCGGCGCTGGGGCACGGACTGCCTGCCCCGGCTGCGCGGCATGTTCGCCTTCGGGATCTTCGACGAGCGAACCGGTGAACTGGTGCTCGCCCGCGACCAGTTGGGCATCAAGCCGCTGTTCCTGCTCCGGCGCGGTACGGGCCTGGTGTTCGCCTCCGAACTCAAGGCGCTCGCCGCCGCGACCGGCGGGACGCTGGAGGTGGACCACGCGGCGCTGGTGGCCTCGCTGCTGTACTACTGGGTGCCGGACTCACGGTGCGCGTTCCGCGAAGCGGAGAAACTGCCGCCGGGGAGCTGGCTCAGGTGCCGCCCCGACGGCCGGGTGGAGCGCGGCCAGTACTGGAACCTGAAGGACGTCGCCGCCGAGGGCCAGGAGCGGGCCCGGGCCGGTGAGCAGCCGGACATCGCCGCCGTCGTCGAGGAGTCGACCCGGCGCCACCTGCTCTCCGACGTACCCGTGGCGACCTTCCTCTCCGGCGGTCTCGACTCCAGCTATCTGACCGCGCTGGCGGCCCGCGACCATCCCGGGATCTCCGCCTACACGATCGGGTTCCGCGCCGAGGACGCCAAGTTCGAGGCGATGCCGGACGACCTGCGCTATGCCCGGCAGGTGGCCGAGCAGTTCGGCGTCGACCTGCACGAGATCGAGATCGCCCCGAACGTGCTCGACCTGCTGCCGAAGATGACGCACCACCTGGACGAGCCGATCGGCGACCCCGCCGCGATCAACACGTTCCTGATCTGCTCGGCCGCCCGGGAGGCCGGGGTCAAGGTGATGCTCTCCGGGATGGGTGCCGACGAGCTGTTCGCCGGGTACCGCAAGCACCTGGCCAACCTGCTCGCACTGCGCTACCAGCGCGTGCCCCGGCCCCTGCGGCGCGGGGTGTCCGCGGCCGTGGACCGGCTCCCGGTCGCCACGAGTCGCCGGGGGTTCCGGTCGGTGCGCTTCGCGAAGCGGTTCCTGTCCTTCGCCGATCTGCCGGAGGAGACCGCGTTCCGGCGCAGCTACACCATGTACGACCAGGACGAGCTGCTCGCCCTGGTCGACCCGGACCTGGCCGGGACGGTCGACGACGTGCTGACCGAGCACGCGGACATCTACCAGGACAACGACCTCGACGACTTCGTCAACCGCATGTGTCTGGGCGACGCCCGGATGTTCCTGCCGGGCCTGAACCTCGCCTACACGGACCGCTCCAGCATGGCCGCCTCGACCGAGGTGCGGGTGCCGTACGTGGACGTCGAGGTGGTCAAGGCGGCGTTCGCCGTGCCCGGCGACCGCAAGATCGTCGGACGGCAGGGCAAGGCGGTCCTCAAGGAGGCGGCCACCTCGATCCTGCCCCGGGAGATCGTGTACCGGCCCAAGGGCCTGTTCAGCGCCCCGCTGCGGGCCTGGATGAGCCGCGATCTGGCCCCGCTGGTGCGCGAGGTGGTGAACGACGGCGTGCTCGTCAACTCCGGGATCCTGCGCCGCGACGCGCTGGCGCGGATGGTCGCCGAGGACGCCGCGGGGCAGCAGGACTTCTCCAAGCATCTGTGGCATGTGCTGACGCTCGAGTACTGGTATCGCGACGCGACCTCTGGCTCCGGCCAGAGCCAAGCGGCCTGACGGCGTGGAAACAAGAGGAGCTCGGGTGAAACAGGTTGTTCAGAACTACAAGAGCGGCGAGCTGGCGGTGCTCGACGTGCCGGTGCCGGGATGCAAGCCGGGCGGTGTGCTGGTCCGCAGCGTCTACTCGCTGATCTCGACCGGGACCGAGCTCATGAAGGTGTCCGAGGCCGGCATGTCGATGCTGGGCAAGGCCCGCTCCCGCCCTGACCAGGTGGCCAAGGTCATGCAGAGCGTGGCCACCAACGGGGTGCCCGCCACGTACCGCAAGGTGATGGGCAAGCTGGACTCCTACACGCCGCTGGGCTACTCGCTGTGCGGGGTGGTCGAGGAGGTCGGCGCCGGCGTCGACGACGTGAAGGTCGGCGACCTCGTGGCCTGCGCCGGCAACGAGCACGCCCTGCACGCCGAGCTGAACTGGGTGCCGAAGAACCTCTACGCCCCGGTGCCGGACGGCCTCGCGCCGCGGCACGCCGCCTTCGGCACCGTAGGGTCGATCGCGATGCAGGGCGTCCGCCAGGGCGAACCGCAGCTGGGCGAGGTGGCGCTGGTCATCGGCCTCGGGCTGATCGGGCAGCTGGTGGTGCAGCTCCTGACCGCCTCGGGAGTCCGCGTCGTCGGGGTCGACCCCGACCCGTCGCGCTGTGAGCTGGCCGAGCGCCTGGGCGCCGCGGCCTGCGGCGATCCCGAGTCCGCGGCCGTGGAGGCCGCCGTCGCCGAGCTCACCGGCGGTCACGGCGTGGACCAGGTGTACCTGGCCGCCGGCGGTGGCAGCAACCAGCCCGTCGAGCTGGCCGCCCGGCTCTGCCGGGACCGCGGCCGGGTCGTCGACATCGGCAAGTGCCGCCTGGACCTGCCGTGGAACGCGTACTACGAGAAGGAGCTCGACGTCCGGTTCTCCCGCAGCTACGGCCCCGGGCGCTACGACCCGGCGTACGAACTGGAGGGTCGGGACTACCCGATCGGTTACGTGCGCTGGACCGAGCGCCGCAACCTGGCGTGCTTCCTCGACCTCGCCGCCCGCGGCAAGGTCGACGTGGAGCCCCTGATCTCCCACGTCGCCGACTTCGACGACGCCGTCGAGACCTATCAGCGCCTGAAGGACGGCGACCTGAAGGCCATCACCGCGCTGTTCCGGTACCCCGAACAAGGGGTGGAAGCGGAATCTCCGGCGGTGGCCGTGCCCGCGGTGAAGGTGAAGCCGAGTCCGGCCCGGGCCACCCGGACGCAGGTGAAGCTGGCGTTCGTCGGCGCCGGGAACTACGCCACGTCGATGCTGCTGCCGCACCTGGCACAGCGCGACGGCGTCGAGTTGTCGACCGTCGTCACCACGACGGCGTTGTCCGCGGCCAACGCGCAGCGGAAGTTCGGCTTCGCCGAAGCGACCACCGACCTCGACGCCGTGCTCGGCGACAAGTCCATCGACGCGGTGTTCGTGGTGACGCGGCACAGCTCGCACGCCGACCTGACCCGGAAGGCGCTCCTCGCCGGCAAGACGGTGTTCGTCGAGAAGCCCCTGGCGCTCACCGAGGACGAGCTGGCCGGTGTGCTCGCGGCGGTGGAGGAGTCCGGCAACGACCGGCTGCAGGTGGGCTTCAACCGCCGGTTCGCCCCCCTGCTGCACGAGGCCAGGCAGCAGTTCGGCACCCGCACCGGCCCGGCGAGCCTGCGCTACCTGGTCAACGCGGGCCGGCTGCAGCACGGCAGCTGGTACCTCCAACAGGGCACCGAGGGCTCACGGTTCGCCGGTGAGGGCGGACACTTCATCGACACGGCGAGCTGGCTGCTCGACGCCGATCCGGTATCGGTGTACGCGGTCGCCCCGTCCGGCAACGAGGACCTGCAGGTCCTGCTGAGCTACCCGGACGGGTCCACCGCCACCATCAGTTACGTCACCACCGGCGCGGCCGGCTTCCCCAAGGAGACGCTGGACCTGGTCGCGGACGGCAAGGTGCTGCGGCTCGACGACTTCGTCCGGGCCTCGGTCTACGGCCGCAAGAAGTGGGTCAGTTCACGGCTGCCCAAGGCCCGGGACAAGGGCCAGAACGCCGAACTGGCCGCGTTCATCAAGGCCGTGCGGACCGGCGGGCCGATGCCGGTGCCGCTGGAGTCCCTGGTCGCCACCACGGCCGCCACCCTCGCCGTGCAGGCCGGCCTGGCCGGCGGCGCGCCGGTGACCTTGGCGAGGGCGTAATGACGATGAGCGCGGGCTGGTACCTGCGGCGGCTGTCCCGTATGGGGCCGCGGGAGGTCGGCGGCCGGGTGGGCGACGCGGTGCGCAGGCGGCGGTGGCGGTCGGCGCCGCCCGACTGCCCGAGCGTGACCGGCGCCCGGTTCACCGCGGTCCTGCCCGCCGGGACGATCGCCGCGGTACCTCCGGACGCCGCGAAACGTCTCATCGCCGAGGCGGACCGGCTCATGGACGGGCACGCCGAGTACTTCGGGGTGGTCCGCGACGACATGACCGACCCGGACTGGTGGTGCGACCCGAAGACCGGGCGCCGGGCTCCCTCGGGCTACGCCTTCGACGTGCCGTACCGGAACGAGGACGCGGTCGGGGACATCAAGCAGATCTGGGAGCCGTCCCGGCACCAGTACCTCACCGTGCTCGCCGCCGCTTACGCGGTCACCGAGGACGAGCGGTACGCCGAGCGCGTGGCCGAGCACCTGCGGTCGTGGTGGGAGGCCAACCCACCCCTGCGCGGCGTGCACTGGATCAGCGGCATCGAGCTGGGCATCCGACTGCTGTCCTGGGTGTGGATCCGTCGCTTGCTCGACGGCTGGCCCGGCGCGGCCGGCCTGTTCGAGGGCAACCAGGTGGCGCTGAACCAGATCTGGCACCACCAGCGCTGGCTGGCCGCCTTCCCCAGCCGGGGCTCTTCGGCGAACAACCACGTCATCGCCGAGACCGCCGGGCAGTTCGCAGCGGCCTGCGCGTTCGACTGGTTCCCCTCGTCGGAGCGTTGGCGGGCCGGCGCGCTGCGGTCGCTGGAGCGGCATCTGCGTGGCAACACCTACCTCTCCGGCCTCAATCGCGAGCTGGCCACCGAATACCACGGACTCGTCCTGGAGCTGGGCCTGGCCGCGGTGGCCGAGGCGGACGCCGCCCGCGTGCCGGTCCCCCCGACCGTCCGGCTCGTACTGCTGCGGATGACCGACGCGCTCGCGGCCGTCGTGGACAACCGGCTGCGGCCGCCGCGCCAGGGAGACGCGGACGACGGACACGGTCTGGTCGTGGACGGGCCGGACACCGACCGCTGGGCCTCGCTGCTGGCCACCGGGGACGCCGTGTTCGGCCGGCTCGCCTGGTGGCCGACGGTGACCGGCACCGATGTGCGCACCCCGCTGCTGGCCGCGCTGATCAAGCCCGGCGCACCGGCGGTGGCCCGCCCGGAGAGCCGGCCGGCCCACTTCGCCGACGCCGGCATGACCATCCTGCGCGGTCCGCAGGAGATCTGGTGCCGCTGCGACGGCGGTCCGCACGGCTTCCTGTCCATCGCCGCGCACGCCCACGCGGACGCGCTGTCCGTGGAGGTCCGGCACGACGGCGTCGACGTGCTCGCCGACCCGGGGACGTTCTGCTACCACGGGCAGCCCGAGTGGCGGCAGTACTTCCGTTCGACCCTCGGCCACAACACCCTGCAGCTGGACGGCGGTGACCAGTCCGTCTCCGGCGGCCCGTTCCTGTGGACCCGGCATGCCGAGAGCCGCGTCCTGGCCGCGGACACGTCCGGCACCTCCGACGCGGCAACGGCCCGCTGGTGTGCCGAGCACGACGGTTATCAGGGCTCCGTGCACCGCCGCACGGTGGAACTGAGCGCTGAGAGCCAGGAGTTGAAGGTGGTCGACGAAGTGCGCGGCCCGCGCCGGGACGTACGCCTCGCGTTCCACCTCGGTCCGGCGATCGCCGCGGACCTGGTGGGCAACAGGGCAGTGCTCACCTGGATCGTGGACGGCGAAGGACGCTCCGCGGTGCTCGACCTGCCCGGGCAGCTGTCCTGGCGGGCCCATCGCGGCGAGACCGACCCGCCGCTCGGCTGGTACTCCGCCGGATTCGGGCGCAAGGAACCCTCGACGACGCTCGTCGGCACCGGGTTCGCCGACGGCACGGAGGGCTTCACCACCGTGCTCGTGTTCCGCGGCTTGGAGGTGTCGTGAAAGTCACCTGCCATGCCCGCGGTGTCCGGTGCGTGCCTTCGGGGTACCGGACGAAGGCCCTCGACGGGAAGTCGCTGCTCGGGTCTTCGGCCGGTACGGCGAGGGTGCGTGCCGGGAGCTGTGGGTGCTGTGCGGGACCTTCACCACACCTACAAGGGGAGCGCGTGGGGATCACGATGCGGCACTGGGCGTGGGCGGCACCCCTGGCGCTTGCCCTGCTGGCGACCGGCTGTGACAGCACCTCAGGCGCCCCGGGCGCCCGGGGCGCGGAGCCGAGCGCCGCGCCGTCCACGTCCGGCGGCCGAGCCGTGGCCCGGGTGTGCGCCGAGCCCGCGGCCGGGCCGGCGAAGGCGCCGGCGGGCGCGGTGACGGTCGACCCCGCGGTGGTCGGTGACCTGGCGGCGAAGACCCTCAGCAACCCCCCGCACACCACGTTCTGGCTTCGACCGGGCAAGCACAGGCTCGACCCGGACCGCTTCGCCCAGGTCGTCCCCAAGGAGGGGAACCGCTACCTCGGTGCGCCCGGTGCGGTGCTCGACGGCGCGAAGAAGAACCAGTACGCGTTCAGCGGTACCGCCCGCGATGTCACCATCGGCTACCTGACCGTGGAGCGTTTCGTGGCGCCGTTGGACGAGGGCGTGGTCAATCACGACTCGGCCGACGGGTGGGTGATCGAGCACGCGACGATCCAGAACAACTCCGGCGCCGGGCTGATGGCCGGAGCCCGCCAGCAGGTCCGCGCCAACTGCCTGCGCGCCAACGGCCAGTACGGCATGAACGCCTACAAGGGCAGCGGCCGTATCACCGGTCTGGTGGTCGAGGGCAACGAGATCGTGGGCAACAACACCGGCGACTGGGAGCGGCGGCGCAAGGGCTGCGGCTGCACCGGAGGCATCAAGTTCTGGGCCGTCGACGGTGCCGACGTGCGCGGCAACTGGGTGCACGACAACCGGGGCACCGGGTTGTGGGCGGACACCAACAACAACGACTTCCGCATCGAGAACAACGTCATCGAGGCCAACGACGGCGCCGCGCTGATCTACGAGATCAGCTACAACGCGGTCATCCGGAACAACACGATCCGGCGGAACAACTGGGTCGAGGGCCGCGCCGCGGCCGAGGGCGGAGACAACTTCCCGTTCGCGACCGTCTACCTGTCCGAGTCCGGTGGCGAACCACGGATCAAGGCCCGCACCGACAAGATCGAGATCTATCGGAACGTGCTGGAGGACAACTGGTCGGGGATCACCCTGTGGGAGAACGCCGACCGGTTCTGCAACAGCCCGGCCAACACCTCGTCCGGTGACTGCACCCCGCTGGTGAAGAACACCGACCGCTGCGCGAAGCCGGCCATCGCCAAGCCACCGCTGTACGACGACTGCCGGTGGAAGACCCAGCGGGTGGACATCCACGACAACCGCTTCGTGCTGGACATGTCCGTCGTCAAGTGCACGGACAAGTGCGACCGCATGGCGGTCCTCTCCAACTACGGCACGTATCCCGACTGGTCGCCGTACAAGGGCGAGAAGGTGGCCGACGCGATCACCCGCAAGCAGCACAACCGCTGGCACGACAACGTCTACCTCGGACCGTGGAAGTTCGTCGCCCACGACCCGAGCCGGGTGCTCACCTTCCAGGAGTGGCAGGGCACGCCGTACCAGCAGGACACGGGCAGCACCTTCCGCGCAAAGGCAGGTGGTTGAGATGAGCGGAGACCTGCACCGCGGCAGCCTGCCGGGCACAACGGACCCGGCGGGCACGCGACCCGGCGCCGAACCGCGCCCGGCCGGCCCACCGAAGATCGTCGGGACGGTCTGGGGACTGCTGATCCTCAACACGCTCGGCTCCACCGGGGCGAAGACCATCATCCCGCTGCCCCGTTCCCTCATCCAGTTGGTCACCATGGGCGCACTGGTCGCCGCGTTCACGCTGGCGCTCCTGGTCAATGCCCGGCTGCGCATCCGACCCAGCGCCTACGTGCTCCTGCTCACCCTGCTCCTGGTGGCGAGCGTGATCTCCAGCGCGCACCTGGAGTCCGGGTTCGGCGCGCTGTTCCGCTGCTTCCGGCTGGCTCTCTTCGTCGGCACGCTGTGGCTGCTCAGCCGCTGGTGGGACGGGGGCCTGACGTTCGTCCGGCCCCACATCCGGGTGTACTTCGCGGTTCTCGGAACGGTGGCCGCCGGCCTGGTCGTCTCACCGGGCGCGGCTTTGCCCGGCGAATACGAGGGACGCCTCGTCGGCGCGTTGTGGCCGCTCACCCCGCCGCAGATCGGACAGTACGCCGCGGTGGTCATCGGGCTCACCGTGCTGCTCCTGCTGGGCCGCCGGACCGACGGGAGAAGCGCGGCGATCGTCATCGTGCCGTCGCTCGGCGTGCTCGCGTTGACCCATACCCGGACGGCCACGCTCGGCATGCTCGTGGGGCTCGTGCTGGCGATCGGCTCGCTCATCCTGACCAGCGCCGCCGCCCGCCGGTTCTTCACCTGGGCGGTGCTGTGCGCCACGGTGGCCGCGGTCGGGTTCGCCTCCGCGCTGCAGGCGTGGTTCCTGCGCGGGCAGAGCCAGGAGAACTTCTCCAGCCTCACCGGCCGGGCCAAGGTCTGGGACGCTCTGCTGGGCGAGCACCGGTCGATGTCGGAACAGGCCTTCGGCGTGGGTCTGGGGGACAAGTCGTTCGGCGGGCTGCCGATCGACAACAGCTGGCTGGCCGTCTACAACGAGCAGGGTCTGATCGGCGTCACTCTGGTCGCGGCGATCATCGTCGTGCTGGGCGGCGTCGCGCTGCTGCGGCCACCGTCGCTGCAGAGGGCCTGCGCGATCTTCCTCATCAGCTACTGCGGGATCGCGTCGTACACCGAGGTCGGCCTGGGCGACGCCTCACCGTATCTGCTGCACCTGGCTCTGGCCGCCTCGCTCCTCGCGGCACCGGCCGAGCCCGCTCCGCTCTCGATGCCCGAAGTCCGTCGACGACGCGTCCCGCGCTGGGCCCAGAGATCGGAGGCGACGTGAGCATGCACGTCCTCGTGGTGCACAACCGTTACGCCTCGGCGCAGCCGAGCGGAGAGAACAAGGTCGTCGACCAGGAGGTGGAGCTGCTGCGCGCGGCCGGCCACCGGGTCGAGGTGTTCGAGCGGCGCAGCGACGACATCGCCGCCCGGTCCCTGCTCGGCAAGGTCGCGGTGCCGCTCCTCGTGCCGTGGAACCCGGGGGTCCGCAAGGAGCTCACCGCCCGGCTTCGTTCCGACCGGCCGGACGTGGTCCACATCCACAACGTCTTCCCGCTGCTGTCGCCCGCGGTGCTTGCCGCCTGCGCCGACGCCGGGGTGCCCGCCGTGGCCACGCTGCACAACTACACCCAGGTCTGCCCGCCCGGCACGCTGCAGCGGGACGGCCGGCCGTGCACCGAGTGCGTCGGCTCCTCGCCGCTGCCCGCCGTCCGGCACGGCTGCTACCGCAACTCCCGCCTGGCGACCGTGCCGCTCGCGGTCAGCCTGTCGGCCAACCGGAGGCGGTGGTGGTCCGGCGTGGAGCGGTTCTTCTGCATCTCCGCCGCGCAGCGCGACGTCCTGGTGCGGTCCGGCATGCCGGCCGAGCGGCTGGCGGTGAAGCACAACTTCGTGCCCGAACCGGGCACTCGCCGCGAGGGTGACGGCGAGCACGTGCTCTATCTCGGCCGGCTCGCGGAGGCCAAGGGCGTGCGGCTGCTCATGACCGCGTGGGACGAGATCGCGGCCGGCGGCGGTGTGGGCGTGCCGCTCGTGATCGCCGGCACGGGGCCGCTGGAGCGAGAGGTGACCGCCTGGGCGGCGGGCCGGGACGACGTACGGTACGCCGGCCTGCTGGACACGGCGGAGTGCCGGAAGGCCATCGCCCGCTCCGTCGCCGTGGTGGCTCCCTCGACATGGCTGGAGGCGTTCGGCCTGGTGGCGGTCGAGGCGATGGCGGCAGGGGTGCCGACCGTCGCCGCCGGCCACGGCGCCTTCGTCGAACTCGTCGACGACGGCGTGACCGGGCTGCTGCACCAGCCGGGCGAGCCGGCCTCGCTCGCCTCCTGCATACGCCGGATCGCGGCCGAAACGGACCGCAACCGGGAGATGGGCCACGCGGCCCGGCGCCGTTACGAGCAGGGCTTCAGCCCGGCCGTCGGCCTGGAGCGCCTGGTGGAGGGGTACCGCACCGCGATCGCGGGTCGGACGGAATCAATGGGGGACGGAACAATGGGGGGCAGTAAATGACACGATGCCGACTCTGCGGCTCGACGACGCTGGCGAGTGTCGTCGATCTGGGGGCGACACCGCCGTGCGAGAGCTTTCTCGCCGCGGACCAACTGGACCTGCCGGAACCGGCGTACCCGCTGCACCTGCGGGTCTGCACGGACTGCTGGCTGGCGCAGATCCCGCCGCTGATCACACCGGAGGAGACGTTCAAGGAGTACGCGTACTTCTCCTCGTACTCGACCTCCTGGGTGGAGCACGCCCGCACGTTCGTCGCCGACGCCGTGCAGCGGGTGGGTCTCGGCTCCGATGGCTCCGACGGCTCCGAGGCCTTCGTTGTCGAGGTCGCGAGCAACGACGGGTACTTGCTGAAGCACGTGGTGGACCGGGGGATCCGCTGCCTGGGCATCGAGCCGTCGGTGAACGTCGGCGCCGCGGCGCGGGACGCGGGTGTGCCCACCCTCACGGAGTTCCTGAGTCCGGACACCGGTGCGGCCGTCCGCAAGGAGCACGGCCCGGCGAACCTGGTCGTGGCCAACAACGTGTACGCGCACATCCCCGACGTGGTCGGGTTCACCCAGGGCCTGCGCGCCCTGGTCGCCGACGACGGCTGGGTCTCCATCGAGGTGCAGCACCTGCTGACCCTGATCGAGGAGAACCAGTACGACACGATCTACCACGAGCACTTCCAGTACTACACGGTCGCGTCCGCGATCCGAGCCCTCGCGAGCGGCGGACTCGCGCTCGTGGACGTGGAGTTGCTGCCCACGCACGGCGGCTCCATCCGGCTGTGGGCCCGGCCGGCCGAGGTGGCCGGTGAGCCGACCGAGCGGGTGGCCGACGTGCTGGCCCGCGAGAAGGCCGCCGGGCTGCAGGAGCTGTCCGGCTACACCGAGTTCTCCGACCGGGTGGCCAAGGTGCGCCGGGACCTCCTCAAGTTCCTCATCGAGGCGGCCGAGCGCGGCGAGACGGTCGTCGGCTACGGCGCCCCGGGCAAGGGAAACACCCTGCTCAACCACTGCGGCATCCGGCCCGACCTGCTCGCGTACACGGTCGACCGCAACCCCTACAAGCACGGCAGGTTCACCCCGGGCACCCGCATCCCGATCCTGCCGCCCGAGCAGATAGCCGTCGACAAACCGGACTACGTCCTCGTCCTCCCGTGGAACCTGCGGGCCGAGCTGGTCGAGCAGCTGTCCTTCGTGCACGACTGGGGCGGCCGGCTGGTCTTTCCCATCCCGGAACTGAGCATCGTCGACGTCGCCTTGAAAGAGGTCTCAGCATGAAGGTCGTTCTGTTCTGCGGCGGTTACGGGATGCGGATGCGCAACGGCACCTCCGACGACGTGCCCAAGCCGATGGCGATGGTCGGCCCGCGCCCCCTGATCTGGCACGTCATGCGCTACTACGCGCACTTCGGGCACAAGGAGTTCATCCTGTGCCTCGGCTACGGGGCGCACCACATCAAGGACTTCTTCCTCAACTACGAGGAGACGACCTCCAACGACTTCGTGCTCCGCAAGGGGGAGACCGAGCTGCTGTCCACCGACATCTCGGACTGGACGATCACGTTCGCGCAGACCGGCATCGAGTCGCCGATCGGGGAGCGGCTGCGCCGGGTGCGGCACCATCTGGACGGCGACGAGATGTTCCTCGCCAACTACGCCGACGTGCTCACCGACGCCCCGCTGCCGGAGATGATCGAGAAGTTCGCTCAGCGCGACGCGGGTGCGTCGATGACGGTGGTACCGCCCCAGTCGTCGTTCCACTGCGTGGAACTGGGCGAGAACGGACTGGTGGGGGGCATTACCGCGGTGAGCGATCTGCCGCTGTGGGAGAACGGCGGCTACTTCGTGCTCCGCCAGGAGGTCTTCGACCACATACCGGAGAACGGTGACCTGGTCGCCGACGGATGCGGCCAACTCGCCAAGCGCGGGCGGCTGGTGGCGTACCAGCACCGCGGCTTCTGGAAGCCGACCGACACCGTGAAGGAGCGGGCCGCGCTCGACGACGCCTACACCCGGGGCGACCGCCCGTGGGCCGTGTGGGAGCAGGACAGCGCCGGGGTGAGAGCGTGATCCGGCTCGGGGCCGGGCGCCTCGACCGGATCGTCGCGGTGGCCGCGCACTGCGACGACATCGCCATCGGCGCCGGCGGCACACTGCTGACGATGTGCCTCGCGCACCCCGGTACCCGCGTCGACGCGCTGGTGCTCTCCGGCGGTGGCAGCGAGCGGGAGCAGGAGGAACAGGCCGCGCTCGCCGCCTTCTGCCCGGGCGCCGACCTGCGGCTGACCGTGCTCAAGCTGCCGGACGGCCGGATGCCCGTGCACTGGGAAGAGGCCAAGGCCGCGGTCGAGGACCTGCGCGGGCGGACCGAGCCGGATCTGGTCCTCGCCCCGCGCACCGACGACGCGCACCAGGATCACCGCGGTCTGGCGCAGCTGGTACCCACCGCGTTCCGCGACCACCTCGTGCTCGGCTACGAGATCGCCAAGTGGGACGGCGATCTCGGCCGTATGGCGGCGTACCAGCCGCTGGCGCCGGAGATCGCCGAACAGAAGGTACGGCTGCTGCAGGAGCACTACCCCTCGCAGCGCCACAAGCCCTGGTACGACCGGGAAGCCTTTCTCGGCCTGGCCCGGATCCGCGGCATCGAATGCCACGAGCGATACGCCGAGGCGTTCGCCGTCACCAAGCTCACGCTCAACCTGGGGGACTGAACCTTGCGCGTACTACTGACCGGACACCAGGGCTACCTGGGCACCGTCATGGCCCCCGTTCTCATCGCCGCCGGACACGAGGTCGTCGGCCTCGACGCCGGCCTGTTCGCCGACAGCGTGCTGGGCGAGCCGCCCGCGGACCCGCCCGGGCACCGGGTGGACCTGCGCGACGTCACGGCCGAGCACGTGGCCGGGGTGGACGCCGTGATCCACCTGGCCGCGCTGTCCAACGACCCTCTGGGATCGCTGGCGCCGGAACTCACCTACGACATCAACCACCACGCGTCCGTACGCCTGGCCCGGCTGGCCCGCGACGCCGGAGTGCGGCGCTTCCTGTACGCGTCGACCTGCTCGGTGTACGGCGCCGCAGGCGGAGACGACCTGGTGGGCGAGGACGCCCCGCTGCGCCCGGTGACCCCGTACGCGGAGTCGAAGGTGCGGGTCGAGGACGACCTGCACGCGCTGGCCGACGGCGACTTCACCCCGGTGTTCATGCGCAACGCCACCGCTTTCGGCTACTCGCCCCGGCTGCGCGCCGACATCGTGCTGAACAACCTGGTGGGCCACGCGCTCCTGTCCGGCGAGGTCCTGGTGCTCTCCGACGGCACCCCGTGGCGCCCACTGGTGCACGCAGCGGACATCGCACGGGCCTTCACGGCCGCGCTGACCGCGCCGCGTGAAGCGGTGCACGACCGGGCGTTCAACATCGGCAGCGAGACCAACAACGTCACGGTCGCCGAGATCGCCGAGCAGGTCGCCGAGGCGGTGCCCGGCTCCAAGGTGAGGATCACCGGGGAGAACGGCGCCGACCCGCGCTCCTACCGGGTGGACTTCTCCCGGTTCCGCGCCGCGATCCCCGGCTTCGACATCGAGTGGACGGTCAAGCGCGGCGCACTCGAACTCGCCGACGCCTACCAGAAGTTCGGGCTGACCAAGGAGGACTTCGACCAGCGCTTCACCCGGCTCGCCGTGCTGCGCGCGGCGTCCGAGGCCGGCACCGTCGACGACACCCTGCGGTGGCGCCCGTGACCCAGATCGGCGAGGAGATGTACGCGCTGGTGGAGCGGCTGTACCCGCTCTGCCGGAGCATCACCGGCGACGGCGTGCGCGCCACCCTGGACATCGTCGGCGAGTACATCCCGCTGCAGGTGCACGAGGTGCCGACCGGGACGCAGGTGCTCGACTGGACGGTGCCGCAGGAGTGGAACATCCGGGACGCGTACGTCGCCGACGCCTCGGGCAACCGGGTCGTCGACTTCGCCGCGTCCAGCCTGCACGTGCTCGGCTACAGCGTGCCGGTGTCGGCGACCATGCCGCTGGCCGAACTGCGCGCACACCTGCACACCCTGCCGGACCGCCCGGCCTGGGTGCCGTACCGCACCAGCTACTACAAGCCGGACTGGGGGTTCTGCCTGGCCCAGGACACCCTGGACGCCATGCCGGACGGCGAGTACGAGGTGCGCATCGACTCCACCCTCGCCGACGGCCACCTCACCTACGCCGAGCATGTCGTCCCCGGGCAGGTCGCCGACGAGGTGATCGTCTCCTGCCACGTCTGCCACCCGTCGCTGGCCAACGACAACATGGCCGGCGTCGCGGTGGCGACGTTCCTGGCCCGGGAGCTGGCGGAGCAAACGCCGTACTACACCTACCGGTTCATCTTCGCGCCCGGCACCATCGGCGCGATCACCTGGCTCGCCCGCAACGCGGAACGGGTGGAACGCGTCAAGCACGGCCTGGTGCTGGCCTGCGCCGGAGACCCGGGCGGGCTGACGTACAAACAGAGCAGGCGCGGCGACGCGGAGATCGACCGGGTGATGCGGCATGTGCTGGCCGCCTCCGAACGCCCGCACCACATCACCGAGTTCACTCCGTACGGCTACGACGAGCGGCAGTACTGCTCGCCCGGGTTCAACCTCGGCGTGGGCTCGCTCACCCGGACCCCGTACGCCGGCTACCCCGAGTACCACACCTCCGCGGACAACCTGGACTTCGTCTCCCCGGAGGCGATGGCGGACACCCTTGCCGTCTGCCGCGAGGCGTCCGCCGTCCTCGACCGCAACCGGCGGTACCTCAACCTCAGCCCCTACGGCGAACCACAGCTGGGCCGGCGCGGTCTGTACGACGCGCTCGGTGGCCGCAGCGACACCAAGCAGGCCCAGATGGCCATGCTCTGGGTGCTCAACCTGTCCGACGGCGAGCACAGTCTGCTGGACGTCGCCGAGCGGTCCGGGCTGCCGTTCGACACCGTGGCCGCCGCTGCCGACGCCCTGCAGGGCGCCGGGCTGATCAAGGCATGACGCCGATGACCATCGAGGGAGAGAAGACGACGGCAGGAGCGGCCCGGCGCCGGCACGCCCGGCCGAACGGCAGGCGGGCCCTGGCCGGCCGACTGTCCTGGGGGCTGGCCGACCAGGCGGCCTCCAGCGCGTCCAACTTCCTGGTGGGAATGTACGTGGCACGTTCGCTGGGGCTGGAGGCGTTCGGCGTGTTCACCCTGGCCTGGGTGACCTACGGCGTGGTGCTCAACGTCTCCCGCGGGCTGGCCTCCGATCCACTGGTGGTGCGCTTCAGCGGTGTGTCGGACGCGTCCTGGCGCGCGGCGGCGGCCCGGGCGTCGGGTACCGCGCTCGGCGTGGGCGGTGTCATCGGCGTGGTGAGCCTGGTGGTCGGACTGGGTCTCGGCGGCCAGGTGGGAGCCGCGTTCGCCGGCCTCGGCGTGGTTCTGCCGGGGCTGCTGCTGCAGGACACCTGGCGGTTCGCGTTCTTCGCCGCGGGGGCCGGGCGGAAGGCGTTCGTCAACGACGTCGTGTGGGGCATCGCCCTCATCCCGGCCCTGGTGGTGGCGGCACGCGTGGGCAGCGTGGAAGGCTTCGTGCTCGCCTGGGGCGGAACCGCCGCGGTGGCCGCGGGGTATGGCTGCATCCAGTGCGGCATCCTGCCCCGGCCGGCCCGGGCGCGCGCGTGGCTGCGCGAGCAGCGCGACCTCGGCTACCGGTATCTGGCCGAGAACGTCAGCCTCAGCGGGGCGAGCCAGCTGCGTGCGTACGGGCTCGGCGCGATCGCCGGGGTCAGCGCGGTGGGTGCGGTCCGCGGCGCCGAACTCCTGCTCGGCCCCTTCCTCGCCGTGCTGATGGGTCTTTCGCTGGTCACCGTCCCGGAGGCGGCACGGGTGCTGCGAGAGGCCCCGCACCGGCTGGGCAGATTCTGCCTCCTGCTCGCCGGCGGGCTGGCCGGCGCCGCGCTGCTCTGGGGCGCCGCACTGCTCCTGGTGCCGGACCGGGCCGGCGAGCACGTGCTCGGCGAAGTCTGGCCCTCCGCCTCCCAGCTCATCATGCCGGTCACGGTCGGCGTCGCGGGCGCCGGCGTCGGAGTCGGCGCAGCGGCCGGGCTGCGCGCGCTCGCGGCGGCTCGCCGCAGCCTGCGCTGCCAGCTGTTCGCCTCCGTGGGTTACGCCGGCGGCGGGCTCGGCGGGGCGGCCCTGGCCGGCACCGTCGGCTCGGCCTGGGGCGTCGCCGCCGCGAATGTCGCCGCCTCGGCGTTGTGGTGGCTGCAGTTGCGGGCCGCCCTGCGCGAGCACCACCAGAACACCATCAGCGAAGTGAGGATGCCATGACCGCCCATCCCCGATTGAGCATCGGGCTGCCCGTGTACAACGGCGAGCAGTACCTCGCCGAGTCGCTCGACGCCTTGCTCGGCCAGACCTACGAGGACTTCGAGCTGGTCATCTCCGACAACGCCTCGACCGACGGGACCCAGGCCATCTGCCAGGAGTACGCCGCGCGGGACACACGCATCCGGTACATACGGCTTCCCCGGAACATCGGTGCATCGCCGAACCACAACTATGTGTTCACCGAATGCCACGGCGAACTGTTCAAGTGGGCCTCGCACGACGACCTTTACGCCCGGGACCTGCTGCGGCGCTGTGTGGAGGCGCTGGACGAGCGGCCGGACGTGATCCTCGCGCACGCCGAGCAGGCGGTCATCGACGGCGACGGCCAGATCAAGGTTCCGTACGAGTACCAGCTCGCCACCGACTCGCCGCACCCGCCGGAGCGCTTCCGCAGTCTGCTGATGGAGCCGGGCGGCGACGACTTCTACGGGGTGATGCGCGCCGACATGCTGCGCCGGGTGAAGCCGCTCGACAGCTACCACCACGCGGACCGCACGTTCGTTGCCGAGATCACCCTGCACGGGCCCTTCCACCAGGTGCCGGAACTGATGTACTTCCGGCGGGACCACCCCACCCGCGCCGAGCGGGCGAACCCCTCCAAGCGCTCCCGGTGCGTCAACCTGGATCCGCGCCGCGCGGGCCCGCTGCACCCGACGCCCCGGCTGCTCGCCGAGTACCTGTGGGGCTTCGGCGCGGCGATCCGGCGGGCCCCGTTGTCCCCGGCCGACCGGCGTGCGTGCTATCGCCATCTGGCCGCGTGGATGGCCAGCCGGACCCGGCCGGGTGCCGGCGAGCGGGTCGAGGACCGGACCTCGGTCGACCCGGGCGGGCTCACGATCTCCGTCGACGCTCTCGTCGCCGGCCGCGAGGGAAGGCAGGCATGACCGCCACGCGAAAAACCCCGGTACGTGTCGGCCTGTTCGGCCTCTTCGGTGCCGGCAACTCCGGCAATGACGCGTCACTCGAGGCCATCCTCGGATACCTGCGCACCGCGCACCCGGAAGCGGTCGTGGACGCGCTGTGCGGCGGGCCCGAGGTCATCACGGCCCGGTACGGGATCCCCGCGGCGCGGATGAACTGGAACCGTGGTGAGTACCGGACCGCCTCGAGTGTCGCCGCCATCGCGACGAAGGGTCTGGGCAAGCTCGTCGACGCCCTCCGCACCGCCGCCTGGGTGCGCCGGCACGACGTGGTGATCGTGCCGGGCACGGGCGTCCTGGAGACCACGCTGCCGCTGAGGCCATGGGGCTTCCCGTACTCGCTGTTCCTGCTCTGCACGAGCGGCCGGCTGCTGCGCACGCGGGTCGCGCTGGTCAGCGTCGGCGCCTCCGAGATCGGCCACCGCGCGACCCGGACCCTGGTGCGCTGGTCGGCGCGGCTGGCCGCGTACCGGTCGTTCCGGGGCGCCTACTCCCGCGACGCGATGAAGGCGATGGGCGTGGCCACCGCGCGCGACGAGGTCTATCCGGACCTCGCCTTTTCGCTGCCCGCGCCGCGGGCGAGCACGCCCTCGGGGCCGCCGGGCCCGGTCTGCGTCGGCGTCATGGCCTGGCACGGCAGCAACGACGAGCGCACCCTGGCCGAGGAGATCCACCGGCGCTACCTCGACGGGACGATCCGCTTCGTCCGCGCCCTGGTCGAGGACGGCAGGCCGGTCCGGCTGCTCACCGGGGACGAGCTCGACCGGCCGGTGGCCACCGCGATCCTCGACGCGGTGGACTCGCCGCTGGTCACCGCCGCCGAGGCGGCCTCGGTCGCCGACCTGATGAAGGAGGCGGCGGCCGCCGACACCGTGGTGGCGGCCCGGTACCACAACCTGGTCTGCGCGCTGAAGGTCGGCACGCCGACACTCGCCGTCAGCTATTCGGAGAAGAGCGACGATCTCATGGCCCTGATGGGACTGGGCGCGTACTGCCATTCCGCTCGCGAGGTCGACGCCGACCGGCTGCTCGAGCAGTTCCGGGAACTTGAGCAGCGATCGGCGGAGCTGCGACGGACCCTCCCCGAGCGGAACCGGGACGCCGCCCGGCGGGTCGAGGACCAGTTCACCGCCTTGACCGCGGCCCTCTTCCCGCCGACCGGTCGCACCCGCACCACGAGGGAGCCCTCATGAAGGTGACCGAAGTCCCGGAGATCGCCGGCGCGTACCTCTTCGAGCCGACGCCGTACGCCGACGAACGCGGCTTCTTCTGCCGCACCTTCGACGCCGACGTGGTCCGCTCGGTGGGCCTCGATCCGCACGCCTTCGTCCAGGACAGCCTGTCCCGCTCGGTCCGGGGCGTGCTGCGCGGCCTGCACCTGCGCTCCGGCGCCGGCGAGGCCAAGCTGGTGCGGTGCTCGTACGGGAGGATCTTCGACGTCGTCGTGGACCTGCGGCCGGAGTCGCCCACGTACCTGGGCCGGGCCTTCTTCGAGCTGTCCGGCGAGACGCAGGTGACCCTGTACATCCCGGCTGGATGCGCGCACGGCTTCCAGGCGCTTACCGAAACCGCCGACACCTCGTACCGTATCGACCGTCCGCACGATCCGGCCGAGGACGTGACGATCGCCTTCGACGATCCGGAGCTCGCCATTCCGTGGCCGCTGCCGGCCACCTCCGTGTCCAAGCGGGACCGGGAGGCGCCCAGCCTCGCCGAGGTCCTGACCAAGAAAGAGAGTTGACGTCGACGTGGGCACCGAAGACTGTGTGGAAACCGACGACTTACAATTGCCCCGCTCGCGGATGGCGAACGAACGGCTGCACGCCCTGATCCCCGGCGGAGCGCACACCTACGCCAAGGGCGACGACCAGTACCCCGAGAACCTGGCCCCGGTCATCAGCCACGGCCGCGGTGCCCACGTGTGGGACATCGACGACAACCGCTACATCGAGTACGGGTCCGGCCTGCGGTCGGTCAGCCTGGGCCACGCCCACCCGCGCGTGATCGAGGCGGTGCGGCGGGAACTCGACCGCGGCAGCAACTTCGTCCGCCCCTCCATCGTGGAGGTCGATGCCGCGGAACGCTTCCTGGCCACGGTACCGACCGCCGACATGGTGAAGTTCGCGAAGAACGGCTCCGACGCCACCACCGCCGCGGTGCGCCTCGCCCGCGCCGCCACCGGGCGCCCACGGGTGGCCATCTGCGGCGACCATCCGTTCTTCTCCGTCGACGACTGGTTCATCGGCACCACGCCGATGTCCGCCGGCATTCCGGCGGCGGTCACCGAGCTCACCGTGGCGTTCCCCTACGGGGACCTGGCCGCCACGGAGGAGCTGCTGACCCGGTATCAGGACGAGGTCGCCTGCCTGATCCTCGAACCCGCCGGCCACAGCGAGCCGCCGCCCGGATACCTCGCCGGCCTGCGCGAGCTGGCCGACCGGCACGGCTGCGTACTGATCTTCGACGAGATGATCACCGGCTTCCGCTGGTCCGAGGCGGGCGCCCAGGGCCTGTACGGGGTGGTCCCCGACCTTTCCACCTTCGGCAAGGCGCTGGGCAACGGGTTCGCCGTCTCGGCGCTGGCCGGGCGGCGCGATCTGATAGAGCAGGGCGGGCTGCGTCACTCTCGCGACCGGGTGTTCCTGCTGTCCACCACGCACGGTGCGGAGACGCACTCCCTGGCAGCCGCGATGGCCGTGCAGGCCACGTACGTCGAGGAGGGCGTCACCGCGCGGTTGCACGCCCTCGGCGAGCGGTTGGCCGCCGGTGTCCGTGACGCGGCGGCCGGCATGGGCGTCGGCGATCACGTCGTCGTCCGGGGCCGGGCCAGCAACCTGGTCTTCGCCACCCTCGACGAGAACCTGCGGCCTTCGCAGGAGTACCGCACGCTGTTCCTGCGCCGACTCCTCGCGGGCGGCGTGCTGGCTCCGTCGTTCGTGGTGAGCAGCGCGCTCAGCGACGACGACATCGACCGCACCGTCGAGGTGGTGGCGGAGGCATGCGCGGTGTACCGGAAGGCGCTGGACGCCGCCGACCCCACCCCCTGGCTGGCCGGGCGACCGGTGAAGCCCGTGTTCCGCCGCTTGGCGTGACACGTGATGTGACGTGACGTCAGCGGCGCTTCTGCCGGCGGGCGTCGGCCAACCGGTCGGCGATCCGGTCGGTCAGCCAGGCGGTCGCCGGTACCACCGCCAGCGCGGTGCACCAGCCGCCGAGGGCGTCGGTCGGGTAGTGCGCGCCCAGGGCGACCTCCGCCCATCCCATCGCGGCGCCGGCGACCAGCGCCGCGGCGAGCACGAGTGACGTGCCTGCCGTACGGCCGAGGCGGAGCCGGTCGGTCGCGAGCAGTGCGGCGACGATGGCGAGCGCGGTGAGGAAGGCGGTGTGTCCGCTCGGGTAGGACAGGTTGTCGGCGCCGTGGATGGTGCGTCCCACCAGGTGCTTGAGCAGCGTCGCCGTTCCCACGGCGAATCCGGCGCCGGCAGCCATGAGTACGGCCGCGCGAGGACGCCGAAGCAGCAGACAGCCCGTCACGGCGGCCGCGACCACCATCGCCGATCCCGCGGGTTCCCCCAGCGAGTCCAGGGCCAGAGCGACGTACCGCCACGGCGGCCGCACACTGTCCTCCGTCGGCTTGATGAGCCACCTGTCCACCCTGCCTGGTTGGCTGTGGCCGGCGTACATGACCGCGATGACGACGACCACCAGCGCGGCGAGGGCCGCGATCAGTCCGAGCCGCGCGCGCAGCGACGGGGGCAACACGGCGGGCGCCGGCCGGCCGCTCACACGCCCACCCGACCGGCTCGTCGGAGCGAGTGACCGCGCGCTCGCTGCCGACGCGGTCCCCGCCAGTCCTCGCCCGTGATCACGAGCGCCACGCTATCGGAAGCCGCAGGCGGCCGTGGCCGGTGGGTTGCATCGGCGGCACCGCCACCGCGGAGGCCGTCGTCAGGCGTCATACGCGCTCGACGAGGTGGCCGTCCTTCTCGTCGTACAGCGCACCGGACTCCGGGCACACCCAGCCGCCCGGCTCGCCGTCCCGCCCGACCAGGCGGACGCCGGCCCGGCCGACCCAGCCGATCCGGCGCGCGGGAACGCCGGCCACCAACGCGAAGTCCGGTACGTCCTCGGTCACCACGGCGCCCGCCGCGACCAGCGCCCACCGTCCGACGCGCACCGGCGCCACACACACCGAACGGGCCCCCAGCGACGCCCCCTCGGCCACCTCCACCGCCACGGCCTCCCAGTCGCCGCCGCGCTTCAGCCGGCCCTTCGGGTCCACCGCACGAGGGAAGCAGTCGTTGGTGAGAACGGCCGCCGGGCCCACGAACACCCCGTCACCGAGGACCGCGGGTTCATAGACCAGCGCGTAGTTCTGGAGCTTCACGTTGTCGCCGATCCGCACCCCCGGGCCGACATAGGCCCCCCGGCCCACGATGCACCCGCTGCCCAGCCGGGCGTCCTCCCGGATCTGGGCCAGATCCCAGACCGTCGTCCCGTCACCGATGGTGGCCGTCTCATCGACCTGGGAGGTCGGCTGCATCCTGAAGTTCACGAGTTGAACCCTTCTCGCAGTGTCAGTGACGGACAGGAATGGATAAATGGGATCGCGAGCAACGGCAAGCCGGCCTACTGGAGTTCCGAAAAGCTGCCCACCGGCGCCGACTGCCGCCGGACGGTGGCCGAACATCCCGTCCACCAGACCGTGGCCGGCGCCCAGTACCTCACCTGCTCCGTGACCGTCGACACCGCTCATCTCCGCTGACTCACCGGAAAGGTCCGTCGGGGCGTCCGCGATGCGGGACGGCCCTCTTGACGTGGTTCCCGGCCGGATCGACACTCACTGAGGGAATCCTAGTGAACAGGTAGGGAAACATGAGGCGCCTTGAACCGGTCACCGTCCGAGTGGTCCGTTCGCCTCTTCTGACCTCCCGGCGCCACATCGATCTGCTGCGTGTCTGCAGCGCGATCGGACGGCCCCAGGGCTGAGCAGCCGCCCTTCCCGCGCCCACAGCGCCCCTCGGCCCTCGGGCCACCCCGCCCGGCGCACACGGGTGAGCCCTGATCCCAGAGCCCTGCCGCCCCCCATTCCCGCCTGCTCGACGTCGCTTCCGCCGCGCGCACGTCCGCGCCCGCTCCCGGGGAGAGTCATGACCGTCACACCGCTGGCCGCCCACCCGACCGACCGTCACGCGCCCGCCTTCCGGGGCCGGATCGGCAGGGACGCGCGCAGCGGCCACTACGCCGTTCCGGGCCGCTACCGCCTCCATCTGTCGACCGCCTGTCCCAACGGTCTGCGCATCGCCGTCACCCACAGTCTGCTCGGCCTCGGCACCGTCTGTCCGGCGACCTACCTGCCCGCCGTGCCCGACTGCCCAGGAGGCGGCCACTCGGCCCTGCGCCCGCTGTACGACGCCAGCGCCCACCGCTATCCCGGCCCGGCCACCGCGCCGGTGCTCAGCGACGACTGGTCCGGACGGATCGTGAGCACGTACGCCCCGGACATCATGCGCGACCTCGCCCGCCGCTTCGCCACCGGCGGTCCGACCCTCCACCCGTGCGGGGCGGAGTCGGAGATCGAGGCCGTGGAGCGGATGTGCGCGGACGGGATCGAGGAGGCGGCGCAGCGGGCGGGGTCGGCCGGCCAGGAGCCGGCGGAATGTGAGAGCGCGCTGACCACGCTGCTGGACAACCTCGGCGCCCTCGACCGCTGGCTGGTCGGCCGCGCCTACCTGATCCGCGACGAAGTCACCGCCGCCGACGTCGAGTTGTGGGCCGCCCTGGTCCAGCTCGACACCGTGCACCGCAACCATCTGGACGCCGCCGCCGTCCAGCGCATCGCCGACCATCCCACCCTTTGGGCCTACGCCCGCCGGCTCGCCGCCCACCCGGCCTTCGGCAGGCACCTCGACCTCGACGGCATCGAACGCCGCCACCACGCCCACTGCCAGGGCCTGGAGGCCGCCGGAGCGGCCGTCCAGATCCTCGACTGGGCGGCCCACGCCACCCGTTAGCCGTTCCATCAGGTGGACCGGCGTTGACATACGTTCGAGCCATTGTCTTGACTACTGCCCAGAACGGTCATGAGCGTCAGCGACAAGCCCTGGCTTGCTGACCGGCAACCCTCGCACCGCGGTGGGGTGCCCCAGGTGACGACCGGACCGGATGACGTTTCGGTAAGCGCGAGGCCCACAGGGCCGGAACAGTGACGGTGACGCCATGTACGCAGCTCCCAGGACGGCCACGCGCCGCCCGCAGGGCTGCGTACGGCCGTACCCGAACCCTCTCGTCGCCGATCGCGCCGTCGATCTGCTCCGCGTGAACAGCGCACTGTGTACCGCACCGGGCCGTGCCCGCTGTCGAGGCTGACCCTCCGCCTCCGCAGCCCCCGCGTTCCTGACGAACACCGCGCCCGCGGTGTGCCGTCGTCCGCCCAGCCCCCGGTGCCCGAGCGTCCCGTACTGCCGAAGTAGTACGCGTGTTCGCCGTGCCCCAGGGGACACCCGACTCCGCCGGAGCCCCCTCATGAGTGAACTCCCAGGTGCCGCAGTGTCCGTCACCGAGGCACCGCCCCAGCCCGACACCCCGTCAAAGCCCTTGGCAGCGCAGCGAGTTCTGCCGCTGAGGCGACCGGGCCGCTGGATCGCCAGCGCCGTCGTCCTGGTCCTGATGGCCCAGTTCGTCCACGGCCTGGTGACCAACCCGTTCTACCAGTGGGACCGGTTCGGCTACTGGTTCCTGCGGCCGACCGTCCTCGACGGGCTTGTGATCACCCTGGAAGTCACCGCCTACAGCGCGGTCCTCGGCCTCCTCGGCGGCATTCTGCTCGCCCTGGCCCGGCTCTCGAAGAGCCCGGTGCTGCGGGCGGTGAGCTGGACCTATGTGTGGGCTCTGCGCTCCATTCCCCTGATCGTCCTTCTGCTGTTCCTCTACAACTTCAGCGCCCTGTACAAGACGCTGAGCGTCGGCGTCCCCTTCGGGCCGGCCTTCTTCTCCTTCGACGAGTCTCGGCTCGCCACCGACATGGTCATCGCGGTGATCGGCCTCAGCCTCAATGAGGCCGCCTACGCCGCGGAGGTCGTCCGTGGCGGCATCCTCTCCGTCGACCAGGGCCAGCACGAAGCGGCCTCGGCACTCGGGCTGCCCAAGGGCTACCAGTTCCGGAAGATCGTCTTCCCGCAGGCATTGCGCTCGATCACCCCCAACTACGTCAACCAGCTCATCGGCCTCGTCAAGAGCACCTCGCTGGTCTTCTACGTCTCGCTGCTCGACCTGTTCGGCACCGTGCAGTCCATGGGCTCCACCTACCCCGGCGACATCGTGCCGCTGCTCCTGGTCGCCACCGTCTGGTACCTGATCCTCACCAGCGCGGTGTCCGTCGTTCAGTTCTATGTCGAGCGGTAC
The DNA here is from genome assembly GCF_044456945.1 of Streptomyces sp. NPDC050759. NCBI lineage: Bacteria > Bacillati > Actinomycetota > Actinomycetes > Kitasatosporales > Streptomycetaceae > Streptomyces > Streptomyces sp. NPDC050759. The sequence goes on along the minus strand of NZ_JBITGI010000004.1, from coordinate 214,758 downwards.
TACGCCCGGGGCGCCACCCGCTCCCTGCCGCCGACCCCGCTCCAGAAACTGCGCGCCGGTCTCACCGACCTGCGGGCCCGCATGCGCAGGGAGGCCGCCGTATGACCGCCGCGACAGCCGTCGAGGTGCACGGTGTGCACAAGTGGTACGGCGCCCACCGGGTCCTGGACGGTGTCGACCTGACCGTGCGCCCCGGCGAGGTCACCGTCATCCTCGGCCCGTCGGGGTCCGGGAAGTCCACGCTCCTCAGGGTCATCAACCACCTGGAGAAGCCGGAGATCGGCCACGTCAGCGTCAACGGCGAACCGATCGGTGTCCGCCGGCAGGGCGACCGGCTGAAGGAGCTCAGCGAACGCGCCATCCTGACCCAGCGCAGCCGCATCGGGTTCGTCTTCCAGAACTTCAACCTCTTCCCGCACCTGACCGTCCTCGACAACGTGGCCGCCGCCCCGGTGGCGACCGGGAAGCTCACCAGGACGGAGGCCAAGGAGCTCGCCCGTGAACTCCTCGGCCGGGTCGGCCTGGCCGACAGGACCGGTGCCTACCCACGGCAGTTGTCGGGTGGCCAGCAGCAGCGCGTGGCCATCGCCCGCGCCCTCGCCCTGCGCCCGGGCGTCATCCTCTTCGACGAGCCGACCTCCGCCCTCGACCCCGAGCTCGTCGGTGAAGTACTGGCCGTCATCAAGGACTTGGCGACCAGCGGCACCACGCTCGTCATCGTCACCCACGAGATCGGCTTCGCCCGCGAGATCGCCGACCGGGTCGTCTTCATCGACGGCGGACGCATCGTCGAGCAGGGCCCGCCCTCCGAGGTCCTCGACCGGCCGCGGCACGAGCGGACCCGGGACTTCCTGAGCAAGGTCCTCTGAACCCCCTAACTCCCCACCCCTGTTTCTCCCGACTCCCAAGGACAGCCATGCCCGTTCACCCCTCCCGACGCAGCCTGATCCGCGGCATCACCGCGGCGACCGCCGTCGCCGGCCTCGCCGGCGGGCTCGCGGCCTGCGGCGGTGACAGCGACGCCGCCACCAGGACGACCGACAGCGCCGGCACGGTCACCGTGGGCCGGTTGTCCAACGGCGCCGCCAAGGAGACCGCGCTCAAAGTCGCCGAGGTGAAGTCCATCAGCGCCGAACTGCCCGCCGCCGTCAAGAAGAGCGGCAAGCTCGTCATCGGCTCCGGCACGCTCCCCTCCGGCTCCCCGCCGCTGGGCTTCGTGGGCAGCGACCAGAAGACACTCACCGGCTCCGAGACCGACCTGGCCCGCCTGGTCGCCGCCGTCCTCGGTCTGCAACCCGAGGTCAAGCGGTTCACGTGGGAGAACCTCTTCGTCGGTATCGACAGCGGCAAGGTGAACGTCGGCTTCTCCAACATCACCGACACCGAGGAGCGCAAGCAGAAGTACGAGTTCGCCTCCTACCGCAAGGACGACCTCGCCTTCGAGACGCTCAAGACCTCGAAGTGGACCTTCGACGGCGACTACGAGGCCCTCGCGGGCAAGACCGTCTCGGTCGGCGCCGGCACCAACCAGGAGCGGATCCTGCTGGAGTGGCAGGCCAAGCTGAAGAAGGAGGGCAAGAAGCTCACCATCAAGTACTTCCAGGACAGCCCGAGCATCTACCTGGCCCTCGCCAGCGGCAAGATCGACGCCTACCTGGGCCCCAGCCCCAACTCCTCCTACCACGTCACCCAGACCGCGAGCACGCCCAACGCGACCCGCATCGCGGGCCAGTACTCCGGTGCCGGCGAATCGCTCCAGGGCCTGATCGCCGCGACCGCCAAGAAGGGCAGCGGCCTCGCCAAGCCCCTCGCCGACGCGATCAACTACCTGATCGACAACGGCCAGTACGCCAAGTGGCTCGCCGCGTGGAACCTCTCCCACGACGCTGTCTCCAAGGCGGAGGTCAACCCGCCCGGTCTGCCGCTCGACAACTCCTGACCCGTCCTCGGCGAACCCGGTAGGAAAGGACTCCGCCTCCGTGGCCCAGCAGACCGACATCCGCGCAGGCGGAGCCTCCTCGAGACCCCGCGCGCACGACACCTCCGTCCTCGACAACGCCGTGTGGGCCGCCCTCGACGGCCCGCACGCCCACCTCGCCGAACGCGTCGGCCGCGCCGCCCGCTACCCGGCGGACGTCTACGCCTTCGCCGCCCTCGCCGATCCGGGCGACCCCGCCGCGTGGGCCGACCTGCTCACGCTCGTCGGCCCCGGAACCACCGTACGGATCAAGCCCGTTGACACGGTCCCGGACGGCTGGGAGGTCGTCGGTGGGGGAGTAGGCGTCCAGCTCGTCGACACCGCGCTGCGCGCCGAACCGGCCCCCGAGTCGGTACGGCTGGGTCCCGACGACGTGCCCGAGATCCTGGACCTGGTCGCCCGCACCAAGCCGGGCCCCTTCCTCAAGCGGACCATCGAACTCGGCACCTACCTTGGAATCCGTGACCGGGGACAGTTGATCGCCCTGGCCGGCGAGCGGCCCCGCCCGCCCGGCTGGACCGAGATCAGCGCGGTCTGCACCGACCCCGCGTACCGGGGCCGGGGCCTGGCCACCCGGCTGGTCCGCGCGGTCGCCGCCGGCATCCGGGAGCGCGGCGACACCCCGTTCCTGCACGCGGCCGCGGACAACACCACCGCGATCCGGCTCTACGAGTCGATCGGGTTCACCCTGCGCCGCCGTTCGCCCGTCCTCCTGGTCCGCAGTCCGGGAACATCCCGCGAGGCCACGGCGTTGTGGCCGATGACGAGATCCGCCGGGCGCCGTGGTGCGTCCAGAAGCAGGAGGTGACGGGCGTGATCAGCACACTCCGCTCCGCCCACCTCCACTCCCGGCCTCACATCGATCTCCTGCGCGTGTCCACCGCGCTCTGTTGTTCCTGACCCGTCAGCCGCCCCAGCCGCCGTGCCCTGCCATCCGCGGGCCGGCGCTCCCGTACGGATCCCCAGGAAGGCACCCACCTGTGTCCCCCTCGTCTTCGTCACCCTCCTTGCTGCATCTCGCCGTCGCTCTGGACGGCACCGGCTGGCACCCCGCCTCCTGGCGCGAGCCGGTGGCCCGGCCCCGCGAGCTGTTCACCGCCGGATACTGGGCCGACCTGGTCGTCGAGGCCGAGCGCGGCCTGCTCGACTTCGTCACCATCGAGGACGGCCTCGGCCCGCAGTCCTCCCACTTCCTCGACCCCGACGAGCGCACCGACCAGGTCCGCGGCCGGCTCGACGCCGTGCTGATCGCCTCGCGGATCGCGCCGCTCACCCGGCACGTAGGCCTGGTCCCGACCGCGGTGGTCACCCACACGGAGCCGTTCCACCTCTCCAAGGCCATCGCGACCCTCGACTACGTCAGCACCGGCCGGGCAGGCCTGCGCGTCCAGATCACCGCGCGCCCGGGCGAGGCAGCGCACTTCGGCCGCCGTACGATCCCCCCGATCGAGGGATACGACAGCCCGGTGGTGACCGACCTCTTCGACGAGGCCGCCGACTACGTGGAGGCCGTGCGCCGGCTCTGGGACAGCTGGGAGGACGACGCCGAGATCCGCGACGCCGCCACCGGCCGCTTCATCGACCGGGACAAGCTGCACTACATCGACTTCGAGGGAAAGCACTTCAGCGTCAAGGGCCCCTCCATCACGCCCCGACCGCCGCAGGGTCAACCGCTCGTCACCGCCCTCGGGCACCAGACCGTCCCCTACCGGCTCATCGCCCGCCAGGCCGACGTCGGCTATGTCACCCCGCACGACACCGGCCAGGCCCGCGCGATCGTCGCCGAGATCCGCGCCGAGCAGGAGACCGCCGGACGGAGCGACGAACTCCTCCATGTCTTCGGTGACTTGGTCGTCTTCCTCGACGACGACCCCGCCGAGGCCGCCGCCCGCCGGGACCGTCTCGACACGCTCGCGGGAGAGCCGTACCAGAGCGACGCCCGCATCTTCACCGGCACACCCTCCCAACTCGCGGACCTCCTCGGGGAGTTCCAGGCAACCGGCCTCACCGGCTTCCGGCTGCGGCCCGCCGTCCTCGGCCACGATCTCCCGGCGATCACCCGCGGTCTGGTCCCCGAACTCCAGCGCAGGGGCGCCTTCCGCACCGACTACGAGGCCGACAGCCTGCGTGGCCTGCTGGGCCTCGACCGCCCCGCCAACCGCTACGCCGCCGCCTGAGCCTTTGAGCCTTTGAGCCGGAAGGACCGCACATCATGAGCAAGCCGCTGAAGCAGATCCACCTGGCCGCGCATTTCCCGGGCGTCAACAACACCACCGTGTGGAGCGACCCCGAGGCCGGCAGCCATATCGAGTTCAGCTCCTTCGCGCACTTCGCGAAGACCGCCGAACGCGCCAAGTTCGACTTCCTGTTCCTCGCCGAGGGCCTGCGTCTGCGGGAACAGGGCGGGAAGATCTACGACTTGGACGTCGTCGGCCGCCCCGACACCTTCACCGTCCTCGCCGCGCTGGCCGCCGTCACCGAGCACCTCGGCCTGACCGGCACCATCAACTCCACGTTCAACGAGCCCTACGAGGTGGCCCGCCAGTTCGCCAGCCTCGACCACCTCTCCGGCGGCCGCTCCGCGTGGAACGTCGTCACCTCCTGGGACGCCTTCACCGGCGAGAACTTCCGCCGCGGCGGCTTCCTGCCCCAGGAGGAGCGCTACTCCCGCGCCAGGGAGTTCCTCGCCACCACCCAGGAGCTCTTCGACTCCTGGCACGGCGACGAGATCCTCGCCGACCAGGAGTCGGGCGTGTTCCTGCGGGACGCGAAGGCCGGCTCCTTCGTGCACACCGGTCAGCACTTCGACATCCACGGCCAGTTCAACGTCCCCCGCTCCCCGCAGGGCCGCCCGGTCATCTTCCAGGCCGGCGACTCCGAGGAGGGCCGCGAGTTCGCAGCCTCCTCCGCCGACGCGATCTTCAGCCGGTACGCCACCCTCAAGGAGGGCCAGGCCTTCTACACCGACGTCAAGAACCGCCTCGCCAAGTACGGCCGCCGTCACGACCAGTTGCTGATTCTGCCCGCCGCCTCCTTCGCCCTCGCGGACACCGACGCCGAGGCCGAGGAACTGGCGCGGACCGTCCGACGCCAGCAGGTCAGCGGCGCCACCGCGCTGAAGCACCTGGAGTTCGTCTGGAACCGGGACCTGTCGTCGTACGACCCCGAAGGACCGCTCCCCGACATCGACCCGGATGTCAGCGACAACCACATCTCCAAGGGGCGTGCGCAGGTCCGCATGTACCGGGACCCGCTGGCCACCGCCCGCGAATGGCGCGAACTGGCCGCCGCCAACAACTGGTCCATCCGCGACCTGGTCATCAACACCGGCAACCGGCAGAACTTCGTCGGCTCGCCGGAGACGATCGCCCGCACGATCAACGAGTTTGTGCAGGCCGACGCGAGCGACGGCTTCATCCTCGTCCCGCACATCACCCCGACCGGCCTCGACGCCTTCGCCGACAAGGTCGTCCCGCTCCTCCAGGAACAGGGCGTCTTCCGCACCGAGTACGAGGGTCCGACCCTCCGCCACCACCTCGGCCTCGCCCACCCGGACGACGTCCAGGACGAGCAGCGGGTCGCGTCGTGAAGCGAGGTCACTCCTCCCAGTCGAGCTGATGCCCGGGCGTCCCCACCGACCGCCCGTACGCCACCGCTTCGGCGCGGCCCGCCTCGTCGCCGCGCCGATAGCGGAAGACCTTCCCCGCGAAGACGACCACGCGCTCGTCCCCAGCGATGAAATCGGCGTACCAGCCGAGCTCCGGCTCCAACACCTCGGCGAGCGCCTCCGCCAGGGCACCGACGTCCTCGCCGTCGGTCTCCCACTCCACGAGGGTCCACACCGGCGGTTGCGCGTCGCTCGCCCCGCCGATCTCGACCCTGCTGACCTTCCGCAACCGCAGTCCGCGCGGCTCGAACACCGCGCCGGGCCGAAGGCTCTCGCCGATGACGTATCCGGTGATCATGTGCTGTCTCCCTGCTGATCGGGGGCTTCGCGGATGACGCTACGGCCGTATGGCTGACACCCTTTGTCAGTGATACGGCCGTCAGTGATACGGCCGTCAGTCATACGTCGACGAGGTGATCGCCCGATGCGTGCGGACCGGCTGCTGTCCCTCCTGCTCTGCCTCCAGTCCCGTGGGCAGATGACGGCCCGTCACCTCGCGGCGGAGCTGGAGGTCTCGGTCCGTACCGTCTACCGGGACCTGGAGGCGCTGAGCGCGGCGGGCGTACCGGTGGTGGCGAGCGGCGGCCCCGGCGGCGGCTGCCGTCTCATGGAGGGCTGGCGCAGTCCGTTGCTCGGTATCAGCGCGGAGGAGGCGACGGCCCTGCTGGCGGTGGCGTCCGGGGGCGGCCCGCTGGAACGGATCGCGCTGGGCGACGCGCTGGCCCAGGCGCGCCTGAAACTGCTGTCCGCCCTGCCGGCGGCGGGCCGCGAGCAGGTGAGCCTGACGGCGAGCCGCTTCCACATCGACACCCAGGCCTGGTTCAGGCCACCGGAACCGGTCGCGCACCTCGCCGTGCTGGTCGATGCCGTACGACGGGACAGGCGGCTGCGTCTGCGGCACGGGCAGCGCGATGCCCGGTCCGACGTGGACCCGCTGGGTCTGGTCGCGAAGGCGGGCGTCTGGTACCTCGTCGTGCGGTCCGACCGGGGCATCCGCGCGCACCGGGCGTCGAGAATCGTGGAGGCGGAACTCCTGCCCGAGACCTTCGCCCGCCCCGCCGACTTCGACCTGCCGGCCCATTGGGCGCGCTGGACGGCCGAGTTCGAGGCGAGCCTGGACCAACTCCCGGTCACGGTAAGCCTGTCTGCGGCAGGGCTCGCCGCACTGCCGCAGGTACTCGGCGACACGGAGTCGGCGGCACGGGCGATCCCCGATCCCGGGGAACCCGGCCGGTACCGCCTCATCCTCCACTTCGACGACCGGCGCACCGCCTGCCGCCGTCTGCTCGGCTTCGGTCCCGACGCCGAGGTCCTCGAGCCGGCCGACGTCCGCAGGGAGTTGGCGGAGACCGCGCGCCGCACGGCCGCCCGTTACCCGGACGCGTCCGACGCCATGCCATGATCGACGCCATGGCCGTCCGAATCGACCTCGCCGAGGTCAGCGACCTCCACCAGGTCCTGGCGGACCACGCCCGCTACTGGGGCGAGCGCGACCTGCGCGCGCTCCATCTCACGGCGCTGGTGCGGGAGTTCGGCGCCACCTGTCTGGTCGCACGGGCCGAGGACGGCATCCGCGGCTACCTCTTCGGGTTCGTCACCCCCGACCACACCGGCTACGTCCATCTGATCGCCACCCGCGACGACACCCGCGGCACCGGCCTCGGCCGTACCCTCTACGAGGCGTTCACCGAGGCCGCCCGCGGGCAGGGAGCGGTCCGCCTCAAGGCGATCACCTCGGTCACCAACGAGGGCTCGATCGCCTTCCACCGCAGCCTCGGCTTCGACGACCGGGTGGTGGAGGACTACGACGGCCCCGGCCGCCCCCGTGTCGTCTTCACCCGGGACCTGCGGTGAGGATCGCCTCGAGCAGCGGGCCCAGCGAGTCCTCGGGCTCCTGTCCCGCGGTGTCGACCACGAGGCGGTCCCGATGCCACGGCTCGTACTCCCGGTCGACGATCTGCTGCCAGGTGGGCAGCGGCAGGTCGGGGATGTCCACCGCGCGCGAGTCCACGCGGCGCCGGTGCTCGTCCGGATCGGAGCAGACGACCTCCACCTCGACCACGGGCACCCCGGCCCGCGTCGCGGCGCCGCACCAGGCATCGCGCGTGATCGCCAGCGGGTTGACGGACTCCGCGATCACCGTGAGCCCCTGCCGCAGCTGTTCCTCGGCGAGGGCGTACCCCACGACATAGCCCACCGGCCCCACGGGATGCCGGGCCAGTCCGGACCGGACGACCGCCTGCTCGATGGTGTCGACCCGCAGATGGACCGCGCCCGTCCGGGAGGCCAGGAGCCGCGCGAGGGTGGTCTTGCCGGTGGCGGGCAGGCCGCCGATGACGATCAGCATGCCCCCACTGTTTCACCCGGAACTCCCGCTGAACGCCGGTGGCCGGCGCACGTCTCCCTCCCCCGAAGGTGACGTGCGCCGGCCATTCCCCCGGCGCCGGACAGCGGTCCAGCCTCGCCCGTGCGGCCCGTCTGTGCTGTCACCAGCACATGACCGCGGTTTCCCCCGAACCCCACGCGGAGTACAGGCGCACACGGACGAAGTAGCGGCGGCCCTTCACGAGACGGGCCCTGATCGTGGCGTTGCGCGGAGTGCCTCCGTCGTCCCGGCCGGTGAGATAGCGGGGTTCCCCGTCCCGCTCCTCGAAGACCACGACGACGGTGTCGCTGTCGCCGAAGGTGCCCACGGTGTACTCGCGGGTCTCCGGCGGTTCCACGGTGAAGTCGGCCTGCTCACCCGGTCCGAGCCCGAGCGGCGCGGACCGGAAGGGCACCAGCGCCGGCGGCCGGACCTGCTCGGTCGGCGGATACCAGCGCAGGACGTACTCCTTGTCGGCGGCCGACAGGGTGCCGGGCGGGTCGAGGCCCGCACGGAACTGCTCCGGCTCCAGGATCAGCCCCGCCTCGAAGGCGTACTCCATGATCGACTGCGGGTCCCAGACGGAGCCGTTCACCTCGTCCGGGTCGAGCTTGCGCAGGATGTTGAAGAACGTCCGGTCCCGGCTCCAGAAGTTCGGCGGGCCCGCCAGATCGGCGTAGACGGCCTCGTCGTCCCAGTGGATCCCGGCGAACGGACTCTGGTGCTCGTGCAGCATGCCGAGCGCGTGCCCGATCTCGTGCAGGGCCGTCCCGCGCTCCCCGGGCGCGGTCAGGTCCCAGCCGAAGTTCATGGTGCGTTCGTTCACGCCGACCTGGAGCGCGTCCTTGCCCACGGTCGACCAGGAGCCGTCGCCGAGCTGGAACCCGATGCGCAGTTCGGCCTCCGAGCGGTCGCCGACCTCGGTGACCGTGACGCCGATCCCGAGGTCCTGCCACTCCTGGAAGCACTCGCGCACCACATCCCGCTGCTCCTTGGCGCCGACCCACGACACCCGACGGGACTGCCCCGTCCCCGGAACCGGAATGACCGACCCGTCGGTGTCGCCGTCGAAGAAGCAGTAGTGCAGGACCGTGCTGTTGACCCACATCCGGCTGCCGCCGATGAGCGCGCTCAGCCGCTCGGCGGCCAGCCCCGGGGCGAACGCCGGAGCCGACTGCTGCGCGAGTGAGCAGTAGCGTGCGGTCATGGGGTTCAGCGTGCCGTGCGGCGTCCCGGGACGCCTGAGTCGGGGGCTACTCAAGTCCCCCTGTATCAGGACTGAGTAGCGGTGCTCTTGCTTCCGTGATGACTTACGCACGGGACGCGAAGACCCTGGAGCTGCCCTGGCCGTTCACCGGGCGGGAGGACGAACTCGAGCTGGTCCGCAGGTCCGTCGCCGGGGGGCGGCACGGCATCGTGGTCACCGGTCCCGCGGGCCGGGGCAAGACCCGGCTCGTCACGGAGGCCGTGCACGGCACCGACTGTGCCAGGGTGGCCGGCACGCCCGAGACCCGCGGGCTCCCGTTCGCCGCCTTCGCACACCTCGTTCCGGAGACCGCGTCCCTGCACCGCGCGGTCCACCTTCTGTCAGGCGTACGGCTGTTGCTCGTCGACGACGCCCATCTGCTGGACGACGCCTCGGCGGCCCTGATCCACCAGCTCGCCGTGCACGGCCGCACCCGTCTCCTGGTCGTCGCCACGGAGGGCGCCCGCACGCCGGGCGCGATCTCCCGCCTGTGGACCGGAGAGCTCCTGCCGCGCCTCGCCCTGGAGCCGTTGCCCCGCGAGGAGACCGCGCAACTGCTCACGTCCGGCGCCGGCGGCCTCGAAGCCCTCACCGTCAACCGGCTGTACCGCATGTGCCGGGGCGACCTGCGACTGCTGCGCGAGCTGGTGGACGCGGTGCGCGAGCAGGGGTTGCTGGAGAGGGCCCCGGACTCGACCGAATGGGAGTGGCGCGGCCCGGTGCCGGTCACCGCGACCGTGCGCGAGCGCACCGCGCACCTCCTCGACCGCACGGGTCCCGGCGAGCGCGAGACCCTGGACCGCCTGGCCTTCGGCGAGCCGCTCCCCGTGGACGCCGGCACCCTCGACCTGGACGCCCTGGAACGCCTGGAGACCGACGGTCTGGTCCACGTCGACGAGCAGGGCACCGCCCGTCTCGTCCACCCGCTCCACGCCCCGGTGCTGCGAGCCGCCGCCGGACGCCTGAAGACGCTGCGCCTGGCCCGGACTCCGGCCGACCGCGCGGCGGCCCTGGAGACCGAGACGGCCGCGCTGGCCCGGGCGATCGGCGAGAGGGACGTACGGGCCGTCTCCGCGCCGGTGGGGGAGTGGCTCCGGGACGAGGGCGTGGGCGTACCGGCCCGGCACGCCGCGGTACGGGCACGGTTCGCACGCCTGCGGGGGGAACTGCGGGAGGCCGCGGCCTGGGCGAGGGAGGGACTGCGGGCCGCTGCCGATGACCCGGCCTGCCGTCTCGAACTCGCCCTGGCCGCGGCACAGTCGGGCCACCCGGAGCTCGCGGCACCTGCGGCCGCCTCGGGCGCCGACCGATCCCCTGAGCTGCCCTCGACCTGGTCCGACCACGACGGTCCCGCCGTCGTCCCGGCCGGGTCCCCGGCACCGGAATCCGCCGATTCCCGGTACCGACCCGCTGACAGCGGACTCACTGGCTCCGTCGAGCCGCCTGCGCCTGTCGTCGGCTTGGGCTCCGTCGAGCCGCCTGCGCCTGTCGTCGGCTCCGGTTCGGTCCGGTCGTCCGCGCCCGTGGTCGGCTTGGGCTCCGTCCAGTCGCCTGTGCCTGTTGTCGACTCCGGTTCGGTCCGGTCGTCCGCGCCCGTGGTCGGCTTGGGCTCCGTCCAGTCGCCTGCGCCTGTCATCGGCTCGGGCCCCGTCCAGCCGCCCGCGCCCGTCGTCGACTCCGGCTCCCTCCAACCTCCCGCGGCCCTCGGCGACTCCAGCACCCCCCGACTCACCGCCACCCCAACCGGGTCAAGCGGCGCAGCCGACTCGCGGGAGGTCGCGGGGGGTTCGGCGGTCACCTGGTGGGCCGCCGCCCGCGGTGATCTCGGCGCGGCGCTCGGCACAGCAGGCGAGGATCCGTACGACGCCGTCCGGCTCGGCGCGCCCGAGCGGGCCGTCGGCCGGCTGACCGGTGTCTTCGCCGAACACGCCGAGGCGCTCGCCCACGACGACGGTCCTGCCCTCGACCGGGCGGCACAGGCGCTGGAGGAGCGCGGTTTCCTGCTCTTCGCCGCCGAGGCGTACGCCCAGGCCGTACGAGCGCACCGCGACCCCAGTGCCGCCCGCACCTCACGCACCCGGGCCGTCGCCCTGGCCCGGCGCTGCCAGGGCGCCCGCACCCCGGCCCTGTCCGGCCTGGTCCTCGGTGAACTCACCGCCCGTCAGCGGCAGATCGTCACCCTCGCGGCCGCCGGCCTGAGCAACCGCCAGATCGCGGAGAAGCTCACCCTGTCGATCCGCACGGTCGGCAACCACCTCTACGGCGCGTACGCCCGCCTCGGTGCGAGCGACCGCGACGCGCTGCCGTGCCTGGTCGAGCTGCCGGAGGCACAGCCGGCCTGAGCCGCACCCCGGACCGGGGCGGTCTGACCCCCAGTATTCGGGGGAGGGGTCAGGCCGCCCCACACCTCACGCACCCCTGGGGCATCACGCCGCCCCGAACGCCGAGAACGCCCACCCCGTCGCCTGATGCACCGAGTCGCCCGGCAGCGAGGCCCGCGCGTCGCGCAACGCCTCCGCCATCGACGCCCCCGCACCGAGCCCCTTGTGCAGCGTGAGCATCAACGGCACCACCGCCTCGTCGTTGACCGGCGCACTGCACGCCACCACTCCCGCCGTGCCCAGCGGCAGCAGCGCGGTGACCAGTCCGAGCAGCTCGTCCGCGCCCACCGAGGCGAACCGGGCGGTGTCGCAGCAGGACAGGATGATCCGGTACGGGCTGCGCTCCAGGCGCTCGAAGTCGTGCACGATGAGCGGCCCGTCGGCCATCCCCAACGACGAGAACAGCGGGCTGTCCGCCCGGAACGTGCCGTGCGCGGCGATATGCGCCAGCGCCGCCCCGTCCAGTTCCTTCAACACCCGCGGCACGCGCGCGTCGTCGTATTCCAGGACGGTCGCGGAGCCGTGGCGCCCGGCCAGTTCGGGCACCTCGGCGCCGCCGGTCGCGAGGCCCGGCCCGCGAACGAGCACCTGACGCCCGCCCGGGGGCGGCACGGTCTCCCTGGCCCGCAGCCAGCTGCTCGCCGACGGCGACACGCTGAACACCCGTTCCCGCAGCGAGGGCAGCAGCGCCCACGGCACCCGGTGCAGCCGCCCCGGCGGCACCACCACGACCGGTCCGGAGCCGAGCTGCGCCGCGGCCGGCCCGAGCAGCAGCTCCTCCAGCCGTCGCCCGGCCGCCGCCACCACCGCAAGCCGCGCCTCCGCTCCCGGATGGGCCAGCCGCCTGAGCCCCGCCTGGACGTGCTCCGCCTCGCGCTCCGCGTCGGCGAGCAACCCGCCCTCGAACCGCCGTACCCGCCCCTGCGCGCACAGCAGCACCTGAACCCGCCCGTCGAGCACGGCCAGTTCGACCAGCCGTACGTCGTCACCGAGCCGTTCCAGCAACCTGCGCGGGTCGAACCGGTAGCCGTCACCGGGCGCGTCTCCCCGCATGTGCAGGGTCCGGGAGCGGATCTCCCGTTCCAGGCGCCGCTGTTCACGCTCCAGCGTCGGCACCGGCCGGCCCTCCATCCGGGCCGCCTCCGCCCGGGCCGCGATCTCCCGGAACGCGGTCAGGCCACTGAGCAGTTCGGGATCGGCCGGCGGGCGGGTCGGCGGCGCGGACAACACCGTGGCCCGCCAGCGCTCGCTCCACACCAGCAGCCGCCGCGGCCCGCCCGAGGCGAGCGAGGCCCGCGCGGCGAGCCCGGCCAGCTCAGCGCCCTGAGCGGTGGCCCGCGCCCGGAGTTCGGAGGCGCCGAGCGTCGTACGGTGGGCGTCGAGCACGTCCAGACCCCGGCGACAGGCCTCGAGCACCCGCCGGTCGGAGCCCACGGCCCGCGCCCACAGCGCCTGCGCCGCCCACCCCGTCATCCGCGCCAGCGGCGGCCCGCTGCGCCGGCTGCGGGCCGCCACCTCCAGATGCCGCTGGGCGTCCTCCCGCCACCCCAGGCCGATCGCGATCCGGCCCGCGAGCAGCGAGGCCTCCGGAGCGGCCGGCGCGCCGAAGGAGGCCAGCCGGTCGGCGACCGCGGCCGCGTCCGCGACCAGCCGGCCCGAGCCGCGCCCGGCGGCGACCCGCGCCTCGATCAACACCAGCCGCGCATGCGTCTCCCACCAGGTGCGCCGCTGCCCCGCGAACAGTCGTACGGCCATGTCGGCGCGCGCGATCGCGGTGTGGGCGTCACCCGCGAGCCGGGCCGCCCGCGCCGCGGCGAGCAGCAGTTCCGCCTTGCGGGTGGACTGTCCGCCGATCCCGTCCAGCACCCCGATCGCCGCGTCCGCCTCCGCTAGCGCCTCCGGGGCGAGTCCCGCCGCCATCAGGACCTCGCAGCGCCTGATGTTGAGCATGAACATCGGCGTGCCGAGCTTGGCGTACCGCTCCTGCGCCTCGTCGAGCAGCCGCAGCGCGGCGGGTATGTTCCCCGACCGGTACGCGGCAAGGCCCCGGCTCTCCACCGCGTCGGCCTTGTCGTGCTCCTGGCCCGTGGTGTCCCACAGCGCCTCCGCCGCCGTGAAGTCGGCGTCCGCCCGCTCCACCGCCCCGAGCGCCAGATGCACGGTGGCCCGCAGGGTCAGCGCCCGCGCCGTCCAGATCACGTCGTCGGCCTGCCGCAGCACCGGAACCGCCCGCCGTACGTCCTCCAGCGCCGCCCGGTGATGCCCGAGGACCCAGGACGCGTAGGCACGCCGGAACAGCACACGCGCGCGCGTGTGCCCGCTGCCGACCTCGACCCCCCGCTCCAGCGCCGCCAGACCCTGCCGGGTCCGGCCCGCGTGGACCAGCGCCACTCCGAGCGCGGCCAGCACGTCCGCCTCCCGGTCGGTCGACTCCGCGCGCGCCGCGAGATCGCGGGCCCGGCGCAGATGGTCCAGGGCGATCCGCAGGTCGCCCCAGTCCCGCTGCCAGATACCGATCACCTGATGGGCGACGGAGGCGTGCAGCGGTGAGGGATCCGAGCCGAGTACTTCCTCTGCCCTCGCCAGCGCCTGGTTGGGCGCGGCGAACACCATCGGCAGCAATTCGAGAACCGAGTCGCTTCCCGCTGTCACTCCATGGATGGTAGTGGCCCAGGTGGCAGGCCACACCGGTTTGGCGCTGTATCAATCACCGGCCCCGCGGCTCTGACTGACGACCGCCGCCTCAGTGGGAGGAAACGCCATGGCACCTCAGCGATTCCACGAGCAGTTCGACCAGATCCAGCGCTCCATGCCCGACGTCCCGCTGGCACTGGGACCCGACGACGCCTCGGAGTTCATCTACGAGAAGGGTGTGGTCCTCGCCCGGGACGGCCGCGACGCGGCGCTCGTCGAGGAGGCCGTCCGCACCCACTTCACCGAGGCGACCGGTCTGACCGGCGACCATGTGCGCCGGGACAGCCCCGAGACCAACCGCTCGGGCATCACCCGGATCAAGGTCGGCGACCCGGGCCACGGCGACCGGCGCGGCGACCGTGCCGTCACCCACGCCCTGCGCGCCATGAGCGAACGTGAGGGACGCGCCGGACACCGGCTGGTCAGCCGCAACCACGTGGTGTCGATCGCGGTCAACTCCTGCCCCGGCGACGAGCCCGTGCCCGCCGCGCTCAGCCAGGGCACCAACCCGGCCCCCGCGGAAGCCGGTCACGACCCCGACACCGCCGTCGGCGTCCTCGTCGTCGACAACGGCCTCACCCACGACCACGGCCTCGTCCCGCTGCTCGCCCATGTCGAGGGCGACCTGCACGGCACCGAGACCGACGGGGCCGGCAACCTCCTCCAGTACGTCGGCCACGGCACCTTCATCGCGGGCGTTCTCGCGGCCGTCGCGCCCAACACCGACATCACCGTCCGCAGCACCCTCAACGACGCGGGCGCCATCCTGGAGTCCGAGCTCGGCGAGAAGCTCTTCGAGGCCGTCGCCGACGGCTGGCCCGACCTCATCAGCCTCTCCGCGGGCACCTCCAACGGCCGCAGCGACGGACTGCTCGGCATGGACGCCTTCATGCAGGAACTGCGCGCCCACGGCACCCTGTTGGTCGCCGCGGCCGGCAACAACGCCAGCGCCAGCCCCTTCTGGCCCGCCGCCTACGCCGACCTGCCCGAGTACCAGGACGTCGTCCTGTCGGTCGGCGCGCTGCGCGGCGACGGCGAGTTCGGCGCCTGCTTCAGCAACCACGGCCCCTGGGTGAAGGTCTACGCCCCCGGCGAGCGCCTCACCAGCGCCCTCACCGGCTTCGACGCGCCCGTGCCGTACCTCTACCAGCACTCCACGTACGAGGCCTGCAGGTTCGGCTTCACCTACCTGTGCACCTGCCAGTCCCCTTCTCACGTCGGCGTGTTGAGTGAGGACGGCACGACGGCCAAGTCGGACCAGGTGATGTTCGAGGGATACGCGCACTGGAGCGGCACCTCCTTCGCGACCCCGGTCGTGGCAGGCCTGGTCGCCGCCCACATGACCGCGAACAAGGAGACCGACCCGCGCGCCGCCCGGCAGCAACTGCTTGCCACGAACACGCAGTTCGCCGAAGTGCGCGGGGCGCACGTACCGGCGCTGAGGCCGGCCGGCTGGCGCCCGGTGCCGGTCGTGCAGCGCCCTGTCGGCGCATGACGGCCGGAGTGGTCCCTTCCACGGCGTACGATGACTTGCCGTACACGAGGGGTGGGACCGTGGACCGAGCAGATGTCGGTGCGCTGGTCCAGTCCGCCGTCGACGGTGACGCGGCGGCCTGGAAAGCGCTCGTGGAAGGGCTGAGCCCACTGGTGTGGTCCGTCGTGCGCGCGCACCGGCTCTCCGACGCCGACGCGCACGAGGTCTACCAGACCGTGTGGTTCCGCTTCGCCCAGCACCTCGGGCGGATCCGCGAACCCGACAAGGCCAAGTCCTGGCTGGCGAGCACCGCGCGCCACGAGTGCCTGAAGGTGCTCAAGAGCTTAAGGCGGCTGACCGTCACGGACGATCCGCAGCTCCTGGACCGGATCAGCGAGGACCGTACGCCCGAGCAGTCGTTCATCGACTCCGAGGAGGCCGCCGCCCAGAGCGAGCGCGTCCGGTACCTGTGGCAGGAGTTCGAGGAACTCGGCGAGCGCTGCCGGCAGTTGCTGCGCATCCTGATGGCCTCGCCGAAGCCCGGCTACCAGGAGGTGTCCGCCGCCCTGGGGATCGCGGTGGGCAGCATCGGACCACTGCGCCAGCGCTGCCTGAGGCGGTTGCGGGCGCGGCTCGAGGCCCGGGGGGCGGTATGAGCGACATGAACGACATGAACGACGATCGGGACGATCAGGACGCAGCCTTCGACGAAGAGGCGTCGCCGGACGAGGAGTTCGCCCTCGACCTGCTGGAGGAGGAGCTCCGGCAGGCAACGGCCATCCTGGACCCCGTACCGCCCGCCCTGCGGCAGATCGCCGTCGAGGCCTTCGCGCTGCACGACCTGGACAGCCGGATCGCCGAACTCTCCTTCGACTCGGTGGTGGACGCCCTTCCGGTGAGGGGAGCGACGGGGGCGCCGCGGATGCTGACCTTCCACGCGGGCGAGGTGACAGTCGACGTCGAACTCACCCCGCAGGGCCTCATGGGGCAGGTGCTGCCGCCCCAGTCGGCCCGGATCGAGGTGCTCAGCGGTCCGCAGGCGGGCTCGCCGCTCACGACCGACGACATGGGGCGCTTCCTCTACGAGCCGTCGCCGGCCGGTCCCTTCGCCCTGCGGCTGCGGACCGGCGAAGGAGTGATCGTCACCGACTGGATCACCGTCTGAACCAGGCGTCAGGAGACTCCAGAGCATCCACGAGAGCGGCGAGTGCCTGCGCGAGCCGGTGGAGCCCCGGCCCGGGGGGTCCACCCGGTTCCGTCATGTACGTGTCCCGCCGGATCTCCACCATCAGGGCGCTCACCCGGGGCTCGCGACCGTAGAACTCCAGCGGCACGTACGTCCCACCGAACGGACTGTCCAGCCCGACCTCCCCGAACGCCTCCCGCGCCGCGGCGAGCAGCTCGGGCGGGGTGTGGAAGGGATCGGTACCGAGGCAGACGGGCGGCCGTGGCCCGTCGCCGTGCAGCTCGTAGGGCAGCGGCGCGCTGGGATAGGAGTGCACGTCGATGACGACGGCCCGCCCGGTGACGGCCAGCCGCTCGGCCACGGCGTCGGTCATCGCCCGGGCGTACGGCCGGAAGTAGCGCGAGAGGAGCGGCTCGGGGTCGGTGTCCGCGGGCCGCAGCTCCTTCCCGTGCGTGGTCCGCGTGTACACGGCCCCCATCCCCACGGCAAGCATCTCCTCCCGCCCGTCCGGGAACCGCTCGGGGTCGACGACCAGCCGCGAGAGCCGGTTCACGAACCGCCACGGCGTTGTCCGGACCAGTCCGGCCGCCATCTCGGCGAGCTCAGCCGTGTGCGCGTCGACGATGTGATCGAGCTCCCGCTCCAGCGCGACGTCGTCCAGCACGATCCCGGCCCGCACGTCGGCCGGTATCTCCCGCCCCGAGTGCGGCACATGGAGGATCACCGGCGACCGCTCGGCACCGGGCAACAGGTCGAAAGAGGTCATACGGCTGCTCCCGGGGCGTTGTCGGTGGAGTGGTGCACCATCTCAGCAGAGATCCTGCTGCGGCTGTGCGAGCGGATCGCGGCGGACCGGCCCGCCGACCTGGCCGGTTCGGGGCCGACGCCTACGGCTTCGCGGGCGCCGACGTCGAGGAGCTCATCGCGACCCGGGACTGGTGAGCGCGAGAGATCCTCGCCGCAGACCCGCGGCCTCTCCACGGCGGAGACGACCCCGCCCCGGCCGGGCAGCTGCCGGTCGGGGCGGGGTCACGCGGCGGGTGCGGGTCAGCTCAGGGACGCCAGCGTCTCGTTCCACGTCGTCGACGGGCGCATGATCTTCGCGGCCTTGGCCGGGTCGGGCTGGTAGTAGCCGCCGATGTCGGCCGGCTTGCCCTGGACGGCGTTCAGCTCCTCGACGATCTTCTGCTCGTTCGCGGCGAGCGTCTCGGCGAGCGGGGCGAAGGCCTTCGCCAGGTCCGCGTCGTCGGTCTGCGAGGCCAGCTCCTGGGCCCAGTACAGGGACAGGTAGAAGTGGCTGCCGCGGTTGTCGATGCCGCCGACGCGACGGGTCGGGGACTTGTCCTCGTTGAGGAAGGTCGCCGTGGCCCGGTCGAGGGTGTCGGCGAGGACCTTCGCGCGGGCGTTGCCCGTGAAGTCGGCGTACTGCTCCAGGGACGGGACCAGTGCGAAGAACTCGCCGAGGGAGTCCCAGCGCAGGTAGTTCTCCTTGACCAGCTGCTGGACGTGCTTCGGCGCGGAGCCGCCGGCGCCCGTCTCGAACAGGCCGCCGCCCGCCATCAGCGGGACGACCGACAGCATCTTGGCGCTGGTGCCCAGCTCCAGGATCGGGAACAGGTCGGTGAGGTAGTCGCGCAGCACGTTGCCGGTCACGGAGATGGTGTCCTCGCCGCGGCGGATGCGCTCCACCGACAGCTTGGTCGCCTCGACCGGGTTCAGGACGCGGATGTCCAGGCCCTCGGTGTCGTGCTCGGTCAGGTACTGCTCGACCTTGGCGATCAGGTTGGCGTCGTGGGCGCGGGTCTCGTCCAGCCAGAACACCGCCGGGTTGCCGGTCGCGCGGGCGCGGGTGACGGCCAGCTTCACCCAGTCGCGGATCGGGGCGTCCTTGGTCTGGCAGGCGCGGAAGATGTCGCCGGCGGAGACCGTCTGCTCGATCACCGCGTTGCCCGCCTGGTCGACGAGGCGGACCGTGCCGGTGGTCGGGATCTCGAAGGTCTTGTCGTGGGAGCCGTACTCCTCGGCCTTCTGCGCCATAAGGCCGACGTTCGGGACGGAGCCCATGGTCGACGGGTCGTAGGCGCCGTTGGCACGGCAGTCGTCGATCACGGCCTGGTAGACACCGGCGTACGACGAGTCCGGCAGCACCGCCAGGGTGTCGGCCTCCTGGCCGTCCGGGCCCCACATGTGGCCGGAGGTGCGGATCATGGCCGGCATCGAGGCGTCCACGATCACGTCGGACGGCACGTGCAGGTTGGTGATGCCCTTGTCGGAGTCGACCATCGCCAGGGCCGGGCCCTCGGCGAGCTCGGCGTCGAAGGACGCCTTGATCTCGGCGCCCTCGGGCAGGGACTCCAGGCCCTTGTAGATGCCGCCCAGACCGTCGTTCGGGGTCAGGCCGGCCGCGGCGAGCGTCTGGCCGTACTGCGCGAAGGTCTTCGGGAAGAACGCGCGCACCACGTGACCGAAGATGATCGGGTCGGAGACCTTCATCATCGTGGCCTTCAGGTGCACGGAGAACAGCACGTCCTCGGCCTTGGCGCGGGCGATCTGCGCGGTGAGGAACTCCCGCAGCGGGGCCACGTGCAGCACCGAGGCGTCGACGACCTCGTCCTTGAGGACCGGTACGGACTCGCGCAGCACGGTGGTGGAGCCGTCGTCGCCGACCAGCTCGATCCGCAGCGAGCCGGCCTCGGAGATCACGACGGACTTCTCGGTGGAGCGGAAGTCGTCCACGCCCATCGTCGCCACGTTGGTCTTGGACTCCGACGACCAGGCGCCCATACGGTGCGGGTGGTTCTTGGCGTAGTTCTTGACCGAGGCGGGGGCGCGGCGGTCGGAGTTGCCCTCACGCAGGACCGGGTTCACGGCGGAACCCTTGATCTTGTCGTAGCGGGCCTGGATGTCCCGCTCCTCGTCGGTCTTCGGGTCGTCCGGGTAGTCCGGCAGCGCGTAGCCCTGGGCCTGCAGCTCGGCGACGGCGGCCTTGAGCTGCGGGATCGACGCCGAGATGTTCGGCAGCTTGATGATGTTGGCCTCGGGCGTCTTCGCCAGTTCGCCCAGCTCGTGCAGGGCGTCCGGGATCCGCTGGTCCTCGGTCAGGTACTCCGGGAACACGGCGATGATGCGCCCGGCCAGCGAGATGTCCCGCGTCTCCACGGAGACACCCGCCTGCGAGGCGTACGCCTGGACCACCGGCAGGAAGGAATACGTCGCCAGGGCCGGGGCCTCGTCAGTGTGCGTATAGATGATGGTCGAGTCAGTCACCGGGTGCTCCGCTCCACGTCTGCAACATTGCTCGACATCAAGATATCTCGTGATCCCGCCGGCCTCGACAGCGGTCCTCGCCGACTTCCGGAGAACCTGCACATCCCCCGGGGCAACCGAAGCCTCTGATCTTGTGGTCATGCACGTTGATCGCACTCATCCGACGGCCGGACCCGACCACCCGGCCGCCCGAGGGAAAGCAGACCATGAGATATCGCACCAGAGTGACGGCCCCGGCAGCCCTGCTCGGCACCGTGGCGGCCCTGTCCGTGGCCGCCCCGGCGCACGCGGACCCGGAGACCGGCACCCCTGGCCCGGAGACCCTCGGGGATCCCGTCTTCCCGGGCCTCGGCAATGACGGCTACCGCGTCTCGGCCTATCACCTCGACCTCGCGTACGACGCCACGACCCGGCTCGTCGACGCGACGGCGACCCTGACGCTGACCACCACCCAGGAGCTGAGCCGCCTCTCCCTGGACGCGCTCGGCCTCGACGTGCACGAGGTGCTGCTCGACGGCGTCCCGGCCGCCCGGGAGCAGGCCGGCGAGAAGCTGCGGATCACCCCGGCCGCCGCGCTGGCCGCGCGGACCACGGCGACCGTGACCGTGACGTACACCGCGGACCCGCGTGCCGCCCTCGCCCCCACCGCCTGGGTGCCCACCCCCGACGGCTTCGCGGTCTGCCCCCAGCCCAACGCGGCGCACACCGTCTTCCCGTGCAACGACCACCCCTCGGACAAGGCGGAATTCACCTTCCGCATCACCGTCCCGGCCGGTCTCAAGGGCGTCGCGAGCGGCCACCTGGTGAGCACCGAGGACCTCGGCGACGGCCGGACCGCGTACTGCTACCGGTCCCGGGAGCCGATGGCCACCGAGCTCGTGCAGATCACGGTCGGCGACTACGTGATCAAGGACCGGCAGGGGCCGCACGGACTCCCGCTCAGGGACGTCGTCCCGGCCGCCCGGGCCACCGCCCTGGAGCCCGCGCTCGCCCTCACCCCGAACCTGGTGAGCTGGATCGAACAGCGGCTCGGGGCCTTCCCGTTCGAGACGTACGGCCTGCTGCCGTGCAACAACGACGCCTCGGACGCCTTCGACTTCACGGGTCTGGAGACCCAGACCCTCACCCTGTACAAGCCGAACTTCCTGCTCCAGGCGGAGAAGAGCATCGGCTCGCACATGATGCACGAGCTGGTCCACTCCTACTTCGGCAACAGCGTGAGCCCGGCGACCTGGTCCGACCTGTGGCTCAACGAGGGCCACGCCGACTTCTACGGACTGCTCTACCGCTACGAGCGCGGCTGGGCCGACTCCCTCGGTCTCACCACGATGGAAGCCCGCATGAAGGACACCTACGCGCGCGGCGACCAGTGGCGCAAGACCTCGGGCCCGGTCGCCGCCCCGAACGAGGCGAACCTCTTCGACAGCCAGCGCTACCTCGGCGGCGTCCTCGTCCTGTACGCGCTGCGCCAGCAGGTCGGCGAGAGCGTCTTCAGCGCGATCGAGTCCACCTTCCTGGAGCGCTTCCGCAACGCCTCGGCGTCGACCGGCGACTACATCTCCGTCGCCTCGGAGGTCTCCGGCACCGACCAGTCCGGCTTCCTGCGGGACTGGCTCTACGGCACGAAGACGCCGCGCATGCCGGGCCATCCGGACTGGACGGTGACGCCGGTCAGTTCCGCGCTGCGGCAGCCGCAGAACCGTACGGACGGCCACTGGCACGACAACTCGGCGACGCTCTAGGGGACTCAGTCGAGCCGGGCGGAGGACGTCTCGCCCGGCTCGATCACGACCTGGGCCCCGCGCTGCTGCGGAATCGACACCGACCCCTGCTGGAGGGCGACGGTCCGCGCGGGCGCCGGAATCCGGATGCCCTCCTCGCGGTAGCGCTTGTGCAGCTGCTTGATGAACTCGTGCTTGATCCGGAACTGGTCGCTGAACTCGCCGACACCCAGGATGACCGTGAAGCCGATGCGGGAGTCGCCGAAGGTGTGGAAGCGCACCAGGGGTTCGTGCTCCGGGACCGCGCCCTCGATCTCCGTCATGACCTGGGTGACGACCTCGCAGGTGACCCGCTCGACGTGGTCGAGATCGCTGTCGTAGGCCACCCCGACCTGCACCAGGATCGTCAACTGCTGCTCGGGACGCATGAAGTTGGTCATGTTCGTCTTGGCGAGCTCGCCGTTGGGCACGACGATCAGGTTGTTGGAGAGCGCGCGCACGGTCGTCTGACGCCAGTTGATGTCCTCGACGTAACCCTCCTCGCCGCTGGCCAGCCGGATGTAGTCGCCGGGCTGGACGGTCTTGGAGGCGAGGATGTGGATGCCCGCGAAGAGGTTGGCCAGGGTGTCCTGGAGCGCGAGCGCGACCGCGAGACCGCCGACGCCGAGGGCCGTGAGCATCGGCGCTATGGAGATGCCGAGGGTCTGCAGGACGACCAGGAAACCGATCGCCAGGACCAGCACCCTCGTGATGTTGACGAAGATCGTGGCCGAACCGGCGACCCCGGACCGGGACGTGGTGACCGTCCGCACGAGCCCTGCGACCAGCCGGGCCGCCGCCACCGTGACGACGAAGATCAGCAGCACGGTCAGCACCTGGTTGACGGTGTGCTGGACCGCCTTGGTCAGCGGCAGCGCCGCCGCGGCGACGGCGATGCCGCCCGCGACCGCCGCCGAGGGCACCACCGTCCGCAGGGCGGCCACGAGGACGTCGTCGCCGCCCCACTTGGTGCGGTCCGCGTGCTTGCCCAGCCACTTCAGCAGCATGCGCAGCAGGAAAGCCGCCACCAGGCCCGCCACCACGGCGATGCCGGCGCCGACCATGTCGTCCATGCTGAGATCCCGTTGAAATGCCGTCACGTTGCCACCTGTTCGAAAATTGCGGGATGTGCGATCGCGTCGGCCGTGTGAAGATTCCGTGGCCGACGCGACCGCTCATCCTGCCGTATCAGGCACGGGAGTTCGTACCTGGCCTCGTGCCGGACGGTGCGGTTTCGGACGATGTTCTCGGTGAGGTCAGATCACCTTCAGCCGCACCAGCGCACCCAGCGTCAGCGCCCCCGGCACCAGCGGTACCCAGACCGTGATGATCCGGTAGGCGAGCACCACCGCCGTGGCCACGGCCACCGGGCCGCCGGCCGCCACCAGCGCCACCACCAGAGCCGCTTCCACCGAGCCGACCCCGCCCGGTGTGGGCACCAGCGCCACCGCGCAGGTCGCCGCCAGATACGCCACGGCCATGTGCAAGGGCGGCACCGACAACCCCAGCGCCTGCCCGACCGCGGCCAGCCCGGCCGCCTGCAGCGCCGGGAAGGCGAGCGAACCGCCCCACAGCGCGAGCGCCCGCGACGGGCGGGTGTGCACCGAGCGGGCCTCGCCCAGCGCGGTCCGCAGGAAGGAACCCACGGCCGTCCGCACCCGGCGGACACCCGCGAGCACGCCCACGGCCACCACGAGCACCACGCCCAGGCCCAGCAGCAGCGGACCCACCGCCGTGTCGGGCAGCAGCCCGCCGAGGCGCAGCGCGTCCGGGAAGGCGACGAACAGCACGGCCAGCAGGGTGAGCCGGCCGATCGACTCCGCCAGCAGATACAGGGCGAGTGCGGCCGAGGAGCGGGCGAGGGAGACACCGCACACGGTCATGAAGCGCAGATTGACCGCCCCCGCGCCGAGGCCCGTAGGCAACAGGTGGTTCGCCGCACCCGCAGCGAACTGTGTCGCCAGCAGGCGCCGCCGGGGCAGCCGCTCCACCACCGCGCCCTGCCGGGTGAAGGAGGCGGCCACCCAGGTCAGACAGGTGGCACCGGCCGCGGCGAGGAGCCACGGCCACTCGGCCTGCCGCAGATGGCCGAAGCCCTCGGCGAGCACGGACCGGTGCCGCACCGCGACGACGGTGACCAGCAGGAGCGGGACCAGACACAGGATCTGGCGGATACGGCGGACGGGGAGGCGCTGGGGAGGGCGTCCCTGGGGGAGTTCTACCGCTGTCACATCGGGAGAGGTTCTCCTCGCCGCGCCAACGGCGGGTTGCGGAAGCGGGGCCAGGGTCTTACGTACGGTCATCGAGTCCTTCGGTCGGGCGGTTGTTGTGCGGACGTTGACCTCAATAACGCTCGAGGTTCTAAGTTCTCTCCCATGAGCATGGAGACCACAGCCTGGACACAGCTGCACAGTGTCATGACCGCCGAGCAGGAGCGCCGCCCGTTCGCCCGCGCGACGCTGCGCCGCATCGGCTCGTTCGCCCGCCCGCACCGTACCCGTATCGCCCGCTTCGTCGTACTCGGGGTGGTGACCGCGCTGCTCGCCGTCGCGACGCCCGTACTGGCCGGACACATCGTCGACGCGATCGTGTCGGGCGACGACGAGGGCAAGGTCGTACGCCTGGCCCTGCTCATCGCCCTCATAGCGGTCGCGGAGGCCGCCCTCGGCGTCCTCGGCAGACGGCTGTCGGCCGCGCTGGGGGAGGGACTCATCCTCGATCTGCGGACGGCTGTGTTCGATCATGTGCAGCGCATGCCGGTCGCGTTCTTCACACGCACTCGTACGGGAGCGCTGGTCTCCCGTCTCAACAACGACGTCATCGGCGCGCAGCGCGCCTTCAGCAACACCCTGTCGGGCGTGGTCAGCAACCTGGTCACGCTGCTGCTGACCCTTGTGGTGATGCTCACGCTGTCCTGGCAGATCACCCTGCTCGCGCTCGCGCTCCTGCCGGTGTTCGTGATCCCGGCCCGCCGCATGGGCAGCCGGATGGCCCGGATGCAGCGGGAGGCGGCCGCGCTGAACGCGGCCATGGGCACGAGGATGACCGAGCGGTTCTCCGCGCCCGGCGCCACCCTGGTCAAGCTCTTCGGCCGTCCCGAGCAGGAGTCCGAGGAGTTCGCGGCCCGGGCCCGCCGCGTGGCCGACATCGGCGTGCGGACCGCCACCGCCCAGTCGGTGTTCATCACCGCCCTGACCCTGGTCTCCGCGCTGGCTCTCGCCCTGGTCTACGGCCTCGGCGGCTGGTTCGCCCTGCGCGGCAGCCTGGAACCGGGCGCCGTGGTCTCCCTCGCGCTGCTCCTGACCCGCATGTACGCCCCGCTCACCGCCCTCGCCGGCGCCCGCGTCGAGGTCATGAGCGCGCTGGTCAGCTTCGAGCGGGTCTTCGAGGTCCTCGATCTGAAGCCGCTGATCGAGGACAAGCCGGACGCCCGCGAGGTCCCCGAGGGACCGGTCGCCGTCGAGTTCTCCGACGTCCGCTTCGGCTACCCCTCCGCCGACAAGGTCTCCCTGGCCTCCCTGGAGGAGGTCGCCTCCCTCGACACCCGCGGCGGCGCCGAGGTCCTGCACGGCATCTCCTTCCGCGCCGACCCCGGCCAGACCGTCGCCCTCGTCGGCTCCTCCGGAGCCGGGAAGTCGACCGTCGCGCAACTGCTCCCGCGGCTCTACGACGTGGACGAGGGCGCCGTACGCATCGGCGGCGTCGACGTCCGCGACGTGACCGCCGGGTCCCTGCGGGCCACCCTCGGCATGGTCACCCAGGACGGCCATCTCTTCCACGACACGGTCCGCGCGAACCTGCTGCTGGCCCGCCCGGAGGCGACCGAGGCCGAGCTGTGGGACGCCCTGCGCCGCTCCCGCCTGGACGATCTCGTACGGTCCCTGCCTGACGGGCTCGACACCGTGGTCGGCGAGCGCGGCTACCGGCTCTCCGGCGGCGAGCGTCAGCGCATGACCATCGCCCGTCTCCTGCTGGCCCGCCAGCGTGTGGTTATCCTCGACGAGGCCACCGCCCACCTGGACAACACCTCCGAGGCCGCCGTCCAGGAAGCGCTCGCCGAGGCGCTGGAGGGCAGGACGGCGATCGTGATCGCCCACCGGCTGTCCACGGTCCGCGCGGCCGACCAGATCCTGGTGGTCGAGGACGGGCGGATCGTGGAACGGGGGACGCACGAGGAACTGCTCGTGCTCGACGGCCGGTACGCGGAGCTGTACCGGACCCAGTTCGCGTCCCACGACGGCGAGGTGACCGAGACCGCTGTGGCGTAACCCGTCAGGCGATCTCAGGAGTCAGGGGACGAGCCGGTGCTGGTGGCCGGCGCGCCATTCGGCCGGCAGGACGGTGGCGTCGTCGTCCAGGCGGCCGGAGTGGTGGCGGACGACGAAGTCGAGCTCGGAGGCCGACCGCGTACCCGCAGCCGGACACCTGACTCCTGAGCCGCGGCCGTCACTGCCGAAGCCACAGCCCAGGATCGTGTTGCCGGACAAGGATGCGGGAGTGGTCAGCCGTCCTTGCCCATGGCCTTGCGTACGGCGTCCCGCGTGCGGTCGACCAGGGCGGCGACCGGCCCCAGGGTCATGTTCTTGGCCGCCGACTCGGTCCCGGGGTGCGGGTGGGTCGGTGCCATCGCTTCCGCCGCCTTCAGGGCGGACGCCATGGAGGCCAGACGGGCCTTGTCCGCGTGCCGGCGGATGTGGTTGAACTCGTACCGCTCCTCGGCGCGGGCGTGTTTCATCACGTCGAGGCGCAGCGTCAGGAGTTCGGGCAGGAACTTGGCGTCGTCGGTGTCCATCCCGTCGAGCCGCGACAGCAGTTCCTTCGCCTCCCGCTCCTCGGCCAGCCGCTCGTCGGCCACCTTCGCGCCGTCCGGCACGGAGGTGCGGGTGAAGGGACGGACGACCTCCTCCTCGGCCGTCTCGTGCACGGCGAGAAGCCGGACCAGGTTCCGGAACGCCGCCCGGCGCTCGTCCCCGGCGGTCCGCTCCACCTCGTCGAAGAGGTTGCGGATGTCACCGTGCCGGCGCATCAGCAGGGCCACGACATCGGCGTCGCTCGCCGCGATCCCCGCCATGTCAGCTCCTCTCCCGGGAAGCGACGTCGGGGTGCTCGCCCTCCGACTCGATGCGGTATTCGCGGCCGAACAGCTCCCGGTGCTGAGCCATCACCCGCTCACTGGGCGGCTCCTCGCCACCGTGGATCTGCTCCTGCATCTTCTCGAACCGCTCGTGGGCGTCCCGGACATACCCGGTGCCCAGGGTGGTCAGATCCATCTGGGTGTCCAGCAGGCCCCGTACGAACTGCTTGTTCTCCTCGAAGGTCAGCACGTTCGGCAGCTCCGGCGCGAGGATCTCCTGCGGCTCCCGGCCGTCGTGCCGGCGCATCAGCTCGCAGGCGATCCGCAGGTGTTCGAGCTCCATGTTCAGGTGGAGCTCCCAGATCGCCTTCACCTTGGGGTCGGGCTCCTGCTCCATGAAGGAGTGGTAGACGTAGCACTCGTTGTACTCGTGGGTGACGAGCTGCTCCCACCACGACTCTCCCGGGTCGACCAGGGACTCGTAGTGGGTGACGTGCTCCTCCTCGATCAGCCCGATCTCCTGGTAGAGCGGGCGGGCGATCGGCTCCATGTACTGGGGGCCGACGTTCATGTAGAAGTTCATGGTCTGCTGCTCGGCCGACATGATGGTCAGCGCGTGCAGCCGGGAGAGCGGGTTGACCGTCGAACGGTCGTAGGGCTCGCGCACGTTGTCGGCCGGATGCCGGTGGTGGAACTTGGTCGGCCGTCCCGGCATCACCTCCGTGAGCCCCTCGACGATCGACTCCGCCTTGCGGTGCTCGATCATCTCGTAGAGGTTGGCGTACCGGTACAGATGGTCGAAGTCCTCCAGAACGCCGAACTCGTACGCCTGCTTCAGATACGGGTCGGGCTCGTGGCGGGCGATCCAGCCGGTGAGATCGACCGCGACCTGCTCGTAGGAGATGGTCGTCTCCAGGACCGAGGCGAGACCGGGCAGCAGCCAGTTGACGGCCTTCTGCTGCTGTTGCTCGATGTACCGGACCTCCGCCAGCTGCCGCTTGACGTCGAGGTCGGGACAGTGGCGGGCGAACTGGTGGCTGAAGAGGATCGCCTCGACCTCGATGCCGTTCATCGCGATGATGCGGCACTTCGTGTACGGGTCACCGTGGTCGGGATCCACGGGCTCGACGTCGAGCTCCCGCCAGTTGCGCAACTGGCGGTCCAGGGGGATGCCCCGGTGTTCCAGTGGGTTGAAGCCCATGTGCGTCTCCTAGGCTGATGGGCCCGAAACAGAGCCGCGCGAGTACCCGTGCCCGTGTCCTGTAACCGAAACGTGAAGGGCGTGGTGGGACCGAATCGGCCACCCGGCGAGGACCGTCACCTCGAGGAGCTCGTGCCCGCCGTGGCCGTCGACGCGGGTTCCTGCCCGGTCACGGGGAAAAGCAGTGCTGTGGCGATCCTCGCGTGCAGGGCGTCCATGGTCCTGATCTGCTGCTCCGCCCTGCGCAGCAACGCCTCCAGCCGGTCGGCGTCCAGGCGCGAGTCCTGTGCCGACGCGGCGAGCAGACCGCGCCACAGCGAGGCCTTGCCCTGCGCCCCCAGCCGCAGAGCCTCGACTCGACCAGCAGCGCGAGCCCGGAGCGGCGCAGCAGACGGCCGTTGGGCTTCATCCGTGCGGCCTTCTCGCCCAGCCACGCTCCGTACGTCTTGTAGTGCCTGACGGGGACGTCGAGGTCGGCAAGGAGACGTACCAGTGCCTGCCGGTCCTGCGAGATCTCCTTCCGCAGGCTCTCCAGGGTCTCGCCGTAGGCCGACCCGCGGTGCTCCTGAGCCGTCCGGCGGGCGAGCTCGACACCCGCCGTCGCACCGGCCAGGTGGTCGTTGAGATAGATCACCAGCCGTTTCTGCCGCGTCGGATCGTCGTGCGAGGTCCGTACCGTCCTGTCCATGACTCCCCTCCGGCCGCCGGAGTCCTGTGATGGCCTACGAGTTCCCCGGCCGGGCCGGTCAACCGCTCTGTCCGGAAACCCCCGGCGCCGGCGTACCAGCTCACCCCCATCACCACGGCCAGGCCCGCTTCCATGAGGTCGCCGCCGTAGTACATCCACTGGGCGCCCTGATGAAGGTCGGCGGCGGTGAAGCCGGTGCCGGGCGGCGGCCGGGAGTAGAGCGTGCGGGCCAGCACGGCGTGCGCGGTACCGGCGGTCAGTACGGTCGCGCCGCGCACGGCGAGACTCCAGCGGCGACGCACGGGATCGAGCCCGCACACGGCGAAGGTGAACAGCAGCCCCGCCGCCACCATGTGCACCTGTACCGCGCCGTGCCCCGGCGGCCGGTGCGCCGTGGCCGCGAACAGCTCCGTGCGGTACAGCAGCCAGAGCCCGCCGATGTCCAGGACGGCCGCCAGGGGCGGAAAGAGCAGCAGCCCGACGGGAGCGGAGTGCGCGAGGGTCACCAGGAGTCGCCGTGCCCGGCCGGGCGTCAGGGCGCGCAGGGCGAGGGTGAGGGGGCGTGCCGCGACGAACAGCAGCGGGGCCGCCATGCCGACGACCAGGTGCCGCACCACATGCTGGGTGAACGGCCCGCCCCACGGCTCGGCCAGGATCGCCCAGGCCGTTCCCAGACCTCCCGCGGCGAACGAGGCGTCCCGGACGCGGGGCCAGACGTCCCCGCGCCGCCGCAGCCGCCCCGCCGCCAGGTAGCCGACGGTCACCAGCAGCGCGGCCCCGGCGACGACCAGCTCGGACGGTCCCGGTCCCACGGCGGGGCCCGGATGGACATGCCCGGGTTTCACGCCGGCGGTCCGCCGTCACCGTGCCGCCGCGCCGCGCGCACGGCGAGACCGGCGCCGGTGAGCAGCAGGAGCAGGCCGGCGAGGTTCCAGGCCACGTCATAGGAGGTGACGTCCACCCCGTAGCGGATCTGGTGCAGGCGCAGCAGCTTGTGGTCCACGACGCCGTCGAACAGCTGGAAGGCGCCCATGCCGAGGAGGAGGCCCGCCCAGGCGTGGGGCGCCGACAGGGATCCACGGCGGCGCAGATCGGCGTAGAGGAAGAAACCGGCGCACAGGGCGAGCAGTTCGGCGGTGTGCAGGAGCCCGTCGGAGAGCAGGCCCGCACTGGTGGTGGCGCGGTCGTAGAAGTGGTGCCAGCCCAGGATCTGGTGGAAGACGATCTCGTCGACCGCGGCCGTCACCGCGCCCCCGATCAGCGCGCACACGGCCATCGACCTGCGTGGTTCGGTGCGCGTGCCCGGGCTGGCGTCCGGCCGGACCGATGGGCTCATGGCTCCCCCCTCAGGATCGTTGGCCTTCGTGCCCCTCGGCGTCGATCGCGTCACGCCTGCCGGAGTGCTCCTTCTGGTCCAGCTCGGCCGTCTTCGGGTGGTGCAGGTCGAAGGCGGGGGATTCGGAACGGATGCGGGGGAGTTCGGCGAAGTTGTGGCGCGGGGGCGGGCAGGAGGTGGCCCATTCCAGGGAACGGCCGTATCCCCAGGGGTCGTCGCCCTCGATCCGCTCGCCCTTCTTGGCGGTCTTCCACACGTTGTAGAGGAAGGGCAGGGTGGACAGGCCCAGCAGGAAGGCGCCGACGGAGGAGACGGTGTTGAGGCCGGTGAAGCCGTCGGCGGCCAGGTAGTCGGCGTAGCGGCGGGGCATGCCCTCGGCGCCGAGCCAGTGCTGGACCAGGAACGTGGTGTGGAAGCCGACGAACAGGGTCCAGAAGTGGATCTTCTCCAGGCGGTGGTTGAGCATGGTGCCGGTCATCTTCGGCCACCAGAAGCTGAATCCGCCGAACATCGCGAAGACGATGGTGCCGAACAGGACGTAGTGGAAGTGCGCCACCACGAAGTAGCTGTCGGTGACGTGGAAGTCCATCGGCGGCGAGGCGAGGATGACGCCGGTCAGCCCGCCGAAGAGGAACGTGACGAGGAAGCCCGCCGCCCACAGCATCGGCGGTTCGAAGGAGATCGAGCCCTTCCACATCGTGCCGATCCAGTTGAAGAACTTCACTCCGGTCGGGACGGCGATCAGGAAGCTCATGAACGAGAAGAACGGCAGCAGCACGGCCCCGGTGGCGAACATGTGGTGCGCCCACACGGTGACCGACAGGCCGGTGATGGCGATGGTGGCGCCGATCAGACCGACGTACCCGAAGATCGGCTTGCGCGAGAACACCGGGATGATCTCGCTGATCACCCCGAAGAACGGCAGGGCCAGGATGTAGACCTCGGGATGCCCGAAGAACCAGAACAGGTGCTGCCACAGCAGCGGTCCGCCGTACTGGGCGTCGAAGACGTGGGAGCCGAAGCGCCGGTCCGCCTCCAGGGCGAGCAGGGCGGCGGCCAGAACCGGGAAGGCCAGCAGGACCAGTACCGAGGTGAGCAGCACGGTCCAGGTGAAGATCGGCATCCGGAACATGGTCATGCCGGGGGCGCGCATGCAGATGATGGTGGTGATGAAGTTGACCGCGCCGAGGATGGTGCCGAAGCCGGCCAGCGCCAGCCCCATGATCCACAGGTCGGCTCCGACATAGCCGCTGCGGATGGGGCCGCTGAGCGGGGTATAGGCGGTCCAGCCGTAGTCGGCGGCACCTTGCGGGGTGAGGAAGCTGCCCAGGACGATCAGGCCGCCGAAGAGAAACAGCCAGTAGGAGAACATGTTCAGCCGCGGGAAGGCGACGTCCGGGGAGCCGATCTGCAGCGGCATGACCGCGTTGGCGAACCCGGCGAACGTCGGCGTCGCGAAGAGCAGCAGCATGATCGTGCCGTGCATCGTGAACGCCTGGTTGTACTGCTCGGTGGACAGCAGCTGAAGTCCCGGCCGGGCCAGCTCCGCCCTGAGCGCCATCGCCAGCGCGCCGCCGATCAGGAAGAAGCAGAACGAGGTGATCAGGTAGAGGTGCCCGATCTTCTTGTGGTCGGTCGTGGTCAGCCAGGACACGACCACGCGGCCTCTGCTGCGCCGCCGGGACCGGAGCGACCGGTTCGGTGTATGTGGCCATCAGCCGCCCTCCGGTGCAACGCCAGGTCTTTCTTCCGGGCAGCGTGTAACCAGCCTGCCGAAAGTCATTCCTACCGGTTTGGGGGCTTTGGTGCACCGGTTCGGAGGCTCCGGACCCCGTCGCGCCTCACGGACCGGACCAGCCGCTCTCCCACTCCGCGCGCTCTTCCCGCTGCTCGGTGTCCTCGTCCTCGGTGTTCTCGCCCTCCGCCTGCGAAGGGGTCGTTCGGTGCACGTCACGACGGCCGGACGTCTCCTCCTCCGGACTGTCCTCCGGGCGTTCGCCCTCCGCCTGGGACGGGGTCTGTTCACTCATCGTCGGCCTCCTGCGGGGTGTCCGGTGTCTGCGCTGGGTCGGTTGCTCAACCTGTCCCCCTCCTCACTCGTGCGGTTTCCCTTCCGGGGACGGACCGCAGCCAGGTGCTGATCCACGGCCAGCAGTGTCAGGGCCGTGCCCAGTCCGATACGGCGGGCCTGGACGGGCCCCTGCGGACCGGGAGCCGCCGCGAGTTGGGCGAGACCGGCGGAGACCAGGAGCCCGCCGGTCGTCCTCTGGAGCCACACGTCGGTCTTCGGTCCGAAGATCCATTCGAAGCTGCGCAGATGCACCAACGGCCACAGTCCACCCACGACGTTGAAGACCCCGCGCGCGACCGCGACACCCTGTCCGGGATCCCGAGCGCTCGTCCTGCCCATGCGTCACTCCTTCGTCCGGCCTGCCGGGTACCCCTGGCCGTGTGTCCTCAGTCCGGCTCGAGGGCCACCGTGGTCGTGACCCGGGTCAGCGCGGGTCGCCTCGGCACGGACCCGAATCCGAAGCGCACGGGCGGAACGACGGGTGCCATCGCACCGAGGTCGTCTCCGTCGTAGGCCGCCGACACCGCGTGGATGGGCCGCAGGTCCCGGGCGCCGTACCACTCCCGGCGGCCCGCCCGCGCACTGCCACGGGTGCGTACGCCGGGCAGCAGCAAACGGGCGGGAAGGGACGTGAGCGTGCACCAGCCCGGCCGTCCGGCGAGCACGCCGGGCACCGCGCACAGCAGCAGCCCGAGGAGCCGTCTGCGACCCGTCACGAAACGCAGGTCGAGCGGCCCCGCGGTGACGCTCCAGGTCCCGTCCGCGACGCGCACGCGGACCGGGACGACGCGTACGGTGTCGAAGACGTAGGTACCGGCGACGAATTCCGCCGTCTGCCGGGTGGGGGCGAGCAGCAGCCGTTCTCGGTCGGGCCGTTCCAGCATCACGTCGCTGAACGGCCCGAACGGCGACCGTGACCAGTGCCCCAGCACGATGCGGGTCCCGGACGCCGTGCCCAGGCCGGCGATCCAGCCGTCGAAGCGCAGCCGTCCGCCGCGCAGGGCCCCGCCGGTCGGCGCGCTCACGTGGGAAAGGGCCGGGAGGGTCCCAGCCGGACGTGCTCGACCCCCGGGGAGAAGTGCACGACGGGCTCGTCGAGCGGGGCGGGCAGGCCCACCGCGGGGGTCAGCGTCTCCTCCAGCACGTCGACGGCCGCGTACGTCAGCGGCCAGGGTTCGTGCTCCACGGGCGTCTCCCAGAGACGGCCCAGCCGACGGGTGTACGCACGCCGGCGCGAGGTCAGCCACACGTCCCGTTCCGACGGCTGGACGGGATCACCGGGACGGACGTCCAGGCGGTACGAGACGTTGCCCGCCCCGCGCGAGCCGGCGTACGACACGGTGTCGCCGTCCGTGGCGACGCTCAGGGCTCCCAGGGTGTACGGCGCCCCGACGGCACGAGCGGCCGGCATCAGGGGGCAGGCCACGTCGATGGACAGAAACCAGATGCCGTCCCGGCCGTTCTCGCGTCGCACATAGGTCCGCAGGTTGGTCTCCGCGAACGACGGCAGCCCGGGGACGCCGGCGGGAACGCCCGCGGGGCGCACGTCCGCCATCACGAACGGCGTGAGACCCACCCACGCCACCCCGTCGTACTCGTCCACGGCCGGCTCCCGGGGCAGGAGGGCCTGCACCGCCTCCGGCGGAAAGGGCCAGTGCACGAAGGCCTGTCTGCGCCAGCGGGCCCGGAGAGCCGGGACCCGCACCCGCTGTTCCGCTCCGTACGCCACCACGACCACCGGGTCCCCACCCGGGGACCGCGGAAACGCCCAGGTCGTGGGGGCGGCGGAGCTGCCCCCGGCATGCGACGAGGCCCGGCGAACCCACTGGGTTCGCCGGGCCTCGCCTCACAGCGCGATCAGGCGGGGCGGATGTTCTCCGCCTGCGGGCCCTTCTGGCCCTGGGTGACGTCGAACTCGACCTTCTGGCCCTCCTGCAGCTCGCGGAAGCCCTGGGCGGCGATGTTGGAGTAGTGGGCGAAGACGTCGGGGCCTCCACCCTCCTGCTCGATGAAGCCGAAGCCCTTCTCGCTGTTGAACCACTTGACGGTGCCCTTGGCCACGACAGTCTCCTTCGAGGGAAACCGGGCCCGCACCTTGCGTGCCCGGAGGTGATCGCCCTGGTCCGGAGAGGCGTTGAACGCAAGAACGCCCGTGATGGCGATCACGGGCGAACGGGACTTCGGAACCACGACTGCTAGGTCACGACGCTACACCCGGGAAGCGGCAGCCGCCATCAGGACGGGGCCGGTGTCGCGTACTTCCTGGACCTCTCTCTGCCCGGGCAGGTCGGCCACCTCGGCCACCTCGGCCACGTCGGGTGACGTCGCGGAGATGCGGGGAAGAAGGTGCGACAGCCGATGGGAGGTTGCTGTGGAGGGTGGAGATCTGGAACTGGGCGAGCTGCTGGCCGCTGCGGAAGCGGCCCCGCCCGGTGAGTCCGTCGACGTGGTGGCCCGCGACCTGCAGAAGCGGTTCGGTGCGCAGCGGGTGTCCTTCCTGTTCGTCGACCTCATCGGTCAGCGGCTGGTACGGCTCGCCGCGGCCGACGACGAGGTCGCGCACCAGGCGGAGCCGATCAACCTGCAGGGCAGCGTCTACGACAGCGTGCTGCGGAGCCAGCGCCAGCACGTGGAGCCGGACGGCCAGGACGGACAACGCGTCATCACGCCGGTCACCAACCGCGGCGACTGCATCGGCGTCCTGGAGGTGACCCTGCAGTCCGTGGACGACACCGTGCTGCGGCAGGTCCGCGACGCGGCACACACGCTGGCCTACATCATCGTCACGGACGGGCGTTTCACCGACCTCTACCACCTGGGCCGGCGCACCACCGAGACCAGTCTGGCCGCGGAGATCCAGCACCAGCTGCTTCCCTCGGCCCCCTGCTGCGAGGCGGCCCAGTTCACCCTCGCCGCCGGGCTGGTCCCGGCCGACGACATCGGTGGCGACACCTACGACTACACCCTCGACCGCGACACCCTGCACCTGTCCATCACCGACGCGATGGGCCACGACACGAACTCCGCACTGCTGGCCACCTTGTTGGTCGGCGCGCTGCGGCGGGCTCGCCGCAGTGGCTGCGACGCCCTCAAGCAGGCCCACCACGCCCACCAGGCCCTGCTGAGTCACAGCCGCGGGCTGGCCACCGGACAGTTGCTGTGCGTCGACCTCGAAACCGGCCTGTGCGAACTGGTCAACGCCGGCCACCCCTGGCCGCTGCGGCTGCGTGACGGCACCGTCGAAGAGGTCAAGCTCGCCGTCAACCTGCCGTTCGGTGTGGCGGCACCCGCCTCCTACCGCGTCCAGGAACTGCAACTGCGCCCCCGGGACCGCCTGATCCTTCTCACCGACGGCATGCAGGAGCGCGGTGCCGCGGCCGCCGACCTGACCTCGGTCATTCACGACACCCGCGCGCTGCACCCGCGAGAAGCCGTCCGGGCCCTGACGGGCGCGGTCCTCGATGCCTGCCACGGCAGCCTCAAGGACGACGCCACGGTGCTGATCCTGGACTGGCACGGTGATCGCCCCCGACCGGTCGGGACCGGCCCCGGGGAGACAACGGGGATACTGGGGATCAAGGCAGCAGGCGACCAGGGGTGACTGCGTGGACAGTTCGAGGCAGGCGGACGCGCCGGCGGCATCGTCGGGCCCGCCGGGGAGCGTTCTCCGCATGCTCCCGCTGACGGACCGGCCCGGCTGGCGGGCGGCGGGCGAGATCAGTCTGCTCACCCGCCCGGCCTGGGAACAGACGCTGGACCGACTTGCCCGGAGCGACGAAGAGACCTGCCACTTGGAGCTTTCAGCGGTCACCTTCGTCGATGTCGCCGGCGTCTCCGCCCTGGCCATGACCGCCCAGGGCCTTCCGCAAGGGCGACGCATCGTGCTCGAAGAGCCGCCCGCCACCCTGCGGCGCGTTCTGGACATGTTCTGGCCGGACCTGCTTTCTGCCGAGGTGGTCGAGATGATGGGGCGATGACGGCTCCCGGCGTAGAACCGTTCGTTCACCCCGCCTTGTTCTACCGAGGCGAGGAGGAGTACCTGCGCGGCACGGTGCCCTTCGTCCGCGACGGCCTGAAGACCCGGGAGCCGGTGGCGGTGGCCGTGCCGGGGCCGAACCTCGCCCTGCTCAAGGCGGCTCTGGGCGAGGACGTCGCACACGTGACGTTCCTCGACATGACCGAGGCGGGGCGCAACCCGGGGCGGATCATTCCCAGGGTGCTGCGCGCCTTCGCGGACACCCATCGCCAGACGCGGGTGCGGATCATCGGCGAGCCGATCTGGGCCGGCCGCAGCACCGTGGAGTACCCGGCGTGCGTGCAGCACGAGGCACTGATCAACCCGGCTTTCCAAGGCCGGGACGTCACCATTCTGTGCCCGTACGACGCCGACCGCCTCGACGAACAGGTACTCAGCGACGCGTACGCGACGCATCCCCTGATCCTCTCCGGCGGCAGCGAACGGCCCAGCACCGCCTACGCCCCCGAGTATGTGGTCGCACGCTATAACCAGCCCCTGGAGCAGCCGGCGGCGGCCGAGGAACTCGCCTTCCACGCCGACCAGTTGCCGAGCGCCCGGCACTTCGCGGTCGAACAGGCCGAGCGGTTCGGTCTTTCCGGTAGCCGCCTGGAGGACGTGGCCCTGATCGTGGCCGAGCTGACCACCAACAGCGTGGTGCACGGCGGGGGTTCCGGCATCGTGCGGGTGTGGGCCGACGGAGGCCACGTGGTGTGCGAGGTGCGCGACCACGGGGACCTGGATGATCCGCTCGCCGGTCGTCGCCCACCCGCACGGGACAAGCTCGGCGGCCGCGGTCTGCTGCTCGTGCACTCCCTCGCCGACCTCGTACGCATCCACACCGGCCCCGACGGAACGGCCATTCGCTGCTACATCCGCCGGCGCTGACCCCTTCCCCGCAGGCACCCGGCACCGCTCACCGCGGACAGGCCGGTCCTCCGTTTGCGGGCAGCCGCCCGCCGCGGCGCGGACGGGTACGACGAGCGGAGGCCACCACCCTGGACGGGACAGTGACCGCTATGTCGGACGATGTCCTGCGCTGGGGCTGAACCGCGGGTGCCCAAGCGTGGGGAGGCACCGGCGGCGCCCTCCTCATGGAGTGATGTGCGAGGCGAGGAACTGCTGGACTGCCGGTAGGCACGCGAACTGGTCGTGGGCCACGCCGGGGACGACGTCCAGGCGTGCGTCGATCCCGTGGGCGTGCCAGTTGGCCCGCAGTGCGGTGATGCGTTCGATACGGCTGCTGCCCGCGGGCGCGGCTCCCGGTGCGTCGAGGGGTGGCAGATCGGCGGTGCCGGTGTCGTTCCCGCCGATGACCAGTTGGACGGGCAGGTCCCGCAGGGCGGCCGGGTCGATGTCGGTCGCGAACTGCTCATGCAGGTCGGCTGTGCCGTATGGCCAGGGCCTGGTGGCGTCCAGGAGGGTGACGCGTCCGGGTGCGCCAACGGACAGGGAGGCCAGCCGGCCGGGGTGGAGGTACGCGAAGCGGTGGGCGAACTGGCCGCCGCCGGAGAAACCGTGCAGGTGGAAGCGGTCGGTGCGGACATGCCAGCGGGCGGCGGCCTCCTCGGCCATGGCCAGCAGCAGCTCGTCGGGGCGGAACCCGGTCGGGGACAGGAGCTTGTAGCTGTCCACGTCGTTGGGGCCGGTGATCCCGGCGGGGAAGAGCGGAACGAGGACGACGCAGTCGTGAGCTTCGGCGAAGTCCGCGAAGGCGTTGCGGACCGTTTCGCTACGGCGCCTTGTTCCGTGGACGGCGATCACCAGCGGTCGGGGCGGACCGTCGGGGCCGTGGTGCCGGGGGACGTAGAGGCAGTAGGAGAACCGGGGGTCGCGGGCGAGGGCGAACTGCGCCGTGGGGCCGGTGAGGAAGGTGACGCCGGGGTGGCCGGCGGGCAGGTCCCAGGGCGCGAGCGGGCGTTCGGTGGTCATGCGGGGTGCTCCTCGGTCACGGAGAGGTCCATCAGCGGGGCGTACTGCTGGCCCGCGTAACAGTCGTTGTCGCGCAGGTCGCCCTGGACCGTCGGGCGGGGCAGGGACACCTTGACGGCCAGGGCCAGAGGGTGGTTGACGAGCAGGATGTCGGCGGGATCGGTGCCGTAGAGGTCGGAGAACAGCTCCTTGCACAGGAAGCCGCTGGCGACGAGGGCGTCGTAGGCCGCCTGGTCGTGGCACATGAAGTCGAAGGTGAGGGTGAAGGGCCCGGCGTTCTTGGAGCGCACCAGGGAGCAGTGGTCGAGCAGGGTGGCCATGGTTTAGAGCTCCTCGGTGACGGTGCGGAACAGTTCGGTCGGGGTGACGCCGGTGACGACGTGGTGGAGGGTGAACCGGTACAGCGGTCCGCGGTCCGTCTCGGGAGGGGAGTACGGGTAGGCGAGGGTGGAGACCAGGCCGTCGTACTCGGGGACGGGCAGGTGGCTGCTCGCGTGGGCGACGAAGGTGGCGACGGCATGCGCGGTCGCCTGGTCGGGGGCGGTGACGGTGATGAGGACGCCGAGTTCGCGGGGCCGCAGCGGTTCCGGCTCCGCGGTGGCCAGCACGGCTCCTTCGCCGTAGAGGCGGAAGTCGATGTCCACGTCGTCGGGGTCCACGGTGCCGCCGAAGACGTCGAGGATCTTGTCGGCGAAGTACTTCTTGGCGAAGGGCACCAACTCGGGCAGGCGCCGGATGACGACCCGGTCGCGCACGCCGCCGACGATGACGGTCTGGTAGCCCACGAGCTCGGCTCCCTCCAGTTTGTTCGTGTAGCCGTCCGCGGGGACGAAACGCGCCCCACGCACCCGGACCGTGCGGTCGTCGACGCTTTCGTACGTGGCGTCGGTGGTGTCGAGGGTGCCGGACGGTTCGGTGATGTGGTACGGATCCGCGTTCTCGTACAGCGTGTGGGCGGCGACCGAGCGGGGGGTGAGGCGGCTGCCGTCGGCGAGCGCGGTGACATCGAAGTGGTCATCGCGCAGGCGGACGAGCAGGCCGTTGGCGGACGGGGGGATCGCGCAGGCGGCACCGCACTCGATCGTCTTGGC
Organism: Streptomyces sp. NPDC050759; assembly: GCF_044456945.1. Classification (NCBI taxonomy): domain Bacteria; kingdom Bacillati; phylum Actinomycetota; class Actinomycetes; order Kitasatosporales; family Streptomycetaceae; genus Streptomyces; species Streptomyces sp. NPDC050759. The sequence goes on along the minus strand of NZ_JBITGI010000004.1, from coordinate 175,332 downwards.
CATGTGCCAGGTCAGTCCGGGGTCGGCACCCCGCATGTGGGGGAGCGCGGCGAACAGCGCGGAGTCGCTGGCCCGTCCGGTGAGGACGACGTCGCAGCCGGAGCGCAATGCCTCCTCGATGGGCTCGACGCCCATCATGGCGACCGTGTGACCGCGCCGGAACACCTCCCGGTCGAGGGCGGGGGCATGCGGCAGGGGCTGGAGACGGCCGGCGTCGAAGAGGGCCTCGAGACGCTCGGCCGGCTGGTCGGAGTAGATCAGGCCCAGCGTGAAGTGCAGGTTCTCGGTAGCGGCGATGTCGCGTACCAGAGCGGCGACCTGGTCGACCCCTACGTCCCGGCCGCTGGTGCCGCACGAGCCGATGATCAGCGGGACCTCGAGGCTGTCGCGGGCGGTGAGCAGCAGGCGCAGGTCGCGGGTGACGGCCTGGTCGGACAGTTTGGGGGTGCCGGATCCGAGGGCGGAGGGTCCGGAGTCGGTGGATCCCGCGTCGCAGGCGATGACATGGGGGCGGGCCGCGACGCCGCGGTGGAACGCCTCGGCGTCGAAGCCGGCGCCGAGCGCTCCGGTCGGGGCGAGGATGCGCAACTCCATGGGGGCTTCCGTTTCTGTGGCGTGGTGGATCGGTGAGTCGGTTGGTCGGTGGATGGTCAGGCCGGTGCGGAGGTGGTTCGACGGGCCAGGCGGGTGAAGACGGCGAAGGTGATCGCGGCGAACACCGCGCCGTTCAGGAGCATGAAGCGCCAGCCGGTCGCGTCGACGGTGAGGCCGAGCAGGGCGGGGCCGAGCGCCGCGCCGGTGGAGGAGGCCACGGTGTACAGCCCGGTGTAGGTGCCCAGGACGTGTCTGCTGGGAGCGAGACCCCACAACGCCACCAGGGCGTTGACGGCGAAAGCCGCGTAGCCGACGGAGGTGACCACCATCGCGGCGACCGTGCCGGGCGTGGTGGGGACGGCGAAGCCGATGAGCAGACCGATGACGAACAGGCCGACGCCGTAGCGCATGGCGCGGACCTGTCCCAGCCGGGACGAGGCGTAGGCGAGGGGCACCACGCACACCAGGAAGGCGATGGCGCCGGGCAGCGCGAGCCCGCCGGCCGCCCCGCGGGACAGGCCCAGGGCCTCGGTGCCGTACGGGGTCAGCAGTGCGCGTACGGCGGACCACATGCCGGCGAAGCAGAAGATGCCGAGCATGAGCAGGGCTCGCGCGCCGGACGGCTCGCGGACCAGGTCTCTCACGACCGCCCAGGGCGAGGTGAAGTCGGTGTCCGTTGCCGGGTCACGGTCACTGTCATCAGGGCGTGGCAGTGCGGCGGAGGTGGGCCGGCGTCCCAGGAAGGTCCAGGACACGGTGAGGATCAGCAGCATCAGGACGGGCGAGATGGCGAAGGCGAGGGTGACGCTGCGGTCGACGACCAAGAGGCTGATCAGGGAGGACACGACGATGGTGAGACTGACCCCGGCCTTCACGAAGCCCTGGGCCCTGCCGCGGTGGCCGGGGTCGACGTAGTCGGAGACCAGGGTCTCCGTGATCCCTTTGAAGGCGTTGGCCGTGGCCGCGAAGGCGACGACGCACACCATGAGGGTGGGCAGGTTGTGCGTCCACGGGATCAGGGCGAAGGGTACGGAGGCCATGGCGGCCCCGGTGAGGATGATCGCCCATCGGCCTTTGCCGGCGCGGGCGCGGCGGTCGGAGAGGAAGCCCATCCACGGCTGGATCAGCACGCCCAGCACGTTGTCCATGCCCATGATCAGCCCGACCAGGCCGGCGGAGGTGATGTAATGCCGCAGCTCGGTGGGGACTTGGGCGTCGTAGAAGTTCCACACCGACTCCTGTGCGAAGACGGCGAGCGTCACCCACAGGACGGTTCCGGCGCTCATCCGTCGCGGGGTGATGATCGGCGTCGACGAAACGGGCCTGGAGGTGGCGCTGCTGTCAGCCATGCGGGGCGTCAAGTGCCGTGGCCCGAAGCAGCGGTGACAGGTCTGCCAGCCTCTCGACGCCCCAGAGGAGGGCGAGGATCTCGGCGCGCTGGGGTTCGGGTGCGAGCGGCCGCAGCAGTCCGTGGAACTTCTCCTCGAACTGCTCGTCCGTCATCGCCACCCGCCCTCCGCCCGGGGCGTCGTGAACCTCTTCCGTCAGCACTTCACCGGAGGCGAGCCTGACGGTGACCCGGTTGGGGATGTACTCGGGAAAGAGGGCGGTCAGCGCGGGATCCTCCCGGACCGAGACGCGTTGAGTGAGCGCCAGGACCGCTGGATCCGCGATCGCCTCGTCGCTGTAGGACGCGATGGTGATCGCGCCGTCCGTCAGCGCCCGGGCCACGGTGTAGGGGAGGCTGTGGTCAGCCGTCTCCCGCGTGGTCGGCTTCCACTTCTCGGGGTCCTTGCCGAGGAAGTGGTGGCCGACGTAGGTCGTGTCGACCTGTACCGAGTCGATCGCCTCGACATCCGAGATCCGCTCCCGTATCGAGAGTGCGGCCCAGACGGCCGTCTGCATCTCCCCGTTCGTCGGCAGCATCTTGGTCAGGGTCCGCGAGACGGCGTAGGACTGGTTGTCCCGGTTCCCGAACCCGCCGACGTCGACGGAGAAGGTGCCGGTGATCTGGTTCATGAAGCCCATCTCCCCCTCGAAGATGGGTGACGGCCCGGTGAAGCCGTGGCTGGCGAGCTCCGCCGCGATGATGCCGTTGCGCGCGGCGTTGGGAGCAGAGCAGCCCTTCCACTGGGAGAGGGTCCCGGAGCGTGCCTGCCGAAGTGCGATGTGGCCGTTCATGGCGATGTTGATCGCCTCGGTCAGCTGCCCTGGCGACAGACCCATCAGCCGGCCCGCCGCGACGACCGAGGACAGAAGCACGTAGTTGACGTGGTCCCATCCTCCGCGGTGCAGGTTGGCGGCGTCCTGGAACCCGCACTGGATCTCGTAGGCGAGGACGATCGCGAGGAGCAGGTCCTCGCCGGAGGCGGCCTCGGACTCGGCGACCGCCAGACAGGCCGGGATGTTGTCGCTGGGATGCCCGACCTCCTTGCCGATGTAGCCGTCGTTGAAGTCGAAGTAACGCACCATCGTGCCGCTGACGAACGCGGCGATGTCCGGCGTGGTCGTCTGCCGCGTGCCCAGAACGGTGGCCGCCCCTGAGGAATGCGCCTCGGCGAACGCCCGGCCGTTGCGCGAGGGCGGCGCGTCGAAGGCGCCGAGTCCGCAGCCGACGCTGTCCACGAGACGCTGCTTGGCCGTGTGGACGGCGTGGGCGCTGAGGTCGGAGTAGCGCAACGACGTGGCGTAGGAACCGAGTTCGTCCGCGAGAGGCATGGGGGTCCCCCTTCGTGAGGTGGCGGTCGAGTCCTGGCCCCGTTCTCCGACCGGCAGTGCTGCTTGCTATAGCGATATGAAGTAGCGTATTTGCTACAGCATCATTGTCAACCAGTGGGACCGGACAGACAGGGGGGCGTCGTTTGAGGACACCGCGGTACGACCGTCAAGAAACCCTCAGGGTCACCGGAGGGCGCCCGTCAAGTTCGCCGAGAAGAGTCAGAGCCTCAGTCCACTACCGATGAGGGATGAAGGCATGGCTACGCTCTTGTACCGGCTGGGCGCGCTCGGCGCTCGACGGTGGCGAACGATGGTGGTCGCATGGCTCCTGGTCCTGGGGGCGGTGATCGGCCTCGGATTCTCGTTCGCCGGATCCTTCCAGGACAGCGGTTCCATCCCCGGGTCACCGGCACAGACGGCGCTGACCCGGATGGACCGTCACTTCCCGGCCCCGGACGTGCAGTCCGCGCAGATCGTCTTCCAGGCCCCGGCCGGCCGGACGGTGACCGATCCCGGCCTGGAGCGGTCGCTGGCGTCAGCCCTCGCCGCGACGAGCGACGTGAGCGGGGTGAGCGAGGTCGGCGACCCGGCCGAGGACGGCACCGTCTCCGAGGACGGACGTACCGCGGTGGCGGAGGTCGAGTTCACCACCAGGGCGGACGAGGACGTACCCGCCGCCACCCTTGACGCGGTGAAGGCCGCGGGCCGCCAGGCCGAGCAGGCGGGTCTGAAGATCATCTACGGCGGGGACGCCTACGAGGAGTCGCACCCTCCCGTCGGGCCCACCGAGCTGATCGGTATGGGCGTGGCGCTGGTCATCCTCGTCATCACCTTCGGATCGCTCGCCGCCGCGGGACTGCCGCTGCTCACGGCCGTCCTCGGCGTCGTCGGCGCCATGGCGGCCATGATGGGCCTGGCGACGGTGTGCGGCGTGAGCGACAACGCGCCCACCCTGGCCATCATGCTGGGGCTCGCCGTCGGCATCGACTACGCCCTGTTCATCGTCTCGCGGCACCGTGCCCAGCTCGCCTCGGGCGTACCCGTCGCGGAGTCCATCGCCAGGGCCAACGCCACCGCGGGCAGCGCGGTCGTCTTCGCCGGCGCCACCGTGATCATCGCCCTCGCCGGTCTCTCGGTCGCCGGCGTCCCCATGCTGACCTCCATGGGCCTCGCCTCCGCGGGAGCCGTCGCCGCTGCCGTCCTGCTGGCCCTGGGCCTGCTGCCGGCGCTGCTGGGCATGCTCGGCCGCAGGCTCGTCCCCAAGCCCGGCGCCCGCGCGGGCCGCCGGAAGGCACGCGGTGGCCGGACCCCGCTGGGGGTGCGCTGGACCGAGGACGTGCTGCGTCGGCCGGTACGCACCCTGATCCTCGGATCGGTCGGCATCGTCGCCCTCGCCCTCCCGGCGCTGCAGCTCAAGGTCGCGGTCACCGACGAAGGCAACAGTCCCACCACCTCGTCGAGCCGTCAGGCCTACGACGCCGTCGGCGACGCCTTCGGCCCCGGAGCGAACGGTCCTCTCGTCATCCTCGTCGAGGACGACGACCCGGCCGTCATCACCGCCACGGCCACCGCCGTCGAGGACACGCTGGATGGCGTCCAGGGCATCGCGGACGTCAGCGGCGTCGATGTGGCCGACGACAAGACCGCAGCCCGCATCCGGATCATCCCCACCACCGGGCCCCGGACGACGCAGACCAGCGACCTGGTCTCCCGCCTGCGCACCGAGATGCGGCCCCTCGCCCAGTCCACCGGCAGCTCCATCGCCGTCACCGGGATGACCGCCGTCAGCATCGACGTCGCCGACAAACTCAGCGGTGCGTTGGCCCCCTTCGCGATCGTCGTCGTCGGATTCTCCCTGCTCCTGCTGATGATCGCCTTCCGGTCCGTCGCCATCCCCCTCAAGGCCACCATCGGATTCCTGCTCTCGGTGGGCGCCGCCTTCGGAGCCACAGTCGCGGTCTTCCAATGGGGCTGGCTGGCCGGCCCGTTGGGGGTGAGCAGCGAGGGCCCGGTGGCGAGCTTCATGCCCATCATCGTCATGGCCGTCCTCTTCGGTCTCGCCATGGACTACGAGGTCTTCCTCGTGTCCGCCATGCGGGAGGACTACGTCCACCACCGCAACGCCCGCGTCGCCATCGTCGCCGGCGCCCGCAACGCGGCCCGCGTCGTCACCGCTGCCGCCCTCATCATGATCTCGGTGTTCGTCAGCTTCCTGTTCTCGTACGACGCCGACATCATGCCGATCGCCTTCGCCCTGGCCTTCGGGGTCCTGGTGGACGCCTTCCTGGTCCGCATGACCCTCGTACCCGCGGTCATGGCTCTTCTCGGTGACCGGGCCTGGTGGCTGCCCCGCCGACTGGACCGCTTCCTGCCCCGTCTCGACGTCGAGGGCGGCGACTTCCAGACCCCGCCTCAGGTTCCCGTCCGGCCCTCCACCCCGGTGGGCACCTGACCGATGACCAGCCACGCCGTTACCGGGACCGCTCAAGGAGCACGCATGAACACCGTCGACACACCGCCAGGCACCACCGAACGCGTGCTGGTGATCGATGACGATCCCGGTATCCGGCGGCTGTTGATCTCGGCTCTCGGCTTCGCGGGCTTCGAGGTCGACGTGGCGGGTGATCTGACGGAAGCGCTGGAACAGATCGGCCGTCGGCCCCCCGACGTCATCGTCCTGGACGTCATGCTCCCCAACGCCGACGGATTCGAGATCCTCCAACTCCTCAGGGATCGCGCGGTGGACGTGCCGGTCCTCTTCCTCACCGCCCGCGACGCCGTCGAGGACCGCGTACGGGGCCTGCGCCTGGGCGGCGACGACTACGTCACCAAGCCTTTCAGCGTCGTCGAGGTCGGCGCCCGGCTGCAGGCCCTCCTGCGCCGCGCACGCAGCGGAGCCGCCACCCCCGAGGAGGCCCCGCTGGGCTGCGCGGACCTGGTCATGGACGATCGCCGCCACGAGGTCCGGCGCGCGGGCCGGGCCGTCGAGCTCTCGCCCACCGAATACCGCCTCCTGCACCACCTGTTGAGCCATCAGGGACAGGTCCTGTCCCGGGCCCAGATCCTGGAGGCCGTCTGGCAGTACGACTTCGGCGGAGACTCCGTCGTCGTCGAACGCTTCGTCTCCAACCTCCGCCGCAAGATCGACCAGGGGCACACTCCTCTGCTGCACACCGTCCGAGGCGTCGGCTACACGCTCCGAGAACAGGCGCAGAAGTGAATCTCCGCAGCCGCGTCACCCGGTCCCGCTCCAGCGTCCGCGTGCGCCTGCTGGCCGGCCTGGCCGTCCTGCTCGTGTTCGGCCTGACGGCCGCCGCGGTCATCAGCGCCTCCCTCCTGGAGGACTTCCTCGACAAGCGGGACGAGAGAACCCTTCAGGCCAGCGCCGACCGGCTCGCCGAGGTGATCGAGCGCGGGCCTCAGACGGCGGACGCGGACCAACTCGCCGCGCTTCTGGGGGCACCGCTCGGGATCATCGTCGTCGACACGGACAACACGGTCCTGGAAAGCACCGGCTCCGCCTCGACGTCAGCCGACGAACTCGTCGCACTCTGCGCCACCGCACCGGCCGGCACCCTCGTCACCCGCGACGGAGACGAAGGCGAGCACGGCCTCGCGGCGGTCCGCATCCCCAGCCCCGGACTCACCATCGACCGCGGACGCGCCGAGGACCCCGTCCAGCCGGCCGCCCTCATCCTCACCATCGACACCTCCGTCGACGACAGCACCGTCGACTCGGTCATCAGGCGTCAACTCGCCCTCGTCGCAGCCGCCCTGCTGGTGCTGCTGGCACTCGCCGTCATCGTCCTGCGCCTCGGAATGAGGCCCCTGGCCCGCATGGCCCGCACCGCCGACGCCATCGCCGAGGGTCACCTCACGGAACGCCTGCCGTCCAGACGCGACGGCAGCGAGGTCGACCGGCTCGCCGAAGCAGTCAACCGGGCCTTCGACGCCCAGGCCCGAGCGGAGGCGACCGTGCGCTCCCTGGCCGCCGACACCTCCCACGAACTGCGCACCCCGCTCTCCACCATCTCCGGATGGCTCGACCTGCACCGCCAGGGCGGCGTCTCGGGGCCGGGCCTCGAAACAGCCCTGGAGCACATCGAGAACGAGGTCGGACGGATGCGTCTGCTCGTCGAAGACCTCGCTCTGCTGGCCCGCCTGGACGCCGGCCGCCCGGTCGAGCTGGACGACGTCGACCTCACCGCCCTGGCCGCGAGCGTCGTCGAGGACGCCCAGATCATCTACCCGCAGCGCAGCATCACCCTGGCAACCGCACCGCCCGCCCCCGTCCTCGGGGACGCCGACCGCCTGCAACAGGTCCTGCGCAACCTCGTCGGCAACGCCGTCCAGCACACCCCTGCCCGGACCGCCGTACGTGTGGCCATCGCCCAGTGGCGTGACGAGGTCCGACTGACCGTCACCGACGACGGTCCGGGCATCTCCCCGCAGGATCTGCCGCGCGTCTTCGAGCGCTTCTGGCGCGCCGAGGCGAGCCGTAGCCGTGCCTACGGCGGCTCGGGTCTCGGCCTGGCCATCGTGGAGGCCATCGTGCACGCCCACCAGGGCCAGGTGCGTGTGGAGTCGGAGGTGGGAGTCGGGACCGAGGTCACTCTCTGTCTTCCCCGCAGGCGGTCCGGGAGCTGACGCTCCCCGTGCCTCTCAGTCCGAGACCGGTGCCTCTCAGTCCGGGAAACGTGCCGCCACGCGCGACGTGTTGGAGTCCCGGCTGTGCACACGCATCAGCTCTTCCGCGCGGTCCCCGTCTCCCGCGGCGATGGCATCGTAGATGGCGCGGTGCTGACGGTAACGCTCCCGCACGGCATCGCGCCGTTCGCCGCTGACCTCGTCGAGAAGGCTGTCGCGGCGCTCGTCCGCGCCGAAGGCATCGACCATGTGCAGCATCTGGAGCAGTGTGGAGTTACCGCTGGCCTGGTCGATCGCCGCATGGAACCGGCGCATGCAGCCCAGCAGTTCCACGATCAGCTCGCGCTCACTCGGACCGTCCGCACCGGCCGCTTCGATCCGGCCGACCAGTTCGTCGGCCCTGTCGAGCAGGGCGCACATCGCCCGACGCTGTGCCGCGGTCGACTTCTCCGCCGCGAGTCGCGCGGACAGGGCCCGCAGCGAGTCCTCGATCATGGTGAACTCGCGCAGTTCGCTCTCCTCGAACTTGGCGATCCGCACCGAGCGGGGGCCGACCCTCTCGACGAGCCGGTCCTGTTCGAGGCGCCGCAGTGCTTCACGGACCGGTGTCGCACTGATGTCGAGCGATTCGGCCAGCCCGCGCTCCGTCACCTTCTCGCCGCGCTGGAGCGAGCCGGAGATGATCGCTTCACGAATCGCCGTGTAGGCCTGGTCTCCCAGGGTCACGGGCGTCATGAGCTGCGGCAACTGTCCCATATTACGGATGTTATTTGCTGTAGCGTGTTGCGTCAACGGGCTGAGTGGCTGCGTGGGATCCCCGGGGGTGTCGCATGAAGATGTCCATCGACGATCTGCAGTTCTTCCAGGTCGTCGCCGCCAGCGAGACGCTCACGGCAGCGGCACACCACCTCGGATGTTCACTGCCCGTCGTCAGCAAGCGGCTGAAGGCACTGGAGGAGCGCCTCGACGTACGTCTCGCCCAGCGGGGCACACGCCGGCTGGTCCTCACCTCGGAGGGTGCCCTGTACGCGCGCAGGCTGGACGCGATCCTCGACCAGCTCCACGAACTCGAGGACCTCGTGACCGACCGCTCCGGGGAACTGCGTGGTTCCCTGATCGTCCAGGCGACTCTCGGCCTCGGCCGAGCGCACGTGGCGCCGCTGCTGGCGGAGTTCGCGGCGGCGCATCCCAAGGTGCAGGTGCAGCTGAACACGTCGGCGCTGCCTCTGCGACCTCATCAACGCGAGTTCGACGTCGCCGTCCACGTCGGAAGTCCCCCCGACTCCTCACTGCGGATGCGCCGCCTGGCGGAGAACCGCCGTGTGCCGTGTGCCGCACCGTCCTACCTGGACCGGCGCGGCGCTCCGACGCGGGTGGAGGACCTCGCGCGGCACGACTGCATCGTGCTGCGCGAGAACGAGAGCGACTACGCGCTCTGGCGGTTCGGTGACGTCGGGGACCCGCGGTACGTGCGGGTGCGCGGTTCACTGTCGAGCAACGACGGCGACGTGGTGACCAACTGGGCCCTGGAGGGCCGCGGCGTGATCATGCGCTCCGAGTGGCATGTCGGTCCGCACATCGAGCGGGGTGAACTCGTTCGCGTACTCCCTCACATGCCGACGCCCGCGGCGGACATCTATGCCCTCCTGGAGGACGACGGCCACGTCCCGCGCCGCGTGTCCGACCTCATCGACCATCTGGCGGCCGGCCTGCCCGGCCGTCTGGGGAGTTCCAGGTGACACAGCCGCCTCGAGCGCATCCCCGCTGAACGGCGACCGCCTCCGACGCGCCCGCGACGACGAGGCTTTCCGTCGCGGAAAGCCCACCTTGCCTGTTACGGGCTTGTAACGGCGGTCGCCGCTGACCAAGGTGGGCTCACACCGCGCGCCGGTCGAGATGCCCTGGCCGGACAGGGCGTTCACCGCCGAGCCGGGTGTATCCATCACGCGGGCTGAGGAGTGCATTCGTGCCCAAGACTTATCGCATCGCAGCGATCCCGGGCGACGGGATCGGCCAAGAGGTCGTCCCCGAGGGCCTGAGGTCCCTGCGGGCCGCCGCCGAACTCCACGGGTTCGCACTCGATGTGACGGAATTCGACTTCGCCAGTGCCGACTACTGGCTGCGGCACGGCACCATGCTGCCCGAGAACTGGCGGGACGTACTCGGCGCCTTCGACGCGATCTTCTTCGGTGCGGTCGGCTGGCCCGAGGTGGTCCCCGACCATGTGTCGCTGTGGGGCAGCCTCCTGCAGCTGCGGCGAGGGTTCGACCAGTACGTCAATCTGCGTCCGGTCCGGCTCCTGCGCGGAGTGCGCAGCCCCCTGCGCGACCACCGGCCCGGTGACATCGACTTCTACGTCGTCCGCGAGAACACCGAGGGCGAGTACTCCAGCATCGGCGGCCGGATCTTCGAGGGCACCGACCGCGAGACGGTGCTGCAGGAGACCGTGATGACACGGACCGGCGTCGACCGCGTGCTGCGCTACGCCTTCGATCTGGCGTCCACCCGCCCCCGCAGGCACCTGACCTGGGCGACGAAGAGCAACGGAATCTCGATCTCCATGCCGTACTGGGACGAGCGCGCCACCGAGATGGCGGCGCGGTACCCCGAAGTGACCGCGGACAAGGATCACATCGACATCCTCACCGCCAAGTTCGTCCTGCATCCCGACCGTTACGACGTCGTCGTCGCCAGCAACCTCTTCGGCGACATCCTCTCGGACCTCGGACCCGCCTGCACCGGCACGATCGGCATCGCCCCGAGCGCCAACATCAACCCCGACCGCAGTCATCCCAGTCTGTTCGAGCCGGTCCACGGGTCGGCCCCCGACATCGCAGGCCTCGGCATCGCCAACCCCGTCGGGCAGATCTGGAGCGGCGCGATGATGCTCACGCACCTCGGCGAACACGAGGCGGCCGCCCGGGTGCTGGACGCGATCGAGACCGTTCTCGAGGCCCGGCCCGGCGTCCTCACTCCCGACCTCGGAGGCACCGGCACCACGGTGGAACTCGGGAAGGCCATCGCCGACCGGATCGCGGCGGATGTGCCCCTGGTCAGCGGTGGGGGAGCGGCAGCGGCGGGTCACCCGGCCGCCGAAGAGGAGGTCGCGGCGTCATGACCAGGCCCGTCTCCGACCCGATCGGTCTCGAAGTGCGCTGGGACCGGCTCGCCGCCGCCACGGACGAGGCGGCCTCCACCATGCTCCGTACGGCCTTCTCGACGATCATCCGGGAGTCCAACGACTACACGGTCGTCCTGATGGACCGTGAGGGCCGCACGATGGCGGAGTCGCGGGCCGGGATCCCGGCCTTCGCGGCTCTGATGAGTTCGCTGACCGCCCTGGTCCTCGAACGGTTCCCGGCCGAGGAGTGGCAGGACGGCGACTGCGTCATCACCAACGACCCCTGGATCGCCACGGGTCACCTGCCCGACATCGCCATGATCACCCCGGTCTTCCACCGAGGCCGGCTCGTCGCGTACGCCGGCACCGTGGCGCACTCCCCGGACATCGGCGGAACACCTTCCCTGCGCGCCACCGAGCTGATCTCCGAGGGCATCTTGATCCCCCCGCTGCGCCTGTTCCGCGCCGGCCGGGTCGACGAGGGAGTCAAGGGCCTGCTTCTGGCCAACGTGCGGCTGGCCGACCAGGTGTGGGGCGACCTCGAAGCCCAGGCAGCGGCCCACGCGGTGTGCCGCCGACGTGCTCAGGAGTTCCTCGCCGACTTCGACGAGCCGGACTTCGAGGAGTTCGCCGCCCAGGTCCACGCGGTGACCGACGCCGCGATGCGCGCGGCCGTGCGGGAACTGCCCGACGGCGTCCACCGCTCCACCGTGGACGCGGACGGCGTCGAGGAACGTCCCACGCACATCGCGTGCGCGGTGACGGTGAGCGGCGACGAGGTCGAGATCGACTACACCGGCAGTTCGCCGCAGGTGCCCTTCTCGGTCAACTCGACCCTCAATTACACGCGCGCCTACTCCATGTACCCGCTGAAGATCCTGCTGGACCCGTCGACGCGCACCAACTGGGGCTCCTACCGGGCCGTCCGGGTCACCGCACCGCAGGGCACGATCGTCAACCCCACGTTCCCCGCGCCCGTCGTGGCACGGCACCTGACTGGACACCTCCTGTCGTGCGCGGTGTACCAGGCACTGGCGCCCGTCCTGCCCGACCGCGTCATCGCCGACAGCGGGGGCGCACCCGCGCTGCGGGTCCGCTTCGACGGAGTCGACGACACCGGCAGGCCCTTCAGTCTGATGCTCTTCGCCAACGCGGGCATGGGCGCCTCGATGGAGAGGGACGGGCTCTCCACGACCGCCTTCCCCACCAACTCGGGCAGCGGCAGCATCGAGGCTCTGGAAACCGCCTCCCCCCTGCGGTTCCGGCGCAAGGAACTGCGCGCAGGTTCGGGCGGACGGGGGCGCCGGCGTGGCGGCCTGGGCCAGGACATCGAGGTGCACAACCCGACGAGCCGGCCGGTCCGGATGGTCCTGCTCGGAGACCGTGAGCAGCACCCGGCGCTCGGCCTGGCGGGCGGCGAGCCGGGCGCCCCCGCACAGGTCGTCCTGGACTCCGGCGAACGCGTCCCGCTGAAGTCGATCTCTCAACTGGCTCCCGGTGCCTCGGTGGTGATCTCGTTCCCCGGCGGTGGCGGGTTCGGCAAGCCCGAGGAACGTGAGCCCGAGCTCCTCCTCGCCGACGAGATGGCCGGCTACACCCTCAGGAGCCCGGTCACCGCCCGACCGGCCCGCGGGAACGGACTCGAGGAGGCGGAGCGATGAGCCGCACGGTGCGCATCGGTGTCGACGTCGGCGGGACCTTCACCGACCTGCTGCTGCACGACCCGCGTCGGGGAGTGTCCTGGCCAGGGAAGCTGCCCACCACCCCCCACGCCCCCAACGAGGCCATCACCGCCGGGATAACCCGCCTCCTGGCGGAGACCTCCACGGCACCCGGCGATGTCGCGGGCATCGTGCACGGCACCACCCTGGTGACGAACACCTTGCTGGAACGCACCGGAGCCGTCGTCGGTCTGCTGACCACCGACGGGTTCAGCGACGTCCTGGAGATGGGACGGGAGACGAGGTTCGACACCACGGACCTGCTCGCCCGGCCCGCGCAGCCCCTCGTACCGCGTCCTCTGCGGCGCGGTGTGCCCGGCCGGATCGCCGCGGACGGCCGCGAACTGGAACCGCTCGACGAGACAGCCGTCCGTACGGCCGTCGAGGACCTGGTCGGCCAGGGCATCGAGGCCCTGGCCGTGGCCCTGATGCACTCCTACCGCAACGCCGGGCACGAGCACCGTGTGCGGGACCTGGTCACCCGGATGTGCCCGGACCTGCCGGTCACGCTCTCCAGCGCGGTCGCCCCGGTCATCGGCGAGTACGAGCGCGCCGGCACCGCCTGCCTGAACGCCTACGTGCAGCCGTTGATGTCGCGCTACCTCGACGACCTGCGCGCCGACCTGGCCGCCCTGGGGATCGACGCGCCCCTGCGGATCATGCTCTCCGGCGGCGGTGTCACCACCCTCGAGGACGCCAAGCGGTTCCCCGTGCGGCTGCTCGAATCGGGTCCCGCTGCCGGTGCCATCGCCGCGGCCGCGGCGGCCCGGACGCTGGGGGAGCGGGATGTCGTCTCGTTCGACATGGGTGGCACGACGGCGAAGATCGCTGTCGTCCAAGGGGGCCGGCCGCGACTCAAGCACGACTTCGAGGCGGGGCGGGTCGACAGGTTCAAGCCAGGCTCCGGGCTGCCGGTCCGCCTGACCGTCGTCGACATGATCGAGATCGGTTCGGGAGGGGGGTCGATCGCGGCACCCGACGCTCTCGGCCTGCTCAAAGTGGGCCCGCGCAGCGCCGGTTCCGTTCCCGGGCCGGTCGCCTACGGCCGTGGCGGCGAGCGCCCGACCGTCACGGACGCCGACCTGGTGCTCGGCTATCTCGACGCGGAAAGCTTCCTGGGCGGCGAGATGCGACTGCGGACGGCCGAGGTGCACAAGGCGTTGACCCGCGACGTGGCGGGTCCGCTGGGACTCGACCTCACCGACGCCGCCGCGGGAATCGTCGAGGTGGTCACCGGCAGCATGGCCGCCGCCGCCCGCATGCACCTGTCCGAACAGGGCAAGGACCCCGCCGACTTCGCCCTGATGGCGTTCGGCGGTGCCGGACCCGCGCACGCCTACGGGCTGGCGAAAGCGCTGAAGATGCCGCGGGTGATCGTGCCGATGAGAGCGGGAGTCATGTCCGCCTGCGGGCTGCTGGCGGCGGCTCCCACGGTCGACGAGGTCCGGAGTCTGCCGTCGCCTCTCGCCGACGTCGACTGGGACCAGGTCGCCGCGCTCTACGACGAGATGATCACCCGCGCTACCGCCACCCTCCAGCCGGAGGACCCGGCACTGGTGCGGATCCGCCGTTCGGCGGAGATGCGTTACCTCGGCCAGGGCTTCGAGATCGAGGTCGATCTGCCCGAGGGAGACCTGGGCCCGGACGACCTCCAGCGCATACGAACAGCTTTCGAGTCCACGTACCGCAGCGTGTTCGGCAGGTCCCTCGACGGGGCCGCGGAGGTCGTGAACTGGCGGCTCTCGATGCACCTGCCCGACCACGCCATGCCGACGGGGAGCAGCTACGCGCGCGGAGAGGACAAGTGCCGTGGCGTCCGCTCGGTCCACTTCCCCGGACACGGGCGGCTCGAAGCCACGGTCTGGAACCGCTACGAGCTGGTGCCCGGGACCGAGATGGCCGGCCCCGCCGTCTTCGAGGAACGCGAGGCGTCCTGCGCTTTCGGGCCGGAATGCCGGATCAGGGTCACTGACGACCTGAGCCTCGTCATCGAAGTCGGCCAGGGACAGCCCTCATGACGACGATGTCGGCAGGGCAGCGCTCAGGGACCCGGCGCATCACGTTCCTGGTCGCTCTCGCGGTCTTCGCACAGGAGTCGACCTGGAACTTCTATGAAGCCCAGGTCCCCCCGCTGCTGCGGGAGCACCTCAGCAGCGCCGCCCTGGTCGGTCTGCTGATGGGCATGGACAACCTGCTGGGCATCTTCGTCCAGCCGTGGATCGGCAACCGGTCGGACCGCACCAGGACCTCCTGGGGTCGGCGCATGCCGTACCTGGTGGTGGGGATGCCGATCGCCGCCGCACTGTTCGTCGTCATCCCGCACGCCGCGGCGTCACTGCCGTTCCTGATCGCGATCATGTTCGCGTACGCGCTGGTGGCCAACACCTTCAAGCCGATCGCCGAGGCACTCGTCCCGGACTTCATCGCGCCCGAGCGACGCAGCCGTGCCAACGCCGCGGTCAAGATCGCCTCGAGTCTGACGGCCATCGTCGCCGCGGTCATCAGCATCTTCCTGGTCGACCACCATCTGAGTCTCGCGTTCGCGATCCCCGCGATCATCATGGTCGTCTCCGTCGGGGTGCTCGCGGCCACCGTGCGTGACAGCCGGTCGCCGGCCTACCAGGCCGCGGTGGCGGAAGGCCGCGAGCTCGGGCACGGCGAGGGCAAGGAGCCACGGGTCCGGGACACCTTCGTCGAGATCCTCAAGGACACCGACCGCAGCCGCCTCCTGCTCCTCGTGGCGATCCTCCTCTTCGGCAGCGCGTGGGCCGCGTCCCGGTCACTGATCACGCCGTACGGGATGGAAGCGCTCGACATGCCACGGGGAGCCGCCGGCGGTCTGACACTGCCGAGCGGTATCGCCTTCATCCTGGCGGCCTACCCGGCAGCGGTCCTCGCCGAGCGCCATGGACGGCTTCGGGTCATGACCGTGGGCATGTCGATCTTCGCCGCCGCCATGGTGCTGGGGACGCTCCTGCAGACCTCGACCGGGGCCACCGTGGCCCTGTGCCTCGCGGCCGCCGGTGCCACCTGCTTCCTCGTCAACGCGGTGGTCGTCCTGTGGAACCTCGCCCCCTCCGCCCGGGTCTTCGGGACCTACGCCGGCCTGTACACCGTCGGCTGGGCCGGCGGCGGCTTCCTCGGCCCCGCACTGGTGGGCGCGATGGTCGACGTCACCGGCTGGCCCCTGATGCTCCTCGACATCGCCGTCGTCGCCTCGCTGTCGATCGTCGCCGTCGCCAGGATCAGCGCCCTGCAGCGCCGAACCGCCCCCGCGATCGCCAAGTAGCGAGCACGGCCCGACACGAGCCGAACGATGAGCGGGAAAGGAGAGACACGTGTCCCGCATCCTGATCACCACCGACTACCTGCGTCCCGGTGACGAGGTCGACCGGTACCTGCGCGCGCAGGGCCACACGACGGTCCACGCGCCGCTGGTCGGCCGCCGCGACCCGGAGCACCTCGCAGCCGCCCTCGACGGGATCGACGCGGCGCTCGTCGCCAACGAGCCCCTGACCGCCGAGGTCCTGTCCCGCGCACACCGCCTGCGCGTCATCGTGCGCACCGGAGTGGGCTACGACTCGATCGACATCGCCGCCGCGGGCAAGCTCGGCATCACGGTGAGCAATCTGCCGGGGATCAACGCCAACGCCGTGGCCGAGTACACCGTCGGTCTGCTGCTGGCCGCCGCCCGGGGACTGGTGCACAGCGCGCTCGGAGTCCGGGCCGGTGCCTGGCCGAGGCATGACGGTCATGAACTGCGCGGGTCGACTCTCGGCCTGCTGGGGTACGGGGCGGCCGCGCGCGCCGTCGTGCCGCTGGCGCAGGCGTTCGGCATGCGGGTGCTGTGCACGACCGGTGTGCCGGAGACCATGCGGACCGATCCGTCGGTGCGGTTCGTCGAGTTCCCCGAGCTCCTGGCCACAGCCGACCACCTGTCGGTGCACACAGCGCTCACCGAACGGACGCGAGGTCTCCTGGATGCCGCCGCCTTCCGCCTGATGAAACCCACAGCGGTCCTGGTCAACACCGCGCGGGGAGCGATCGTCGACGAGCAGGCCCTCGCCGACGCCGTGCGCCGGGGCCAGATCGCCGCAGCGGCTCTCGACGTGGTGAGCGACGAACCGCTCGCGGCCGACAGCCCGTTGCGGGACGTGGACGGGATCGTCGTCTACTCCCATCTCGCGGGGCAGACCGCCGAAGCCCGGACGAACACCGGCCTCAAGGGCGCGGCGGAGCTGGTGGCCGCCCTCGCCGGACGCCCCCGGTTCCCCGTGAACGCTCACCTGCTGCCGGAGACCCCCACCGCCGAAGGAACCGGATGACACCTGCCCGCCGACCATCCCACACCGACCAGGAAGCAGAACCCATGCACCACGACCCGGACGACTCCATCAAGGTCATGGCACCGACCGGCATGCTCGGGGCCGGATTTTCCGAGGCCACGATCGACCGCGGCCTGGAACTCGGTGCCGACGTGATCTCCGTCGACGGGGGGAGCACCGACTCCGGCCCCTACTACCTCGGCGCGTCACAGCCCAAGACCACGCGCGCGGCGGTCGCCCGTGACCTGCGGGTGCTGCTGCGGGCCGCGGCACGTGCCGGCATCCCGCTGATCGTGGGTTCGTGCGGCACCAGCGGTACCGACGACGGTGTCGACTGGGTCGCCGGCATCGTCGCCGAGATTCTGGCGGACGAGGGACTGGACCTGCGGGTCGCCCGCATCTACAGCGAGCAGGATGCCGACGCGCTCAAGAAGCGTCTGGAGTCCGGCCACATCCACGCACTGCCTCCCCTGGGCGCCCTTCAGCCCGAGACGCTCGACAGCTGCACGCACATCGTGGGCATGATGGGCCACGAGCCGATCGTCGCCGCGCTCGAAGCGGGCGCCCAGGTCGTGCTGGCCGGTCGCGCCACCGACACCGCCGTAGCGGCCGCCTACCCCCTCATGAAGGGGATGCCGGCCGGACCGACCTGGCACGCTTCCAAGATCGTCGAATGCGGCGGACAGTGCACCAGCAACCCACGTGCCGGCGGGGTACTGGCCACGATCGACGCCGGTGGCTTCACCATCGAGCCGCTCGACGCATCCGTAGCCTGCACCCCGATTCTGGTCGCCGCGCACATGCTCTACGAGACCGCGAACCCCTTCGAGATGCGCGAACCCGACGGCACCCTGGACGTCCGAGAAGCCACCTACACGGCACTCGACGACCGCACCGTGCGCGTCGAGGGCTCGCGGTTCCATGTCGCCGACCAGCACACCGTCAAGCTGGAGGGCGCGAGGATCACCGGCTACGAGACGATGTCGTTCAGCGCCGTCCGAGACCCCCACATCCTGGCGAACATCGAGGAGTGGGCCGACCTGCTGCGGGAGTTGATCGGCCGGCGGGTGGAGCAGACACTGGGCCTCGCTGACGACAAGTACGCCTTCGACGTACGCCTGTACGGCTACAACGCGGTCTTGAAGGACCGCGACCCGGCCCAGGGCCCGCCCCGCGAGGTGGGAGTCATGCTGCTGGTCAACGCGCCGGACCAGGAGACGGCCACGGCGGTGGCGAAGGTCGCCAACCCGTTGATGCTGCATCTGCCGACGGCCGACATGAACTACCTGCCCAGCCTCGCCTTCGCCACGTCTCCGGCGGAAGTCGAGCGGGGGCCCGCGTACGAGTTCGTCCTCAACCATGTCGTCGACAGCGTCACTCCCACCGACATGTTCCGCATCGAGATCGAGGAGACCGAGCACCATGGCTGATACGGGCCCCACCACCCTCGGAGATCTGGCCCTCGAGGTCCGGTCCAAGAACGCCGGGCCCTTCTGGGTCACCATGGAGTTGTTCCTGCGCGACGCGGACGGTTACGGCATCACGGCCGACGAGTCGTACCTCAACGAGCGTACGGTCGCCGCACTCTACGGAGTCGACGAGACCGAGGTCCAGATGTTCCGTATCCCGTCGCTGAACGTCGTCAAGATCTCCTTCCCGCGCCCCGTCGGCCAGGCGTCACTGCATGACCGTGACGTCCACTCCGGGCAACAGCACGTGCCGCTGGCGATGCTGCCCCTACCCACGGGCCGATGAGCGCACGTGGACGCCGAAGACCGTATGGACCCGCAGGTACGGGCCCGCCTTGACCAGTACGTCAGCATCGTCGGTCCGCAGGGGCTCAGTGGCATCGGCAGCATCACGGCCCGCCGCCGGAAACAGGCCGAACTCGCCGCACTCCGCCCAGGGACGGCCGCACACCACGACATGGAAATCCGTGACGTGTCGATCCGATCAACTGCGCCCCCGCACGCGGCCGTTCCGGCACGGGTCTATCGTCCGGCGGGAAGCACCGCGGGCGCACCGTGTATTTGCTATGTCCACGGTGGCGGGATGGTCACCGGGAGCGTCGACGGCGACGACGCGAAAGCGGCTGAGCTCGCCCGGGCAACCGGCTGCGTCGTCGTCTCGGTCGCCTACCGTCTGGCGCCCGAAAACCCGTACCCCGCCGCAGTCGACGACTGCTTCGCGGCTCTCTCCTGGATCGCCGAAGGCCGGCAGGAGCTGGGCATCGATCCCGGCCGCATCGCTCTGTACGGACCGAGCGCAGGCGGCTGTCTGGCCACGGCCACCGCCTTGCTCGCGCGTGACCGCGGCGGCCCCGAGATCGCCTACCTGACACTCGTCTCTCCCATGCTGGACGACCGCTCATCGACGCCCTCCACCTACGTCAACACCGGCTTCGGCGCATGGAGTCGCGAGGCGAACCTCCAGGCATGGGAGGCGTATCTCGGGGAGGACTTCGGAACCGACCACGTGTCGCCCTACGCGGCGCCGGCGCGTGCCGACGATCTGACGAGGTTGCCGCCGACGTACGTCGACGTCGGCGACCTGGATCTGCTCCGCGACGAGGCGACCGACTTCGCTCAACGACTCATGCGGGCCGGCGTACCGGTCGAACTCCACGTCTATCCGGGCGGCATCCACGGCGGCGAGAGTCTCGCCCCCCGAGCCGATCTGACGGTGCGCGTCCGTGCACGTCGCCACAGCGCACTGCGCAGGGCCCTGCGGGTTCAGGACCGACGGCCCCTGGAAGCTCGGAATAGCCGCGCGGACCGGAGCCGTTGATCGTTCCGCCGTCGCTCCGACGACGGAGCCGACGAGCCGGATCGAGAGAATGGAGCATGCAAGGTGGACGTCTTCATCATCGGCATCACCGGCGGTATCGGTGGTCTGCTCGCGCAGAAACTGCGCGCGCGGGGAGACGCCGTCCACGGGCTCGTACGCCGGGACGAGCAGCAGGCCGAACTGGCGACGCGAGGAGTGGACGCACGAGTCGGCGATCTCTCGAGCATGACGGTGGAGCACCTGGCGGCAGCATTCGGTGACGCCGACGTGATCGTCTTCAGCGCCGGGTCGAACGGCGGCAGCAAGGAGGTCACGACGGCCATCGACGGCGACGGGGTCGTCAAAGCGATCAAGGCGGCGGGCCTCGCCGGTGTGGAGCGCCTCGCGCTCGTGTCGGTGCTTCCGGAGTCATGGCGGGAGCGCGACCTCGGCGAGGAGGTCGAGTACTACTTCGCCGTGAAGAAGGGCGCCGACATCGCCCTCAGCCGCAGTGACCTGAACTGGCTGATCCTGCGCCCCGCACTGCTCCTCGACGGTCCGGGAACCGGCACCGTGTCCCTCGGCCCTGCGGAGTTCCACGGTGAGATCACGCGTGACGACGTCGCCGCCACCCTGGCCGAACTGCTCCACGAGCCACGGATCGGCCGGCAGATCCTCGAACTCAACACTGGGCCGACACCCATCGAAGAGGCGGTCCGCGCGAACGTCCGCAGCTGATCTGCCCCGCTGTGGCGATCGTCACGAGAGTCTTCGCCGGCCGTTGCGTACGCTGAATGCCGCCGTTCGTGAGGGCCACAGCCGGGGACGTGAGGACGAACCCGGCGGCCCCTCCCGGCACCTGATGCATCGAAAACAGCCCTTGACCTGGGAAAACAGGCAGGGAGCCTACTCGTGGGAGTGCCCGGATGCTGCGTACCATGTTCAAATCCAAGATCCACCGAGCCACCGTCACCCAGGCCGACCTGCACTACGTGGGATCGGTGACCATCGACGCGGATCTCCTCGACGCCGCTGATCTGCTGCCCGGTGAGCTCGTCCACATCGTCGACATCACCAACGGTGCCCGGCTCGAGACGTACGTCATCGAGGGTGAGCGCGGCTCCGGCGTGATCGGTATCAACGGTGCCGCCGCCCATCTCGTCCACCCCGGAGATCTGGTGATCATCATCAGTTACGCTCAGGTGACCGACGCCGAGGCGCGGGCGCTCGTACCCCGGGTCGTGCACGTGGACCACGACAACCGCATCGTGGCGCTGGGGGCCGACCCGTCCGAGCCGGTGCCGGGTTCGGACCAGGAGCGCAGCCCGCAGGCGGTGTCGGCCTGACCCCGCTCGACGACCTTCGGACCAGGAGCGTGCCCATGAGCGACATAGAGATCCGCGACGACCGGCCGGCCGGCCGGCTGGAGGCCCTCGGTAGCGGGGGAGGCGAGGTCGTCGGTCACATCCAGTACTTCGTCCTCGAATCCCCGGCGCGTGCCCTGGTCCCGGTCCACACCATCGTGGAACCGGCCCACGAGGGACAGGGCATCGCGGGCTCCCTGGCCCGCGAGCTCTACACCATCGCGGCCCGCGAGGGCCTCACCGTCGCCCCGCTCTGCCCGTACGTCGTCAAGTGGGCCGAGCGCCACCCCGACGAGGCCCCGGCCGCCGACCCGGAACTGCTCCGCGCGGCGCGGGCGTGGCTCGCGGCCCACCCCGAGGGCTTCTGAGCGGGCGGGCCCGAAAGAAAGCCGCGGTCACGGGCGGGCCAAAAGAAAGCCGCGGTCACGCCCGGTGTCGCGCACCGCACCGCACGTCGAGACACCACACCGCACGTCGAGACCCCCCGCCCGCGCCCCGAGCGCACCCACGCGGGCCACGCCCGTCACGCGGGTGGGTGACTGGCGGGAGGGCTCACGGGTACGCGGGGAGTAGTCCAGAGCCGACGTCGACCGACTGGCTGGAGGACCCCATGACCAACCCGTACCCCGACCCCGTCCCCCCGGGTCCCACTCCGGGCCCCGGCCCGGTTCCCACGCCGCCGGGCCCCACCCCGGAGCCCCCTTCACCCCCGGACCCGGACCCGACTCCGGGACCGGGCCCAGGTCCGGGCCCGGTCCCCGACCCGTCGCCGTCCCCTGTCCCGCCCGGCCCCGAACCGGTACCGAACCCGGAGCCGGGGCCGCCGCTCAGCTGACGGCGACCCACGTGAACACAGTGGAGGAGGGCCACCGAACGGTGGCCCTCCGCCACGTCAGGGCGACGCTCAGCCGGTCACCTCGGACCGGTCCCCGCCCCACAGCGTGTGGAAGGAACCGTCGCGGTCCGTGCGCCGGTAGGTGTGCGCCCCGAAGAAGTCCCGCTGCCCCTGCGTGAGCGCCGCGGGCAGCCGCTCGGCGCGCAGCGCGTCGTAGTAGGCCAGCGCCGCCGCGAAGCCGGGCGTCGGAACACCCTGGCGGGTGGCGGCGATGATGACCTCGCGCCAGTCGTCCTGGGCGTCGGCGATCTCCTGGGCGAAGGTGTCGTCGGAGAGCAGGCTGGGCAGGTCCGCGCGGGTGTCGTAGGCGGACCGGATGCGGTCGAGGAAGGCCGCGCGGATGATGCAGCCGCCGCGCCAGATCGCCGAGACGGCGCCCAGGTCGATGTCCCAGTCGTACTCCTCACGGGCGGCCGCGATCTCGTGGAAGCCCTGCGTGTACGACACGATCTTCGAGGCGTACAGCGCCTGCTCGACACGGTCGGCGAAGGCACCCGCCTCCGACTCGCTCAGCGGCGACGCCTTGGGCCCGGCGAGACCGCGGGACGCCTCCCGCAGCTCCGCGTGACCCGACAGGGACCGCGCGAAGACCGCCTCCGCGATGCCCGACACCGGGACACCCAGGTCCAGTGCGATCTGCACGGTCCAGCGGCCCGTGCCCTTCTGCTCCGCCTGGTCCACCACGACGTCCACGAACGGCTTGCCCGTCGCCGCGTCCACGTGGGAGAGCACCTCGGCCGTGATCTCGATCAGGTACGAGTCCAGGCGGCCCGTGTTCCAGGTGCGGAAGATGTCGGCGATCTGGCTGGGGGAATACCCGGCCACGTCCCGCAGCAACTGGTAGGCCTCACCGATCAGTTGCATGTCGGCGTACTCGATGCCGTTGTGGACCATCTTCACGAAGTGCCCGGCGCCGTCAGGACCGACGTGCGTCACACAGGGCGCCCCGTCCGCCGCCTTCGCGGAGATCTTCTCCAGCATCGGGCCGAGAGAGTCGTACGACTCCTTCGGGCCGCCCGGCATGATGCTCGGGCCGTTCAGCGCGCCCTCCTCGCCGCCGGAGACGCCCATGCCGACGAAGTGGATGCCCTGCTCGCGCAGTTCGCGCTCCCGGCGCCGGGTGTCCGCGAAGTGCGCGTTGCCCCCGTCGATGATCATGTCGCCGGGCTCGAGCAGCGGCGCGAACTCCTGGATCACCGCGTCGGTCGGCTCACCGGCCTTCACCATGATGACCAGCCGGCGCGGCCGCTCCAGCGCCGCCACGAACTCCTTGGCGGTCTCGGCAGCGATGAAGTCGCCCTCGCCGCCGAACTCCTCGACCAGGGCGTGCGTGCGCGACGCGGTCCGGTTGTGCAGGGCGACCGTATAGCCGTTGCGGGCGAAGTTGCGGGCCAGGTTGCGGCCCATGACCGCGAGGCCCGTGACGCCGATCTGCGCTGTTGTGCTCATACCGCCTGCTCCCAAAAGATCCTGTGGATCGCGTAGGTCATGTATCGCTGCTGCAAGTCGTGCTTGTCAGTATCGTCCACCGGTCATCCTGGCCTGTCGGAGGACTGTCCGCACACCAGGGATACGGTTCGGGCGCCTCGTTGCGTTCAGCGGGAGACGCCGGTCCGACGCGCGCCCCTACGCGGCTGGTTGCCGTCTTGTCATGGCCTGTTCGCGGCGCTTACTTTTGCCCCTCCTGACGCATGTTGTAGGGGGAGGCCTCCATGGCCGTACGCGGCCGGCACCGCCGGTATCAGCCGAACAGGATCAACCGCGCCTCGCTCACCGTCACCGCGGGCGGCGTCGGCATCGCGGTCCCGCTCATCGGCACCGGCACCGCCCACGCGGCCGACGTGGACACGTGGAACAAGGTCGCCGCGTGCGAGTCCAGCAGCAACTGGAGCATCAACACCGGCAACGGCTACTACGGCGGGCTCCAGTTCACCCGGTCCACCTGGGAGGCCTACGGCGGCACCCGGTACGCGGCACGGGCGGATCTGGCCACCAGGGACCAGCAGATCGCCGTGGCGGAGAAGGTGCTGGACGGACAGGGACCGGGCGCCTGGCCGGCGTGCTCGGTGCGGGCCGGGCTCACCCGCGAGGGCTCCGCCCCGGACGACCGGCCCCGCACCGGGAAGACGGTCTCCGTAGCGGACGTACAGCCGCAGACCACCCCGCAGTCGCGGGCCGGGTCCGCCGAGATGTACACCGTGGTCCGCGGCGACTCGCTCTCCCGGATCGCCGACGCCCGGAAGGTCCGGGGCGGCTGGCGGGGGCTGTACGCCGCCAACCGGAGGACCATCGGTGACGACCCCGACCTGATCCTGCCCGGGCAGCGGCTCAAGGTGCGCGCCACCGCCGGAACGACCACCACCGCCGACCGGACCTCGACGAGGAAGACCTCCTCCGACACCGCGGAGAAGACCGAGAAGGCCGCGGACACCGGCCTGGTCGCCCCCGTGAACGCCTCCCTCGGCACGCCCTACCGCAAGGCGGGCTCCGCCTGGTCGAAGGGCTACCACACCGGCGTCGACTTCGCGGTGCCCACGGGGACGTCCGTGAAGGCGGTCGCGGCCGGGAAGGTCGTCACCTCGGGGTGGGGAGGCTCCTTCGGCTACCAGGTGGTGATCCGGCACGCCGACGGCCGTTACACGCAGTACGCCCACCTGTCCGCGATCTCCGTGAAGTCCGGGCAGAGCGTGGGCGGCGGGCAGCGCATCGGCCGTTCGGGCTCCACGGGCAACAGCTCGGGCCCGCATCTGCACTTCGAGGTGCGGACGGGGCCCGGCTTCGGTTCCGACATCGACCCGGTGGCGTATCTCAGGGCCGGCGGCATCAGGATTTGACGCGGGTGCGGTGCCGGTCCAGGACCGGCACCGGGATGTACGCGGCGCCGTAGAACGGGCCGTAGTACGCCGGGGGCTCGCCGCCCGGGTCCGGGAGCTGTTCGGACGAGCCGTCCCTCGGCGCAGGCGTCTCGGGCGCCGCGGGGGCCGGCACCAGCAACTCCTCGCGCAGGGCGGCGACCTGCTCGACGAGCACGCCCTCGCGCACGAGAGCATCGGCCGGTTCCTCGGCGGGTGCCGGGACGAACACGTCCCCGCGGTCGGGGGCCGGGGTCGCCGACGGCTCCACGTGGCTGCGCTGGATCCGCTCCGTCGTCAGCAGGATCAGGCCGCCGGCCGCCACCACACCGCAGCTCAGGGCGAGCGCGGTGCCCGTGGTGCCGTAGCGGAAGGTTTCTCCGAACATTGTGATGCCGACCGCCGCCGCCACCACCGGGTTCACGACCGTCAGCGTCGCCAGCGGGGCCGCGAGACCGGCGCCGCGGTAGGAGGCCTGCGACAGCATCAGCCCGGTCGTCGCCAGGACGCCGATCGCGGCCAGCGAGGGCAGGTCCGCCGCCGACACGCCACCGCTCCAGTCGACGGCGACCGTCTTGGTGAACACCGAGGACATACCGAACGCTATGCCGGACGCGGTCGCGAGCAGCACGCTGCGCACCACCGGGTGCCGGTGCGCGGCCCGTCCCGCGATCATCAGCGCGACCACCGCGGCGGCCGTCACCAGACCGGCGAACACCCGCTGGGCGGTGCTGAGGGACTGTGCGTCGGACGCGCCGACCAGGGAGAGCAGACCGGCCAGACCCACCGTCGCCATGATCGCGCCCCGCCAGGCGGTGGCCCCGGCCCTGCGGCCGACGAACAGCGCGGCCATCGGCAGCGCGAACACGATCGTCAGGGCGCCCAGCGGCTGGACCAGGCTGAGGGGGCCGTAGGCGAGCGCCACCACGTGCAGCAGTCCACCGAGGCCGTTCAGCGCGACCGCCGCCCACCAGCTCGGCCGGCGCAGCGGCGCGTACTGCTCGTCCGGGTGCGACACCGCGACCTGCTCCTGCACGATCGCTCCGCCCGCGTAGGCGACGGCGGAGACGAGGGAGAGGAGCACGGACAACGCGAGGGCACTCATGAGCTGCTCCTCTGCGTGAGGCGGGGGCTGGCTGCCCGGCGCGACGAACGATCGTCTTCCATGACCAACACGATGCCGGGAAAAGTTCTTCCCGTCGTCGTACCTGAGCAGGCAATGGGTCCTACTGCCGATGGAGTACAAAACGGTCCGTGTCCTCCCCAAGGCGGGTGACACGGGGTGGAGGCCCCCTGCGGGGTACCCCTACGGGCCCTGGTACTACTGCTGGTCGTGGACCTGGACCCAGATCTCGCGGCGCTCCGACCGCTCGGCGCCTTCTTCGTACTACGGACGATCGGCGGCACTCCCGGGACAGCGCACCCGGCCCTGCCGACCCTCGCACAAGTCTACGAGCACCAGGCGTCGGAAGTTTACGGAAATACCCTGACTTTTCGTGTCCGTAAGGTGGCCGGGGCCCTGCGCGCCCCCGAACCCCGGATCGCGGCCTCCATCGCCCAGCAGGGCCTCGCGGCCCGGCTGTGGTCGGTCGCGCTCGGCTGCGCGGCCCTGTACGGCCGGATCCCCGACCTGTCGCCGCGGCGGCTGCACTGGGACCCCGACGCGAGCGCCCCCGACGACCTGTGGCTGGATGCCGTCGAGCCGCTGCCGGGCGATGCCGGGACCCTCGTCGACGTCGTCCTGCACGGCCACCTCGAACCGCTCACGGCGGCACTGCACGCCGAGTACCGGCTCGCCACCGGACTGCTGTGGGGCAACGCCGCCTCGGCCCTCGCGGGCGCCGCCCGTCAGCTGGGCCACCGTCCGGACCTCTCCGCCCGCGCCCGCGACCTCGCTACCGAACTCCTCGCCCGTCCGCCGCTGGCCGGCACGCTCGAAAGGACCACCCTCCGGCGTCGCAGCTGCTGCCTGTACTACCGGTTGCCGGAGGGTGGCGTATGTGGTGACTGTTGCTTCACACGAGCCCCGCGCCCTTCCCCGCGCGGCGCATCTGGGTGACCATGAAAGCCAAGCCGTCGCTGAGACAGGGGGTTCCGGGTGCGTGTGGGCCTGCTGACCCGGGAGTACCCGCCGGATGTGTACGGCGGTGCCGGTGTCCATGTCGAGTTCCTCGCCCGGGAGTTGAGGTCCCTCGTCGACCTGGACGTGCACTGCTGGGGCGAGGTGTCCGTCAAGGAGAGAGCGGCGGGCGTGATCCGGCACCGGCCCTGGTCCGCGCTCGACACCGCCAACGACGCGCTGCGCACCTTCTCCGTGGACCTGTCCATGGCCGCGGGTCTCGAAGGCCGTGAGCTGGTGCACTCGCACACCTGGTACGCCAACCTCGCCGGCCACCTCGGCAAGCTGCTGTACGGCGTCCCGCACGTGATGACCGCCCACTCCCTGGAACCGCTGCGCCCCTGGAAGGCCGAGCAGCTCGGTGGCGGATACGCCCTCTCCAGCTGGGCCGAGCGCACCGCGATCGAGACCGCCGACGCGGTGATCGCCGTGTCGGGAGCCATGCGCGAGGACATCCTCGGCTGCTACCCGGCGCTGGATCCGGCCAAGGTCCACATCGTGCACAACGGCATCGACACCGCCCTGTACCGGCCCGACCACGGCACCGACGTGCTGGACCGGATCGGACTGGACCGTGATCGCCCGTTCGTGCTGTTCGTCGGCCGTATCACCCGCCAGAAGGGCGTGCCGCATCTGATGCGCGCGGTCCGGGACATCGATCCGGCCGCGCAGGTCGTGCTGTGCGCGGGCGCGCCGGACACCCCCGAGATCGACCGGGAGTTCCGCGAGCTCTTCGAGGAGCTGAGCCGGGTCCGCGAGGGCGTCCACTGGATCCCGCAGATGCTGCCGCGCCCCGAGGTGATCCAGCTCCTGACCCACGCTGCCGTCTTCGTCTGCCCCTCGGTGTACGAACCCCTCGGCATCGTCAACCTGGAGGCGATGGCCTGCGGGACCCCGGTGGTGGCCTCACGGGTCGGCGGTATCCCGGAGGTCGTGGACGACGGCAGGACCGGCCTGCTCGTCACCGTGGACGACGAGTTCGAAACGGCCCTCGCCAGGGCACTCGACTCCGTGATCGGCGATCCGGAGGCCGCGCGGCGGATGGGCGAGGCGGGACGTGAGCGCGCGGTGGGCGAGTTCGGCTGGGACGCCGTCGCGCGGCGCACGGTCCGGCTCTACGAGGAGATCCTCAAACAGGCGTAGTAGGCCCCTCGCAAGGGCAGTGATGGGTCAAACCAGGGTGAGGAGAGCGGCCATGCGTCGTGGCGGACCTTCGGTGCTCGGCATCGTACTCGCGGGTGGAGAAGGCAAACGCCTGATGCCCTTGACCACGGACCGCGCCAAACCGGCGGTCACCTTCGGAGGGACGTACCGTCTGGTCGACTTCGTCCTGTCCAACCTCGTCAACGGCGACATCCTGCGCATCTGCGTGCTCACGCAGTACAAGTCGCACTCGCTGGACCGGCACATCACGACCACCTGGCGGATGTCGAGCCTGCTCGGCAACTACATCACGCCGGTGCCGGCCCAGCAGCGCCTCGGACCGCGCTGGTACCTGGGCAGCGCGGACGCGATCCTGCAGTCCCTGAACCTGCTCTACGACGAGCGCCCCGAGTACGTCGCGGTCTTCGGTGCCGACCACGTGTACCGCATGGACCCGCGCCAGATGCTCGCCCAGCACATCGAGTCCGGCGCGGGCGTCACGGTGGCCGGGATCCGCGTCCCGCGCTCCGAGTCCCCCTCGTTCGGGGTGATCGCCCCGGGCTCGGACGGCCTCACGGTGGACAGCTTCCTGGAGAAGCCCGCCGACCCGCCGGGGCTGGCGGACGACCCGGAGAGCGTGTTCGCCTCGATGGGCAACTACATCTTCACCACCAAGGCCCTGATCGAGGCGCTCCAGCGGGACTCCGAGGACGAGCACTCCGTGCACGACATGGGCGGCTCGATCCTGCCGCAGCTCACCGAGCGCGGCGAGGCCCAGCTCTACGACTTCAGCGCCAACCACGTACCGGGTGAGACCACCCGTGACCAGGGCTACTGGCGGGACGTCGGCACCCTGGACGCCTACTACGACGCCCACATGGACCTGATCGCCGAGCGCCCCGCGTTCAACCTCTACAACCGGCAGTGGCCCATCTACACCCACTCCGGCCAGCTCTCCCCGGCCCGCTTCAACGCCGGCGGCATCGCCAGCGAGTCCATCATCAGCGCGGGCTGCCTGATCCGGGGCCAGGTCACCCGGTCCGTGCTCTCGCCCGGTGTCCTGGTCGATCCGGGGGCCGTGGTCCAGGGCTCGGTGCTGCACGACAACGTCAAGATCGGGCGGGGCGCGGTGGTCCGCGGCGCCGTCCTCGACAAGAACGTCGAGGTTCCGCCGGGCGCGACGATCGGCGTGAACCCTGAGCGGGACGCAGAGTTGTACACCGTGTCCAAGGGCGGGGTGATCGCGCTGGGGAAGGGACAGCTGGTGTCCTGACCGGCGGTGGGGTCAGTCCTTCAGTCGTCGGGCCGCTGGGCGGCGAAGTTCTTCATGATCACCTCGCTGGTTCGGCGCAGCTCGTCCGAGGGGCTGATCTGGAGGTACTCGCTGCCCGGCTCGGTGTGGACGGGCACGTGCCCCGCGGGGGCGTAGAACGCGTCGCCCTCGTGGTACACCTCGTCGTGGTCGGCGTAGTGGAAGGTGAGTTCGCCCCTGAAGACGTAGCCCCAGTGCGGGCACTGGCAGCGGTCGTCGGGGAGTCCCTTGAGCAGCGGCCGGTGGTCGACGTCCTCGCGGAACGTCAGGAAGTCGACCGTGTATTCGCCGAACTCCTCGGAGCGGTCGACGACCGCCCCGTAGTCGCCGCCCTGGGTGGCCGTGTCGCGGGAGACCTTCGGCATCTCCATCGCCTTCTTCCGGCAGGGGAGGATCCTTCTGCCATTGTCCGCGCGCATCGCGTCGACGGCATGCGCGGCAGACTTGTCATGTCCCTGGACGGAAGCCGGAATCCGTGTTGTCATGCCACTTCCTGCCCATGACAACGTTGTTATGGAGGCTTCCGTGCACAGCAGGCACCTCACACGTCTCAGAGCCCGGCTGGCGTTACTGTTCGCCGCCCTTCTCGGTCTCGCCGGTCTGACCGCGGCCCCCGCCCTGGCCGACGATCCCGTCGAGGCCCGTGGTCTCAAGGGCGAGTACTACACGCAGTCCGCCCCCGGCGCCTTCGACTTCCACGAGCTCAAGGCGACCACCTTCGACCCGAACCTCGACTTCGACAACCTGGAGCCCCGGCTGGCCGCCGCGACCGGCCGTTCGGACGACGTCAGCGTCCGCTGGACCGGCAGGCTGGTGCCGACGGCCTCCGGACCGCACACCTTCTCGGTCATCGGCGACAACGGCTTCCGCCTCTGGATCGGCGGGCAGCTCCTCATCGACCACTGGGTCGACGACTGGGACCGCGAACAGACCGCGCAGCCCGTCGAGTTGACCGCCGGCGAGTCCTACGACGTCAAGGTCGAGTACTTCGAGCACTACGGCGGCTCCAACCTCCACCTGCGCTGGGTCCAGCCCGGCGGGACCAAGGAGGCCGTCCCGCAGTCGGCGTTCCGGCTGCCCGCGGGCTACGACTACGACGGTCCGGTCGCGACCACCGTCCTCGGCACCGGCCGCACCCTGAAGCTCGACTTCGCCCAGCCCCTCGCCGCCCCTCCGGCCGCACTCACCGACCACCTTCAGGCGGTGATCGGCGGCGCCAAGTGGCCCTTGGGCACCACGAAGTTGGACACTGCAGACCCTCGTGTCCTGCTCGTCACCCTCGCCGAACCCGTCGTGGGCAACAGGACCGGTACCGCGCGCGGCACCGCCGACCTCCGCTACGACGGTGAAGGCGGGCTCACCAGTGCCGACGGCAACGTTGTCGGCGCGTTCTGGAGCAGCGGGCCCAACCGCTCGACGTACGAACTGCGCACGAAGTGGGCCGACGAGGTGGGCCCGGACAACGCCCATCCCGAGTACCCGCGGCCGCAGTTGACCCGCGAGGCGTGGCAAAACCTCAACGGCCGCTGGCAGTTCGCCGCCGCCGAGGCGGGTGAACAGCCGCCGGTGGGCAGGAACCTGGCCGAGCGCATCCTCGTCCCGTACCCCGTGGAGTCACAGCTCTCCGGCCTGGAACGGCACGAGGACCGCATGTGGTACCGCCGTACCTTCACCGTCCCGGCCGACTGGCACATCGGCTCCGGCAAGCGTCTCCAGCTCAACTTCGGGGCGGTCGACTGGCGGTCCGAGGTGTACGTCAACGGGACCAGGGTCGCCGAACACACCGGCGGCTACGACAAGTTCGGCGCCGACATCACGGACGCGCTGAAGCCCGGCCGCACCCAGGAACTGATCGTCGGCGTGTACGACCCCACCGACGCGGTCGACGGCGAGAACCCGCCCCTCGGCAAGCAGCGCCTCGACCCGAGCGGCATCTGGTACACCCCGTCCTCCGGGATCTGGCAGACCGTCTGGATGGAACCGGTCGCCCGCGACCACATCGGCTCCCTCAAACTGACCCCCGACGTCTCCGCCGACCGGCTGACGGTCGACGCACAGGGTGTCCGGGACGGCGTACCGATCACGGCGACGGCGTACGACGGAAAGCGGAAGGTCGCGACGGCCCGCGGGCGCACCGGGGGACCGCTGACACTGACCATCGAGAACCCGCGCCTGTGGTCGCCGGACGATCCGTTCCTCTACGGCCTGAAGGTGACCGTCGGCGACGACCGCGTCGGCAGCTACTTCGGGATGCGCTCCATCGCCGTCGAGAACGTGAACGGCACCCCGCGCACGGTCCTCAACGGCGAGCCCGTCTTCATGATGGCCACCCTCGACCAGGGCTTCTGGCCCGACGGCCTGCACACCGCGCCCACCGATGAAGCCCTGGCATACGACCTGAAGACGCACAAGAAGCTCGGCTTCAACGCCGTGCGCAAGCACATCAAGGTCGAGCCCGACCGCTGGTTCTACTGGGCCGACCGGCTGGGTCTGATGGTGTGGCAGGACATGCCCGCGATGACCGCGGGGGTGAATCCCGCTCCCGCCGCCCGCGCGGAGTACGAGCGCGAGATGAAGCAGATGATCGACGAGCACATCAGCAGTCCGTCGGTCGTCATGTGGGTGACCTTCAACGAGGGCTGGGGGCAGTACGACATCGGCCGGATCGCCGAACAGGCCAAGGCCTGGGACCCGACCCGCCTGGTCAACAACCAGTCGGGTCTCAACCTCGGCGCCGACGGCAACGCCGGCGACATCATGGACGAGCACGGATATCCCAGTCCCGCCCTGCCACCCCACCCGGACGGCAGGCGCGCCCTGGTCAGCGGTGAGTACGGTGGCCTGGGCCTCGCGGTTCCCGGGCACGCCTGGTCCGTCCAGCAGTCGTACGTCGACGTCGATCCGGCGACCTACACCGACGACTATCTGGCCAGGCTCGACGAGGTGCGGGCCCTGGCCTGCAGGGGCGGCAACGGAGCCGTCTACACCCAGATCTCGGACGTCGAGGGTGAGCTGAACGGGCTGCTCACCTACGACCGCAAGATCCTCAAACCGGACGTCGAGCGGGTCAGGGCCGCGCACCAGGCCCTGATCCGGGACGCGTCCCGGGCGAGTCCGGCAGGGTGTGTGTCAACCGGCGGATGATTACATTCGCCCCATGTGTCCCGCCCCTTTCACTGGGGGCGGGACTTAATCTGTTGTTAACTGTGCGTAGCTTGATCGTACTTGACCGTAATCGCCGGAGGGCGATTGACTGCTGGCCCACCCGTTGTCGGACGCGAGGCAAGCCATTGACTTCTGACCTGCTCGCCCCTCTCGACCTGGCGTTCTGGAACATGGAATCCGCCGAGCATCCGATGCACCTGGGAGCGCTCGGCGTCTTCGCGGCACACTCGCCCACCGCCGGGGCGCACGCGGCCGATCTGCTCGCCGGCCGGGCCGCCGCCGTGCCCGGACTCAGGATGCGGATCCGGGACGTGTGGCCGCTCGGCTTCCCGTACGCCTTCGGGGGCGCCGCCCGCGTGCCCGACCCGGACTTCGACCCGCTCCGCCACGTCCTGCTGCACGCCCCGACCGCGGACTTCCACACCGAGGCCGGCCGGCTCATGCAGCGGCCGCTCGACCGTGAACGGCCGCCATGGGAGGCGCATGTGCTGCCCGGGGAGGACGGTGTCTCCTTCGCCGTGCTCTTCAAGTTCCACCACGCCCTGGCCGACGGACTGCGGGCCCTGACGCTCGCCGCCGCCGTCCTGGACCCGATGGACCTGCCCGTGCGCAAGCCGCGCCCGGCGGAGCCCGCGAAGCCCTTGCTCCCGGATGTGCGCAAGCTGCCCGGGCTCCTCCGGTCCGCCGCCTCCGACCTGGGCCGCGCCCTCGACATCGGCGCATCCGTCGCCCTGTCCCGCGTGGGCGTGCGCTCCTCGGCCGCCCTCGTCTCCGAGCCGAGCGGCACCCGCCGCACCGCCGGAGTCGTCGTCGACCTCGACGACGTGCACCACGTCCGCAAGACCCGGGGCGGCACCGTCAACGACGTCCTGATCGCCGTCGTCGCGGGCGCGCTGCGCCGCTGGCTGGACGAGCGGGGGGACGGCAGCGCGGGCGTGGCGCCCCGCGCCCTGATCCCCGTCTCCAAGCGCCGTCCGCGCACCGCGCACCCGCAGGGCAACCGGCTCTCCGGGTACCTGATGCGGCTTCCGGTCGACGACCCCGACCCGCTGGGCCGCCTGGACACGGTCCGTACGGCCATGGACCGCAACAAGGACGCCGGCCCCAACCGCGGCGCGGGCGCCGTCGCCCTGCTCGCCGACCACGTCCCGGCCCTCGGCCACCGCCTCGGCGGGCCCCTGGCCGGCCAGAGCGCCCGGCTCTGGTTCGACATCCTCGTCACCAGCGTCCCGCTGCCCGGCATCGGCCTGAAGCTCGGCGGCAACCTGGTCACCGAGGTCTACCCCTTCGCCCCGCTCGCCCGCGGCCAGTCCCTCGCGGTCGCGATCTCGACGTACCGGGGACAGGTCCACTACGGCCTCGTGGCGGACGCCGAAGCCGTGCCTGACCTGGACGTCCTCGCCCGGGCGCTGTCCGAGGAGGTGAAGGAACTGCTGGCCGCCTGCGGTCCTTGATCGTTCCGGATTGCGGGTCAGGCCCGGGGCTGAAGTAAAATTCCGCGTTCGGCAAGCGGACGCGACCCACGCGCCGCTCGGGTGACCAGGGAAACGGCAGCGCGATGACGG
Organism: Streptomyces sp. NPDC050759; assembly: GCF_044456945.1. Taxonomy (NCBI): domain Bacteria; kingdom Bacillati; phylum Actinomycetota; class Actinomycetes; order Kitasatosporales; family Streptomycetaceae; genus Streptomyces; species Streptomyces sp. NPDC050759. The sequence goes on along the minus strand of NZ_JBITGI010000004.1, from coordinate 141,025 downwards.
TGACAGAGGACGGCTCGGCGACCATGGACGAGGTCGTGCGCGAGCCCGGTGACGAGGTCGTGCACGGCCCCGGCATCGACCCGGAGCGGCTGGCCGTCTGCCTCGGCGTGCTCGACGAGCTCGACAAGCTGGAGGTCGACCACCCCGACGCGATCGCCGTGCGCCGGGCCACCGCCGGGATCTACCGCACCGTGAAGCAGCGCCGCCGGCAGGAGCGCCGGGCCGCCAAGACCGCCCACGACAAGGCGGTCACGGAGGCCACGGCGACCGGCTCCGCCCAGCGCATCGACGACGAGACCGAGGGCATCCTGCCGTCGTCGGTCACCGAGGAGGGCCGGGTCGCGGGGATACTCCAGCGCCCGCGCTCCTGCTACACCTGCAAGACCCGGTACGTCGAGGTCGACTACTTCTACCACCAGCTCTGTCCGGACTGCGCCGCCCTGAACCGCGCCAAGCGCGACGTCCGCGCCGACCTCACCGGCAAGCGCGCCCTGCTCACCGGCGGCCGCGCCAAGATCGGCATGTACATCGCGCTGCGGCTGCTGCGCGACGGCGCGCACACCACCATCACCACGCGCTTCCCCAAGGACGCCATCCGCCGTTTCAAGGCCATGGACGACTCCGGGGACTGGATCCACCGCCTGGAGGTCGTCGGCATCGACCTGCGCGACCCGGCCCAGGCCGTGGCCCTCGCCGAGCAGGTCACCGAGGCGGGCCCGCTCGACATCCTCGTCAACAACGCGACACAGACCGTACGGCGGCTGCCCTCCGCCTACGCCGCCCTGGTCGACGGCGAGAGCGCCCCGCTGCCCGCCGGTGAGCTCCCCGCCCACCACGTCATCGGTGCCTTCGGCTCCGGCGCGGTCGACGGACTCGCCTCCCTGCCCGCGGGGATCTCCGGCCTCGACGCGCAGCAGATCGCCGACCTCGCCCTGGTCGCCGGCAACGCCAGCGTGGCCCGGCACCTGGACGGCACCGCCATCGACGCGGGCGGCCTCGTCCCCGACGTCGTCGACAGCAACACCTGGGTCCAGACGATCGAGCAGATCTCCCCGGTGGAGCTGCTCGAAACCCAGCTGTGCAACTACACGGCACCGTTCATCCTGATCAGCGCGCTGCGCCCGGCCATGGCCGACGCCGCGAAGAAGGCCGGGAGCGGACGCGCCTACGTGGTGAACGTCTCGGCGATGGAGGGCGTCTTCGGCCGCGGTTACAAGGGCGCGGGCCACCCCAACACCAACGCCGCCAAGGCCGCGATGAACATGGTCACGCGGACCAGCGCCCAGGAGATGTTCCAGACCGACGGCATCCTCATGACCTCGGTCGACACCGGCTGGATCACCGACGAACGCCCCCACTACGACAAGCTCCGCCTCGCCGAGGAGGGCTTCCACGCCCCCCTCGACCTGGTCGACGGCGCGGCCCGCGTCTACGACCCGATCGTGCGCGGCGAGGACGGCCAGGACGTGTACGGGGTCTTCCTGAAGGACTACGCGCCCGGCAAGTGGTGAGCCCGCGGCCCTGACGTGTGGGCCGCCGACGACGGGGAACCCGGAGCCCGGAAGGTTCCCTGCCAGGAGTTGTCATGGCACGTCCACACAGCATCGATCCGCGCGCCTTCAATGATCCGCGCAACCGCTACCCGACGGACGAGGAGTTCTACGCGAGCGACCGTCCGGCCCAGCACGAGCTCCCGGAGGACCGGCCCCGCGGCGGCCCCTCCGACCCGATGAGGCACCCCTGGAGCTGGGGCATGATCGCGTTCGTCGTCTTCGCGGGCCTGATCGTCCTCATGGGCATCGCCCTGTTCCCGTGACGCCGTCATGAGGGCGGCGGGGCATGCGACCGCAGCCGGTCATGGACGGCGTACCCGCCCGGGTGCGCCGCCCGCACCCGTGTACCCCCGTCCACCAGCAGATCCGCCCCGGTGACCCACTCGGCCGCGTCGGACGCGAGCCACACCACCGCCCGCGCGATGTCCTCGGGCTCACCGATCCGCCCCAACGGCAGCTCGACGGGGCCCTTCTCCCACACGAACCGCGCCATCTCCGTCCGTACGAGACCGGGGGAGACGGAGTTGACCCGCACCCGGGGAGCCAGCTCGCCCGCCAGCTGCCGGGTGAGATGGAGCAGCGCCGCCTTGCTGGTGCCGTACGCGCCGACGTTCGGGCCCACGTGTCCGGCGCCCTCCGTGCAGACGTTGACCACCGACCCGCCGTGCTCCCGCATCCACCCCCGCCACGCGGCCTGCACCAGCCGCAGCGGTGCCTCGACATTGACGGTGAAGGCCTCCCGCCACTCCTGGGGATCCACCTCCATGAGGGGGCCGTACGGCTGATTCGTCGCCGCGTTGTTGACGAGGATGTCGATCCGGCCGAACGCGCCGAGAACAAGATCCACGGCCGCCCGTGCGTGCTCCGGGTCAGCGACGCTCCCCGCAAGGCCGATACCGCCGAGCTGTTCGGCGATCCGCCGGACCTCTTCCGCGTCCCTGGCCGTCACACACACCCGCGCCCCGGCGTCGGCCAGCTGGCGGGCTACGGCCGCTCCGATGCCGCGCGTGGCCCCGGTGACCAGGGCGGCCCTGCCGTGCAGTCCAGGCGTCATCGTCGTACCGTCTCATGACGGGTCGTCAGTCGACAGCCCCGAGACGGGAGTTGCGTGCCGCGACCAGCTCCAGCAGGGTGCGCCAGTCCTCCAGGACGCCGGCGTCGAAGACGACGGCCCGGCTCTCCTCGTCCGCCTCACGCAGGCGCGCCAGGTCGTCGTCGGACGTCGGGCCGTGGTGGCGGACCAGGTGGGCGACGCGCTCGCCGAGCAGGGGGCGTACCGCCGCCGCCGCGCGTTCGGCCCGGGCGCTGCCGTCGGCGGGGGACAGCAGCTGCCCGATGTCCCGCACCAGCCCCGCCACCTGGAGTTCCTTGTCGGCGGGGCGGCTGCGGCGCAGCAGGGCGGCGGTCCGCAACGCCTGCTGGTGCCGACAGGCGTACAGCAGATCCATCAGCTCCTCGACACTGCGCAGCTCCATGCGTCAGTCCTCCCGAGTCCACCCGCGGGACAAGCCGTTGCCGCACGTCAGCAGATCATGGGTGGTTTGCGATTCGGCCAACGGGACCTGAACTGCGTGGCTCCGGACCGTCGAAGGCGCGCGCGGTCGTGTAGGCCGGTCGAGTGACTCCCAAACCGTGCATGGAGTGACAAACATGCCCAGAACATGGCCGAAAGACCTTAGGTGACTCGTAATGGTTACGCCTTGTTTTCAGCCCCTATCGAGCGGACCTCTGCTCATCTGGTTAATCTGTAGCCGACGGACGGCAGTACGGGGTCCCACCCACACCCACAGTCCGTCCCGGGACAAGCCGGTCACCACGGCCTGCTCTCACCCGAGTTGCCGGCGCCACCGCGTCCGAACCCGATCTCGACCCAGACCCGAGCGGACGTCCAGGCACCGACCGTAGGTTGCGCAGGTACGTCCCGAGGGTGAGCCCGACACATAAGGAGTGCGCGGTGACACCGGAGAAGACGAATCGCGAACAGCGCCCCAAGGAACGCCCGGAGCGCGCGGGCCGACGGCCCGCAGACATCGGCAGTCTCGACGTGTGGGCGCGCTCCGCCCCCATCCGTCTCGCGGGCTACGAGGACGACCTCGCCGAGCCCCACATCCTGCCCAGCGTGGACTGACCGCAGGACCTTCGCGATCGCCGACGGCATGGGCGTGCGAGACTCACGCCCATGCTGATCAGAGAAGCCGCGGCCGACGACTGGCCGCGGATCTGGCCTTTCTGGCACCGGATCGTGGCCGCGGGCGAGACCTACGCCTGGGACCCCGACACTCCCGAAGAAGCAGCGCGCGCCCTGTGGACGCACCCGGCCAAGCGCGTCTACGTCGTCGAGGACGAGAGCGGCGCTGTCGTCGCCTCGGCCTACGTCACCCCCAACTACGGCGGTCCCGCCGCCCACATCGCCAACGCCGGTTTCATGGTCGACCCCGACCAGGGCGGCCGCGGTTACGGCCGCGCCCTGGCCGAGCACATCCTGGCCGCCGCCGCGGCCGAGGGCTACCGGGGGATGGTGTTCAACGCCGTCGTCGAGACCAACCCGGCCGTGCGGCTGTGGACCTCACTCGGCTTCACGATCCTCGGCACCGTGCCGGACGCCTTCGCACACCCCCGGCACGGACGGGTCGGACTGCACATCATGTACAGGGCGCTCTAGGACCGGTGTTCAGTCGAGCGGCGCCGTCCGCGTCCACGGCTGCCGCCGCTCCAGCTCCTCCGCGACCTCCAGCAGCACCGTCTCCGACCCGGGCCGGGCCACCAGTTGTACGGCGGTGGGGGCGCCCGAGGGCAGCGTGCCGAGCGGAACCGACATCGCCGGCCAGCCGGTGAGGTTCCACGGTGGGGTGAGCGGCGAGTAGTTGGTGTTGACGAGGACGTTGCGCAGCCAGCCCCGCTCGTGCCAGGCCTCGGCCTTGGGGGAGCGGCGGGCCAGCGCCGGAAGCAGCAGCACGTCGTGCTCGGCGAAGAACGGCTCCAGACGCTCGCGCAGTTCCTGCCGGGCCCTGCCCGTCCGTACGGTCTTGACGAAGCGCCGGCCGATCGCCGCGTGCACCCGGGTGCGCCGGGCCAGCAGCCGCGGATCAAGCCCCGCCGCGTCCACCGAGGTGCCCGCCGTCCAGGTGGCCAGCGAGGTGACGCCCAGCGAGAGCGGGTACGGCGGGTCGGCGCGCCGCACCTGATGCCCCGCCTTGATCAGCAGCCCGGCCGCCTCCCGGACGGCGTTCGTATACGGCGCGCTGACCGTGACCCCGGCGAGCGGGCTGCGCAGGGACACGGCGACATCGAGCGTGGCGGGCGTGTCCCGTCGTACGAACTCGGTGCCGGCGATGACCGAAAGAAGCAGGCGGGCATCCTCGACCGTGGTCGCCAGCGGACCGTTTTCGGACATGCCGAACCAGTCGCCGTCGCTGATGCCGGCCGGGACCACCCCCGAACCGGGCTTCAGCGTGACGAGCCCGCAGTTGGCCGCCGGGATGCGCAGGGAGCCCATGCCGTCGTTGCCGAGGGCGATCGGGACCAGGCCCGCGGCGACCGCGGCCGCGCTGCCGCCGGACGAGCCGCCCGCCGTACGCGTGGTGTCCCAGGGGTTGCGGGAGGTGCCGTGGACGCCCTCCGTGGTGCCGAAGACGCACAGCTCCGGCACGTTCGTCAGTCCCACGACCACCGCGCCCGCGGCCCGCAGCCGGGCCACGACCTCATGGTCGGCCTCGGCGGGGGTGTCAGGAGTCGCGGCGGTGCCGACGCGGTTGGTCTCGCCGCGCACGGCGAGGTTGTCCTTGACGGCCACCGGCACCCCGGCCAGCGGCAGTTCGCCGAGGTCGCCCCGGGAGCCCACCTCGTCGGCCTCCGCCAGTGCCGCTTCGGCGCGCACCAGCCGGAACGCCCCGATCCGCCCGTCGAGCTTCTCGATCCGGGCGAGGTGCTCGGCCACCACCTCCCGGGGCGTGGCCCGCTTCTCGCGGACGGCGGCGGCGATCTCGGCGGCGGTACGGCCGACCCAGCTGGTCACGTGCGCTCCTCGGGGGCTACTCGCGAGTACGTAGGGAGAACTCTGCCCGGAGGCGAGCGGCGCGTCGAGAGCGCTCGCGCTTGGACATTCGGACCGGTCTTCTTGGACTTTTCATGACGGGCGAGGTCTTACGGTGTCGCCGACCCGCAGGTCATCCGATCTCTTGCTCAACTCTCGGTTGATCGAGCCCCGTTGACAGCCCTACCGGTGCCCTCGATTATCAGCCATCCGATGAATAGGGAGTCGCTCATGAGGAAACGGCTGAGATTCGCCGCCGTCGTGGCGCTGCTGACGCTGCTCCTGGCGCCCGCCCCGGCGCTCGCGCGCTCGGACCAGGGCCCGCCGGTCACGGTGCCCGCCCTGACCCGGTGGACTCCGGAGCCGGGCGCCTACGTCTACCGGCCCGGGGCCCGGCTCGTCGCCGACGACCCGGCCGAACGCCGGGTGGCCGACACGCTCGCCGGCGATCTGCGGGCGGCGGGCCACGGCTCGGTGCCCATGGTACGCGGCGGAGCCCGGCCCGGTGACATCGTTGTCGACGTCGAGCCGTCCCGAAGCTCCCTCGGCGCCGAGGGCTACGAACTCCACGCCGGCACAGGCCTGTCGATCACCGGAGCCACCGAGACCGGCGCCTTCTACGGCACCCGGACCCTCCTCCAGCTCCTCGCGCAGGGCGACCGGATCCCCGCCGGGCGCACCATCGACGTGCCGCGCTACAAGGAGCGGGGCGTCGGCGTGTGCGCCTGCTACATCCACGTCTCGCTGCCCTGGCTGGAGAACCTCGTCCGCGAGATGGCCTACAACAAGCTCAACCAGCTGCTCGTGGAGCTGAAGGTCAAGAGCGACGCCCACCCCGAGGCCAACACGTGGGGCTACTACACCAAGGACGAGATACGGCAGCTCGTCGCGCTCGGCGACAAGTACCACGTCGAGATCATCCCCGAGATCAACTCCCCGGGACACATCGACCCGTGGATCGAGAACCGCCCGGACCTCCAGCTGACCGACTCCGACGGCACCAAGCAGCCCTCCCGGCTCGACATCACCCAACAGCCGGCCTTCGACTACTACACGAGCCTGATGGACGAGTACGCCCAGGTCTTCACGGCGAAGTCCTGGCACATGGGAGCCGACGAGTACATGCTCGGCTCCGACTTCGCGAAGTACCCGCAGATCCTCAAGTACGCCCAGGAGAAGTACGGTTCGGGCGCCACCCCGCAGGACGCCTTCGTCGACTTCGTCAACCGCGTCCACGACTACGCGGCGAGCAAGGGCGTGAAGCTGCGGATCTGGAACGACGGACTCACAGGAGCCAACACCGTGCCCGTGAAGACCGACACCACGGTCGAGCACTGGCTGAACGTGGCGGTCACACCCAGTCAACTCATCGCACAGGGCTACTCCGTGATGAACGCCTCCTATTCGCTCTACCTCATCCGCGGCGGCTTCCACAGCGACACCGAGTCGCTCTACGACCAGAGCTGGGACCCGCGCAGCTTCGAGGGCGAGAAGCTCACCTCCTCCCGGGGCGTCACCGGCGCGAAGATCAGCCTGTGGCCGGACAACGGACGCGGCGAGACCGAGAACGAGGTCGCCGTCCGGCTCTGGCCCGCGCTGCGGCATGTCGCCCAGGCCACCTGGGGGGATCCGCATCCCGACGCCACGTACGCGGAGTTCGTGGCGCGCGGTGCGGCGGTGGGGCACGCGCCGGGTTGGCGGGACCTGACCCGGGTGCCGGTGGCGGACGGCACGTACACCTTCGGGCGGTCGTTCACGGCCTCCGTGCAGCGCACGGCGGACGGCTATGTGACCCTGCGGTCTCCGGCCGGCTGCCTCGCCATCAGCGGCGGCAAGCTCACGCTCAACGTGCCGCTGCAGCCCGGCGTCGAGGCGACCTGGGACACCTGTGACGCGACCAGCACCTTGCAGCGCTGGGAGCTGGAGCCAGTGACGGGCGGATACCGGCTCGTCAACGCGATCACCCAGATGGCGCTCACCGTCACGGACGACGGCCGGATCGTGCAGTACCCGGCCGATCAACGCACCCCCGCCGTCTGGCACTTGAGCTGAGGAGCCCCCCCCATGACCGTCTCCAGACGCCTCTTCGTCACCGCGGCCACCGCACTCGCCGTGACCGGCATCCCCACGATGGCCGTCGCGGCCTCCGACGACCGCTCCTACCGCATCCCCGTCTCCCCGGACGACACCGAGGCCGACCTCGTCCGCAAGGCGTCCCAGGTCAGGCCCACCGCGCGGCAGATCGCCTGGCAGAGCCTGGAGCAAACCGCTTTCCTGCACTTCGGCGTGAACACCTTCACCGGCCTGGAGTGGGGCACCGGCGACGAGGACCCGGATGTCTTCCAGCCGACCGGCCTCGACACCGACCAGTGGGCGGCGGCCCTGAAGGACGGCGGCTTCCGGCTCGCCATCCTCACCGTCAAGCACCACGACGGCTTCGTCCTCTACCCCTCCCGCTACACCGACCACTCGGTGGCATCGAGTAGTTGGCGCGACGGTCAGGGCGATGTGCTGCGCTCCTTCGCCGACTCCATGCGCCGCCACGGCCTCAAGGTAGGCGTCTACATCTCACCCGCCGACGAGAACCAGTACCTGCACGGCGTGTACGCCAACGGCAGCGCCCGCACGCCGCGCACGATCCCGACCCTCGTGCCGGGCGACGACCGCACACCGGACCGCTCCTACACCCTGGACGCCACCGACTACGGCGCCCACATGCTCAACACGCTGTACGAGGTGCTCACCGAGTACGGCCCCGTCGACGAGGTGTGGTTCGACGGCGCGCAGGGGCACATCCCGCCCGAGAAGGTGGAGAGCTACGACTGGGACAGCTGGTACACCCTGGTGCGGGCCCTCGCCCCGGACGCGGCGATCGCCGTCACCGGTCCCGACCTGCGCTGGGTCGGCAACGAGAGCGGCATCGCGCGCGAGGACGAGTGGAGCGTCATCCCGGTCAAGGAGAACCAGTACGGCCGCACCGACTGGGCCCTGTCCTACGACACCCCCGACGAGGGCAGCCGCGCCGCACTGGTGAAGGCGCAGCCCGCGACGGACTATCTCCAGTGGTGGCCCGCCGAGTGCGACGTCTCCATCCGCGACGGCTGGTTCTACCACGCCGACCAACAGCCCAAGTCCGTGGACTACCTGACGGAGATCTTCTTCGGGTCGGTGGGGCGCAACGCGGTGCTGCTGCTCAACGTCCCACCGGACACGGAGGGCCTGCTGCACGGCACGGACGTCGTACGGCTGCGGGAGTTCAGGGAACGGATCGAACGGGAGCTGCCGCAGGACCTGGCCGCGCGCGCTCGCACCACGTCGGCACCGGGCCGCGTCACCGTCGACCTCGGCACGGAGCACGAGGTGGACCGCATCCGCCTCGCCGAGGACATCCGGCACGGCCAGCAGGTGGAGAGCTTCGTCGTCGAGGCGTTCCGCGACGGCACCTGGACGGAGGTCACGGGTGCCGGAACCATCGGCGCGAGCCGCATCCTGCTGCTGCCGTCTCCGGTCCGGGCCCGGAGGTGGCGGGTGCGGGTGACACGGGCCCGAAGTGCCGTACGGGTAGCGGAGTTCGGGCTGTACCGGTCCGAGGTCTGAGAAGCGGGTGGCCGCCAGGACGTCGGCGACCTGGTGGCCATTCCCCACAAGGACCGGCACCTGCCGGCGGGCCTACTTCGTCGGCGGCCTCAAGGCCGAACAGGGCGAGCGACAGGCGCGGTTGGAGCTGCGTGCCGTGGGGGAGCTGTACACGTCGTCGGACCCCGTGACCGTGACCCACCCCTGGTAACACCGGACCCTTGGAGCACCCCGCATGCATGACGACCGCAGCCTGGTCGAAGCCCGCCTCAGGCGCGTCCTCGACGAGCGACTCCGCCCCGCCGTGTACCCCGAGTCCGTGCCGCTGGACGTAGCGGTGTGGCACGCGCCCGACGAGCCGGTGCCCGTCGCCGAGGGCCTGGCGGCCGAGCCGGAGCCCATCGCCGTGGGCGCCCGCTGGGGTGCTCCCTGGGGCACCAGCTGGTTCCGCGTCACCGGGACCGTCCCCGAGGCGTGGGCCGGGAAGACCGTCGAGGCCCTCCTCGACCTCGGCTTCGACGAGCACATGCCCGGCTTCCAGTGCGAGGGCCTGGTCTACCGGCCCGACGGCACCCCGGTGAAGGGCCTCAACCCGCGCAACCAGTGGGTGCGGATCGGCGCACCCGTCGAGGGCGGCGAGGAGGTGCGCCTGCACATCGAGGCCGCCTCCAACCCCGTCATCCTCGACTACCACCCCTTCCTGCCCACATGGTTGGGCGACAAGGAGACCGCCGGGGCCGAGCCGCAGTACCGGCTGGCCCGCATGGACCTCGCCGTCCTCGACGAGACGGTGTGGCAGCTGGTGATCGACCTGGAGGTGCTCGGGGAGCTGATGGCCGAGCTGCCGGTGGAGTCGGCGCGGCGCTGGGAGATCCTGCGGGCGGTGGAGAAGGCGCTGGACGCGCTGGACCTCCAGGACGTGGGCGGCACGGCGGCGCAGGCCCGTTCGCGGCTGGACAGCGCCTTCGAGGCGCCCGCCGTTCCTTCCGCCCACCGCATCAGCGCCGTGGGACACGCCCACATCGACTCGGCGTGGCTGTGGCCGCTGCGCGAGACCGTGCGCAAGGTCGCCCGGACGACCTCCAACATGACCGCCCTGCTCGACGACGAGCCGGAGTTCGTGTTCGCCATGTCCCAGGCCCAGCAGTGGGCCTGGGTCCGCGACCACCGGCCCGAGGTGTGGGCGCGGGTGAAGAAGGCGGTGGCGGACGGGCGGTTCGTGCCGGCCGGCGGAATGTGGGTGGAGTCGGACACCAACATGCCGGGCTCGGAGGCGATGGCCCGTCAGTTCGTGCACGGCAAGCGGTTCTTCCTCGACGAGTTCGGGGTCGAGAACCAGGAGGCATGGCTGCCCGACACGTTCGGCTTCGCCGCCGGACTCCCGCAGATCATCAAGGCGGCGGGCTCCAAGTGGCTGCTCACCCAGAAGATCTCGTGGTCGCAGACGAACAAGTTCCCCCACCACACCTTCCAGTGGGAGGGCATCGACGGCACCCGGATCTTCACGCACTTCCCGCCCGTCGACACCTACAACTGCTCCATGAAGGGCAGCGAAATCGCCCACGCGGCACGGAACTTCAAGGACAAGGGGGTCGCCCGGCACTCCCTCGCCCCCACCGGCTGGGGCGACGGAGGCGGCGGTACGACCCGCGAGATGGTCGCCAAGGCGGCCCGCCTCCGCGACCTCGAAGGCTCGGCTACCGTGGCCTGGGAGACCCCGAAGGAGTTCTTCACCAAGGCAGAGGCCGAATACCCCGAACCGCCCGTCTGGGTCGGCGAGCTCTACCTCGAACTCCACCGCGCGACCCTCACCAGCCAGGCCAGGACCAAGCAGGGCAACCGCCGCAGCGAACACCTCCTGCGCGAGGCCGAGCTGTGGGCGGCGACGGCGGCCGTACGGACCGGATCGCCTTACCCCTACGAGGAGTTGGACCGCATCTGGAAGACGGTCCTGCTCCACCAGTTCCACGACATCCTGCCCGGGTCGTCGATCGCCTGGGTGCACCGGGAGGCGCGGCGCACGTACGAGCGGCTCGCGGACGAGCTGAACGGCATCATCGACGTGGCCCAGTGCGCTCTGGCGGGGGAGGGGAGCCGGGAACTGCTCTTCAACCCGGCACCCCATGGCCGTAACGGAATCGCCGCGGGTGGCGCCGGAACCGCGGTCGTCGAGGGACGGACGACGGTGACCGAGCGGCCCGGCGGCGGGCACGTGCTGGACAACGGCATCCTGCGGGTCGAGGTCGACGGGCGGGGCCTGGCCGTCTCCGTGTACGACATCGAGGCCGACCGCGAGACGATCGCACCGGGCCGGGCCGGCAACCTCCTCCAACTCCACCCGGACTTCCCGAACAAGTGGGACGCGTGGGACGTGGACGAGTTCTACCGCAACACGGTCACGGATCTCACCGAGGTGGACGAGCTCGCCCCCGAGGGGCACGGTGTGCGGATCGTGCGGACCTTCGGCGGCTCCCGCGTCACCCAGGTGCTGTCCCTCGCGCCGGGTGAGCGGCGGCTTCTCGTGGACACGGAGGTGGACTGGCACGAGACGGAGAAGTTCCTGAAGCTCGCCTTCCCGCTCGACGTGCACGCCGAACGGTACGCGTCGGAGACGCAGTTCGGGCATTTCCACCGGCCCACGCACACCAACACCTCATGGGAGGCGGCCAAGTTCGAGGCCTGCAACCACCGCTTCGTGCACCTGGAGGAACCGGGCTGGGGCGTGGCGATCGTCAACGACTCGACGTACGGGCACGACGTGACCCGTACGGTCCGGGCCGACGGCGACCACGGCACGACCACCACGGTCCGGGTGTCGCTGCTCCGGGCCCCGCGATTCCCCGACCCCGAGACCGACCAGGGCGTCCACCGGTTCCGGCACGCGCTGGTGCCGGGGGCGGGCATCGGGGACGCGGTACGGGAGGGGTGGCGGATCAATCTGCCGGAGCGGATCGTGCGGGGTTCCCAGGAGGTCGCTCCCTTGGTGAGCGTCGACCAGGAGGCGGTGGTGATCACCGCGGTCAAACTCGCCGACGACGGAAGCGGGGACGTGGTGGTCCGCCTCCACGAGGCCCACGGCGGGCGGGCCCGGGCCACCCTCACGGCGGGGTTCGAGGTCGCCGGGGTCACGGCGACGGACCTGCTGGAGCGCCCGTCGGCGGATGCGCCCTCGCTGCGGTGTGAGGGGAACGAGGTGTCCTTGCGGCTGCGGCCGTTCGAGCTGGTCACGCTGCGGTTCAGCAGGGCCTGAGCAAGGGGGCGGGGAGACCCGCCCCCTTCACCTCGTGAACCGATCCTCGCCGCACCTCTCACCCCCCGAGCTGCGTCCGCAGCCACTCCTCCACCTCGCCCACATGCGCGGCCGCCGCCGCCCGGGCCGCCTCCGGGTCGTGGGCTATCAGGGCCCGGTGGATCGCGGCATGCTCGCGCCGCGTGCGTTCGAACGCGCCCTCCTCCTGGTAGCCGCGCCACACCCGCGCCCGGAAGGTGCGCGACGACAGGCCCTCCAGGATCGCCGCCATCGTGTCGTTGCCGGCCGCCACCGCGATCTCGCGGTGGAACGCCAGGTCGTGGGCGAGGATCTCCTCGGGGTCGTCGGTGGCGTTCATCGCCGCGAGGTGTTTCTCGACCTCGGCCAGCTGGTCGGGCGTGATGCGGGCGGCGGCCAGCGCGGTCGCCGTCGACTCGAGGACGCGGCGCACCTCGAGCAGCTCCACCAGACGCGGGCCCCGGGACAGGTCGGCGACCACGCCGAAGGTCTCCAGCAGGTCACCCGCCTCCAGCTGGGTCACGTAGATGCCCGAGCCGTGCCGGGCCTCCAGCACGCCCATCACCGTCAGCGCCCGGATCGCCTCCCGCATCGAACTGCGGGAGAGGCCCAGCTGGACGGCCAGATCACGCTCGGTCGGCAGCCGCTGGCCGGGCTCCAGCCGGCCCTCGCCGATCATCGCCTTGATCTGCTCGATGGCGCGCTGCGTCACGGTGCCCTTCTGCGGGGCTGTCTCGTCCACGCCATTCCTCCACATCACTGGGTGCGCCGCAGTCTAACCGGCAAGGTGGTCGGACCACTATGGCCGAAAGACGGGAAAATCTGCCGCCGAAGGCTATTGCAAGGGGCGAGTGGTCTGATAAGTATGCGGTCATCTGCTCGAACACGCTCATGCTCGATCACGCTCGACACGCTCAACGAGGAGCCTCCAGATGCCCGGCAGAACAGTGGGGAAGCGGAACAGGTTTCGCATCATCGGCGCGGTGGCCGCGGCAGCGAGCGCCTCGCTCGTGCTCGCCGCGTGCGGCAGCACCAAGGACACCGGCAGCTCCGGCGCCGAGGGAGGCGACGGGTCCGGCAAGGTCGGCGTGATCCTGCCGCTGCTGACCTCGCCGTTCTGGCAGTCGTACAACGACTACGTGCCCAAGATGGCCAAGTCCGAGGGGGTGGACACGCTGAAGACGGTCAACTCCAACAGCGACCCCTCCCAGCAGATCACCGACATCAACAACGAGCTCAACCAGGGCGTGAAGGGACTGGTCGTCGCCCCGCTCGACAGCGCCGCCATCGAGGCCGGCCTCGACCAGGCCGAACGCAAGGGCGTCCCGGTCGTCGCGGTCGACGTGGCCCCCGACAAGGGCAAGGTCGCCATGGTCGTACGGGCGAACAACGTCTCGTACGGCGAGAAGGCCTGCCAGTACCTCGGGGAGCAGATCCCCTCCGGCAAGGTCGTGCAGATCATGGGCGACCTGGCCTCCGTCAACGGCCGCGACCGCTCCGAGGCCTTCCGGGCCTGCGTGAAGAAGAACTTCCCCAAGCTGAAGGTGCTGGAGATCCCCGCCAAGTGGGAGTCCGACGCGGCCGCCTCGCAGCTGGGCACCCTCCTGAACGCCAACCCCGACATCAAGGGCATCTACATGCAGGCCGGCGGCGTCTACCTCGCGCCGACCCTGCAGACCCTCAAGTCCAAGGGTTTGCTGAAGAAGGCCGGGCAGGCGGGCCACATCACCATCGTCTCCAACGACGGCATCCCGCAGGAGTTCGACGCCATCCGCAAGGGCGAGATCGACGCCACCGTCTCCCAGCCCGCCGACCTGTACGCCAAGTACGGCATGTACTACATCAAGGCGGCGATGCAGGGGAAGACCTTCAAGCCCGGCCCGACCGACCACGACTCCACGATCGTCAAGCTGCCCAGCGGCATCCTGGAGGACCAGCTGCCCGCGCCCCTGGTCACCAAGGACAACGTCGACGACCCCAAGCTGTGGGGCAACACGGTCAAATGAGCACCCCACTCGTTGAAGCCCAGGGGGTCGTCAAACGGTACGGCCCCACGACCGCCCTCGCGGACGGCCGCCTGACCGTCCTGCCCGGCGAGTCCCACGCCCTCGTCGGCCGCAACGGCGCGGGCAAGTCCACCCTCGTCACGATCCTCACCGGCCTCCAGGCCCCCGACGAGGGCACCGTCCGCTTCGACGGCGAGCCCGCGCCACCCCTCGCCGACCGGGACGCCTGGCGGAGCAAGGTCGCCTGCGTCTACCAGAAGCCCACCGTCGTACCCGAGTTGACGGTCGCCGAGAACCTCTTCATCAACCGGCAGCCGCTGCGGCGCGGGTTCATCAGCTGGCGCAGTCTGCAGAAGGAGGCCGCCGAGCTCCTCGACACCTGGGACGTGCGCGTCGACCCGGAGGCGCGCACCGCCGACCTCAAGGTCGAGGACCGCCAAATGGTGGAGATCGCCAGGGCGTTGAGCTTCGGCGCCCGCTTCATCGTCCTCGACGAACCGACCGCACAGCTCGACAAGCGGGAGATCGAGCGGCTCTTCGGCCGGATGCGGGCACTGCAGGACTCCGGCGTCACCTTCCTGTTCATCTCGCACCACCTCCAGGAGGTGTACGAGGTGTGCCAGACGGTGACGGTCCTCAGGGACGCCCGCTGGATCACCACCGCCCCGGTCGCGGACATGCCCCGGGCCGCCCTGATCGAGGCCATGGCGGGCGAGACCATCGCCGAACAGGCCGTACAGGTCAGGCAGGTCGAGGACACCGCCCCGGTCCTCCTCGACGTCCGCGACCTCACCTCCGACGCCTACGAGAACGTCGACCTCACCGTGCGCCGCGGTGAGGTCGTCGGACTCGCCGGCATCAGCGGCAGCGGCAAGATCGAGCTGGCCGAGTCGTTCACGGGACTGCACACCCCGACGAGCGGAACGGCCCGGCTCGACGGCAGGCCGCTGCCGTTCGGCGACGTACAGGCCTCCTTGAAAGCGGGCGTCGGCTTCGTACCGCGTGACCGGCACGCGCAGGGCCTGGTCTTCGGCATGACCATCGGTGACAACGCCACGCTCAGTGTCCTGGACCGGCTCGGCCGCTACGGCTTCGTCGGCACCGACCGCAAGCGCGGCTTCGCCACCGAGCTGATCGACCGGCTCGACATCCACACCGAGGGCCCCGACCAGCCCGTCTCCGACCTCTCCGGCGGCAACGCGCAGAAGGTCGTCATGGCCCGCGCCCTCGCCTCCGACCCCCGTTTGCTGGTCCTCATCAACCCCACCGCGGGCGTCGACGTGAAGTCCAAGGAATCCCTGCTCTCCCGCGTGGACACCGCCCGCGAGGACGGCACCGCGGTCCTCGTCGTCTCCGACGAACTCGACGACCTGCGCCGCTGCGACCGGGTCCTCGTCCTCTTCCACGGCCGCGTGGTCGCCGAGCACCCGGCCGGCTGGCGCGACCACGAGCTGATCGCCTCCATCGAAGGAGTGGACCACCATGGCTGACACCCAGGCTCCGCCGGTGAAGCACGTGCGGGTGCCCGAGGCGCGGGCAGCCCGGACGGTCCTGCTGCGCCGCGCCCGCGAACTCGCCCTCGTCCCCGCCCTGTTGCTGCTCATGGTGCTCGGCGCGTTCGTCAACGACTCGTTCCTCACCGAGCGCAACCTGATCTCGATCCTCGGCGCCTCGGCCGCCCTCGCCATGGTGGTGCTCGCCGAGTCCCTCGTCCTGATCACCGGCAAGTTCGACCTCTCCCTGGAGTCGGTCGTCGGCATCGCGCCCGCCGTGGGAGCCCTCCTCGTCCTGCCCGCGGCCCAGTCCGGCTGGGGCACCGAGTTCCCGGCCGTCCTCGCCCTGCTCGCGGTCCTCGTCGTCGGCGCGGCGGTCGGCGCCTTCAACGGCATCCTGGTCGTGAAGTTCAAGCTCAACGCGTTCATCGTGACGCTCGCGATGCTGATCGTCCTGCGCGGACTGCTCGTCGGCGCCACCAAGGGCAAGACCCTCTTCGGCATGCCGGACAGCTTCTACTCCCTGGCCACCACGACCTTCCTGAACGTCCCCATGTCCGTGTGGCTCGCCGCGGTCGCCTTCGCCGTCACCGGCTTCGTCCTGAAGTACCACCGGATCGGCCGATCCCTGTACGCCATCGGCGGCAACGCCGACGCGGCCCGCGCCGCCGGCATCCGCGTCGAGCGGGTGATGCTCGGCGTGTTCGTCGTGGCCGGCGTCCTCGCCTCCGTCGGCGGCATCATGCAGACCGGCTACGTCGGCGCGATCAGCGCCAACCAGGGCCAGAACATGATCTTCACGGTGTTCGCGGCGGCGGTGATCGGCGGCATCAGCCTCGACGGCGGCAAGGGCACCATGTTCGGCGCCCTGACCGGCGTACTCCTGTTGGGTGTCGTACAGAACCTGCTGACACTCGCCCAGGTGCCGTCCTTCTGGATCCAGGCCATCTACGGCGGAATCATCCTGGTCGCCCTCATGATCGCCCGTGTGACGACGGGGCGCGCCCAGGACTGAGCCCCATCCGCCCGTCATCTACCGAAAGGCCTTCCGTGTCCTCGTCCCCCGCCCGCGTCACCGCGGTAGACACCTACGACATCCGCTTCCCCACCTCGCGCGAGCTCGACGGCTCCGACGCGATGAACCCGGACCCCGACTACTCGGCGGCCTACGTCGTGCTGCGCACGGACGCGGCCGACGGGCACGAGGGGCACGGATTCACCTTCACCATCGGGCGGGGCAACGAGGTCCAGGTCGCCGCGATCGAGGCGCTGCGCGGGCATGTGGTCGGACGGTCCGTCGACGAGCTGTGCGCGGACCCGGGGACGTTGAACCGCGACCTGATCGGCGACAGCCAGTTGCGCTGGCTCGGACCCGAGAAGGGCGTGATGCACATGGCGATCGGCGCGGTCGTCAACGCCGTGTGGGACCTGGCCGCCAAACGCGCGGACAAGCCGCTGTGGCGGCTGCTGGCCGAGGGCGAGCCCGAGTGGCTGGTCGGCCAGATCGACTTCCGCTACCTCACGGACGCGCTCACCCCGGAGGAGGCGCTGGAGATCCTGCGGCGGGGGCGGGAGGGTTCGCAGGAGCGCACCGAGAGGCTTCTGGAGCGCGGCTACCCCGCCTACACCACCTCCGCCGGCTGGCTCGGCTACGACGACGAGAAACTCACCCGGCTCGCCGCCGAGGCCGTCGCCGACGGCTTCCGGCAGATCAAGCTCAAGGTCGGCGCGGATCTGGAGGACGACGTACGGCGCTGCCGTGTCGCCCGCCAGGTCGTCGGCGCCGACATCCGCATGGCGATCGACGCCAACCAGCGCTGGGACGTCGACGAGGCGATCCGCTGGACCAGGGCCCTCGCCGAGTTCGACCCGTACTGGATCGAGGAGCCCACCAGCCCCGACGACATCCTCGGCCACGCGACGATCCGCAAGGCCGTCGCCCCGGTCAAGGTCGCCACCGGCGAGCACGTCCAGAACCGGGTCGTCTTCAAGCAACTCCTCCAGGCCGGCGCCCTCGACGTCGTCCAGATCGACGCGGCCCGCGTCGGCGGCGTCAACGAGAACCTCGCCATCCTGCTCCTCGCCGCCAAGTTCGGCGTGCCGGTCTGCCCGCACGCGGGCGGGGTCGGCCTGTGCGAACTCGTCCAGCACCTGTCGATGTTCGACTACGTGGCCGTCACCGGCACCACCGAGGACCGGGTCATCGAGTACGTCGACCATCTGCACGACCACTTCCTCGATCCCGTGGTGATCCGGGAAGGCCACTACACGGCACCCGTCGCGCCGGGCTTCTCGGCCGCCATGCGCCCCGAGTCCATCGCGCGGTACACGTTCCCCGGCGGAGGCTTCTGGGCAGAAGACCTCGCCGACGACACGCAGAAGAAGGGGCAGGCGGCATGAGTGACTTCGACGGTCTCAAGGCCCTGGTGACCGGCGGCGCCTCCGGCATCGGCCGGGCCACCGCGGAACTCCTCGTCGCACGCGGCGCCCAGGTCGCCGTCCTCGACCTGGACCCCTCCTCGGTCGAGAAGCCGCTGCTCGCCTTCCGCGCCGACGTCACCGACGACGCCTCCGTCCGCGAGGCCGTGGCCGCCGCCGTGGCCGACCTCGGCGGACTCGACGTCGTGGTCAACAACGCGGGCATCGGCGCCCAGGGCACCGTGGCGGACAACGACGACGACGAATGGCACCGTGTCCTCGACGTCAACGTCGTCGGCATGGTCAGGGTCGCCCGCGCCGCCCTGCCCCACCTGCGCGCGTCCGCGCACGCGGCGATCGTGAACACCTCCTCCATCGCGGCCACCGCGGGCCTCCCGCAACGGGCGCTGTACAGCGCGACCAAGGGGGCGGTGTACTCCCTGACCCTCGCCATGGCCGCCGACCACGTCCGCGAGGGCATCCGCGTGAACTGCGTCAACCCCGGCACGGCGGACACCCCGTGGATCGGGCGGCTGCTCGCCAAGGCCCCCGATCCGGCTGCCGAACGTGCCGCTCTGGAAGCCCGCCAGCCCACCGGCCGGCTCGTCTCGGCGGACGAGGTCGCGGGCGCCATCGCCTACCTGGCGAGCCCGCTCTCCGGCGCCACCACCGGTACCTCTCTCGCCGTCGACGGCGGCATGCAGGGCCTGCGGCTGCGCCCGGCGGGCCAGTGAACCGGCTGGGCCGCAGCGGCGTCGAGGTCAGCGAACTGTCCTTCGGCGCCGCCGCCATCGGCAACCTCTACGCCGCGATGAGCGAGGAACAGGCACGGGCGGCCGTCGACGCCGCCTGGGCCGCGGGCATGCGGTACTTCGACACCGCGCCGCACTACGGTCTCGGCCTGTCCGAACGTCGCCTCGGCAGCGCCCTGCGCGAGCGTCCGCGCTCGGCGTACACCATCTCCACCAAGGTGGGCCGCCTCCTGGAGCCCACCGACGACGGCGGCGACGATCTCGGACACGGCTTCGCGGTGCCCGCCACACACCGCCGCGTCTGGGACTTCAGTGCCGACGGCGTACGCCGCAGCCTGGACGCCAGCCTGGACAGGCTCGGCCTCGACCGTGTCGACGTCGTCTACCTCCACGACCCCGACGACCACGCCGAACAGGCCTTCCACGAGGGCTACCCAGCGCTGGAGAAGCTCCGCTCACAGGGCGTGGTCGGTGCGATCGGCGCGGGCATGAACCAGGCGGAGATGCTCACCCGCTTCGTCCGCGACACCGACGTCGACGTGGTGCTGTGCGCGGGCCGGTACACGCTCCTGGACCAGAGTGCCCTCTCCGAACTCCTGCCGGCCGCGCGGGAACACGGCACGTCCGTCGTCATCGGCGGCGCCTTCAACTCGGGCCTGCTGGCCGACCTCCAGTCGAACACGAGGTACGACTACGCCGAGGCGCCCCCCGACATCCTGCGGCGGGCTCTGCACCTGAACACCGTCGCCGAACGCCACGGCACCCGCCTACGGGCCGCCGCCCTGGCCTTCTGCGCCGCCCCTGCGGCGGTGGCGAGTGTCCTCGTCGGCGCCCGCAGCGCGGCGCAGGTGAACGACTGCGCGGAGCAGTACGCGGCACGGGTGCCCCCGTCGTTCTGGCAGGAGCTGCGCGGGGAAGGCCTCCTGCCGCCCGATGCCCCCGTCCCCGCCGAGGAGCCCTCATGAGAGTCGCCCTGCACACCACGGTCCGCGCGGACCGCGTCGAGGAGTACGAGGCCGCGCACCGCGAGGTCCCGGAGGAGCTGACGGCCGCCATCCGTGCCGCGGGCGTGAGCGAGTGGACGATCTGGCGCAGCGGCACCGATCTCTTCCACGTCCTGGAGGTCGAGGACTACCCGGCGATGATCGCCGAACTGGAGAAACTGCCGGTCAACATCGCCTGGCAGGCCCGTATGGCCGAACTCCTCGACGTGGCGCACGACTACTCCGACGAGGGCGCCGACGCCGGCCTGCCCGTCGTGTGGGAGCTGCCGTGACGGTGGTGGACGCGCACCACCATGTGTGGGACCTGTCGGTGCGGGACCAGGACTGGATCGCCTCGGACAGCCCGCTGCGACGGAACTTCACGATCGAGGACCTCGCCCCCGAGGCCCGCGCGGCAGGCGTCGAACGCACGGTCCTCGTCCAGACGGTCACCGTGCCCGAGGAGACTCCGGAGTTCCTGGCCCTCGCGGCCGGGCACGACATGATCGCGGGTGTCGTCGGCTGGACCGACCTGATCCGCCCCGATGTTGCCGACGAGTTGGCACGTCTGCGCGAACTCCCCGGCGGCGCCCACCTCAAGGGCATCCGCCACCAGGTCCAGGGCGAGCCGGATCCGGAGTGGCTGGTGCGGCCGGACGTACGCCGAGGCCTGACCGCGGTGGCCGCAGCGGGCCTGGTCTACGACCTGGTCGTCCTTCCCTACCAACTGCCCGCCTGCGCCGAGGCGGCCGCGTCGCTGCCCCACCTCACCTTCGTCCTCGACCACTTGGGCAAGCCGCCCATCGCCTCCGGCGCCCTGGAACCCTGGGCGGCCGACGTCCGCGCCCTCGCCGCCCTGCCCAACACCGTCTGCAAACTCTCCGGCATGGTCACCGAGGCGGACCCCGACTCCTGGACGATCGACGACCTGCGCCCGTACGCCGACACCGTCCTGGACGCCTTCGGCCCGGACCGCCTGATGTTCGGCTCGGACTGGCCGGTGTGCTCGCTCGCGGCGACCTACGGCGAGGTGGTGTCCGCGGCGCGGGAACTCACCGCCGGCCTCGGCACACCGGAACGCGACGACGTCTTCGGAGGGACGGCCACCCGCACCTACGGCCTGTGACCCTGCCCAGCCGGCTGCGCCAGCCGTGTGGGCGGCAGAAACTCCCGCACATACGTCCGCTCCCAGCACGCCCCCGTATCCCGCAGCTCCCGCCACGTCGTGTACCGGTACCGGAAGAGGCGGGCACGGACATGGCGGGGCGGCTCGTCCGGCGGGAACGGTGAGCGGCGCAACAGCCTCAGCGTGGCGGGGTCGTTCTCGAGGAGCCGTTCGACCATGGTGCCGAACCACGCCTGGGCGTACGCCGGGGACAGCGCGGCGAACCACATCATCCAGTCCAGGCGCAGATGGTAGGGCGCGAACTGGCGCGGCCAGCGCCGTGGATCTCCGGGCTTGCCCTTGAACTCGTACTCCTTCCAGTCGGAGTCCCGGCGCGGTACGTCGTCCGCCGTGCCCTCGACCACCACCTCGTGGCGGATGCGGCTGACGCTGCCGAACGCGCCGTAGGTGTTGACCAGATGGAGCGGGTCGAAGGAGCGGTTCATGATCTGGCTCCGGGAGATCATGTTGCGGACGGGGTGGTAGCTCAGGGCGAGGAGGAGCGCGGCGACGGCGAGGACCGTCACCTCGTACCAGAGCGGGGTGGCGGGCAGGTCGGGTGCCTCGCCCCCGAGGTCCAGCGCCGGCACCGCCAGCACGATCGTGATCCAGTTCAGCCAGGCGAAGTTGCCCGAGAGCACCAGCCACAGCTGGGTCGCGATCATCAGGGACGCGGCCGCCGTGGCGATCGGCTGCGGGGTGAACAGGAGGAAGGGAACCGCGAGCTGGGTGACGTGGTTCGCGGCCACCTCCACCCGGTGCAGCGGCCGGGGCAGATGGTGGAAGAACCAGCTCAGCGGCCCCGGCATCGGCTGTGTCTCGTGGTGGTGGTCGAGGCAGGTGAGTTTGCGCCAGCAGGCGTCGCCGCGCATCTTGATGAGCCCCGCGCCGAACTCGACCCGGAACAGGATCCAGCGCAGGAGGAACAGCACCAGGACCGGCGGGGCCACGTCGTCGTTGCCGAGGAACACCGCGAGGAAGCCGACCTCCAGCAGCAGGGACTCCCAGCCGAAGCCGTACCAGGTCTGGCCCACGTTGACGATCGACAGATACAGCAGCCACGGCACCAGCCACAGCAGCATCCCGCCCCACAGTGGCAGTCGGGAGTCGAGGCCCGCCGCCAGCGCGACCGCCACCGCGCAGCCCGTCCCCGCGCAGAGAGCGAAGAACCGGTCCGAGTAGTGGAGGTGGAAGAGACTCGGCGCCCTCCGGAAGTGCACGCGGGCGACGAAACGCGGGATCGGCAGCATCCCGCGCTCCCCGAGCAGCGCCCGGAACTGCAGGGCCGCCGCCAGGAACGCGACGAAGTACAGCCCGGCCAGAGCCCGCTGGAAGACCAGCCGGCTCAGCCAGTAGTCGGGTGCGGTGAACCAGTCCACGGCCGTGTTCTCCTGCCTCCATTGTCCCGCCGAACCCTGCGTGACTCTCCGTGTACCTTCTCTCCGCTTGCGTAACCCAAGCGAGCGAAGCAGACAATAGTGAAGAAATGCCCGGTATGGACGGGAGAACGTGGTGCGGACAGCCGCCAAAGCCCTCGTCACGGCCTGCGCGCTCGCGGCGGCACTCCTCGTCGCCGGATGCGGAGGAGACGGCGGAGACGGCGACGAGAACAACACCGAGGCGAACGGCGAAGTGCTTCTTCAACCGGCGGCGGCTCAGGGCCCGAGCCCCTTCACCCGCTCCACGGTGACCTCGGCGACTTCGGCGACCGCACCCTCGCCCCTCACCCGAACGCCCCAGCGGGCCCCGACCGCCCCGCGGATCGTCTCCGGCGCGATGCCCGGTCTCTACGGCGGCACGGCGCGGGTCGCCGGCTGTGACGTGGCACGGCAGATCGACGCCCTGGCCGCGGACCGGTCAAGGGAGCGCGCGTTCGCCCAGGTCGTGGGCGTCCCTGCGGCCGCGGTGCCGGACTTCCTGCGCGGGCTCGCTCCGGTCGTGCTGCGGGCCGACACCCTCGTCACCGACCACGGCTATCGCGCCGGCCGGGCGAGCGGCTTCCCGTCCGTCCTCCAGGCGGGCACCGCCGTCCTCGTCGACGACCGGGGCGTCCCGCGCGTCCGCTGCGCCTGCGGCAACCCCTTGACGCCGCCGGTGGCGATGCGGGGTGGCGCGGTCGTGGGCGGGCGGTCCTGGCCCGGATACCGGCCCGCCCGGGTGGTCGTGGTGGCCCCCAGCGAGCAGCCCGTCACCGACATCACGATCATCGATCTCGCCGACCACGCCTGGATCGAACGGCTGATCGGCCACGACTGCCGGGACGACCAGGTCCTCCCCGCGCCGCAGCCGGAACCGTCGGCTCCCGCGACGCCCCTCGGTCCGCGCCCGGACGAGACCGCGCTCCCGGAGCCCTCACCGAGCGCCGAGAGTGACTGCGCCACCCCCACCGGCACACCCGGCGTCGAGAACTGCCCCACGGCCCCAGCCACCTCGCCGCCCACCGGACCCGGGGTCCCCGCGATCCCGCCGGACGGCACCCGTACGACCGTCCCGGTGGACCCCGACAACGAGATCGGCCCCGAGACCGTCCCGGACACCCCCGACCTCCCCGACGGCGGCGGGCTGATCCCCGACGATCCGTCGGAGCCGGCCGGCACGGACACCGTCCTCGCCGGCCCCGCCCACGTCCTCGGTGTCTGACGGCCCCGAGCGCACCTGCCTCCCGGTCGAAGAATCGGACAAATCCTGGCAAGGTGGCCCCATGGTTGATCGGGGAGCGAGCGCCCTGTCACTCCCGGACGACTGGCCCGCCCACCCGGACCCGATCCTGGCGCTCAACCGTATGGGCAGCTTCGACTGGGACCTGGACAGCGGTCTGTTCCACATGGACGCCCAGGCCCACGAGGTCTTCGACCTGCGCCCCGACGAGTACGACGGAAACCCTGGGAGCCTCGCCGTCCGGGTGCCGAGGGCCGAGGCGCACCGGCTCGACGCCCTGGTCGCCCAGGCCATCAAGGACGGCAGCGAGAACTACGGGGCCTACTTCCGGCTGCGCTGCCGCGACGGCAGGCTGCGCTGGACCCACACCCAGGGCTACATCCGACGGGACGGGACGGGCCGCCCGCGCCGGATCATCGGCATCGTCCGCGACGCCACCCAGGAAGTGGGCGAGCTGGAGAACCACCGGGAGCAGGCTGCCCAGGACGAGGCCAGGCGCCGGCAGACCAACGTCGTCCAGCTCACCACGGCCGCTCTGGCCCACGCCCGGACCGTCCAGGACGTCATCGACGTCCTCAAGGACACCCACGGCCTCACCCACCTCGGCGCCACCAGCCTGGTCATGGGCCTGGTCGAGGCCGGCCGGATCCGGCTGATCGCCGAGGGCCCCGCGGGCAGTTTCGTGCCCGGCACCGACATCACCCGGATCGACGAGCCGTACCCGATGAGCGAGGCCGTGCGCACGCTCACCCCGCGCTTCATCGAGTCGCCGCAGGAGTTCGCCGACCGCTACCCGATCCTGTGGCCGCACATCACCGGCCTCAACATCACCTCCGCCGCCTACCTCCCGCTGATCGCGGAGGCCCGTCCGATCGGTGCGATGGGTCTGCTGTACAGCGACCGGTACGGCTTCACCCCCGAGGACCGCAACGTCCTGATCGCCCTCGGCAGCAGCATCGCCCAGAGCCTCCAGCGGGCCATGCTGTACGAGCAGGAGAAGGACCTCGCCACCGGGCTCCAGCAGGCGATGCTGCCGCGCACCATTCCGAGCGTCCCCGGCGCCGACGTGGCCGTCCGCTACCGGGCCGCCGGCACCGAAGGCTCGCTGGGCCGGGACATCGGCGGCGACTGGTACGACCTGATCCCGCTGCCCGGCGGCCGCGTCGGCGCCGTCATCGGAGACGTCCAGGGCCATGACACGCACGCCGCCGCCGTCATGGGCCAGCTGCGGATCGTCCTCAGGGCCTACGCGGCCGAGGGACACCCTCCGGCCACCGTCATGGCCCGCGCCTCCGTGTTCCTCCACGAGCTCGACACCGACCGCTTCGCGACCTGCCTGTACGCGGAGGCCGACCTGTCCACCGGAGTCGTCCAGGTGGTCCGGGCGGGCCACATCGACCCGCTGGTCCGGCACGCCGACGGCAGCTGCCGCCGGGTGACCGTGGAAGGAGGACTGCCGCTGGGGCTGTCCGCCGAGTTCGGCCGGCTCGACTATCCCGTCGCCACCCTCGAACTCGACCCCGGGGGCACCCTGCTGCTGTGCACGGACGGGCTGGTCGAAGAGCCCGGCGCCGACCTCGACGACGGCATGCGGACCCTCACGACCCTCATCGCGGACGGCCCCACCGACGTGTGGCAGTTGGCCGACCGGCTCATCGACGTGGCCGAGGAACGCGCCGGCGACGACGACGTGGCGCTGCTCCTGCTGCTCCGCCGCGGCCTGGACGCCCAGCAGCCCGGCGGCCGCCTCCAGCAGCACGTGGCGCCCGGGGACCCCGAGGCCCTCACCCAGGCCCGGCACATGATCCGGGCGGCGGTCGGCGCCTGGGGCGCGCGGGAGCGCTCCGACGAGATCGAACTGGTCGCCGACGAGCTGATCACCAACGCCCTGATGCACACCGAGGGCGCCGCGATCGTCACCCTGCGGGTCCTGACCGGCTCCGACCGGCGGATGCGTGTCGAGGTCGAGGACTCCTCCAGCGCCCTGCCGCGCCGCCGGGAGGCGGGCGAGTCGGGGGTCTCGGGCCGCGGCCTGCTCCTGGTCGACCTGCTGAGCGATGTCTGGGGCGTGGAGGCGCGGGGCGGCGGGAAGTGCGTGTGGTGCGAGTTCGTCGTACGGGAGCGGACCTGACTTGACCTGACCACAGCGGCCCCCGGTGGCACTCTGGACGTATGCCGGAACTCCCCGAGGTCGAAGCGCTCAAGGACTTCCTGACCGAGAACCTGGTCGGCCACGAGATCGTGCGCGTACTGCCGGTGGCCATCAGCGTCCTGAAGACGTACGACCCTCCGCTCACCGCCGTCGAGGGCCGCGAGGTGGTCGCCGTGCACCGCCACGGCAAGTTCCTCGACCTGGCGACGGACGGCGGCCCGCACTTCGTCACCCACCTGGCCCGCGCGGGCTGGCTGCACTGGAAGGACCGCCTCCCCGACGGCCCGCCCCGCCCCGGCAAGGGCCCGCTCGCCCTGCGCGTGGCCCTGGAGACCGGCGCGGGCTTCGACCTCACGGAGGCGGGCACCCAGAAGCGCCTGGCGGTGTACGTGGTGGCCGATCCGCACGAGGTCCCCGGCATCGCCCGCCTGGGCCCGGACCCGCTGGCCGAGGACTTCGACGGGGCGAGTTTCCGGGCCCTGCTGAACGGCGAACGCCGGCAGCTGAAGGGCGCCCTGCGCGACCAGACGCTCATCGCCGGCGTGGGCAACGCCTACAGCGACGAGATCCTGCACGCGGCGAGAATGTCCCCGTTCAAACTGGCCGCCTCTTTGACCCCCGAGGAGACGGACACCCTCTACCGGGCCCTGCGCGCGACCCTCACCGAAGCGGTGGAACGCTCAAGGGGTGTGGCGGCGGGCCGACTGAAGTCGGAGAAGAAGTCCGGCCTCCGCGTCCACGGCCGCACCGGTCAGCCCTGCCCGGTCTGCGGCGACACCATCCGGGAGGTCTCCTTCAGCGACTCCTCCCTCCAGTACTGCCCCACCTGCCAGACGGGCGGCAGGCCATTGGCGGACCGGAGGCTGTCGAGACTGCTCAAGTGATGCGACCTGCTCAGCCGGGATCCAGCGTCACCAGATGCTCCCCGGCCGACGTCCTGACCTCGTAGTGGTCGATCTGGTCGGCGTGGAAGGTGGAGCTGCCCATCATAGTGTTGTCGTCGGTGGCGTGCCCGGTGGCGTTCCAGCCGGTGACGGTCTCTTCCTTGCCGTCGCGGCTGATCGCGACGAGGTGGCAGGCGCGGGGGCCGGACTCGTCCTTGACCTTGAGCTCCACCTGGGTGCCCCAGTCCTCGTCCTCGGTGGTGACCTGGGCCCACACGCCGGACCGGCCGTCGGTGGCCTCGACGCTGGTGGTCCGGCCCGGGTCGCCGCCCGCCGTCAGCGCGAGGGTGGAGCCGCCCACCGCCAGGACCACCGAGGCGGCCACGGCGTACAACAGCCGCCTGCGGCGCGCCCGGTGCCGCGTCGCGACCTCACCGAGGAGGCGGCCCAGGAGCTGGGGGCCGGGCTGGGCCATCGGGTGCACGACGCGCGGAGTCGCCCGGCGGTAGAGCATCATCTGACGGGTCACCGGACCGAACTCGGTCACATGTGCCGCGCACTTGGGGCACTCCATGAGGTGATCCTCGAAGCGGAAGGCCTCCGCCTCATCCAGCACGCCGAGCGCGTACGCGCCGACGTCGCGATGCCTCTCCAAGGACCTCATGCGGAAACCTCGTGCCGTTGAGTGTGGGTGGGGTTACTGGTTGCTCCCACCGGTACGCACCAGCCCGCCGAATCACTCAAGGCATGCACAGAATCGTGACCAAGGGATTCGGAGCGGTCGGCCCCGCGGATTGGTCCGAATCGAAAGGAATCTAGAACAGGTGGATGGCGAGGTGACCGAGGGGCAGACCGAGCTGCCACGCCGGTGTCCACACCTTCGGACCCTCGTCCTCACCGACGCCCGACCCGCCGCCCGGCACGGCGTTCAGATCGGGCGCGAGCAGCTCCGTCTCCTCCAGCCAGCGCCAGGCCGCCGCCGCGAGGTCGAGGTCCGGCGAGGGCTCGCCGGTGGCCACCGCCTCGGCGGTCAGCGCGGCCATCCGCTCGCACACCCAGTCCTGCCACGGCTGGTCGTACGCCGTCAGGGACAGCCAGTTCTCCAGCTGGGAGACGACCTGGATGCCGGAGAGCTCTCCCTCGGTGTCGGCGAGGAAGACGGTCAGCGCCAGCGCGTCCCGCCCGGCACGGAACTCGAAGGACGTCGGCGGCATCAGATCGCCGGAACGCAGCAGCTCGTCGGCGATGTACTCGGCGTACAACCAGGCCATGGGGACGAGGAGTTCGCCCCCGCCGGTGCCGTCCGTGCTCTCTTGACCTCTGTGCAGCATCCCTTCCTGCCTTCCTCCGGTGCGTGCGCGTCGCCCGTCGCCGGGACCTTTGGGGTCCTGGCGCAGGATTCCCACCTGCCGCGCGGCGTCTGGCACGCGCGCTCGCCGCGTTGCCGAACCGCCCACGTGGCTCCGCCACGAGGACGCTCCGGCGCCTTGCGATCGCACGCACCAGACGCCGCGCGGCCCGCCCTTCGGGCGGACGGTGCGAATCCTGCGCCAGGACCCCATCCGGAACACGGATGAGGACAGCCGATTACTCAATCGGGGTCCTCAGCAAGGCGCTTTACGGAGGTTTGACTTTCCCATTGGTTTCACCGCAGGTCGGCCGCGTATCCCGGAAGCACCCGGCGCAGGGCCCGCAGCGCGTAGTACGCGCGGGACTTCACCGTACCGGGCGGAATCCCCAGCATTTCGGCGGCCTCCGCCACACTCGCCCCCTGGAAATACACCAGCACCAGGACTTCACGGTGCTCCGGAGTGAGTGTCTTCACAGCCTCGCGTACGTCGAGGGCGGCGGCCGCCCGTTCGGCGTGATCGGCGCACACCCGGGCGTTCTCCAGCACCGCGTCGCCGACCTCGGCGGGGCGTGCCTGCCGGGCCCGTCGCGCGTCGATCGCGAGCCGACGTCCCACGGTCAGCAGCCATGGCCGTACTGACTCGAAGGCGTCGGCGCGCAGCGCCTCGGGGTGCTGCCAGGCGCGCACGAGGGTCTCCTGCACCAGGTCCTCGGCGCGTTGCCGGTCGCCGTCACTGAGCCGGAGCAGGAGCGCGAAGAGGGGCCGGCCGTGCTCCCGCTGCAGTGCGGCGAGCTCGTGCTCGGCGGTCGTCCCGTTCGTGAGGGTGGTTCCGGCCGTCATGGCCGTATGGCACCTCAGCACGCGGCCGGGGGACAGGGCACGCACAAGGATCTGCGGCGGACGGTCGATCGCGTCGACGAACGGTTCGATGAACGGTCCCTTCCGCGTCCCTTCCCCGTCCCGTCCTCGTCCCTTACCCGTCCCGCCCACCCCGGACGGGTCAAGAAGGCGGCCAGGCCGTTTGCGGAAGCGGGCAAGCTCATACCTATTCGTCAGCAAATATGACCACAGTGGGGTGAGCTGATGATTGCACGCAGACGGCAGGTTGCCCTGGCCCTCACGGCGCTTCTCGCCGGGGGCGCCGCCTGTCAGGCGCACGACCACGAGACACCCGGGCGCCCGGCCCCGGTCCCGGCCGCCGCCGCACCGCGCGACTTCACACTCGTCGCCTCCGGTGACGTCCTGCCGCACAGTTCGATCATCGACCGGGCCCGCTTCGACGCGGGCGGGAGCGGCTACGACTTCCGTCCGATGCTGGCCGGGATCCGATCCGTCGTCTCCCGCGCCGACCTGGCGCTGTGTCACATGGAGACCGTCTACGGCGCGAACGGCGACTACACCGGCTACCCGACCTTCAAGTCACCGCCCGAGGTGGCCCAGGGCCTCGCCGTCACCGGCTACGACGGCTGCTCCACCGCCTCCAACCACAGCCTCGACGACGGCTCCGGCGGCATCCGCCGCACCCTCGACGCCCTGGACCGCGCGGGCGTACGGCACGCCGGATCGGCCCGCACCGAGGCCGAGGCGCGCACGGTCACCGTCCTGCGTGCCGGGTCGGCGAAGGTCGCCCACCTCGCCTACACCTATGACACCAACGGTTTCCCGCTGCCCCAGGGACAGCCCTGGGCGGTCGACCTGATGGACGAGAACAAGATCCTTGCGGATGCCCGGGCCGCCCGGAAGGCGGGCGCCGACGTGGTCGTCGTATCGCTGCACTGGGGCACCGAATGGCAGGACGAGCCCGATGAGCAGCAGCTGGCCCTGGCGCGCGATCTGACCGCGGCCCGCACCGGCGGGCGTCCCGACGTCGACCTGATCCTCGGCACCCACGCCCATGTCCCACAGGCGTACGAGAAGGTCAACGGCACCTGGGTCGTCTACGGCATGGGAGACCAGATCGCCGGCGAGATGTTCAACAACGAGGGCGCCCAGGACCCGCGCGGCAACCAGTCCACCCTCGGCCGCTTCACCTTCGTCCCGCCCGCCCGGCCGGGTGAGCGCTGGCGGGTCGCGAAGGCGGAGTTCCTGCCGCAGATGTTCGACGTGGACGCCGGCCGGGTGGTGAACCTCAACCAGGCGATCGCACGGGGCGCCGATCTCGAGGGCGTCCGCGACCGGATCCGGGAGGTGGTGCTGAGCCGGGGCGCGGCGAAGGACGGGCTGACGATGGGGGAGTAGCTCAGTCGGAGGCGGTGTCCTCCTGGTCGAAGGTCCGCAGCATCTCCTTCAGGACGCGCGCGCAGGCCCGCAGTTCGGCGTCCGTCAGATCGCCGCCGACCTGCCGGTTCAGGGCGTGCTCACGGGCGAGGATCGCGTCGATGACGGCCTCGCCCTCGGCCGTGATCCGGATCAGCGAGGACCGCTGGTGCGCGGGGTTCGGTGTGACCTCCGCCCAGCCCGCGGCCACCGCGTCGTTGACCATGCGCTGCACGAACTGCCGGGTCAGCGTCATGAGCCGGGCCATCTGAGGCACCGTCATGGCGCCGTACCTGCGCAGCAGGACCAGGACGGAGCGCACGCCGACGGAGACCCCCTCGATCTGCTGGCCCTGTTCGAGCTTGCGCAGGCCGCGTCGGTAGAGCGCGCCGATCAGGTCGAACACCTCGGAGACGCGGTGGCCGAGTTCGTCGGGGGGAAGGGGGGCGTCGATGTCGTTCACCCGCTCATCATGCACCGGCTCATCATGACAACCAGGTTGTCAAAATCGCCAGAAGATGACACCTTGGTTGTCATGACAGCTGCTTCGGAACTGAGCTTCTTCGCGTCCACCGACGGGGACATCGCCTATCTCGACACCGGAACCGGGGACCCCGTGGTCCTGCTGCACGCCGGCTACGTCGACCACCGCCTCTTCGAGGCCCAGGTGCCGGTCCTCGCCGCCGGACACCGTGTCGTCGCCGTGGACGTCCGCGGCCACGGCTGGACCGCCAACGCCATCAAGCCCTTCCGCTGGGCCGACGACCTCGCCGGACTGCTGCGCCACCTTGACGCGGGTCCCGCGGTCCTGGTCGGCGTCTCGATGGGTGGGGCCATCGCCGGTGACACGGCGATCGAGTATCCGGAACTGGTCCGGGGGATCGTGATGAGCGGGGCCTCGGTCAGCGACTTCCAGTACACCCACGAGGCGACCCGACAGATCGTGGCCGACTCCCAGCGGGTGCTGCACTCGGGCGACATCGAGGGCTGGCTGAAGGTGTTCCTCAAGTCCGTCGCGGGCCCCTTCCGCGAGACCGAGGAGACCGACCCGCGCATCCTGGACCACCTGCGCGAGATGGCCCTGCACACCATCGCCAAGCACACACCGGGCGAACGGAACTGGCACGTGCCCATGACCGACACCTGGCCCCGGGTCCCGAAGATCGACGTCCCGGTCCTCACCGTCAACGGCACACTCGACTCACCGGACCTGCTCGCCGACGCGGAACTCTTCGCCGGCACCGTCCAGAACGGCCGCTCGGTGCTGGTGGAGGGCGCCTCGCACTTCCCGAACCTGGAGAGGCCCGAGGAGTTCAACGCGCTCCTGCTGGACTTCCTGCGCTCGCTCTGACGCCTCACCGGCGCCGGCCGTGCCGATGACGCCGCCTACGCCGATTGCGGTCACTCCGGCTCTTCGGTGCAGTCGATCGGTTTGCGGCGGAGAATCCCTCGCCCATCCGGGACCCAGCCGTGCGCCTCATCTCTTCGCGTGCGGCAAACGGCTGACGGCGGATCATGACCGCGATAGGTGCTGGGGGCACTGGACTGAACGGCTGTTCAGGAGGAGGGGGCCGGAGTAGTTTGCCGCGCAACCACAGCGCAGCGGTCTCGGAGCATCCGACATGACCAGTGAGCCACACAGCCCTCTGCAGACCTTCCGGTTGCCCGCCGTCGTGCGCGGCACGCACGGCGACCGGGCCCTCGGCCAGGCTCTGGTCGCCGCCTGGCAGTCGGACGGCATCTTCCAGATCCGCGCCACGCGCCCTCAACAGGTGGCGACAGAGCGGGCGTTGGCCGCGTCCCGGGTGTTCTGTCGCAGAGCGCTGAACGAGAAGGCCGTCCATGTGTCGGACCTGAGCTACAGCGGTTACGTGGCCTCCGGCGAGGAGGAGACGGCCGGGCAGCGGGACGGCTCGGAGATCTTCACGGTGTGCCCCGACATCCCGGCGGACGACCCTCGCGTCATCGACCGGTGGCCCTGCCACGGACCGGTGCCCTGGCCCTCACCCGGCTACGCCCGCGCCATGAAGGACTACATGACGGTCGTCGGCGAGATCGGCGGGCGTCTGCTCCGGCTGACGGCACTGGGGCTCGGCCTGGACGACCCCGACCCCTTCACCCGGCTCACCACCGACGGCTGGCACCACATGCGCGTCCTGCGCTTCCCGCCCGCCGACGCCACCTCGGAACGCGGCATCGGCGCCCACACCGACTACGGCCTGCTCGTGATCGCCGCCCAGGACGACATCGGCGGCCTCCATGTCCGGCCGCCCGTCCCGGGAGAGGAACGCGGCCGCAACTGGCTGCCCGGCGAGTCCATGGCCGGCCGCTACGAACACGAGGAGCCCTGGACCTACGTCACCCCGGTCACGGCCGTGTTCACCGTCTTCCCCGGTGACATCATGCAGTTCATGACCGGCGGCGCCCTCCTGTCGACCCCGCACAAGGTCCGCCTCGCCGCACGCGAGCGGTACACCCTCGCCTACTTCCACGAACCGGCCTTCGACGCGGTGGCACGCCCACTCGACGCTCCGGACTCCGCCGAGTACCTCCACTACGGCACCCACTTCACCCGGATGTTCATGCGCTGCTATCCCGAGCGCGTGACCACGGCCCGTATCGAGGCGGAGGGCCGGCTGAAGGTACTGGACCGGCTGCGCGAGGAGGCGCTCGCCTGACCCCCAACGGGCTTACGGCACCACGGTCACCGGCCACCGCCCCGCCTTGACGAGGCGCACCGCGACGGAACCGACGATCCGGTGGCCGGCCTGCTCCGAGGCTCCGACGACGACCGCGTCGGCCTTGAGCTCGTCCGCCGCCTTCGTCAGCCCGCTGTAGGGGTCGCCGCGGAAGGTGTGGAACTCCCAGCGCACATCGAATATCCCCTTGTTCTGCTCGGTCGCCAGCCGGATCTGGGCGACCAGGTCCTCGGCGATCTCGTCGGTCGTCTCGGCGACCGGCGCGCCGAGCGCGGCGCCCGAGGCGATCACCGGCTGGACGTACACGACGGCGAGCAGCGCGTGCTGCCGCCGGGCCAGACCGCCGGCGTATGCCGCGGCGCGGAGCGAGGAGTCGGAGCCGTCCACGCCGACGACGATGACCTTGGGCCCGTCCGTGCCCCGCTCGAACTGGTGCGCATGCTGTTCCGTCACGGCTGTGAGGCTATCGGAAGCCGCAGGTCCGGCGGGCATTCGGGGACCCGTCGACAGGGGTGCGCAAGTTTTCCCGAAAAGGGGCACCCGAGGGGCGGGCCGCGAGCGGGCCGTCACCCAAGCCCGCCGCCGCCTTCGGCACCCGGCCTCGACGGAGGGGACGAGGCCGGGGACGAAGCCGATTGCCCCCGTACGACGTCGGCCTGACGTTCCGCCATGCCGCCGGGTACGTCTTCGCTGGGCCGGGTGGGTGTATTCGTGCCGCCACACCGGTGTTGCTGAGGTGCGTCGGTACTCCGCCGGGCGACTGATGAGTCATGACGAAGGATCAGTTGCTCACACGGCTGTCGTCGACGGCGGCGGTGCTCACCCGGCGTCGGGCCCTGCTGGCCGGTGCCGCCGTGGTAGGGGCCGCCGGCACGGCCGGAGTGCTCGCGGCGGTCACCGGCGAGGAGCCGGTCGGGCCGGCGCTGCCCGCCGCCGGCCCACCGGCCCGCCGCGCGGTCAAGTCCTCGGCCTACCGCCTCCGGCCCCTGACCGGATACGGCCCGCCGCACGCCACCCGCCGGAAGACGCCGGTGCGCCACGAACCGTTGCTGAAGGTCTCCGGACGCGGCAGGACCATGGTGCTGACCTTCGACGACGGACCCGATCCCCGCTACACCCCGCACATCCTGGACACGCTGGCCGAGTACGACGTACGGGCGATGTTCTTCGTGTGCGGGGAGATGGCGGTCGACAACCAGGACCTGCTGGCCCGGATGTCCGACGAGGGACACGTCGTCGGTAACCACACCTGGTCCCACCCCCTGCTCACCCGGCTCACCCGCTCCCGCATCCGCTCCGAGATGGAACGCACCTGCGACGTCATCGAGGACGCCTACGGCGAGCGGCCGGAATGGTTCCGTGCTCCCTACGGCGCCTGGAACCGCGCCGCCTTCCAGCTCGGCGCCGAGCTCGGCATGGAACCCCTGGCCTGGACCGTCGACACCCTCGACTGGACCACTCCGGGCACCCGCCGCATCGTCGGCACCGTGGAGAACGGCGCCGCCCCCGGCGTCGTGGTGCTCTCGCACGACGCCGGGGGCGACCGCTCCCAGAGTGTCCGGGCGCTGCGCGACTATCTGCCGCAGCTCATCGATTCCGGCTATCACCTCACCGTCCCGAGACGGCAGTACGTATAGCCGGAAGCGGGACGCGCCCGCCGGGTCGGGGAACGCTCAGCGGACCTCGACCAGGCGGGCGAAGGCGACGACGTTGCCGTCGTAGCCGTTGTTCTTGGAAAAGCCGCCCCCGCAGGTGATGACCCGCAATTCGGGGGCGCCCTTGGAGCCGTAGACACGGTCTCCGGGGAAATTGTTCTTCTCGAAGACCTCGATGCCGTAGATCTCGAAGACGGCCGTCTTTCCGTCCTTGCGCCTGATCTCGACGCGATTTCCCTTCTTCAGGGCTCCCAGTCCGTAGAACACGGCGGGGCCCTGTTTGTTGTCGACATGGCCGACGACGACCGCGGTGCCCTTCTCGCCGGGGGAGACCGCGCCGGTGAACCAGCCGGCCAGATTCGGGTCCTCCGGCGGCGGCGCACCGACCCAGCCGTCCGAGTCGAGGCCGACCGGCACCATCGGCGCGTCGACCCGGATCGCCGGGATGGAGACCCGGTCGGGCGCGGCGTACGGCAGGGGAGCGGGGGCGTTGCCGAAGGCGGAGCCGTGCACCCGGCTGTCCGCCGCGGCCGCCGACGCGGGCTGCGGCGGGCCGACGTCGAACTCCCCCGAACCGTTCCGGATGAGCGCGAGACCGGTCAGCAGAACAAGCGCTATCACGCCCCAGGGAGCGCGCTTCTTCCGCTGCTCCTCCTCTTCGGCCAGCCCGGCCAGCTCGGACGCAGACATTGACTTCCCCTCTCGACGCGGCCGTCGCCACGTCATTCGCGCATAAGAGAACGCTAAGTCCCGCTCACGAAACCGGCGACGGGGTGGCGGCGAACGGGTGGCCCCCGGACGCGGGTCGTGCGCCATCCGAGTTGCCGTGAGCAGGAATTTTCTGACGGTCCGTGACCTGCGGAGATATCCGATTGTGCGCTTTTCGTTCGGCGTGTCCTCTCACCAGTACGGACCAATGCCGAAATGCGGGCTTGCGCACGGCATCTGAGGGTCTGTCTGGGAGGCGTTTTCTCGCCGATACACCGGGGACCGTTCCCGGGGCGTCTCCCGCGGAGGATTCACATGCGTACTACTCGTGCCCTGGCGGCCGCCGGCGCCGCGGTCGCCGTGCTCGGACTCGCCGCCCCGGCGGCCGTCGCGCGGGACGGCATGAACCTGAGCCCCAGCAATGTCGTCGCCCTGCCCAACGTCATCGCCCGGGGCGGACAACTGACCATCACCGTCAACAACTGCACCGGCCCAGCCACCGCGAGCTCGGACGCGTTCCGGACGATCAGGCTGAGGACGGGGGCCAACAACCTGGCGACGGGACGCGCCACCGTCAACCGGAACGCGGCCACGGGATCGCACAGCATCAGCGTCGTCTGCGCCAACGGCACCGTGATCAACCCCACGGCCTTCACCGTCATCGGCGGAGTCCGCGGCGGCCTCGGTGGCAGCAGCTCCGCCGGGGCGACCCCGACCGACATGGCCATCGGTGGCGGTCTCGTGGCCCTGGCCGTCGTCGGCGGCGGGGTGTTCTGGATGCGCCGGCGGTCCGAGAAGCACATCTGATCTCCGCCCCCTTCGGAGATTTCCGACCGCACGTGGCACAGACCTTCGCCCCGGATTCCGAGAGGAACCACCGGGGCGGAGGTCTGCGCGCCCGGCACAGCCGTCACGCGTCGTCCTCGCCGGGGCGACGACGGGAGAAGTAGTACGCCGCCCCGATCGACCCCGTGATCAGCGCGGCGCCCATGCCGAGCTCCTTGAGGTCGAACCCGGCGATGCTGCTGCCGCCCTCACCGGCGTGCACACCCCGGTCGGGGTGGAGCGGCATCGGTGTGGGGCCGTCCGGGCGGCCGCCGGCGATGGTCACCCGCGTGGACCCGCTCACGCCGTCGCAGGTGAACGTCACCCGGAACACCGAACCGGGTCTGGCGTCCCAGTCGACAACGGCCGTCGCGTAACTCTTGTGCGGCGGGATGATGACGGTGTCGAGGACCGCCGATGTGACGGTCGCCGAGCCCCTGCAGCCGCCGTGGTTCCGTTCCAGCAGGAGCGCCACCTGTCCGCCCGCGGCGACGGTCGAGGGCAGGACGCTGAAACCGAAGGGCGTGATGTCGGTGTCCTTCGCCATGGCGGCCGGTGCGGAGAAGGTCAGGGCGGTCGCGCCCAGCAGTACGGCCGAAGCGAGGCGTATCGCGCGCATGGTGGTTCCTCCGGTCCCCGAGGAGCAGCTGCGGATCTTTTCCGCCTTCGTTGCACATGCACCTCGATGACCGAAACGCTAGGAATGGGTGTACGTCTGCGCGATCTCTGTCACTCCGAATGGGGTATGCGTGTGGGCCGCTCAGGGGACGCCGACGGTGTGTCGGACGCCGGACGTCCCCCGGCTGTGCCCGCGGTGGGACGCCGTCAGCCCTTGATGTCCGGGAAGAGGGCGAAGAACGGCTCCGCCGACGCCGTGATGCCACGGCTGTAGGGGGCGTCGAAGTCCCAGATCAGGAAGAGCAGGAAGGCGATCAGCGCGGAGAACAGGCCGGCCAGGATCAGCTCGCGTGTCGTCCGCCGGATCTGCAGCGCGAACACCATGCCGATGGTGACGACGCCGCCGCCCAGCAGGCCGAACCAGACCACCCCGGGCATGGTGGGCTCCACCGAGTCCGCACGGGCGTTTCGGGCCTGGTCCACGGCCGCCACCTGGTCGACGAGCGGCTGGTAGGCCTGGGCCTCGAAGTCGGTCCTCGGCTGGTAGGAGGTGACGTCCGTGCGCATCCGGTCGAGGAGCTCGGTGCCGCGCCCGGTCATGCGGCGGTGGTCGGCCATCTCCTTCCACTCGGTGGTGACGACGTGTCCGACATAGGCGTTGACATCGGCCCGAATGCGGTCACGGGTGTCGGCCGGATAGACCTGGACCCGCTCCGAGATCTCGTGCAGCGCCTGGGCCTCCGCCTGGACGTGGTCCTGGGCGGAGCTGCGGGCCTCCCAGACGCCCGCGATGGCCAGACCCAGGACGATGGCGTACACCACCCCGATCCACATCGTCATGTACTCGATGACGTCGGGGGTCTCGCTGGGATCCTCGTCCACGGGTGCCGCCTTGTGGCGGATGAGCGTGATGGCGACCACCACGGCGCATGCGGCCAGCATCGCGAGGATGAGAACAAGCCATTCCGGCAAGGGATGCCTCCAGGATCGGCACTAGCGGGGCCGCAGGGCGGCCACGGCGACCACCGCGGGCGCGGTGATGAGCAGGACGTAGATCACGGGCGAGGTCGTGCTGTGTGTGGGCCGGTCGGGCGCCTTCGCGTGGTGGTAGGCCGGGTAGGTCACCGGGGTCGCGGAGGGGGCCGGGGCCGGCCTCGGCGGCGGCTTCCGCGTCGGGGTCGGGGTGGGAGCCGGTGTCGGGGTGGGCGCGGGGGGCGGCGTGGGTCGCGGCCGCGGGGCGGGCGGTTGCGGTGCCGGTGCGGGCGGCGGGGGTGGGGGAGGCGGTGGCTCGGGGGGCGGTGTCGGCTTCGGCTTCGGCGGCTTCTGCGTCGGCGTGGGGTCGGGAGTCGGAGTCGGAGTCGGCGTGCACGGAGGCTCGGGGGGAGTGGGAGTGGGAGTGGGAGTGGGTGGGGGCGGGGGCTCGGGTTTCGGGCACGGCGGGAAAGTGGGCCAGGTGGGGCTGCCGGCGACCGCCACCGCCTGCGCGCCGTCGGGGCCGACGGAGGCGTACGCGCAGGCATCCGCCTCGGCCACCCCGGCCGTGGGACCGATGAGCGCCCACGTCAACGTCAGCAGGGCCAACACCCGTATGGCGGAGGCGGATTGGGGTGATTCGGGTCGATGCACGACGAAGATCATGAGGCCTGCCGCGCCGCCACACGCGCGGGCGCGAAGAGATTGGTCCGAAGGAGGGACAAGAGGCCGCCCGATGTTTGGATTCGGGGCGCTCGTCCGTCCGACGGTGGGTACATCTGTGCGGTCTGGGGTGGGTGTGGTCACAGCTTCCGAAAAGAAATATGCGGGACGGTTGAACACAACCCCTGCTCCGGTGCGTACCCATGGTCGTGCGGCGGCGCAGCAGGGCGCTGCAACACCCTTTTGAATTATGGGGAGTTGACGATGAAGACCTCCTGGCGGAACGCCTCACTCGTGGCAAGCGCCGCGGCGGTGCTGGTGCTGACGACGGCGTGCGGTCAGGAAGGCGGCACGTCGTCGGTGGGCAGCCAGAACGTCGGTGCCACGGCGGCGGCGGGCGGTTACGGCGGTGTCGGCTCCGGTATCGGGACCGGTACCAGCCCGAGCGCCAGCTCGACCGTGGGTGGTGGCCAGGGGAACCTGGGAGCCCAGTCGGCCTCGGCCGGCAAGCTCGAGGTCTCCGCGAACGCCGAGCTCGGCGACGTGCTGACCGACAGTGCCGGTCTCAGCCTCTACCGCTTCGACGAGGACACCGCCGAGCCGCCGAAGTCGAACTGCAACGGCGACTGCGCGACCGCCTGGCCGCCGGTGCCCGCGAACGACGCCTCGGCCGGCGCCGGTATCGACAAGGCGCTGCTCGGTGAGGTGACCCGGGCCGACGGCAGCAAGCAGCTGACCATCGCCGGCTGGCCGGCCTACCGCTATGCGAAGGACACCAAGGCCGGCGATCTGACCGGCCAGGGCGTGGGCGGCAAGTGGTACGCGCTGGCGCCCACGGGCAAGAAGGCGTCGGTCGCCAGCCTGCCCGGACTCTCCACCCGCAAGGACCCCAACCTGGGCGAGATCGTCGTCGACAAGAACGGCATGACGGTCTACCGCTTCGCCAAGGACAAGGCCTGGCCCGAGCCGGTCTCCAACTGCCTCGGTGCCTGCCTGGAGAAGTGGCCGGTC
The DNA here is from genome assembly GCF_044456945.1 of Streptomyces sp. NPDC050759. Classification (NCBI taxonomy): domain Bacteria; kingdom Bacillati; phylum Actinomycetota; class Actinomycetes; order Kitasatosporales; family Streptomycetaceae; genus Streptomyces; species Streptomyces sp. NPDC050759. The sequence continues at coordinate 101,326 of NZ_JBITGI010000004.1, read as the reverse complement.
GTGGCGCCGGTGTCGGCGAACGACACCAAGGACGTCCAGAAGAAGGGCCTGATGAGCTTCACCCGCTCCGACGGCGTCAAGCAGCAGACGGTCAACTGCTCGCCCATCTACACCTTCGCGGCCGACAAGCAGCCCGGCGACACCAACGGCCAGGGCGTCGGCGGCACCTGGTACGCCGTCCGCCCCAACGGAGACATGGTCGGCGTCTCCGACAAGTGACGGCGGTCCCACCCGAACCACCGGTCCGCCCCCTCCGCGCCGCACGGAGGGGGCGGACCGGTTTTTGCCGTCATTCCCCCCAACTCCCCGCGAGTCGGCGCCCGCTCCGGAACTCTCCGGAGTGCGGCGCCTACTTTTCGTAGGGAGTCCACGGAGTTCCGCAGCGGCACGTGCCGCAGGCAGTGACCGGGAACGGACGGTCAATTTCCGTTTCCACTCGCTCCCTTGGCGGTCGATCAGTAGCCTCAGCTCGAACACCGGATCGTCTACGCCTTGGAGAGATACATGGAGCGTCCCGCCTGGGCTCCCCGGAGCATCGACATCTCGGTGCCCAGCGTCGCGCGTATCTACGACTTCTACCTGGGCGGTTCGCACAACTTCGAGGCCGACCGGGAAGCGGCCCGCAGGGCCATGGAGTTCGCGCCGGGGCTGCCGAAGACCATGCAGGCGAACCGGGCGTTCCTGCGGCGGGCGGTGCGGTTCGCCGCCGACGAGGGCATCACCCAGTTCCTGGACATCGGTTCCGGCATCCCGACCTTCGGCAGCGTCCACGAGGTGGCCCAGAGCGCCCGCCCCGGCGCCCGTGTCGTCTACGTCGACCACGACCCGGTGGCCGTAGCGCACAGCCAGGCGGTCCTCGAGGGCAACGCGGACGCGGGAGTCGTCGCCGCCGACCTCCGCAAGCCCCGCGAGATTCTCGACAGCCCCGAGGTTCAGCGCCTGATCGACCTGAACCGGCCGGTGGCCCTGCTTCTCGTTGCCATACTGCACTTCGTGGAAGACGCGGACGCCCCCTACGGAGCGGTGGCGGAGCTGCGCGACGCACTCGCGCCGGGCAGCCTGCTGGTGCTCACGCACGCCTCGTACGAGGGAATGCCGATTCCGCAGGAGCGGACCGAGGGCGCGGTGGACGTGTACAAGGACATCCGCAACCCGCTGATCATGCGCTCGCGCGACGAGATCGCGCGGTTCTTCGAGGGGTACGACATGGTGGAACCGGGACTGGTGTCGCCGCCGCGGTGGCGGCCCGAGTCGGCGACCTGGAACCCCGACGACGAGGATCCGTGGGCCTTCTCCGGGTTCGCCGGCGTGGGGCGTACGGCGTGACCGCCGAGCCGGACGGGCCGGAGGACAGACTGCGCCGGTTCGCGACGATCTGGAGCCGGGCCGTGTTCCCGGTGACGTCGACGTCCGCGACCCGGCCGGAGTTCGAGGAACAACTGCTGCCGCTGGCCCGCCGGTTGAGCCAGGCGCTCGCGGCCAGGGTCGTCGACACGGACGAGGGCCGGGCGGTCGGCGCCGCCCTCGTCGACGCGCACTGCACGGATCCGGAGGCGCTGACCCGCTCCCTGGACTGCGTCGACGCCTATCTGGTGCTCTACTGCGGCGGCGACGGCGACCGCGAGGACCTGCGGTCCCGTTCCGCACGCCTCCAGCACGCCATGGCCGCCGGGTTCGCGCAGGCGCTGCGGGAGCGGACGCTGGCCGAGCAGGAGGCCATCGCGCAGGCCGCCCTCGAGGCGCAGGGCGTGGTGGCGCAGGCGCTGCACGCGACCGAGGCCCGGTTCCGCGCGGTGTTCGAGGGCGCGGCGATAGGGATCGGCATCGCCGACCTGGACGGCAACGTCCTCCAGGTCAACGGCGCGCTGCTGCGCATGTTCGGCGTCACCGACCAGACGATGCGCGGCCGCCGGGTCCAGGAGTGGACCCACCCCGAGGACGCCCCGCAGACCTGGACGCTCTACGACGAACTCGTCCGCGGCGAGCGCGAGCACTACCACCTCGAAAAGGCATTCCACCGCCCGGACGGAACGGTCCTGTGGACCAACCTGACGGTCTCCCTGCTGCGCGACGCCGACGGCGTCCCGCAGTACCAGCTCGCCCTCATGGAGGACACCACCGAGCGCCGGCTGCTCAACCTCCGGCTGCGCTACGAGGCCACGCACGACGCGCTCACCGGACTGCCCAACCGCACGCTGTTCTTCGAGCGCCTGGAGAAGGCGCTGAACGCGGGCGAGGGCCAGCGGTTCGGCCTGTGCTACCTCGACCTCGACGGCTTCAAGACCATCAACGACAGTCTCGGCCACGCGGCCGGCGACCGGCTGCTCGTGGAGGTCGCCGACCGGCTCCAGTCGTGCGCGACCGCGCCGGGCGAGATGGTGGCCCGGCTCGGCGGTGACGAGTTCGTGGCGCTGACCACCGGCCCCGACACCGAGAGCGAGGTCGACGACCTCGCGGCGCGGATCATGAACGTGCTGCTCGCCCCGGTCCGTATCGACGGCCGTGAACTGACCGTGCGCGGCAGCATCGGCATCGTCGAGGGCCCCACGGGTGAGCGGGGTCCGGCGGAGGTCCTGCGCAGCGCCGACATCACCATGTACCGGGCCAAGTCGGCGGGCGGCAACCGCTTCGAGCTGGCCGACCCGGAGGCCGACGCCCGCGCCATCACCCGGCACGGGCTCACCACGGCGCTGCCCGCGGCTCTGGACCGCGGCGAGTTCTTCATCGAGTACCAGCCGCTGGTCCACCTCGGCGACGGCAGTGTGCGGGGCGCCGAGGCGCTGGTGCGCTGGCTGCATCCGCAGCACGGGGTGCTGGGCCCGGACCGGTTCATCCCGCTCGCCGAGCACACCGGGCTGATCGTGCCGCTCGGCCGCTGGGTGCTGGAGCAGTCGGTACGACAGGCCCGTGAGTGGCGAGAACGGTACGGGGAGAACGGTCCCCTGAGGATCAACGTCAACCTCTCGCCGTGCCAGCTCACCCACCCCGGCCTGGTCCAGGACACCGTCGACATCCTGGAGCGCGCCGGCGTCGAACCGGACGCCCTCTGCCTCGAAGTCACGGAGTCGGCCCTCATCGGCGCCGACGACGACCTCCTCAAGCCGCTGCGCCGGCTCGCCGAGATGGGCGTCGACATCGCCCTGGACGACTTCGGCACCGGCTACTCGAACCTGGCGAACCTTCGCCGCCTCCCGGTCAGCGTCCTCAAGCTGGACCGCTCCTTCACCCAGAGCATGCAGCAGTTCCCCGCCGACCCCGTCGACCTCAAGATCGTCGAGGGTATCGTTTCGCTCGCCCACGGCCTGAACCTCGCGGTGACGGTCGAGGGGGTCGAAACCGGGGCCCAGGCCGAGCAGTTGCGGATACTGGGCTGCGACACGGCCCAGGGCTGGTACTACGCCCGCCCGGGCCCGCCGGAGCGACTGCACGAACTGGCGCTGGTCGACGCGACGGGCTGAGTGCCGCCCGGTCCTAGGGCAACGGCAGTGACCGCAGGGAACCGTGGGCACGGGCCATGACGACGATGTGGCCCGTGTCCCCGCCCGGCGCGACGAGCACGGGGTGTTCGCCGCCTCTGGTCTGCGCGTACGCCGCGGACATGCGGGGCGCGGCGGTTCCGGTCCCCTGCGGACCGGCGTGCAGGTCGATCGAGAGCACGCGGCCCCGCCTGGCGCGGTCGTTGACGGGGGTGAAGGTCACGAACCGGCCCCCGGCCACGGCGGCGTCCGCCTCGGTGGCGTACGTGCTCCACAGCTTGCGGTCGTTCTCGAGGTCGTACGCGAACCAGTTGCCCGCGCTCGTGTCCTCGGCGCCGGCCTCGTACAGCACCAGGATCCCGTCGTCGGAGATCACCCCGTGTACGGGCTTGTCGATCGTGTTCCTCGGGGTCGGCAGCGCCCTCAGCGTCGCCGGATCCAGGCGCCGCATGGGCGGGAAGGTGTCCCCCGCGGAGAACGGGCTGCCGGTGCAGACCAGGTAGTGGCCGCCGGTGACGAGGTGCGGGCACTCGACGCCCGTGGGGCTGGTCGCCACGATGTCGCCCGTGCGGGCGTCGCGGGCGGTGACCCGGGTGCCGTCGGCCGTGTATACGCGGCCCCGGAAGGCGGCCAGGGGTTCGCCCGTGCTCCAGGCGACGGTCCGGTGCCAGAGGGGCGTGCCGTCGGATGCGCGAACGGCGTCGAGGACGGCGGTGTCGGTGAAGGGATCCGGTGCGTCGAGGGCGTAGACGATCCCGTCCGCAGCGGCGAGCGCGAGGTAGGCGCGGCCGGTGCGCAGTTGATGGGTCCACGCCTGCGCACCCGTTCGCAGGTTCGCCGCGCGGAGCCTGCCCGCGACCCCGGTCACGGCCCGTTCGTCGGCCGCGTCGACGGCCAGTCCGGCGCTCTTGCCGTGGTCGCCCGCGGACAAGGTCCAGGTGATACGGCCGTCGGCCCGCGAACGCCCCACGAATCCGCCGGAGTCGGTCGCGCACACCACCTGGTGCGCCGTCGCGCCGCAACTGCCGTGGGCCTCCCCGCTGGAGAGGGACGCCGCCCACGCGCGCCACGGGCCCGAGACGGACCTCGATGTCGTCTCCACCGTCGGCCCGGAGCTCCGCGATCCACCGGACGCGGGGGTGTCCGCGCACCCCGCGAGCATGACCAGCGCCGCGCCCACCACGACGATCCGCCGCTTCATCCGCCCACCCCCGCGCAAGAAAAACCCATGCTACGACCGCTCACCGCTCCAGGAGCATCCGCTGCAACTCCCGTGCCGCCCGCGGCGGAGCCACATCGCTGCGGTGGGCCAGCGCGATCGTCCGGTGCAGGCCGGGCCGGGCGAGCGGGGTGACCCGCAGCCCCCGCCCGGAGCGGGTGGCGACCATGCGCGGTACGACGGCCACGCCCAGCCCGGCCCGCACGAAGCCCAGCACCGCGTCCATCTCCCCGCCCTCCACCGCGAAGTCCGGCTCGAAGCCCTCGGCGCGGCATGCGGCCACGGTCAGCTCGCGCAGGTCGTAGCCGTGCCGGAACATCACCAGGGGCTCGCTCTCCAGGTCGGCGACGCGCACGGTACGGCGGCCCGGGCCACCCGGGGCCGGCGCCTCGGGGGAGGACACGACGACCAGGTCCTCGCGCAGCAACTCCACCGTGGTCAGCGCCGGGGACGGCGACGGCAGCGGGAGGACCACCAGGGCCAGGTCGAGGGCGCCGCGCGCGAGCAGCCGTACGAGATCGTGCGAGCCGCCCTCCTCGATCATCAGCCGGATGCCGGGATAGCGGTCGTGGAAGGCGCGCAGCACGTCCGGCAGCAGACCGGTGCACAGGCTCGGGGTGGCGCCGAGCCGGACCCGGCCGCTGCGCAGCTGCACCAGCTCCTGCACCTCGTGCCGGGCGGTGTCCGCGTCGGCCAGGATGCGGCGGGCCAGCGGCAGCAGGGCCTCGCCCGCGTCGGTGAGGGCGATGTTGCCCCGCGCCCGCAGGAAGAGGTCCGCCCCGAGCTCCCGCTCCAGGGCCCTGATCTGCTGCGACAGGGAGGGCTGGGCCACATGGACCGCCTCGGCGGCGCGGGTGAAGTGCCGGGTCTCGGCGACCGCCACGAAGTACTGGAGCTGCTGGAACTGCATCCTCGTACGATAGCCGCTCTCTATGGAATCAAGCCGGACCATGTCTTGGACCGATGGGGCTGGTCGGCCCTAGCGTCTTGCCCATGGCTCTGGCAACGCGGACGGGCCGACGGCCGTCCATGGCACGCACCGTGTGGGACAGCTCCGTCGGCAAGAAGACCGTGATGGCCGTCAGCGGGCTGATCATGCTGCTGTACCTGGTCGTCCACATGATCGGCAACCTGAAGATCTTCTTCGGGGCGGGCGAGTTCAACCACTACGCGCACTGGCTGCGCACGGTCGGGGAACCGTTCATGCACTACGAGTGGACGCTCTGGATCATCCGCGTCGTGCTGGTGGCCGCCGTCGTCGCGCACGCCATCTCGGCGTACCAGCTCAGCCGCCGCGACATTCGGGCACGGCCCGGCAAGTACGTCCACAAGAAGCCGCGGGCGAGCTACGCGACGCGGACCATGCGCTGGGGCGGGATCATCCTCGGCCTGTTCATCGTGTGGCACATCCTCGACCTGACGACCGGCACCGTGCACTCCGGCGGCTTCCAGGAGGGCCACCCGTACCAGAACGTCGTGGACACCTTCTCCACCTGGTACGGCAACGTCATCTACATCGTCGCGATGCTCGCCCTCGGCCTGCACGTCCGGCACGGCTTCTGGAGTGCCGCACAGACCCTCGGCGTCGGCAGCCGCACCCGCGACCGTGCCCTCAAGGCCGTCGCCAATGTCCTCGCACTGCTGCTCACGGCCGGCTTCATCGCCGTACCCGTGGGTGTCATGACCGGAGTGGTGAGCTGAACATGACCTACGTCGACTACACGACCGGCGCGCCGCTGGCGGACGGCAAGGCTCCTTCCGGGCCCATCGGCGAGCGCTGGGACAAGCGCCGTTTCGAGGCCAAGCTGGTCAACCCCGCCAACCGCCGCAAGCACACGGTGATCGTCGTCGGCACCGGCCTCGCGGGCGGCTCCGCCGGTGCCACCCTCGCCGAACAGGGCTACCACGTCGTCCAGTTCTGCTATCAGGACTCCCCGCGCCGCGCCCACTCCATCGCCGCTCAGGGTGGCATCAACGCGGCCAAGAACTACCGCAACGACGGCGACTCGATCCACCGCCTCTTCTACGACACCGTCAAGGGCGGCGACTTCAGGGCGCGCGAGTCCAACGTCCACCGCCTGGCACAGATCTCGGTGGAGATCATCGACCAGTGCGTGGCGCAGGGCGTGCCCTTCGCGCGGGAGTACGGCGGTCTGCTCGACACCCGCTCCTTCGGCGGGGTGCAGGTCTCCCGGACCTTCTACGCCCGCGGCCAGACGGGTCAGCAGCTCCTGCTGGGCGCGTATCAGGCGCTGTCGAGGCAGATCGCGGCCGGGAACATCGAGATGCACCCGCGCACCGAGATGCTCGACCTGATCGTCGTCGACGGACGGGCGCGCGGGATCGTGGCCCGCGACCTCGTCACCGGTCGCGTCGACACGTACTTCGCGGACGCGGTGGTGCTGGCCTCCGGCGGCTACGGCAACGTCTTCTATCTGTCGACGAACGCCATGAACTCCAACGCCACCGCCATCTGGCGGGCCCACCGGCGCGGCGCCCACTTCGCCAACCCCTGCTTCACCCAGATCCACCCGACCTGCATCCCGCGCACCGGCGACCACCAGTCCAAGCTCACGCTGATGAGCGAGTCGCTGCGCAACGACGGCCGGATCTGGGTGCCGAAGGCCAAGGGCGACACCCGTCCGCCGAACCGGATCCCCGAGGACGAGCGCGACTACTACCTGGAGCGCATCTACCCCTCCTTCGGCAACCTGGTGCCGCGCGACATCGCCTCCCGCGCCGCGAAGAACGTCTGCGACGAGGGCAGGGGGGTCGGGCCGGGCGGCCAGGGCGTCTACCTCGACTTCGCCGACGCCATCCAGCGCATGGGCCGGGCAGCCGTGGAGGCGAAGTACGGCAACCTCTTCGACATGTACCAGCGGATCACCGACGAGGATCCGTACGAGGTGCCGATGCGGATCTACCCCGCCGTGCACTACACGATGGGCGGACTGTGGGTGGACTACGACCTCCAGACCACCATCCCCGGCCTGTTCGCGATCGGCGAGGCCAACTTCTCCGACCACGGGGCCAACCGGCTCGGCGCCTCCGCGCTGATGCAGGGCCTGGCCGACGGCTACTTCGTGCTGCCGGCGACCATCAACGACTACCTCGCCCGCAACCCGCACCAGGACGCGGTGACCGGCGAACACCCCGCCGTGCAGGAGGTGTTGGCGGAGACCGAGGACCGGCTCAACCTGCTCCTCGCCGTCGACGGGGACCGCACGCCGGACTCCTTCCACCGCGAGGTCGGCGAACTCATGTGGGAGTTCTGCGGGATGGCGCGCACCGACTCGGGGCTCCGCAAGGCGCTGGAGCGCATCCCGCAGATCCGCGAGGAGTTCTGGCGGCGGATCAAGGTCCCGGGCACCGGCGAGGAGTTCAACCAGTCGCTGGAGAAGGCGAATCGGGTCGTCGACTACCTGGAGCTCGCCGAGCTGATGTGCCTCGACGCACTGCACCGCGCCGAGTCCTGCGGCGGCCACTTCCGCGAGGAGTCACAGACGCCCGACGGCGAAGCCGCCCGCAGGGACGACGAGTTCGCCTACGCGGCGGCCTGGGAGTTCACCGGCACCGGTGAGGCACCCGTCCTGCACAAGGAAGACCTGGTCTTCGAGTACGTCCACCCCACTCAGCGGAGCTACGCATGAAGCTCACCCTGCGCGTCTGGCGGCAGAAGAACGCCGACGCCGACGGCGCGATGTCCACGTACGAGGTGGACGGCATCTCGTCCGACATGTCCTTCCTGGAGATGCTGGACACCCTCAACGAGGAGCTCATCCTGCGCGGTGAGGATCCGGTGGCCTTCGACCACGACTGCCGTGAGGGCATCTGCGGCGCGTGCTCGCTCGTCATCAACGGCGACGCCCACGGACCGGAGCGGACGACCACCTGTCAGCTGCACATGCGGTCCTTCTCGGACGGCGACACGATCGACGTCGAGCCGTGGCGGGCGTCCGCGTTCCCGGTGATCAAGGACCTGGTCGTGGACCGCTCGGCCTTCGACCGGATCATCCAGGCCGGGGGATACATCACCGCGCCCACGGGTGCGGCACCCGAGGCCCATGCGACGCCGGTACCCAAGCCCGACGCCGACTTCGCCTTCGAGAACGCCGAGTGCATCGGCTGCGGGGCGTGTGTCGCCGCCTGCCCCAACGGGGCGGCGATGCTGTTCACCTCGGCCAAGGTGAATCACCTGAACGTGCTGCCGCAGGGGGCGCCGGAGCGCGAGACCAGGGTTCTCGACATGGTGGAGCAGATGGACGAGGAGGGCTTCGGCGGCTGCACGCTCGCGGGCGAGTGCGCGACGGCCTGTCCCAAGGGGATTCCGCTGGTCTCCATCACCAGCATGAACAAGGAATGGCTGCGGGCGACCCGGAAGGTCGCCAGGCGCTGAGAGACGTTCGCCGACAAGGTGCGGACGGGTGGGGCCGGACGTGGTGCTCAGGTCCGGCCCCGCCAAGGTCACGTGGAGGCCTCGTCGATCAGGTCGGTCGCCCTCCGGTCACCGGCGGGACACCGGCAGGACGACGGAGTCGGAGGCCCCGGACACCTTGCCCGAGCCGTTCAGCCTCCGCACATCCGCACTCTCGGAACCCGTCACGTACACGCCAACCGGCGTCGGGAGAACAGGGACAGCGGCACCGCTCGCCGCCTCCGCCTGTGACCTGGAGAGTGCCATGAACGGCGTTTCCACCCTGGACCGTCCCCCGCAGAGCGTCGCCCCCACCCGCTACACCGTCAGCCTGGCCCGTGACGAGGACGACGTACGGGCCGCGCAGCGGCTGCGCCACGACGTGTTCGCCGGGGAGATGGGCGCCCTCCTGTCCACCCCGGAACCCGGCCTCGACGTGGACGGCTTCGACGCCTACTGCGACCACCTGCTCGTCCGCGACACCGTGACCGGCCAGGTCGTCGGCACCTACCGGCTGCTGCCCCCGGAGCGGGCCGCGGTGGCCGGACGCCTGTACTCGGAGGGCGAGTTCGACCTCGCGCCGCTCGACGCGATCCGCCCGGGCCTCGTCGAGGTCGGCCGCTCCTGCGTGCACCCCGACCACCGCGACGGGGCCGTCATCGGTCTCATCTGGGCCGGGATCGCCCGCTACATGGTGGACCGCGGCCACGACTGGCTGGCCGGCTGCTGCTCGATCCCGCTCGCCGACGGCGGCGCGCTCGCGGCCGGCACCTGGGACCGGGTGCGCACCAAGTACCTGGCTCCCGAGGAGTTCCGGGTACGGCCCCTGCTGCCCTGGGCGCCGGCAGAGGGTACGCCCGCCGCCCACACCGAGCTGCCCCCGCTGCTGCGCGGCTACCTCCGCCTCGGCGCCTGGGTGTGCGGTCAGCCCGCCCACGACCCGGACTTCGGGGTCGCCGACATGTACGTGCTGCTGTCGATGCGCCGGGTCAACGCCCGCTATCTGCGGCACTTCCTCTCGCTCGCCCCGGCCTGATGAGCGTCTGGCTGCCCAGCGCGCCCTGCACCCCGGGGGCGTGTGTGGAGCGGACGGGGGCCGCCACGGCCGTACCCCGTGCCGTGCTGCGGCTCCTCGCGGTCGCTTCGGTGCTGCTCGCCGGGATCGCGTTGCTGCCGGTCGGCCGGTTGATCCCGGCCGGCGCGGTCAGGTGGTGGTGCCGGGCGGTGGTGCGGGCCTCGGGGGTCCGGGTCCGCATGTCCGGCGCCGCCACGCCCCCGGGCGGGGTGCTCCTGGTCGCCAACCACATCTCGTGGCTGGACATCCCGCTGCTCGCCGCGGTACGCCCCGCGCGGATGCTCGCCAAGTCCGAGATCCGGCAGTGGCCCGTGGCGGGATGGCTGACGGCCCGCAGTGGCGCACTGTTCATCGAGCGGGACCGGCTGCGTGCCCTCCCGGACACGGTCTCCCGGATCGCCGACGCGCTGCGCGGCGGCTCCGCGGTCGCCGTCTTCCCCGAGGGCAGCACCTGGTGCGGCCGCGCCCAGGGCCACTTCCGTCGCGCGGTGTTCCAGGCGGCCCTGGACGCCGGCGTGCCCGTCCAGCCGGTGAGCCTGCGCTATCGGCTCGCCGACGGCGGCTCCAGCACGGCCCCCGCCTTCATCGGCGACGACTCCCTGCTCACGTCGGTGTGGCGGGTGGTGTCGGCACGGGGGCTGATGGCCGAGGTGGAGGTCGTGGCCCCGGTCACCCCGGGCAGCCACCCCGACCGCCGCTCACTGGCCCGGGCGGCGCAGTCCTGCTCGTGCCACGGGCGCACCGGGGAGCACACGGCCGACGACTGACACTTTGACGGCCACGGCGGCAAGGCCGACCGCCCGGCGGCCAACAGCCCTGGCCGACGACTGACACTTTGACGGCCACGGCGGCAAGGCCGACCGCCCGGCGGCCAACAGCCCTGAGCCTGCCGAGCGACGGCACACGGCGGGGTCCGTCAGGGGGCGGGCACCGCCCGTACCCAAGCCCCGGGCCGGCGGTCGGGCTGATGGAGGCGGGGCTTGTATATCGGTGCCCAGGTCAGGGCGGCGGGCTTTGGGTTGGGGCCGGCAGATCCGGGTGCCCGCGCCCAGTGCCCTGGGCGGACTGGCGGCCGGGGTGTCGGGTCGGCGGAGTGAGGTGTCTGTGTCTGGTGCCTGGGTCGGGTGGCGGGTTCCGGGCTGGGGCCGGCGGCTTCGGGTGTCTGTGTCTGGTGCCCGCGGTGGGCTGGGGGCCAGCGTGTCGGATCGGCGGTGTCAGGTGCCTGTGGCCGGTATCCGGCCAAGGTGACCGGCCTTGAGCTGGAGCCGGTGGATTCGGACGCCCGTGTCGCGTGCCCGGCCGGAGTCACGGCCCCCGGACCAGGGCTCACCGAGTTCAGGTGCCCGACGTCAGTGCCCGGGCCAGATAGGGGGCCGTGGCGCTCCCCTCCACCTCGGCCACTTTCCCCGGCGTTCCTGCCGCCACGATCCGTCCGCCGGCGTCCCCGCCGCCCGGGCCCAGGTCGATGACCCAGTCCGCGCCCGCCACGACCGACATGTCGTGCTCGACGACGATCACCGTGTGACCGGCGTCGACGAGGCCGTGGAGCTGGCGCATGAGGACCTCCACGTCGGCCGGGTGGAGGCCGGTCGTGGGTTCGTCGAGGAGGTACAGGGTGTGGGCGCGGCGGACGCGCTGGAGTTCGCTCGCCAGCTTGATGCGCTGGGCCTCGCCGCCGGAGAGTTCGGTGGCGGGCTGGCCGAGGCGGAGGTAGCCGAGGCCGACGTCGAGGAGGGTGGCCAGACTGCGGGCCACGGCCGGGGTGTCCGCGAAGAAGTCCGCCGCCGACTCCACCGTGAGGTCCAGCACCTGGGCGATGTTCCGTCCCCGGTACGTCACCTCGAGCGTGGCGGGGTTGTAGCGGGCCCCGCCGCAGTCCGGGCAGGGCGCGTAGGTGCTCGGAAGGAAGAGCAGCTCGACGCTGACGAACCCCTCTCCCTGGCAGGTCTCGCAGCGCCCTCCCGCCACGTTGAAGGAGAACCGGCCCACCCCGTAGCCGCGTTCACGCGCCTCCTCGGTGCCGGCGAAGACCTTGCGCACGACGTCGAACAGGCCCGTGTAGGTCGCCAGGTTGGAGCGCGGGGTCCGGCCGATCGGCTTCTGGTCGACCGAGACCAGCCGGCCCACCTCCTCCCGCTCCTCCGTGATCTCGCCGACCAGCGTGGACTTGCCCGAGCCCGACACCCCGGTCACCGCGGTGAACACGCCGAGGGGGAACTCGGCCGTCACCCCGCGCAGGTTGTGCCGGTCGACCGGACCGACCGTCAACCGGGCGCGCCACGACCGCACTTCACGCTTCACCACGGGGGACCGGTCGAACAGGAACCGAGCCGTCGCCGACTCCGCGACCGTGGCCAGCTCCTCCACCGGACCGCTGTGCAGCACCCGCCCGCCGTGCTCACCCGCCAGCGGCCCGACGTCCACCAGCCAGTCCGCCCCGCGCATGACGTCCAGCTGGTGCTCCACCACGAACACCGAGTTGCCGGCCGCCTTGAGCCGCGCCAGCACGGTGAGGAGGGCCTCGGTGTCCGCGGGGTGCAGTCCGGCGGAGGGTTCGTCGAGGACGTACACGACTCCGAACAACCCGGACCGCAACTGGGTGGCCAGCCGCAGCCGTTGGAGTTCACCCGCGGACAGGGTGGGCGTCGCGCGGTCCAGGCTGAGATAGCCGAGACCGAGCTCGAGGACGGGCGCGATACGGGACCTCAGGTCGTCGGTGAGGACCCGCGCGGTTTCGCCGCGGGCGACCAGCGAGGCGGCCAGCTCCGTCAGCGGCAGTGCCGCGAGGTCGGCGATCGTGCGGCCCGCGAAGGTGACCGCCAGCGCCTCCGGACGCAGCCTGCTGCCGCCGCAGACCGGGCACGGGGTGGAGACCAGGAACCGTTCCGCTTTCGCCTTCAGCGTCTGGCTCTTGGAGTCCGCGAACGTCTTCAGGACATAGCGGCGGGCGCTCATGTACGTACCCTGGTACGGGCGTTGAATGCGGTCCGCGTCCCGCACCGGGTGCACGGTGACGACCGGTTGCTCGTCGGTGAACAGGATCCACTCGCGCTCTTCGGCGGGCAGTTCGCGCCACGGCCGGTCCACGTCGTGACCGAGCGCGTCGAGGATGTCCCGCAGGTTCTTGCCCTGCCAGGCACCGGGCCACGCCGCGATCGCGCCCTCCCGGATCGACAGCGACGGGTCGGGCACCAGCGACTGCTCGGTCGTACGGTGGACGCGGCCCAGGCCGTGACACTCCGGGCAGGCGCCGACCGCCGTATTGGGGGAGAAGGAGTCCGAGTCGAGCCGTTGGGCGCCCGGCGGGTAGTCACCGGCCCGGGAGAACAGCATGCGCAGCGAGTTCGAGAGATTGGTGACGGTCCCCACGGACGAGCGGGACGTCGGCGCCGAGCGACGCTGCTCGAGCGAGACGGCGGGCGGCAGTCCGGTGATCTCCCCGACCTTCGGCGCGCCGACCTGATGGATCAGTCGGCGCGCGTACGGAGCCACCGACTCGAAGTACCGTCGCTGAGCCTCCGCGTAGATCGTCCCGAACGCCAGCGACGACTTGCCCGACCCGGACACCCCCGTGAACACGGCCAGCACATCCCGCGGAATGTCGACATCGACCCCTTGGAGATTGTGCTCACGGGCACCGCGGACGCGGACGTAGGGGTCGTGGGAGCCGTGGGGGGCGTACATGTAAACGACTTTAACCGGAGGTGATCGTCGCCAGCCGCCGATAGGAGTCCAGCAGGGCCTCGCGGTCGTACGTACTGGTCGTGACCAGGACCTCCTGCGCCGCCGTCTCCTTGAGCACCGTCTCCAGCTCGTGGGCGACCTGTTCCTCGGTGCCGGCGATGTGCCCGGCGAGACCGCCCTCGTAGAAGCCTCGTTCCTTCTCCGTCATCGCCAGACCCTCGACGCGCTCCACGGGCGGGAGCGGCGGAAAGGTGCCGTGGGTGCGGGAGTACGCCATCGCCCAGGCCTCCGGGACCAGCAGGCGCCGTGCCTCCTGTGGGGTGGCGGCCACCGCGACCGTCCCGGAGATGACGACGTACGGCTCCCGCGCCCAGGAAGAGGGCCGGAAGTGCGCGCGGTAGTGGTCGATGCCGCGCTGCATCCTGTCGCGGCTCCTGAGGTCGCCGATGACCATCGGCAGGCCCGCGCGCGCCGCGATCGCGGCTCCCTCGCCCATGGCCAGCACAAAAGGCGGCACGGTGAGGCCTTCGGCCGGTCGGGCGTGCACGCCCGTCGGGGAGGTGCCGCGGAACCAGCCCAGCAGCTCCTCCAGCTGTACGGCGAAGTCGTCGGCGTCGTCCTTGCCGCGGCCCAGCGCCTTGCGCACACCGTCGGTGAACCCCACCGAGCGACCCAGGCCCATGTCGATCCGGCCGGGGAAGAGGGACTCAAGGACTCCGAACTGTTCGGCGACGACCAGGGGTTGGTGGTTGGGCAGCATCACACCGCCGGTGCCGACCCGGATCCTCTCCGTCGCGGAGGCGACGGCGGCCGCCAGCACGGTCGGCGCGGAGCCCGCGACTCCCGGCACGCCGTGGTGCTCCGAGACCCAGAACCGGTGGTAGCCGAGCCCCTCCAGCTCACGCGCCAGCCGGACGGTGTCCCGCAGCGCCTGCGCGTTCGTGCCGCCCTCGCGGGTGCGGGAGCGGTCCAGGACGGAGAAGCGGGTGGCGGCGATCACGGAACTCACACAGGGTTCAACACGTGACCGGGGGCGGTATTCCCGCCGGAAAACCGGATGACCGCGATCGCCGCAGGTCAGCACAATGGACCGCGTGACCGTCCAGAACATCCTGCTCTCCGGCATCGTCGGCTCGACCGCGTACGGACTCGCCCGCGAGGGATCCGACGTGGACCGGCTCGGCATGTTCGCCGCGCCCACCGAGACCCTGCTCGGCCTGCACACGCCGAAGGAGTCCCACGTCAGCACGGCACCGGACCGCACCCTGCACGAGGCGGCGAAGTGGTGCCGGCTCGCCCTCGGTGGCAATCCGACCGTCATGGAGCTGGTCTGGCTGCCGGACGAGCTGTACGAGGTGCGCACCCCGCTGGGCGACGAACTCGTCGGCATCCGCGGGTCGTTCCTGAGCGCCCAGCGGGTCCGGGACGCCTATCTCGGGTACGCCACCCAGCAGTTCAGGAAACTGGAGAGCCGCGCCGGCGACCATCGCACCGCCAAGCACGCCCGGCATCTGAAGCGGCTCTGCCACCAGGGTCTGGAGCTGTACACCACCGGACGGCTCGCGGTGCGGGTCGTGGACCCCGAGGAGTACCACCGCTTCGGGGACGCCGTCGCCGCCGATCCCGCCTCGGCCCGGTCACTGCTCGCCCACTACGAGACCGCGTTCGCCGAGACCCGCAGTGTGCTGCCGGACCGGCCCGACGAGCGACCGGCCGAGGCGTGGCTGCGCCGCGTCCGCGCGGAGTTCTACGACACGGCGGCGTGAGCGGGTCTCCAGTTGAACCAGCTGGGCCGGGCCCTCAGTCCTCGGGGCGCAGCAGGCCGCGCTCGTACGCCTTGACCAGGTGCTGCGGGACGAGATGGGCGACGCCCTCGATCGTGACCGGCACCAGCTGGGTGGTGGTGGCCTTCCACTGCGAACGGCGGTGGCGGGTGTTGCTGCGGGACATCTTCCGCTTGGGGACAGCCATGGCGTGAACCTCCTCGGTGGGTGAGCACCGAGGACGCTACATGAAAATGGATCCCATTAACAATCAACGCCGGCGACGGGACCGTACCCGGGCCTCCCGCGGGGGCTCGATGAACTGCAGCTCCAGCGTGAGCGGCGGCTCGGCAACCCCCGGTCCGCCCGAGGCCACCCACCGCACGACGTCCTCGGTGCCCTCGTCGTCCATGACGAACCCGATCCACGCGGCCCGGCCACCCGCCCGGCGCCCGGCGGCGGAGGGCCGCACGACGATGACGTTCGCCTGGTCGCAGGGGCCCAGGCAGTCGGTCGTACGGACCTGGAAGCCGTGCTCGGCCGCCCCCGCCCGCAGCAGCTCCAACTGCCAGGCATGGTCGGTGCCGGGGTTTTTGTGGGCATCGCCGCAGCAGCAGCCCCGGCAGACGACGACGGTGCAGGAGGCGGAGCCGATCAGGGAGGTGCGGGGCGTCGAGGGCATGGGAGAAGCATGATCCATACGGTGCGCGCCCCGTGCTACCGGGTCGGCCGGATCAGAACCTCGCTCCTACGGCGGCCCCGCTCCGCGGCACCAGGAACGACGGCGCCGACGGCAGTGAACCGTCGGCCCCGCGTGCGCCGGTGAGCGGCGCCGGGTCAGTGCTCAGCACCGAGGACGTGTTCCAGGTGCCGCCCAGATCCCAGGAGTTGCCGCTGGAGACGGTCGCCGAGCCGAGTGCGGCGGCCTTGGTGTCGGCGACGGACAGGTTCCCGGTCAGCTTGGCCTTGCCACCCGAGACGTCGGCGTCGAACCCCGTACCGCCGTTGGCCCACGTCGAGTTGCGGGTCAGGGCGAGGGCGCCGGTGTTGCCGTTGTCCGTCACGCCGTGCGCCGCGTTCTTGAAGGCGATCGAGTTGCGCAGGGTGTGCGCCACCGCTGGTGCCGGGCTGCCGCCGCCGAGCTTGAAGCCGTTGCCGTCGCCCGCGAAGTCGGGGAAGTTCCAGCGGTTGAATCCGTTGCCGTACGCGATCGTGTTCTCGACGGTGACCGGCGAGGTGAACTTCCAGTCGTCGAAGCCGTCGTCGACGTTGTTCCACAGCCTGGCGCCCCGCACCACGTTGCCGGTCCCCGAACCCTCCTTGATGGCCAGCCCGTCCGCGCTCTCGCCGTTCTTGCGCGGGTCGCGGTTGGCGTAACTGTCCAGGTTCAGGATCTGGTTGTTGCTGGAGGCGCCCTGGAGCTGGAAGCCGGACTCGTAGTTGTCATGGGTCTTCAGACGGGCGAAGACATTGCCGTTGCACCCGTCGCAGTAGACGCCGTAGGGCCCGTTCACGATCTCCAGGTCCGAGATCCGCCAGTAGGAGGCCTCCTGGTGGATCGCCCCGCGCTCGGCCCGCGGGATGCTGCCGCCGACCGGGGTGTGGCTCGCGGCGAGCTGCTCGCCGTCGATCACGACCCGCTCGCCCTGGTAGGCGCCGAGAGAGATGGGCTGGGACGCGGTGCCGGAGCCGGCGATGGTGATGTTGTCGGTGAGCGCGTAAGTCCCGGCCCGTACGGCG
This sequence comes from Streptomyces sp. NPDC050759, assembly GCF_044456945.1. NCBI lineage: Bacteria > Bacillati > Actinomycetota > Actinomycetes > Kitasatosporales > Streptomycetaceae > Streptomyces > Streptomyces sp. NPDC050759. The sequence continues at coordinate 83,955 of NZ_JBITGI010000004.1, read as the reverse complement.
ATGGTGTCGCCGGGCTTCGCCAGGTCGACGGCCCGTTGGACCGTGCGCAGCGGCTGGGCGAGGGTGCCGGGGGCGCTGTCGTTCCCGTTCGTCGCCACGATCAGGGTCGTCGGCGCCGCGGACGCCTCGGTCACCGGTAACGCCAGGGCCGCGCCCACCAGTGCCGCCGTCCAGATCGCCGTGTACACACGCATGGAGTCTCCCGCCTCGGCCTACTGCTCTGTCGAGGGGGAGTGGTCGCCCGGGGCGGGAAGGTTGCCGGGTCTAGGGTGGGTCGTGTGACCGAAAGCGACAAGCGCCCGCTCGCCGTGTTCGACCTGGACAACACCCTGGCCGACACGGGCCACCGGCAGCGGTTCCTGGAGCGCAGGCCCCGCGACTGGGACGCCTTCTTCGCGGCCGCGCCCGAGGATCCGCCGATCCCCGAGGGCATCGCGCTGGTGCGGGAGCGCGCCGAGGAGTGCGAGATCCGCTACCTCACCGGGCGGCCCGAGCGCTGCCGGCGCGACACGCTCGCCTGGCTCGCCGCACAGGGGCTCCCCGAGGGGCGTGTGTACATGCGGCGCAACGACGACCGGCGGCCCGCCCGGCGCACCAAGCTGGAGATCCTCAAGCGGCTCGCCCGCACCCGCGAGATCCGGGTCCTGGTGGACGACGACGAGTTGGTCTGCGAGGACGCCGAACGGGCCGGATTCACCGTCGTACGGGCACGCTGGACCGCCCCTTCCGCCGCGCTGGAGGTGGCGCAGGAGCGGGAGGGGCGGACCTGAGAACCGTCAGTCGGACTCGTCCAGGCGGAAGCCGACCTTCAGCCCTACCTGCCAGTGCTCGATCTGTCCGTCCTCGATCTGGCCCCGCACCTGGGTCACCTCGAACCAGTCGAGGTTGCGGAGGGTCTGCGAGGCACGGGCGATGCCGTTGCGGATCGCCTGGTCGACGCCGTCGGGTGAGGTGCCGACGATCTCGGTCACCCGGTAGGTGTGGTTCGTCATGGTTCCACCGTGCCCCAGGCGGCGGCGGAACGCGAGCCGTCCGAACCTATCGTTGACCCATGGACGGTATGCCGCGTGACACCTCCCCCACCGAACTGAATCCCCTGCGCCGGCTCACCCTGGAGCAGCTCCGACGGCGTACGAGCATGAAGTGGCGGACCTACCCGCAGGACGTACTGCCGCTGTGGGTCGCCGAGATGGACGTCCCCCTGGCCGAGCCGGTCGCGCAGGCCGTCCGGGACGCGGTGGCGCTGGGGGACACCGGGTATCCGGCCGGGACTGCGTACGCCGAGGCGCTGGCCGGCTTCGCGAGCAAGCGGTGGAACTGGGACGGCCTCGCGGTCGAGCGCACGGCGATCGTCCCGGACGTGATGCTGGGCATCGTAGAGATGCTCAAGCTGGTCTGCGGACCGGGCGATCCGGTGGTCGTCAACTCGCCCGTCTACCCGCCCTTCTACCAGTTCGTCGGGAACATGGACCGGCGGGTCGTCGAGGCTCCGCTCGGTGCGGACGGCCGGATCGACTTCGAGGTCCTGGAGGACGTCTTCCGGCGGGTGCGGAAGGGCGCGGCCCGGCCCGTCTATCTGTTGTGCAGCCCGCACAACCCGACCGGCACCGTCCACTCCGCCCAAGAACTGGTGGACGTGGCGGCGCTGGCGCGGACGTACGGAGTGCGGGTCGTGGCCGACGAGATCCACGCCCCGCTCATGGCGGCGGGTGCGACGTTCGTCCCCTACCTGAGTGTGCCCGGCGCGGGGAGCGGGCTGTCGCTGATGTCGGCCTCCAAGGCGTGGAACCTCGCCGGACTCAAAGCCGCCGTGGCCGTCGCCGGGCCCGACGCGGCCGACGACCTCGCGCGCCTTCCCGAAGAGGTCGGTCACGGTCCCAGCCATGTCGGCGTCATCGCCCACACCGCCGCGCTGCGGGACGGCGGCGCCTGGCTGGACGCCCTGCTCACCGGCCTCGACGACAACCGCCGGCTGCTGGCCCAGCTCCTCGCCGAGGCGCTGCCCGCCGTGCGCTACGCACCGGCCCAGGCCACCTACCTCGCCTGGCTGGACTGCCGCGCGCTGGACCTGCGCGGCGATCCGGCGGACGTCTTCCTGGAACGTGGCCGGGTCGCCCTGAACTCCGGTATCCCGTTCGGCACCGGGGGCGCCGGCTTCGTACGGCTGAACCTCGCGACCTCGCCCGAGCTGATCACCGAGGCGGTCCGGCGGATGGCCGCGGCCCTCGACTGACCGCGGGGACCGGCGCGAACCGGCCCCCGCGGGTCCGGGCTACCGCACCACGCTCAGCGACAGCGCGAACCGGCCCTCGCTGTCCGTCCACCAGTGCGCCAACTCCAGCCCGACGGCCGCCAGTTCGGCACGGACGCCCTCCTTGCGGAACTTCGCCGAGATCTCGGTGTGCAACTCCTCGTCCGCCGCGAAGTCGACGGCCAGGTCGAGCGCGGGGACCTTCACGGTCTGCTCCGTACGGGAGCGCAGCCGCATCTCGATCCACTCGTTCTCGGCGTCCCACAGGGCCACGTGGTCGAAGGCGCCGGGATCGAAGTCGGCACCCAGCTCGCGATTGACGACGGTCAGGACGTTCTTGTTGAAGTCGGCCGTCACCCCGGCCGCGTCGTCGTACGCCCTGACCAGCACCTTCTCGTCCTTGACCAGGTCCGTGCCGAGCAGCAGCGCGTCACCGGGCGAGAGCAGGGCATGGACGGAGGCGAGGAACGCGGCGCGCTCGACCGGCAGCAGGTTGCCGATCGTGCCGCCGAGGAAGGCCACCAGGCGCGGACCCGGCGTCTCCGGCAGGGACAGGCCGCCCGTGAAGTCGGCGATCAGCGCGTGCACGCTCAGCTCCGGCCGCTGGGCGATGAGCGCGTGCCCGGCCTGGGTGAGGGCACTCTCGCTGACGTCGACCGGCACGTACGTGTGCAGCCCGGCCAGCGCGTCGAGCAGGTACCGGGTCTTCTCCGACGAACCGGAGCCCAGCTCGACCAGGGTGCGGGCACCGGTCGCCGCGGCGATCTCGCCGGAGCGCGCGACGAGGATCTCCCGTTCGGCGCGGGTCGGGTAGTACTCGGGCAACTCGGTGATCTGCTCGAAGAGTTCGCTGCCGTGGGCGTCGTAGAACCACTTCGGCGGCAGGGTCTTCGGTGTGTGTGTCAGGCCCTTGAGGACATCGGCGCGCAGGGCGGCCTCGGTGGCGTCCTCGGGCAGGGTGCGGGTCAGAAGGAACGGACTCACGTGCTGGGCTCCTCGAGTGGTTCCGCGGACGGTTCCTTGAGCGGTGTGAGCAGGACATCGGTGCGGCTCGCCGCGAGCAGAGTGCGGTCGGGGACCTCCTGCCAGTGCGGATCGTCGTCGTACGGCTCGGAGGCCACGACCGTGCCGCCGCCGGGACGCTGGAAGTACCAGAGGGTGTCGCCCCAGGCGGTCGCGGCGATGGACTCCCCGTTGGTCAGCAGGAGGTTGAGCCGGGAGCCCGGGGCCGCCTCGGCGACCTCCAGGACCGTGTCGGCCAGCGCCTGACCCTCCTCGTCGCCGCCGTGCAGCCGGTTCAGGACCAACGCCCACACGAACGCCGAGTCGTTGCGGGCCTCCATCGACAGCAGATCCGCCGGGGGCAGCGCGGCGGTCAGGGGCGCCAGGGAATGGGGCCACCCCTTGACCGCGCCGTTGTGGCTGAACAGCCAGGGCCCCGAGGCGTACGGCGCCGCGGCGGCCTCGGCGTCGGCTCCCGCCAGGGTCGCGTCCCGTACGGCGGCCAGGATCGCCGTGCTGTGCACGACCCGTGCCAGGTCCGCGAAGGACAGGTCCGCCCAGATGGGGCCGGCCCGTCGGTACCGGGCCGGGACCGGGTCGCCCTCGGCGTACCAACCGACCCCGAAACCATCGGCGTTGACGGTGCCGTACCGCTGCCGTCTGGGCGCCCAGGACTGGCGGTAGAGACTGTGCGGGGGCGCCACGAGGAGGCTGCCGAGCGGCTCCGCGGGTCCCAGGTACGCCAGATGACGGCACATCAGACGGCACCCGAAGAACGGGCCGTGCGGAAGCCGGAGAAGATCTGCCGCCGGATCGGATAGTCCCAGTTGCGGAACGTGCCCCGGCAGGCCACCGCGTCCACGGCGAACGAACCACCCCGCAGCACCTTGTGGTCGGGGCCGAAGAACACCTCCGAGTACTCCTTGTACGGGAACGCCTGGAACCCGGGGTAGGGCTCGAAGTCGCTCGCCGTCCACTCCCATACGTCACCGATCAACTGCCTGACACCGAGCGGCGATTCGCCCTGCGGGTAGCTGCCGGCGGGGGCGGGTCGCAGGTGCCGTTGGCCCAGGTTGGCGTGCTCGGGCGCGGGGTCGGCGTCGCCCCACGGGTAGCGGGTCGAGCGGCCGCCGGCCGGGTCGTGGCGGGCCGCCTTCTCCCACTCGGCCTCGGTGGGCAGCCGCCGTCCGGCCCAGCGGGCGTAGGCGTCGGCCTCGTACCAGCAGACGTGGACCACCGGCTCGTCGGGCGGCACGACCTCGGTGACGCCGAAGCGCCTGCGCAGCCACTGCTTGCCGTCGCGGCTCCAGAACAGCGGGGCGTGGATGGAATGCTTGCGGATGTGTGCCCACCCGGCCGGAGCCCACCAGCCCTCGGTGTCGTAGCCGCCGTCCTCGATGAAGGCCTGGTACTCGGCGTTGGTCACCGGAGTGGTGTCGATGTAGAAGGGGTCCACCTCACGCCGGTGCGCCGGGCGTTCGTTGTCCAGCGCCCACGGCTCGTCGGAGGTCCCCATGGTGAACGGGCCGCCGGGCACGAGGACTTCGGCCGGGCCGGTGAACAGCGGGGCCGGTTCCGGGTCGGGGGCGGTCAGGGCCTGGGGCCCCTTGCGGAGCTGATGGGTGATCAGCATCGTCTCGTCATGCTGCTGTTCGTGCTGCGCGATCATCCCGAACGCGAACCCGGCCTCGGTGAGCCGGGTCCCGTGGAGCGCGGCGCCCTCCAGGACGTCCAGCACCCGCCCGCGTACCTCCGCCGCGTAGCGCCGGGACTCCGCGGGCGACAGCAGGGGCAGTGTGGGGCGTTCGGAGCGTGGGTGCTCGAAGGCGTCGTAGATGCCGTCGATCTCGGGCCGTATCGCCTCCTGTCCGGCGACGGTCCGCAGCAGCCACTGCTCCTCCTGGTTGCCGATGTGGGCGAGGTCCCACACGAGCGGCGACATGAGCGGCGAGTGCTGGGCGGTCAGGTCGGGGTCCTCGACACAGCTGGTGAGGAGGGTCGTGCGGTCCCGGGCGGTGACCAGGGTGGTCACGGCCCGCTCGCGGAAGGCCTCGGGATCGACGGAGGGGTCGTTGGAGGGGTCGACGGACGGGTTGGTCATGTGCGGATTTCCTTCCCGAGCGAACCGTGCGTCCGGTCCAGCAGATCGTCGGCGGGGCACCGGCCCCGGATCACATAGCGATGCAGATACGTTTCGACGGCGTCCGTGACCTCGGGCGTGGCGCCCAGCCGTGGCAGCGCCTCCAGGGCCGTCCCGAAGCAGGCGATCGCCGCCTCGTGCAGTTCGGGGTCGGCCAGGCCGTGGCGGGCCGCGTCGATCCACAGCGGGTTGTGCGGCGCGGGCAGCGAGAGGGTGCGTTCGGCCAGCGGCTTCACCACCCGGTAGGCGGTCTCGGCGGCCTCGGGGTCGTCGAAGAGCGCCGTCGTCACCGCGAGCGGCACGATCCAGCCGTCCTCGCCCGGCTGGGCGTCGATCATGCGCAGCTCGAGATGGCCGCGCGGTCTGACCGGCGGGAACAGGGTGGAGACGTGGTAGTCGAGATCCTCCCGGGTCGGCTGCCGGGGCACTGACGACCTGGCCCACTCCCGGAAGGTGAGCCCCTCCGGGACGTCCCAGGGGCCGCTGTCCCGACGTATGCACATCACCGGCGCGTCCAGGACGTGCCGGGCCCAGGCGGTGCGGGGGTCGGTGTCCAGGGAGGGGCCGCCCGCCCGCTCCTTGCCGATCTCCGTCCACAGCAGCTGGCGGGTCGAGAGCCAGCCGGTGGGCTCGGCACCGGCGAGCGGGGAGTTGGCGAAGGCGGCCACCAGGACCGGGCCCAGCTGGTGCGCCAGCCACCAGCGTCGTCCGAGGCCGAGGGGACCGGGCTCCTCGTGTCCGGCGTCCACGCACACCTGCACGGAGGCCGAGGTGCACATCATCGCGCGGCCCGCCGGGCCGGTGCGGTCGAGGCAGGTCTCCAGGGCGTCGTAGCGCGGTTCGTGCAGATACCTGCGGGGCGGATGCCAGGGGTCGTGGCCGATGCCGACGAGGCCGAGGCCGTGCTCGGCGAGGGCCGCCCGGACGGCGGCGAGGTCGGCGGAGACGGTACCGATGCACTCCATCAGGGAGTCAGCGGGCTGAGAACTCAGCTCCAGCTGACCGCCCGGTTCGACGGTGAGCGCCGACTTCAGGGGCACGGTCCGCAGTGCGGCGTAGGCCGCCGCGAGTCGTTCGGATGTGACGGGGAGCCGAGGGCTGCTCAGCTCGTGCACGAGCCATTCCACTTCCACCCCGATACGGCGGGGCGGGCCCGTCTTGAAGCAGATGCCACGGACCAGGGCCTCGAGCTCGGCTTCGGGCAGGGATGTACGGGGCTTCGTACAGTCGCCCGGCGTACAGCCGCTGGGTGTGTCGGACATGTCGGGATCCTCCTGAGATTCCACCATGCCACCAGTCCGGGGATCAGGTGGGTCGGACCGGCAACGCTCGTCCCACCCAAGACGCTCATCTCGTTCCGCACAAGGGGGCACACCCTTGCATTAGGGGCTGTGGATCTCCGTTTTCCCGGGGTTTTCGAGGCGTTTTCCTGCTGTGGCGGGCCCCGGAAACTCTGTTGCACCGCATCCGTGTCATCGCCCACGATTCCTCCATGAGTACGACGGGGGAGACCGCGCGGCGTGCGGTCATGGCGCTCACGGGGGTGGCGCCATGAGCGCGCGGCTGCGCGGGATCGCCCAGGAGACGGAACAGATCGTCGCGGCGGGGCGCTATCGAGCCCCGGACGGGCACGAGGTCTCCGTTGCCGCCGAGATCGAGGCGGCACGGGCGGGCACACGGATGTACGGACCGGGGCCCGTGGAGGTGCCGGCCTTCGTCGCCGTGGACACGTTCTTCGAGGTCACGGGCGAGAGCAGCCTGGAGGCGGCCCATCGGCTCGGCGGGCGCACCGCCGTGCTGAACTTCGCCTCGGCGCGCAATCCGGGCGGCGGTTACCTGAACGGCGCCCAGGCACAGGAAGAGGCCCTGTGCCGGGCGTCCGCGCTGTACACCTGCCAGTTGGAGGCCCGCGCGTTCTACGACCACCACCGGGCCCACCGCGACCCGTTCTACACCGACCGGGTCATCCACTCACCGGCCGTGCCGGTGTTCCGGGACGATCGCGGCCGTCTGCTGGAGGCGGCACATCTCGTGGGGTTCCTGACGGCGGCCGCCCCGAACGCCGGGGTGGTCCGGCGCACGGCACCCGAGCGGGCCGCCGAGCTGCCACGAGCCCTCGCGGCGCGGGCCGGGCAGGTGCTGTCGGTCGCCGTCGCGGAGGGCTACCGGCGGCTGGTGCTGGGCGCCTGGGGGTGCGGGGTCTTCCAGAACGACCCCGCCCAGGTGGCGGGGGCGTTCCGGGCGCTGCTCGAGCCCGGCGGACGGTTCGCCGGGGCCTTCGAGCACGTGGTGTTCGGTGTGCTGGACCGGACGCGGGACGCAACGGTGCGGGCGGCGTTCGAACGGGCGTTTACGGCGGAGCGCCTGCTCCGGAAGGGGTAGCCGTCAGGTCCAGCCGTACCGCTCATGAAGCCGCTGCCTGACCAGGTTGAACCGCCCCCGGTCCAGCTCGCACGCCTCCCGGCGCATGCCGTCCTCGTGGAGGCGCAGGACGCGGTCGACGTCCACCCAGGAGTCCCGCCCGGTCCGGTCCCAGGGCCCGCTGCCGATCGGCACCCACTCCCGGTCCCCGTCGTGCCGCTTGCTCGACAGCTGTACGGCCAGGAAGGTGCCGGCCGCCTCCCGGGCGACCACGAGCACGGGACGGTCCTTGCCGCGTCCGTCGTTCTCCTCGAAGGGCACCCAGGTCCACACGATCTCGCCGGGATCGGGGTCGCCGTCGTGCGCGGGGGAGTACTCGGTGCGCACCCTGCCGACCTCGCGGGGATCGGCCTCGGTGGTGGCGGTGGCGCCGAAGCGGCCGGGGACGTTCTCATCGGTAAACGCAGTCACGTGGGGAACCTTAAGGCGTCCCGCGAACCGGGCGAGCGGTACGGTCGGTTGGATGAACCCAACGTCGGCAGCGACGGCGAGCGCGGTCACCTTCGTGTGGCTGGGGATGGTGCTGGCGATCTCCTTCCTGGAGGCGCCGCTGAAGTTCCGCGCCCCGGGCGTGAGTGTCCGCATCGGCCTGGGAATCGGGCGACTGGTCTTCCGGGCCCTGAACGTCGTGGAGTGCGTCCTGGCCACCGCGGTGGTCGTGGCCGTCGCCGCCGGTGACCCACCGGGCCGGATCGTCGGCTGGACCGTGGCCGCGGTGGTGCTGCTGGTCGGTCAACTGGCCGTGATCCGCCCCCGTCTGAACCGTCGCTCCGACCGCGTCCTATCCGGCGAGGACCTGCCCCGCTCGCGCGGCCACCTCTTCTACGTCGCCTTCGAGGCGGCGAAGGTCGTCGCGCTGCTCGGCCTGGGTGTCACGTTGTCGGCGCTGTGAACACAGGCCGGCCGGGGTCCCTTTCCTCAAGGACCCCGGCCGGCCTGCCCGTTACTCCTGGACCGGCACCTTCTGGGAGGGCGGCGACGCCACCCCGTTGAGCGAAGTGCCGTTGACGCTTTGCCCGTTCTGGTTCATCGACGCCAGCAGCTGACGGGCCAGACCCAGCCCTGTGCCGCCCATGGTGAGCGCCTTGGCGAACATGTCCGCCATGCCGTCGGCGCCGTTGAGGATCACCATGTTGTCGGCGTTGCCGAACGCGGACGCGCCGGCCCTGACGATCTCCGGCCAGTTCTCGGCGAGTTGCTGGGCGACAACCGCCTCCTGGTTCTCGGCGAGGGCGGCGGCGCGGGCCTTGATGGCCTCCGCCTCCGCGAGACCCTTCGCCTTGGCCGCCTCGGCCTCCGCGAGACCCTTGGCCTGAGCCGACGCGGCCTCGGCCTCACCGGTGGCCCGGGTGGACGCGGCCATGGCCGTACCGCGGGCCTTGGTGGCCTCGGCCTCGGCCATCGCGGCCGTCTTGACCCGGGTGGCCTCGGCCGCCGCGGCGAGCTCGGTCTCCTTCGCCTTGGCCTCGGCCCCGGAGATCCGCGCGTCACGCTCGGCCTCGGCGAGCGTGCGCTTCTCGTAGGCCTTGGCGTCCGCCGGCTTGCGGACGTCCGCCTGGAGCTGCTGCTCCCGCCGGTTCGCCTCCAGTTCGGCGATCCGGGTCTCCTGCACGACGACCTCCTGCCGGGCGGCGGCGTCGGCGAGCGGACCGGCCTGGCGTGCCTTGGCGCCCGCCTTGTCCCGCTCGGCCTGGTAGCCGGCCTGGAGGATCTCGCTGTCCCGGGTGGCCTGCGCCATCCGGGCGTACGCCTGCTGCTCGGCCTCGGTGGCCAGCCGGTTCGCCTCCGCCTGCGCGATCCGCGCGTCCCGCTGGACGGCGGCCGCGTGCGGCATCGCCAGGTTCTGCATGTACCCGGTCGGGTCCTCGATCTCGTGGATCTGCAGGGAGTCGACGATGAGCCCCAGCTTCTCCATCTCCGTGCCGCAGGCGGCCCGCGTCTGACCGGTGAGCTTCTCCCGGTCGCGGATCATGTCCTCGACGGTCAACCCGCCCACGATGGACCGCAGATGACCGGCGAAGACGTTGTGCACCCGCTCCGACATCAGCTTCTGCTGGTCGAGGAAGCGACGGGCCGCGTTGGCGATCGACACGAAGTCGTCGCCGACCTTGAAGATGACCACGCCCCGCACCTTGAGCGGAATGCCCTGGTGGGTCACGCAGTCCACGTGCAGTTCGGTCTCGTTCAGGTCGAGCGACATCTTGCGCACCGCCTGCACACCGGGCAGCACCAGCGTGCCGCGCCCGGTGACGATGCGGAATCCCATGCCCGCCTCAAGACCCTCGGTCTTGTGATTGGACCCGGAGATGACCAGTGCCTCGTTGGGTTCCGCGACACGCCACATCAGTTTGAACAGACCGATCAGAACGGCGATGGCAGCTACGGCCACCCCCGCAACGACGCCGACAACCATCGGCATACGCCCCCTTTGCATGGTGCCCTTTCGGCACCGAACGAAGGGAGTGTGCGCCTGTTCGAGGCCCCGGTGAAGACGCTGGCGCATCCTTGTCGAAACCTTGAGGCACACGCCTCTCACCTGCGCGTGAGCAGGCTCAACTGTCGTACGCAGCCTGTACGTAGACCGTCCTCGGCGGCAGGTACTCCACCACCATCACCACCGTCCCCCGCTCGATCCGGTCGGTGCCGGAGGCGGGGTAGGCGAGGAAGTGCTCGGCGCCGCCCCGGACCCGGACGATCACCTCGCCGACGAGCCCCGGTCCGATCGCCCCCGTGACCCGCCCCATGAGCCCGACCATCGACGCGTCGTCCATGGTCACAGGGTACGGGCGGAATGCTGTCAGGCGACCGGGGAATCCACGGTCGCCTCCTGGGGCGGCCACCTCTCGTACCAGCGCAGGTCGTCCTCCAACTGCGCGGCCAGCGACAGGAGAAGCGGTTCACTGTTCGCGGGTCCGAGCAACTGCGCCCCGACGGGCAGCCCGCCCCCGACGAACCCGGCGGGCACATTGACCCCCGGCCACCCCAGCACGTTCCAGGGCCAGGCGTAGGGACAGGCCGCGATCATCGCGCGGTCCGTGGCCAGTCCGCTCAGCTCCAGCATCGCCCCGATGCGCGGTGGGGGAGCTGCCGTCGTCGGGGCGAGGACGACGTCGTACGACGTGAAGAACCCGCCGATACGGCGGTGCAGGACCGCCTCCGCGCGCCGCGCCACCCGCAGCGGGACCCCGCCGAGCAGTCCGCCGAGCCGGGCCGCCTCCCGGGTGCGGCGATCGAGGAGTGCGGGGAAGGGCGCCTCGCGGACCCGTTCGGCGATCCCGGCCGTGGCGCGGGGGATGAAGGTGAGCCCGATCTGCCCGTACGGCGGATCCGCCTCCTCGACCGTGTGCCCCAAGTCGCTCAGCTTCTCGGCGAGTTCGACGACCCGTGCCCGCACCTGGGGCTGGAGCCGGGCGGGCAGCGCGGTGAACGGCGGCTTCAGGGCGAGCGCGATGCGCAGCCGGCCGGGGTCGCGGCCGACCGCCGCCGAGGCATCGATGGCGGGCGGGCGATGCGGGTCCAGGACGTGGTTGCCGGCGGCCGCGTCGAGGAGGAGGGCCGCGTCGGCGACCGTGCGGGCGAGCGTGCCGTTGACGGTGATGCCCTGGAAGGACTCGCCGCGCGGCCAGGTCGAGATCCGGCCGCGCTGGGGTTTGATGCCGACGAGATGGGTCCAGGAGGCGGGGATCCGTACCGAACCGGCCCCGTCCGAGCCGAGCGCGGCGGGCACCAGACCCGCGGCGACGGCCGCGGCGGACCCGCCGGACGAGCCGCCCGGCGTGTGCTCCGGGCTCCACGGATTGCGGGTGGCGCCGAAGGCGGGCCCCTCGGTGAACGGCCACTGCCCGAACTCGCAGGTGTTGGTCTTGCCGACGATCACGGCCCCGGCCGCGCGCAGCCGCCGTACCGCCTCCCCGTCCCGGGCGACCGCCGGGAACTCCCCCCGGCAGCCGAACGCCGTGGGTTCACCGGCCACATCCATGTCGTCCTTGACCGCGACGGGCACCCCGAGCAGCGGCTTGCGCACCCCGGCGGCCAGTTGGGCGTCCGCGGCCTCGGCCTCGGCGAGAGCGGCCTTGGTCCGTACGATCCGGAAGGCGTTGAGGGAGGCCTGGGACGTCTCGATCCGCTCCAGGGCCTGTTCGACGAGGGCCCGGGAGGTGATCGTGCCGTCGGCCAGTGCACGGGCGGTCTCCACCAGGCCTGCGGAACGGTCGCGCGTCATACGGGGCACCTCCGGGACTCCGGGACGACGTTGCCTACCGAACGGTAACGTGGGAAAGCGCTTCTCCGGAACGTGCCAGGCGGGTGTGGCGGCCGGACGGGTGCCACAGCTTTCGCGCAGGGCGCACCGGGTCCTGTGCGAAGCATTGACGCGTTCAGGTCACAGCCCTACCTTCTGATCGACTTCCCGAACTGCGTTCGACATGTCGGACATGCAGGTGGTCCGTCAGAGCCGCGTCAGTTCTTGTCCGAGGGAGAGCCGCCCGTGAGCACACGACCCCCCACGCCGTCCCGCCGCACCCTGCTGCGCGCGATGGCGACCCTGCCCGCCTCCGCCGTCCTGCTGGGCGAACTGCCCGGCGCGGCCTTCGCCGCCGCCCCGCCGAGCGGTTCCGCGACGCGCTACACCATCGTGCCGTTCCTCAACAGCAACGACGGGACCGTGAACGTCTACCAGTCCGACGACGCCACGGACTTCCGGCTGCTCAAGTCCTCCGCCTACACACCGCCCGGCAACAGGATCCGCGACGCGAGCGTCTTCAAGCACACCGACGGCTACTACTACCTGACGTACACGACCCACACCTGGCAGGACGTCAGCACCAGCATCGGCTTCGCGCGGAGCTCCGACCGGGCCAACTGGACTTTCCTGTACGACTACACGGTCCCGATCGCCAACCTGTCCCGTGCGTGGGCGCCGGAGTGGTTCGTCGACGGCGACGGCAGCGTGAACGTCATCGTGTCCTGCTCTGTCACGAGCAACGAGTGGATCTTCACGCCCTACCGGCTGAAGGCGACGAACTCGGCGCTGACGGCATGGAGTTCACCCGTCGCCCTCTCCGGGATCGGCTCGAACCACATCGACACGTACATCGTGAGGACCGGCTCGACGTACCACGCCTTCACGAAGAACGAGACGACCAAGTACATCGAGTACGCGACCGCCTCCTCGCTCACCGGCCCCTACACGATCTCCCGAACCGGCGACTGGGCGGGCTGGGGCAGCTATCGCGAGGGCCCGTCCGTGATCCAGCTCGACAACGGCGGCTGGCGGATCTTCTTCGACGGCTACAGCGACGGCACCTACTACTCCAGCGACAGCTACGACTCGTTCGCGACGTGGTCCGCCCCGACCGCGCTGCCGGTGGTCTCCGGCACCGCCCGGCACTTCACGGTCATCAAGGAGACGGTGTCCGGCGGGCCTTCGCTCGCGAGGAACGTCACGCGGTCCTTCCAGTCGGCCAACTACCCGACGCGCTACTGGCAGGCGCAGTCCTCGCTGCTCAACCTCCCGGTGGTCACCGGCTCCAGCACGGCCGCCGAGAAGTCGGCGTCCACCTTCACGGTCGTCGCGGGCCTCGCCGACCCGAACGGCTACTCCTTCCGCGACTTCTCCGGCAACTATCTGCGCCACTGGGACTTCCGCGCCCGCTTCGACGCCAACGACGGCACGTCGACCTTCGCCAAGGACGCCACGTTCATCGCCCGCACGGGCTCGTCCTCGGGCGCGATCCGCTGGGAGTCGTACAACTATCCCGGGTACTACCTGCGCCACTACAACTACCAACTCCGGGTGGAACGGACGGCCGCGACGGATCTGTTCCGGCAGGACAGTTCGTTCGTGCCGGTGGGGGCGTGGGGCTGAGCTGCACTGCCGCTGACCTGGGGAGGAGCGATGGCGGCACGGGAGTAGCTCCCGAGCAGACCTTCGCTCCACTCCGACGGTTCCCCTCACTGGCCTGCAGCCTCATCTGCTGGAGACCGATGGTCACCATCCGCGTCAGGACCGACCCCGCCCCCTGTCCGCGTGTCCGCGTCGAGGGCGGCGATCGCGGAGTGATGTCGCACACCGGGGCGGTGTTGCCGGCCGAGATCCGTAGCGGTCCGGTTTTCGGTCACGGCAGGTAACGCGACACGTCACGTAAAGTCGGGGTGGGGCGGAAGATCAGCAAGGGGGAGGACCGGTGGAGCCGGTGGAGTTCTCGGTTCTGGGGGCGGTCCGGGTACAGCGGGCGGGGGCGGGGATAGCCCTCGGCGGTCCGCAGGAACGGGCCCTGCTGGCGCTGCTGCTGGTGCGCGCCGGGCAACCGGTGGCCGTGAGCGAGATCGTGACCGTGCTGTGGGGTGCGCGTCCGCCGCACAGCGCCGTGAACGTGGTCCGGCGTCATGTCGGCTCCCTGCGCCGCCTGGTGGAGCCCGGCCTGCCCCGCCCGGGCCGTAGGGAGGTGGCTGGCCCGGGCCCCGGGCGGTTACCTGTGGACGGCCGACGCCGACTCGCTGGATCTGCTGCGGTTCCGCCGACTGCGGGACGAGGCCCGGCGGGCGGAGCCCGGGCACGCGGTCGACCTGCTCGTCGAAGCCCTTTCGTCGTGGCAGGGACCGGTCGCCGGGGACATCGCCGCCGAGGTGCGTGAGCGCGCCGGCTTCGGTGCCGTCGACCGGGAACGTCGGGCGGCGGTGCAGGAGGCCGCCGACGCCGCGCTGCGCGCCGGTGTGCCGGGGGCGGTGCTGCCCCTGCTGCGAGAGGCCGCCGCCGACGACCCGCTGGACGAACCGGTGCTCGCCCGGCTGATCCTCGTGCTGGCGGCCATGGGGCACCGGTCCGAGGCTCTCGACACCTACCGCACCGCCGCCACCCGCCTCGCCCACGACCTCGGCATCGACCCCGGGGCCGGACTGCGCGAAGCGCACCGCGCGTCGCTGCCGGACGCCGTACCGTCGACCTCCTTGCCGAGGCCCGCCCAACTCCCGCACGACCTGCCGACGTTCACCGGCCGCGAGAGCGAACTGGACGACGTGCTGGCCCGGTCGGAACCGACCGGCAGGGTGGTCATCACGGCGATCGGCGGTATGGCCGGCATCGGCAAGACCACCCTCGCCGTGCACCTGGCCCACCGGGTCGCCGAGCGGTTCCCCGACGGGCAGCTCTACGTCAATCTGCGCGGCTTCGACCCGTCCGGCGCCGTGATGACAGCGAACGAGGCGGTCCGGCTCTTCCTGGACGCACTTGGGGTGCCGCCCGAACGGGTGCCGCACGAGGTGGAGGCCCAGGCCGCCCTCTACCGAGGCCTGTTGGCCGGGCGGCGGTTCCTGGTCCTGCTGGACAACGCGCGCGACACCGATCAGGTACGCCCGCTGCTGCCGGGCACCCCCGGCTGTCTGACGATCGTCACCAGCCGCAGCAGGCTGTCCGGGCTGGTCGCCGCGCACGGAGCGCACGCGCTGACCCTGCGCCCGCTCACCGCCGGGCAGGCCAGGGCGTTCCTGGAGCGCCGGCTCGGCGCGGCGCGGCTGGCCGGCGAGTCCCGGGCGGTCACCGAGATCACCGCCCTGTGTGCCGGGCTGCCGCTCGCGCTGGCATGCGTGGCGGCGCGCGCGGCGACCCATCCGCACTTCCCGCTGTCCGCGGTGGCGGCCGAGCTGCGGGCGGCGCACGGCAGCCTCGACGCGTTCAACAGGACCGACCCGGCCGTGAACGTCGGCGCGGTTTTCTCGTGGTCGCTGGGTGCCGTCTCGCCCGGCGCGGCCCGCCTCTTCCGGCTGCTCGGCCTGCACCCCGGCCCGGACGTCTGTGCCCCGGCCGCAGCCGCGCTGGCAGGCGTTCCGGTACCGCAGGCGAGCGGTCTGCTGGCGGAACTCGCCGACGTGCACCTGGCGCGCGAGCACACTCCCGGCCGGTACGCCCTGCACGACCTGGTGCGCGCCCACGCGGCCGAACTGGTGCAGGCCGAAGACGACACTGCGGCGGCTGTCGACCGGCTGTACGCCTACCACCTGCACACCGCCCACGCGGCCGACCGGCTCCTCGCCCCGCACGCCGATCCCCTGCCACCGGACCCGCCTCCGCCCGGCGTCATCCCGCAAGCCCTGTCCGACGACCAGGACGCGCTGGCCTGGCTGGCCGCCGAGTACCGGGTCCTGCTCGCCGTGATCGACGCGGCGGCGCACTCCGGCCGTGACCGCCTCGCCGCTCAACTCGCCTGGTCCCTGGAGCCGTTCTTCGACCGACGGGGCCACTGGCACGACGGGGCGGCCGCGCAGCGCACGGCGCTCGGCTGCGCGCTCAGGCTGTCGGATCCGGCCTGGGAGGCGCGCGGACTGCGCGGGCTGGCCCGGGCGGAGGGCCGGCTGGGCCTGCACGACAGCTCCCTGGCCCGGCTACGGCGCGCCCTGGAACTCTTCACCGAACTGGGCGACACGACCGGGCAGGCCCACACCCACCGCAGCTTCGGCTGGCAGTGCGAACAGCAGGGCGACCTCCCCGGCGCCCTCCGGCACAACGAGCAGGCCCTGCACCTGTTCCGGCAGAGCGGACCGCCGGCCGCACAGGCCAGCGTGCTCAACTCGGTCGGCTGGTACCACGCGCTGCTCGGCCGGTACCGGCAGGCCCTGAGCCACTGCTTCGAGGCCCTTCCCATGCTCCAGGACCTGGGCGACCGCTACGGCCAGGCGGTCACCTGGGACAGCATCGCCTACGCCCAGCACGGACTGGGCCGCCACCCGCACGCCCTGCTTGGCTACCACAACGCGCTGACCTTGTACCGGGAGTTGGGCGTCCCCTATATGGAGGCCTGCACCCTCGCCCACATCGGCGACACCCACCTCGCCATGGGCGCCCTTGGGGAGGCGGAAACCTCGTGGCGCCAGGCGCTCGCCCTCTTCGTCTCCCTGGGCCACCCGGACGCGGAACAGGTCCGGGAGCGGCTGCTCGCCGCCCGGGGCGGCAGCCGCGATCTCGCCTGAAGGGGGGCGACCGAGCTTGGCACACGACGAATCGCTGCGTTTCGAGGTACTGGGCCCCCTGCGGGCGACGCTCGGCCAGAGCGAACTCGACCTCGGCTTTCCCCAGCAACGCGCCCTGCTGGCCCTGCTGTTGGCACGGGCGGGGCGGCCCGTACCCGTGGGCGAGATCGTCGCCGCACTGTGGCCGGGGGGTGCGCCCGCCAGCGCCATGAACGTGGTCCGCCGCTACGTCGGTGCCCTGCGCCGCCTGCTGGAGCCGGGACTGCCGCCGCGCGCTCCCGGTCGCCGGCTGTCGCGCGGCGCCGACGGATACCGGCTGGAGGCGGCCGAGGACGAGGTCGATCTGCTCAGGTTCCGGGATCTGACCAGGCGGGCCAAGCGGGAGGCGGCCACCGGACGGCCCGAACCGGCGCTGCGGCACTTCGTCGAGGCGTTGGACGAGTGGCGGGGCCCGGTGGTGGCCGGCATCCCCTCGCCCGCGCGGGATCACGCCGTGTTCGCCGAGATCGAACGCGAACTCGTCCGTACGACGGTGATGGCCGCCGACGCGGCCCTGCTGTGCGGCACACCCGAACACGTCCTGCCCCACCTGGGCCGCGCGGCCCGGCTCGACCCCCTCAACGAGTCCCTGCACGCGAGGAACGTCCTGGCACTCGCCGCCTGCGGCCGGCAGGCCGAGGCGCTGGCGGCGTACGAGTCCGTACGGCTGCTGCTGGGCCGGGAGCTGGGTGTCGCGCCGGGAGCGGAGCTGACCGAGGCCCATACGCGTGTACTCCGCCAGGAGGTGGGATCCGTGCCGCGGAAGCGGGAACCCCTCGCACGGCCCGCCCAACTCCCGCCCACCCCGAAGCAGTTCATCGGCAGAAAGGCCGAACTGGACAGCCTGCGCACGGCACCCGACTGCTCGACCGTCCTGCTCACCGGTATGCCGGGCATCGGGAAGACCACGCTGGCGGTGCGCTGGGCTCACGAGGTCGCCGAACGGTACCCGGACGGCCAACTCCACGTGAACCTCAGGGGTTTCGACCCGCTCAACGACCCGCTGACCCCCGAGGCGGCCCTGCGCTTCCTGCTTCCCGTTCTCGGCGTGCCCGGGCACCGCCTGCCGAGCGGTCCGGACGCGCTCACCGGGCTGTACCGGAGCGTGCTGTCCGGTCGCCGGATGCTCCTCCTGCTCGACGACGCCTTCGACACCGAGCAGGTACGTGCCCTGCTGCCCGCGTCGCCCGGCTGCCTGACCCTGATCACCAGTCGGCGCGGCCTGTCCGGCCTGGTCGCCGCCGGGGCCCGGCCGCTGCGCCTGGACCTGCCGTCCACCGCGGACGCACTCGCCGTCCTGGCCCGGCACATCGGCCGGGAACGGCCGGCCGCCGAACTCCCGGCGGCACAGGAGATCGTGGCGCACTGCGGCCGGCTGCCGCTGGCCCTGGCCGTCGTGGCCGCCCGGGCCGCCGCCCGCCCCGGCCTCCCGCTCGCGGCCGTGGCCGCCGAGCTGCGCCGGTCCCGGCATGGCCTCGACGCCCTCGCCGACGTGCGTACCGCGTTCGCCGCCTCCTACCAGCGCCTGCCGGACGCGGCCGCCCGGCTGTTGCGTCCGCTGTCCGTCGGGTGCGGCCCGGACCTCACCGCGGATGCCGCCGCCGCCCTGGCCGGCCTGTCCGTCCGCACGGCCGGCCGACTCCTCGAGGAACTCGCCGACGCGCATCTCGTCGACGAATCCGAGCCGGGCCGCTACACCGCCCACGCCTTGCTGCGGGTGTTCGCCGCCGAGCTCGACCGCCGACCATAACCCCAGGCCAGAGGGCCACCATCACTTCCCTGTCACTCTTTTTTCACACCTTCGCACCTAGGCTCCGAGGTGATGAGAGATTCTGTTCGATTCTGTTCGGAGGTGTAGCGGATGCCCTTGGGTGTCGAGATCGTCGTCACCGAAACGGCGCCGGTGCGGCTGCCCGGCGAGCGGTGGCCGCGGACCCGGGCGCACCGGCTGTCCGCCCGCGCCGGTGGCGAGTTCCTCTTCGTCGGCGTGCGGGGCGGCACCCCCGAGCCGGAGGGCTTCGTGGACATCCCACTCGACCCCGGGGACATCTGCTTCTACGACACGGACCGCCCGCCCTCGCTGGAGCTTCCCGGGCAGGCCCGGCTGAAGGTGTTCCTCGTGACACGCGAGGCGCTGGGGCTGCCGGACCACGCGCTACGGCGGGTCATGGCGGCGCCGGTCAGCCGGTCCTCCCGGCTGGGCGGCCTGCTGTCGCCGTTCCTGTCCGAGCTCGCCGACACGGTCTCCGTCTCGCCGCCCGCGACCGGCGAGATGCTCTCCTGGAACGCCGTGAACCTCCTGGCGACGCTGGCCACCGATCAGTCGGGCGAGCACGCCGCGGAGCCGTCGGGCACGCAGTCGCCGCTGCTGTCCAGGATCCAGGGGTTCGTCGACCGCCATCTCGCGGATCCGGACCTCTCGCCCGAGACGATCGCCGCGGCGCACCACATCTCGGTGCGCTATCTGCACAAACTGTTCCAGGACGAGGACACGACGGTCGGCCGGTGGATCCAGCGCCGTCGCCTCGAGGAGTGCCGGCGCGATCTGCTGCACCGGGTGCGGGGCCGACGCACCATCGCGGCGGTCGCCGCCCGTTGGGGCTTCCTCAGCGCCCCGCACTTCAGCCGGGTGTTCCGCGCCGCGTACGGGATGTCCCCCAGCGAGTGGCGCGACACGGCCGGCGGACGGACGCCGTGCGCCGACCCGCCTTCGACGGGCGCGCATTTCGGTGCGCTTGTGGATCAGCGCCCATGCACGGGCGGACAACCCACCCCCGCCCCGCGCTCCTAGCGTGCTCGTCGACGCGACCGCGCAGCACCACTGAGAAATTTCGGGAGAACTCCATGTCCGAGACCGCCGAACCGGTCAAGCCGGTCCTCGAACCGGCCGCCCAGGCCTTCGTCGAGGCCACCGCCAACCCGCCCTACCTCTTCGATCTGCCGCCCGCCGAGGGCCGCAAGGCCGTCGACGAGGTGCAGTCCGGCGACATCGCCAAGCCCGCGATCGACGAGGAGTGGATCACCGTCTCCGGCGGCCCGACAGGCAGCGTCCGGGCCCGCATCGTCAAGCCCGCGGGCGCCACCGGGCCCCTCCCGGTCATCCTCTACATCCATGGCGCGGGCTGGGTGTTCGGCAACGCCCACACCCATGACCGACTGGTGCGCGAACTCGCCGTCGGCGCGGGCGCGGCCGTGGTCTTCCCTGAGTACGACCTCTCCCCCGAGGTGCGCTACCCGGTCGCCATCGAGCAGAACTACACCGTCGCCAAGTGGATCGTCGAGCAGGGCTCCACCAAGGACCTGGACGGTTCCCGGCTGGCGGTGGCCGGTGACTCGGTGGGCGGCAACATGACGGCCGCGCTGACCCTCATGGCCAAGGAGCGGGGCGATGTCCCACTGGTGCAGCAGGTGCTGTTCTACCCGGTGACCGACGCGAGCTTCGACACCGGCTCCTACCACCAGTTCGCCACCGGCTACTTCCTGCGCCGGGACGGCATGCAGTGGTTCTGGGACCAGTACACCACCGACGAGGCGGAGCGGGCGCAGATCACCGCGTCCCCCCTGCGGGCGTCGACCGAGCAGCTCGTCGGGCTGCCCCCGGCCCTGGTCATCACCGGTGAGGCGGACGTGCTGCGCGACGAGGGCGAGGCGTACGCCAACAAGCTGCGCGAGGCCGGGGTCGCCGTCACCGCCGTGCGCTACCAGGCCATCATCCACGACTTCGTGATGCTCAACGCCCTGCGCGAGACCCACGCCGCCGAGGCCGCCATCAACCAGGCCGTCGCCACCCTGCGCGCGGCCCTGCACACCAACTGACCCGGGAGACAACGGACATGACCACCACACCCACCGCCCTTCTCGTGCACGGCGCCTTCGCCGACGCCGGCAGCTGGGCCGGTGTCGTCGCGGAGCTGCAGAACCAGGGCATCCCCGTGATCGCGCCGCCGAACCCGCTGCGCGGGCTGGCCGCCGACGCCGCGTACGTCGCCTCGGTGACCGCGCAGATCGACGGCCCGGTCGTCCTGGTCGGGCACTCGTACGGTGGCGCGGTCATCTCCGTCGCCGGTACGACGGAGAACGTCGTCGGCCTCGTCTACATCGCGGCGTACGTCCCCGAAGAGGGCGAGAGCCTCGGTGAGCTGCAGGGCCGCTTCCCGCTCTCGCAGCTCGTCAGCAAACTCAAGGAGTGGACGTACCCGGTCGATGGCGGGGAGGCGGCGGTCGAGGTCACCATCCAGGCCGAGGCGTTCCCCGGCATCTTCGCCGCCGATGTGCCCGCCCCGGTCACCAAGGCCCTGGCGCTTTCCCAACGCCCGCTGGCCGCCTCGTCGTTCACCGAGCCGGCGTCGGCCGCCGCGTGGAAGACCAAGCCGTCCTGGGCCCTGGTCGCCGCCGCGGACCAGGCGATCAACCCGGAGGTGGAGCGCTTCGGCGCGAAGCGTGCCGGGGCGACGATCGTCGAGCTGGAGGGCGCCTCCCACGCGGTCGCCGTCTCCCGGGCCAAGGAGGTCGCCGCCCTGATCCGCGACGCGGTACGGGCGACGAGCTGACGGCTCTGAGGGCCTTCGGCGCCGTCCGCGCGGCTGTGGAGACGCGTTCAATCTTCCGTCGGCGCGTTCCCGCCAGTGCACCGGCTGGCTGAACGGCGAGGTGGTCGGGCTACGGCCGGCGCCCCGTGCGCGTGGAGGGGCGCGCGGGGCGTGGATGCCGCAGGAGCGGGTGTCCGAAGTGACGGTTCACCCGCCGGGGGTCAGGAGAGACTCCACTGCCGGCTCGTCGCGCCGGTGCCCGTCTCCTGGACCACCGCCACGCCCTCGGTGGTCGAAGCGCCTGTCATGCCGGGGTGGGCAGCCCGCTGCCGGCCGTCCAGGTGCCGGCGGTGGCATCGAGGGACCAGGTGGGGTACTGGCCGCGTTCACCGTCGTTCCCCTGATGGTCATCGGTAGCGAGATCAGCTTCGCGGAGCCGAGGTCAACGGTGACCGCGCTGTCCACGGACAGGTACTCGGGCCCCGCGGCCCGCCCGGGCAGCGGCTTTTTTGGTCGCAGCGCGGCGAATGGGCCTGACACAGTGATCCGTATGGAAGTCCCTCCCGACACGGTGCTCGTCTTTGATCGCGACGAGGAACTCTTGGTCTTCGCATCTTTCGTCCACGCCACGAACTGGATCGAGGCGATGGACATCGACGAGGGTGAGTACGCGGCCGTGTACTCACCGGACGGTGGCGTGTTGGCGCTGACTGCCCCGGAAGGCCCAGAAGGACCGGTCGTTCTGGTCAGGACCAGCAGCGTCGACCTGGGCGATCTGGAGCGGAGAGTGGCCCGCTACTGGCGCCGTCACCAGACAGGTCAACTGCCACGTGACCCGCTGCAGACAGCGCGGTTTCTGATCGAGAGGGACAACAAGCCGCGCAGAGGATGGTGGGGCCGGGTCACCGGCCTGCTGCGACGCGATGCCGCTGGGGCCTGACCAACACCTTCTGCGGGCATCGCGGGGAGGTGCCCTCGACGAACCGGTGACCTCGTCGCACCTCGACGCGTCCGCGACGGATCTCGCTCGCGCCTCGCGCAGCAAGTGTTCTCACAGGCCGCAGACGCCTTCCGGCATGAGGGCGACGCCATCTTCGGGTCCCTCCCCACTGACTGCTCACCGCCACGACGATGAAGGTGGTGTGGCGGTTCCTGACCCAGCTTCCGAAGCGGTTCCGGAGCGGGCGTCACCTCTGGGGCGTACCGACGCCGGTTCGGTGCCCACGAGTTCGGCCACTGGCCCGGCTCGCGGGGCGGGTGGCTGTCGTACTCGGTCGGCACGAGCATTTCGGTGCGCTGCAGGAGTGAACGCCGCAAGCGCTCCCGCGAGATGGTTCGTGGAAGGACGGGGCTACTTGGTGAGCACCGCGGTGCGCCGGGACCAGAGCCCTCGGCGGCAGCGCTGAGCAGGAACGTGGCGTCATCGGCCCGGGCTTGGTGGTCGGCAGCACCGCGTCGCCTGCGGCGTCAGCGGGTTCGGCGTTCCGCGACGGCCGTCACGCTCAGGGCGACGACGGTCAGCAGGCACAGCAGCGCCCAGGCCGGGGTGAAGCTGGCGGTGAGGTCGACCAGCAGGCCGAGAGCGGGCGGCACCGTGACGATGGCGATCTGGTTGACGGACATGGCCAGTCCCAGGGCGAAGCCGGTCTTGCCGGGAGGGGCCGCTTCGGCGACGTAGGCCACCCACGGGCCGTACCACCCGAAGCCGAAGAAGCCGAGCCAGACGAAGACGCCGGAGGCGACGACCGGTGCCCGCCCGGCAGGCGTCATCAGCACAGCCAGCCCGGCGATCACGGCGACCATGCACACCAGCACGATGCCATGACGCCCGGCCCCGCTTCGATCGCTCCAGGCCGCAAGGCAGATCCGGCCCACCACGCCCGCCCCCTGGGACGCCACCAGGATCAGGGCCGCCCGCCCGGCGTCCACCGATGACGTCCGGTGAAGGTGCAGCACCGTCAGGACGCCCACACCGGTCTGCACCGAGATCAGGCTGGTACCCGACAACATGATCTTGACCGCGGACGGTTCGCGCAGCATCCGTAGCCGGGCGCGGAGCTGTGCCGCGAGCGGAACGGACGGCTCCCTGTCGAAGGGGCCAGCCGGTGCGGGTGGTCGTCGGTAGCAGCCCATGAAGAGTCCGGCTCCGAGCAGCGCGACGAAGCCGCCGGTCAGCAGCGTCGCCCGCCAGCCGAACTCCTCGGCGACGAGAGGGAGCACGGCCGAGGCCAGCGCCGCGCCGAGCGGCAGCCCGGCCTGCCGGATGCCCATCGCGAATCCCCGCTGCGATGCGTGGAACCAGGACGCCACCGACTTGCTGCCACCTGGCTGGACGGTGCTGTATCCCGCACCGACCAGCAGCAGGGCGACCAGCAGTGCCCCGTATCCCGGCGCCAGGCTCCCCGCGCCCAGAGCCACCGCGACCACACAGGCCCCGATCCCGACCACCCAGCGCTCGCTGTGGCGGTCCAGCAGTTCGCCCGCGACCAGCAGCCCTGCCAGCGGCACCAGTTGGGCCGCCGAGACCAACAGGCCCAACTGTGTCGTGCTCAGCTCCAGGGCGCGCTGGAGGTGGACGCCCAGCGCCCCGATGCCGCCCACGAAGAAGCCGGACGAGGCCTGGGTGAAGGTGGCGACGCCCAGCACCGTCCAGCGATAGCGCCAGGGGTCAGGGGCCTGGGATCCGGCGGGGCCGGTGGTCTGCAGTGACATGCCGATCACACTGCTGTAATGGTCTTATGACGCTCAACCCTTACGGCGACGTTTGCCTCGGGAGTCGGCCCGGCGCTCGTCCTCGCACCCCGCCATGCCGCTCGGTCGCCACACAGGTCGGGCGAGGACAGAACCGCGGCCCCCGTGCGCGTCCCCGGAGCCCCGGCGGGGGAGAATGAGGGCCGTACTCAACGGTCGACCTTGCGGAGGAGCCGGGAAATGCAGAACGCGCGAGCGGGGCAGGTCGCCGGGCCCGAGGACCTCATCGATGTGGCCCGTCTGGTCACGGCGTACTACACGCTGCACCCCGACCCGGCGGAACCGGGACAGCGGGTGGCCTTCGGCACCTCGGGACATCGCGGTTCGTCCCTCGGGGCGGCGTTCAACGAGGACCACATCGCGGCCACCAGCCAGGCCATCTGCGAGTACCGCGCCGCCCAGGGCACGGACGGCCCCCTCTTCCTCGGAGCCGACACCCACGCCCTGTCCGAGCCCGCTCGGGCCACGGCGCTGGAGGTGTTCGCGGCCAACGACGTGACCGTCCTCATCGACCAGGCCGACGGCTACACGCCCACCCCGGCCGTCTCGCACGCCATCCTCACCCACAACCGGCACCGGACCTCGGCGCTCGCCGACGGAGTCGTCGTCACCCCCTCGCACAATCCGCCCGCCGACGGCGGCTTCAAGTACAACCCGCCGAACGGCGGCCCCGCAGGATCGGAGGCGACCTCCTGGATCCAGGACCGCGCCAACGAGATCATCACCGGCGGCCTCAAGGACGTACGGCGCATCCCGTACGCCCGTGCCCTGGCCGCACCCGGCACCGGCCGCCACGACTTCCTCGGGGCCTATGTCGCCGACCTGCCGAACGTGCTGGACCTGGAGGCGATCCGGTCCGCCGGAGTGCGCATCGGCGCCGATCCGCTGGGCGGCGCCTCGGTCGCCTACTGGGGCCGGATCGCCGAACAGCACCGGCTCGACCTGACGGTGGTCAATCCGCTCACCGATCCCACCTGGCGCTTCATGACGCTCGACTGGGACGGCAAGATCCGCATGGACTGCTCGTCGCCGTTCGCCATGGCCTCGCTCATCGAGCAGCGCGACCGGTTCGACATCGCCACCGGCAACGACGCCGACTCCGACCGGCACGGCATCGTCACGCCGGACGCGGGCCTGATGAACCCGAACCACTATCTGGCCGTGGCGATCTCGTACCTGTTCTCGCACCGGGACCAGTGGCCCGCGGGGGCCGGGATCGGCAAGACCCTGGTGTCGTCGAGCATGATCGACCGGGTCGCGGCGGACCTCGGCCGGACGCTGGTCGAGGTACCCGTCGGCTTCAAGTGGTTCGTGGACGGCCTGTCGGACGGCACGATCGGCTTCGGCGGCGAGGAGTCGGCCGGCGCGTCCTTCCTGCGCCGTGACGGCTCGGTGTGGACCACCGACAAGGACGGCATCATCCTGGCCCTGCTCGCCTCCGAGATCACGGCGGTCACCGGCAAGAGCCCCTCGCAGCACTACGCCGAGCTCACCGACCGCTTCGGCGCCCCCGCGTACGCGCGCGTCGACGCCCCGGCGTCCCGCGAGGAGAAGGCCCTGCTCGCCAAGCTGTCCCCGCGCCAGGTCACCGCCGACACCCTGGCCGGAGAGCCGGTCACCCAGGTCCTCACCGAGGCGCCCGGCAACGGCGCCGCCCTCGGCGGTATCAAGGTGGCCACCGCCAACGCCTGGTTCGCGGCCCGTCCTTCCGGCACCGAGGACGTCTACAAGATCTACGGGGAGTCGTTCCTCGGCGCCGACCATCTGCGCCGGGTCCAGGAGGAGGCCAGGTCCGTGGTGCTGACGGCGCTGGGCGCCTGACCCGAGAAGGCTGACTTTCGGACACGTGCAGGTGTGACGGATGGGGGGCCGCATGAACGATCGCGACGTGCCGTCGAACGAGGAGGCCGACGAGATCCGCCGTTTCTGGGGCGGGCTCGGTCTGCCGGGTCTGATCGACGTCCACACCCACTTCATGCCCGAGCGGGTCCTGCACAAGGTCTGGGACTACTTCGACACCAACGGGCCGCTGATCGGCGGGCTGGGGTGGCCGATCACCTACCGGAAGGAGGAGGCGGAGAGAACGGCGCTGCTGCGGGCGTTCGGGGTCAGGTCCTTCACCGCGATGCTCTACCCCCACAAGCCCGGCATGGCCAGATGGCTGAACGGGTGGGCGGCCGACTTCGCCCACCGCACCCCCGACTGTCTGCACACCGCCACCCTCCACCCCGAGCCGGACGTCGAGACCTACGTCCGGGAGGCCGTCGAAGCAGGGGCACGGGTGTTCAAGGCGCACGTCCAGGTGGGCGGGTACGACCCGGCGGACGAACGCCTCCAGCGGACCTGGGGGCTGCTGGCGGAGGCAGGCATCCCCGTGGTGATCCACTGCGGCTCCGGGCCCGCACCCGGCAAGCACACCGGCCCCGAGCCCATCGCGCGGGTGCTGGCACGGCACCCGAAGCTGCGGCTGATCGTCGCGCACATGGGCATGCCCGAGTACGAGGAGTTCCTCGACCTCGCCGAGCGGTACGACCAGGTGCGGCTGGACACGACGATGGCGTTCACCGACTTCACCGAGGGGTTCATGCCGTTCCCGCGCCGGGCCCTGCCCCGGCTGGCCGCACTCGGCGACCGCATCCTGCTGGGCTCCGACTTCCCCAGCATCCCCTACTCCTACCTGCACCAACTCCAGGCCCTGGAACGGCTGGACCTCGGACCCCAGTGGCTGCGGGCCGTGTGCCACGACAACGCTAAAGATCTGTTCGGCGCCTGACACGTCGCCGGTCGAGTGGGGGAAGGACCGCCTCGACCTCCCCAGGTGTGACGGCCCTTCCCCCGGGCAAGCATCGACTCTGCTACCCGGAAGATCCGGGCTCATGCCCGGCTGCCTCCGTGCCTCGCCCTCGCGGCTCGCGTTGAAGATGCTTTCGGGAGGGGTTGACGAGCACGCGTGGTGCGGTCACGTTGAACACGCCAGGGGTGTGGGAGCGCTCCCGCGTCGAACGAGCCGTACCGGACTCGGCACCGCTTCCCGCGTCCCGCTCCGACCGTCCCCCACCGAAGGATGGCCACATGCTGCCCCCTCCGCCCCGTCCCTTACCCCGCAGAACACTGGTGACCGCCGCCGCTGCCGGCCTGGTCGCCGCCGTCGCCGCTCCCTCGCGGGCGTCCAGCGCCGCCCCGACCCGGTTCCACACGGTGGGCCGGGTCAAAGCGGCCGCCGACGGGTTCGTGCGGTACAGCTGGCCCGGCATCTACTTCGAGGGCCGGTTCCGCGGTACCGGCGTCGGCGTCGTCCTCGACGACTCCGTCAACGACTACGACGTCCAGGTGGACGGCAGGACCACGGCCACCCTCGTGACTCCGGGCCGGACCACCGCCTGGGTCAGGGGACTCACCGACACCGAGCATCGCGTGCGGCTCGTCAAGCGGACCGAGAGCGCCTGGGCCGAGGGCCGGTTCGGCGGCTTCGTCGCCGCTCCGGGCGGCGCGATCCTCGCCAGGCCGTCCGCCCGGCGCCGGCAGATCGAGTTCATCGGCGACTCCTACACCGCGGGCTACGGCAACCTCTCCGGCACGCGTGACTGTTCGAACAACGGGGGAGTCGACCGGAACACCAACTCGGACCTCTCCTTCGGCGCCCTCACCGCCCGACGCCTCGGCGCCGACTACCAGATCAACGCCTTCTCCGGCCGTGGCATGGTCCGCAACTACAACGGCAGCAGCCCCGGCACCGACTTCCGCACCTACTACGACCGTGCCCTGCTGAGCGTGGAGGGCGACGTCTGGCAGAAGCCGGCCGGCTGGCGGCCGCAGGCCGTCGTCATCGGGCTGGGTCTCAACGACTTCTCGACACCCCTCAACCCCGGCGAGCGTTGGAGCACCGAGGCCGAACTGGTCGCCGCCTACGAGTCCGCCTACCACGGCTTCCTCGACAAACTGCGTGCCCGCTACGGCCCCGGGACGTTCCTCGTCGTCAGCGCCACCAACCTGGGCTCCAGCCCCTTCGCCGAGACCGCCGAGCGCATCGTCCGGACGCGAAAAGCCCAGGGCGACGAACGAGTCGGCTATTGGTACTACGACGACCCCGCCCTGGACCACCTGGGCTGCGACTGGCATCCCTCCGCGCAGGACCACCGGATCATCTCCGGCCTGCTCTACGACCACCTCGCCGGACTTCCGCTGCGCTGGTAGCCGACGGGTCGTCAGCACACCCTCACGCCGGTCCGGTGTTCAGTTGATGCAGAGCAGGTTGAGCACGCACAGCCCCGACGGATCGGTCGCAGAGGACGAGGAAGTCGTTTGCGAGCTGTTGCTGCTTGTGCCCGTGTTCGCGGTCGTGTTCGTGTTCGTGGTCGTCGTGCTGTCCGTGGCCGTGGACGAGGAGGTCTGATCCGTCGTCGTGCCGGTGGTGCCGGACGTGCCCGTCGTGTCGCCGGTGCCGGCGCCCGCCGCGGCCGACGTCGAGAGCGTGCTCCGAGACTTCGACTGCGAGGCGGTCGTCGCCGTGGGAGTGGGGGCGGTGGCGGAGTCCGCGTGGACCGACGACCGGGTCGTGGTGGACGCCGCGTCGCCCGTCCGCCGGTGCGAGGCGACCGACTTGGAGGGCGTGTTCGTGGAACCGTGCTGTGCCTCGGCGGGCGTCGACGCCGGGAGTGCGTCGTCCGAGGTCGGCAACTCCGCCACGCCCATGGACCGGTTGTCCGGCGAAGTGGCCGCCTGGGGCCGGACGTTGGACTGCTGGTTCATCGCGGAGACGGTCAGGCCACCACCGACGAGGGCGACGGCGGTCGCGACCACGGCCTTGCGCTGGTTCTTCCGCCAGCGGGCCCGCTGGCGTCGGCGGGCCGCCCGGCCCTCCGTCGCCACGGGCGCGTCCGTCACGTCGTCGGACGGCAGCTCGGCCGGGTCGGATCCGGCGGCCGGCTCCTCGTGGAGTCCCGCGTCGTGTGACGCGGGTGCTTCGTCCCAGGCCGCTGCCGCCACGCCCGTCGTCGCGTAGATGTGGGCGGGGGGAGCGATGTCCGGGGCGTAGGCGCCGCATCCGGGACATGCCAGGGCGCCGTTGAGATGCCGACGGCACGAGGAGCAGTAGTCCATCTGGTCTTCCTGAGTCGACTGCACCATCGGCCCAGTGGCCGTGGCCGGTCTCGTTCGCACGGAGGATCGAGCCGGAGGCAAAAGTAGCGAGCCTTTCGAAAGGCGGTGTGCAGCCTGTGTGATGCTCCTG
Organism: Streptomyces sp. NPDC050759; assembly: GCF_044456945.1. NCBI lineage: Bacteria > Bacillati > Actinomycetota > Actinomycetes > Kitasatosporales > Streptomycetaceae > Streptomyces > Streptomyces sp. NPDC050759. Next base: position 54,628 of record NZ_JBITGI010000004.1, on the reverse strand, counting down.
CGCAGATGTCCGAGGGGTCAGGTGGACAGGAGGGGCGTACGTCGTATTCGCGCCCCTTGTTCCTCGGTGAGCGGCATTTGCCGGGTCCCGCGCGCGACAGGGCCCTGCCGCCGACGGGGGCCTGCTGCGGCGGCGCCGCGCGCGTGCCCCGGTCCCTGGAGTGCGTCTGGCAGGCGCACCTGCTCTCAAAACCGACGAGCGGGTGTGCGCGGAGTACGCGGGCGGACCGGGAGAAACCCGCTGACGCGATGTCAGTACGCCCGCACGGCCGCGTCCGCCGCGCTGTTGCCGACGGCAGCCCCGTGCCGGTCGACGTCGAATGCCGTGAAGTGGAGGGCGCCGACCGCGGGCAGGGGCGTGAACTCGCCGGTGTCGACCCGGTAGACGTAGCCGAAGGGGCCGGGGTTGGTGTCGACGGTGGCGCACTTTCCGGACACGCCGTTGATGTAGGTCCGGCCGGGGCCGAAGGTCGACAGCGTCTGTGGCGTCCAGCCCCTCCAGCCAACCGCCCGCCCCACGGAACGTACGAAAAAACTCATCCGGGTGACGAATCCCCTGTGGACGCGCGGCGCGCAGGTGCCCGCGCCGCCAGCGCCTCCAGCAGCAGGTCCACCGCCTCCTCGAACGAGCCGTCCGCCATGCCCGGCAACTCGCGCCGTACCGCGGTGAGCGCCGGGTACGCCACCGGGTCCAGGTCCTGGTAGACGTCCCGCCACGCCCGCTGGTCGGCCTCGCGCTGCTGCCGGGGGAGTGCCTGGAACGCCGCGTCGGTGGCCGCGTGGCTGAGCACCGTGTCGATGAAGGCCAGGTACAGGCGCGCGGCGGCGGCCGGGTCGAAGCCCGCGGAGAGCAGCAGGCCGATCCCCGTGTCCACCGCCTGGATCTCGCTCCTGCGCCGGGTCACCCGGTGCGCGGCCATGGCGGCCGCCCGCGGATGGGCGAGGTATCCGGCACGGACCCGCAGGGCCATCTCGCGCAGCGAGGCCACCCAGTCCTTCCCGGGGACGAACCCCGCCATCGCGTCACCGATGATCCGGTCCGCGATGGCGAGCACCAGGTCGTCGGTGTCGTGGAAGTAGCGGTAGAGGGCGGTCGGGTCGCAGCCCAGCGCCGCGCCGAGCCGGCGCACGCTGAGCGCTTCGGGACCGTGCTCGCCGATCAGCCGCAGTGCCGTCTGCACGATGAGGTCCTCGGACAGCAGGACTCCGGAGCGGGTGGGCCGCCGGCGTCGGCGCTCCTGCGGGACACGGCTGGACATGGGCAGGTTCCTCTCGTCCGGGCGCGCTCAGTGAACGACCCCCGCCCGCCTTACGTCAACAGGGTTGACCCAATGTGGACGTCGGCTGTTCCATCACCTCACCGCGCGGCTCTTCCCCGTCTCCCGTCCCCGAGGAGCCCTCCATGTCGTCCGCCCCGCCCCTGCCCTCCGCACCGAGCCCGGATCTGCGCCGTTCCCTCGGCGTCGTCGACGGCGTGGCCATCGCCGCCTCCAGCACCGCGGCCACCACCAGCATCGCCATCGGCATGGGCACGATCGCGACCATCGTGGGCCTCCAGGCCCCGGCACTGCTGCTCCTGGCGTTCCTGCCGGTCCTCGGCATCGCCACCGCCTACGCCCGCCTGAACCGCTCGGAACCGAACTGCGGCAACGGCTACGTCTGGGTCGGCAAGTCCCTCGGCCCCTGGCCCGGCTTCCTGACCGGCTGGGTCACCCTGGTCGGCTCCGTCATCTTCTGCGCCTACACCAGCGCGATCATGGGCTCGGTCGTCCTGGCCTTCGCCAACAAGGCAGGTCTGCACAGCCTCGCCGGCATCACCCTCGACCCCACGTCCACCGGTGTCACCACGGCCGTCGGGCTGGTGATCCTCCTCGGCCTCACCGCGCTCGCCGTCACCGGGGTGCGGTCCGCCACCCGCTTCCAGTTCGCCCTGCTGATCTTCGAGTACGCCGTGCTGCTGGCCTTCTGCGGCTGGGCCCTGGTCACCGGCGACCACCCCCTCTCGCTGTCCTGGTTCAACCCCTTCGAGATCTCCAGCGGCACCACCTTCGCCCAGGGCATGGTCCTCGCGGTCTTCTTCTTCTGGGGCTGGGACGCGGCCTTCAGCGTCAACGAGGAGACGAAGAGCCCGGGCGACGCGGCCCGCGGCGGCCTCATCGCCCTCTTCGCCATGCTCGGCCTGTTCCTGTTCGCCTCGGTCGCCTTCCAGCGGGAGATGAGCCTGGCCGAACTCGTCAGGAACGGCCCCCAGGCCCTGCCGTACCTCGGCGAGAAACTGGCCGCCGAACCCTGGGCCACCCTGCCCCTGGTCGCGCTGATGTTCTCCGCCGTCGCCTCCGTGCAGGCCACCCTGATCCCCACGGCACGCGGCCTGTTCGCCATGAGCCGGGACCGCACGATGGGACCGGTGTGGACCCGGATCCACCCGCGCTACGGCACCCCCGCCGCCGGCACGGTCGTCGTGATGTCCATCGCCGGAGCGATCGCCGTGCTCGCCGTCGCGATCCCCAAGCTGAGCGACATGCTGCTGGCCGCCGTCAACGCCATCGGTCTGATCGTCGCCCTCTACTACGGCCTCACCGCGGTGGCCTGTGCCGTTCGCTTCCGCTCCGCGCTGCACGATGGAGCACGGGAGGCGCTTCTCGCCATCGGCGTGCCCGCCGTGTCCGGCCTGATCCTGCTCGGCCTCGGCGGTTACCTCGGATACTCGTACCTGACCATGAGCGATCACTTCGAACTCAGCCCGGACAACGGCTGGTTCATGTTCTCGCTGCCCGCCGCGATCGTCCTCGCCGGCCTCGGCATGGCCGCCGTCGCCAAGTACGTGCGGCACTCGCCGTACTTCACCACGGGGCGCGGTACCGACGCCGAGTCCCTGACCCTGCCGATGGACCGCACGGCGGTCTGACCATCCCTGGAGCCCACCCCCATGTCACACACCGCGGACCTAGTGCTCACCGGCGGTCCCGTGCACACCGTCGATCCCGCCCGCAGCCGCGCCACCGCCGTGGCCGTGCGCGACGGGCGGATCGCCGCCGTCGGCCACGACGAGGTGCGCGAGCTGATCGGCCCGCGCACCGAAGTCGTCGACCTGGCAGGGAAGTTGCTCCTGCCGGGCTTCCAGGACGCCCATGTCCACCCGCAGGGCGCGGGCCTCGAACTCGGCCTGTGCCACCTCGCCGACACCGTCGACCCGGCCGAGTACCTGCGCAGGATCAAGGCGTACGCCGATCAGCACCCGGACGCCGAGTGGATCACCGGCGGCGGCTGGTCCCTGGAGGCGTTCCCCGGCGGCGCTCCAACCGCTGCGGCCCTCGACGCGATCGTCCCGGACCGACCCGTCTTCCTGCCCAACCGCGACCACCACGGCGCCTGGGTCAACAGCCGGGCACTGGAGCGCGCGGGCATCGACTCCCGTACCCCGGACCCGGTGGACGGCCGGATCGAACGCGACGCCGACGGCAACCCCACCGGCATGCTCCAGGAGGGCGCGGTCCACCTGGTGGGAAGGCTGGCTCCGGACCCCACACCGGAGGAACAACTCGCGGCCCTGCTGCGGGCCCAGGCCGTGCTGCACTCGTACGGCGTCACCGCCTGGCAGGACGCCATCGTCGGCGCGTACGCCAACATGACCGACCCGGCGCCCTCCTATCACGCGGCCCTCGACCGGGGACTGCTCACCGCCCGCGTGGTCGGTGCCCTGTGGTGGGACCGTGAGCGGGGTGCCGAGCAGATCCCCGAACTCGTCGCCCGACGCGAGGACTTGAACCGTGGCCGGTTCCGTGCCACGACGGTGAAGGTCATGCAGGACGGCATCGCGGAGAACCACACCGCCGCGATGCTCGACCCGTATCTGACCGGCTGCGGCTGCTCCTCGGACAACAGCGGCATCAGCTTCGTCGAGCCGGGCGAGCTGAGGAAGTACGTCACCGAACTCGACGCGGCCGGCTTCCAGGTCCACTTCCACGCGCTCGGCGACCGCGCGGTGCGTGAGGCCCTCGACGCCGTGGAGTCCGCCCGCGCGGCCAACGGGTGGCGGGACACACGGCACCACCTCGCACATCTGCAGGTCGTGCACCCGCACGACATCCCCCGGTTCCGCGCCCTGGGCGCGAGCGCCAACCTCCAGATGCTGTGGGCCGCCCACGAACCGCAGATGGACGAACTGACCCTGCCCTTCCTCGGTGCGGAACGGGGCACACGGCAGTATCCGTTCGGCGATCTGCTGCGCGCGGGCGCGACCCTGGCCGCCGGCAGCGACTGGCCGGTCAGCAGCCCCGACCCCTTCCAGGCCATCCATGTCGCCGTCAACCGGATCGCCCCCGGCGCCCCCGAGGGCACGCCGGAGTTCCTTCCGGAGCAGCGCGTCGACCTGGGCACCGCCCTCGCCGCGTACACGGCGGGGAGCGCCTATGTGAACCACCTCGACGACGTCGCCGGCAGCATCACCGTGGGCAAGTCGGCCGATCTCGTCGTCCTCGACCGCGATCCGTTCGCGGGGCCGCCCGAGGAGATCGCCGCCACCCGGGTCCTGGAGACCTTTGTCGACGGGCAGCGGGTTCACGCGGCGCGGGATGCCTGAGCCGCTGTGATGGGAAAATCGAAATAGGTGTCCGGATAAGGCTCGTCCTTGAGTGTGTAGTGCCACCACTCGTATGGGTATGAGCTGAAACCGCCGGCCTCCATGAGGGAGCGCAGCCGGTGACGGTTTGCCGCTTCGGCCGGCGTGATCCCTCTTGCTCCATGATGCGAGAGGGAATCCATCAGGTCATGGCCACCGCCCATGGGGACGAGTTCGCCGGTTTCCAGGTGATACAGCGTAAGGTCAACGGTGCTTCCCCGGCTGTGGCCCGACTTGGCGGCCACGTACCCCTTGTCGAACATCTCGGCTCTGTCGATGTTCGGATAGTGCCGTCGTTTTGTCCGGCCGTCCTCCGGCTGTTGTGACCAGCGCAGAAAGCAGTCCACGGCGCGTTGCGGGCGGTAACCGTCCCACAGGAGCAGGCCGAAACCGAGGGACTCGGCCTTTTCCTGCGTCTTTCCCAGGGCCGCACACATGGTCCTCGTGCCGACTATGCGATTTGCCAGGTATCCGTCCACCGGTTTGCCGGTGAAGTTGTCCCAGGTGGCGTACTTGGCATCCCAGCGTATTCCGGGTACGAGTTCGTCCACGAAGGCGAAATCATCCTTCATTCGCTTTTCCCCGTCAACGCCAGCGACACGACCCGGTCGATCACTTCGGCGAGCGGCAACCCGGCGGCGGCCATCATCCTCGGATAACGGCTGTACGAGGTCATACCCGGCAGGGTGTTGACCTCGTTGAGGATCACCTCGCCATCCTCCTTGAGGAACATGTCCACCCGTGAGAGCCCCCTGCAGCCCAAGGCGCGGTACACGGCTTTCGCGGTCTCCTGCACCAGTGATCGCGACTCCGCCGGAATGTCGGCGGGAACGATCGGTGTCGAGTTTTCGGAGCCGCTTTCAGGCGCTGACTCCTGATGAATTCTGAAGAAGCCGTGCGAGAGGGCAATCCGATCCACCTCGCCCACGACCAGATCCGGACCGTTCCCCAGGACGGCACACCCGATCTCGCTGCCGACGACAGCCTCTTCGATCAGCACCTTCGAGTCGTACTCTCCTGCGCTTTTCACCGCGCTCAGGAGTTCCTCTTTTCGGGACACCTTGCTGACGCCGAAGGACGACCCCGAACGGGCCGGCTTCACGAAAACGGGGTAGGTGAGCCGGTCGGGATCGATGCTTTCGTCCGCTGCGACGGTCCAGAACTTCGGCGTGGCGATACCCGCGCTTCCGGCGACGAGGTAGGCAAGGGATTTGTCCATGCACAGGGCAGAGCTCTGGACGTCGCAGCCGACGTAGGGGATGCCCGAGATTTCCAGCAGGCCCTGTATCGCACCGTCCTCGCCGAGCCTGCCGTGCAGAACGGGAAGCACGACGTCCAAACGGATCGTTTCATATCGCCCCTGCTCCAGAATGAGCAGTCCGTGCACGCTTCTGTCCGGTGACAGGGCGACGGGACGGCAACTGCCGTTCTCCCACTGCGGTTCAGGGCCGTCACAGAGCTGCCAGGCGCCGCCCTTCGTGATCCCCACATAGAACGGTTCGTACTTCTCGGAATCGAGGTTCCGTGCTACCTCCTGTGCCGACTTGACGGAGACACTGTGCTCTTCGGAGCAACCCCCGAATATGACTCCGACCTTCACCTTAGCCATGCCGACTCCTGCTTTCGAATTTCAGACAGTTGGTGATCGAGTTCTCGACCGTGTCCCTCAGGGCGTGTTCCGTGTAGTAGGCGGTGTGCGGAGTGATGAGCACATTCGGGAGTTTTTGCAGCCGCAACAGCACCTTGCTCCCGATGGGTTTGTTTCTGCAGTCGGCGTAGAATATGCCCTCCTCCCCTTCGAGGACATCCAGCGCCGCACCGCCCAATCGGCCGCTTTCCAATGCGAGAACAAGGGCCTCGGTGTCGAGCAGTGCACCGCGTCCGGTATTGATGACGAACGCCCCGTGCTTCAACCGCTCGATACGCTGATGATCGAGGAGATGGTATGTGTCCGGGGTGAGCGGTGCGTGGAGCGTTACGATGTCGCTCAGCTGCAGCAACTCATCGAGCGGGACATGGTCGGCAGCAGTCCTCGGGCGATTGTCATGCGCCAGTATGCGACAGCCGAATCCCCGCAGCCTGTCGACGACAGCGCTGCCGATGCGTCCCGTTCCGACCACTCCGACGGTGAGGTCGCGCATTTCCTTTCCGCGCACATCGTTCAACCGGTAATCGTGCTCGTCCGTGCGGCGGGCGGTGGATTTCGCATGCCGCACCGCCATCAGCATCAGCATCAGCGTGTAGTCGGCGACGCTGTCGGGTGAATAGGTGACGTTTTCGACTGAAATACCGACGCTGGCCGCGTAGTCCACGTCGATGTGGTTGCAGCCGATACTCCTCGTGGAGATGTATTTCACCCCGGCCTGCCCGAGCGCAAGAAGAGTGGGATGGGTGATCCGGGCTTTATGGCCTACGCTGATGCACCGGTTTCCGAGGGCCAGTGACGTATTGGCTTCGGATACCGGGGCCTCCGTGATCGTCGGCTTGACGCCGAAGCGGGGCGCCATCTCACGGAACAAGAGGGCCTCGTCCTGGCCGCATCCATAGATGGTGATCCCCGTTGCCGGTTCGCTGAAGGTCATGCAGCCAGTCAAGGCAGTGGAGTGTTGCCGGAATGTATCGAAAACTACATACGCTGCGACAACACCACGCCACCTTGACTCGAGGCATGACCTATAACGAACCAGCCTCGTGATCCCGCTCAGCGTCAGCGAGATATCCGCGGTCGTCGGGGGCAGAGTCGAGGGCGACGGCTCCGTGACGGTGACCGCGCCCGCCGTGCTCGACGGCAGACGGGCCGAGCCGGGCGGCCTCTTCGTCGCCTTCGCCGGCGAGCAGGTCGACGGCCACGACTACGTCGGCCAAGCCGGCCGGACAGGCGCGGTGGCCGTGCTCGGCTCCCGGCCCACGCCGCTGCCCACCGTCGTCGTCGACGACGTCCGGGCCGCGCTGCAGGCACTCGCCGCCCACGTCGTGGCCCGGTTGCGCGACGGGCTGACCGTTGTCGGGCTGACCGGCTCCCAGGGCAAGACCGGTACCAAGGACCTGCTGGCGGCCGTACTGTCGAGCGTCGCGCCGACGACCGCCACGATCGGCTCGCTCAACAACGAGCTCGGTGTGCCGCTCACCATGCTGCGCGCCGACGCGGCCACCAGGTTCCTCGTCCTCGAGATGGGAGCCCGCCACATCGGAGACATCGCCGCGCTCACGGACCTGGTCGCGCCCGACATCGCCGTCGTTCTCAACGTCGGCCAGGCCCACCTCGGCGAGTTCGGGTCGCGCGCGGCCATCGCCCGGACCAAGGGCGAGCTGATCCAGGGGCTGGCACCGGGCGGCACCGCCGTCCTCAACGCAGACGACCCCCGGGTGACGGCGATGCGCTCGCTCACGGACGGCCCGGTACTGACCTTCGGCCGTGCCGAGCACGCCGACCTGCGCGTGACCGACCTGACGCTGGACCGGCTCGGCCGGCCGTCCTTCACGCTGCGGGCCGCCGGCGCCTCGGCACCCGTCGCGCTGTCACTCGTGGGCACCCACCAGGCGCTCAACGCGTCGGCTGCCGCGGCCGCGGGACTGGCGGCCGGCGTACCCCTCGACGTGGCCACTGCGGCGCTGGCGACTGCCTCGCTGTCACCATGGCGCATGGAACTGCGCGAGCTCGCCGGTGGCACAACGCTGCTCAACGACTCCTACAACGCCAACCCCGACTCGACCCGCGCCGCTCTGGACGCGCTGGCGGCGATCGAAGGCGGGCGCCGCATCGCCGTCCTCGGCGAGATGCTCGAACTCGGCGACGAGAGTGCGGCCCAGCACCGCGCCGTCGGCGAGTACGCCGCCTCCCGGGCCGACGTGGTGGCCGCGGTCGGCGAGGCCGCCCGGTCGATCGCCGACGGCGCGGGAGAGCGGGCGGTGGTGCTGGCCGACAACGACGCGGCGGTCGACTGGCTGCGCGGTCACCTCACCGCCGGCGATGTGGTCCTCGTCAAGGCCTCCCGCGGAGCGCGCCTCGACGAGGTCGCGGCCGCGCTCGCGTAGTCCGGCGCGGCGAGCGGGGCCCGAGGCCTGGCCTGCCCCGAGGCCCCGTGCTCGCTGAGGTCACTCGCAGTCAGACGTACGCTGACAGCGAGCCGAACTCGTAGCCGGTGCCCCCAATAACCGGTACCGGGCCCAGGCTCATCGCCCGCGCCGCTTCATGTAGAGGTCGAAGGCCCGGTAGACCATCGGCCGCAGTGGCAGGTCCCACTCACCGACATACCTCACCGCCCGGCCGCCGGTGCCGACCTTGAACTGGATCAGCCCGACGTGCGGGGAGTCGGCGTCCAGGGTGGGGGTGATGCCGCGCAGGTCATAGACGTCGCAGCCGGCCGCCAGCGAGTCGCGGATCATCGCCCACTGGCAGGCGTTGGAGCCGCGCACCTCGCGCTTCTCGGTGGAGGAGGCGCCGTAGGAGTACCACGCGTGCCCGCCGACGCGGACGAGGATGGTCGCGGCGACCAGGTCGCCTCGGTGACGGGCGAGGTAGAGCCTGATCCGCTCGGGATCCTCCGCGCTCAGCGCCGCGAACATGGTTTCGAAGTAGCGCAGCGGGCGGGGTGTGAAGCGGTCCCGCTCGGCGGTGTGGACGTAGAGATCGTGGAACGCCTTCACGTCCGCAGCGACCGTGACCTCGACTCCTTCCTTGGCCGCCTTCTTGATGTTGCGGCGCCAGAGCTGGTTCATGCCCCTGAGCACGTCGTCCTCGGTCCTGCCGGCCAGCGGGATCTCGTACTTGAACTGCGGATGCCCGACCCCGAAACCGTCCTCGGGGCTCTGCGGAAGCCAGCCGGCGTCCGTCAGCCAGTTGCTCACGCGGGCACCGACCGGGTCGGCCCACTGGGCGGACATCTCGGTGAGCCGCCTGATGCCGGGGTCGGCGATACCCTCCTTGACCTGGTCGGCGCTCCAGGTGTTCGTGCGCACCGGCGGGCCGATCCGGATGCCGAACGCGCCGTGGGCCTTGAGGTAGGACGCCAGTGGGTCGAGCCACGCGTCGATCTCGCCGGTCCAGTCGATGACCGGTCCCTCGGGCAGATAGGCCAGCGTGAAGCGCTCCAGTCGCGGCACCGGTCGGTGCAGGACGAGCCCGGCACCGACCAGCCGCCCGCCGTAGAACCAGCCGAGGGACTCGCAGCGCCACTCGGTCTTCACCCGGCCCCATGCCGGGGTCTGCAGGAAGCTGACCGACCGCTGTGTCCGCACGAACGCCAGATGTTCGGCCGCGCTGATCGGCTCGACAGTCAGCCTCACCGGGCGTTCTCGGTTCCTGTGCCTGCTTTGCTCGAGGACATGTCTCCAGTGAAGGGAGCAGGGTGTTGCCGGCATGTATGCGGTTTTCGATACGCCGACGATATGTACCGACTCGGCCGACCCTCCGGTGATTTCGATGTCCGGCGACGGGGAAGGCGGGATCCTGCACGATGCTGGACCTGACGCGCGCCAGCCTCCCGACATCCCCCGCCCCTGAAGCCCGTCGATCCGAGGAACGTCATGACAACGCACAGCCCGGCCCGTGCCCACGGAGCGGCCCTGCTCGCCGATCCCCTCCGGAACAAGGGGACCGCCTTCAGTCCCGAGGAGCGCGCCGATCTCGGTCTGGACGGGCTGTTGCCGCCGGCGACGGAGACGCTTCAGGAGCAGGCGGACCGGGCGTACGAGGCGTTCCTGGGCTACGACAAGCCGCTGAACCGGCACATCTACCTGCGCCAGTTGCAGGACACCAACGAGGTGCTGTTCTACAGCCTGCTCACCCGGCATCTGGAGGAGATGCTGCCGGTCGTCTACACGCCGACGGTCGGTGAGGCGTGCCGGCGTTTCAGTGAGATCTACCGCAGGCCGCGCGGTCTGTTCCTGACCTACGAGGACCGCCACCGCTTCCGGGAGATCCTGCGCAACCGGCCCGGCGGCGAGGTCGACGTCATCGTCGTCACCGACGGCCAGCGCATCCTGGGCCTGGGCGACCAGGGCGTCGGCGGCATGGGCATCCCGATCGGCAAGCTCAGCCTGTACACCGCCATCGGCGGCATCCACCCCGCGCGCACCCTGCCGGTCCTCCTCGACGCCGGCACCGACAACGAGCAGCTGCTGGCCGGCGAGCACTACCTGGGCCGCAGGCGGCACCGCGTCACCGGGGACGCCTACGACGAGATGATCGAGGCGTTCGTGTCCGCCGTGGAGGCCGAACTGCCCGGCACCCTGCTGCAGTGGGAGGACTTCGCCACCGCGCACGCCCGTCCGATCCTTACCCGCTACCAGAACCGGCTGCTGACCTTCAACGACGACATCCAGGGCACCGCCGCCGTGGCGCTGGGCGCGCTGTCCACCGCCACGAAGATCGCCGGAACGTCCCTGACCGACCACCGCATCGTGGTCCTGGGCGCCGGTTCGGCCGCGATCGGGGTCGCCGACATGATCCGTACCGCACTGGTGGAGGAAGGCCTCTCCGCACAGCAGGCGGCCGACCGCTTCTGGTTCGTCGACATCGACGGCCTGCTGGTGGACTCCCGCACCGACCTCACCCCCGAGCAGCGCGTCTACGCGCGCGACGACGCGGAGGTACGGCAGTGGGATGCGCGCGACCTGGCGGGGGTCGTCGGCGAGGTGAAGCCGACGGTGCTGATCGGCCTCTCCACGGCGCACGGCGCGTTCACCGAACAGATCGTGCGGACGATGGCCGACGGCTGTGACCGGCCGGTGATCCTGCCGCTGTCCAACCCGACCTCGAACGCCGAGGCCGAGCCCGCCGACCTGGCCCGCTGGACCGACGGCAGGGCCCTGATCGCGGCCGGCTCGCCGTTCCCGCCGCTGAACCTGGACGGGCGCGAGGTGCCTGTGGCGCAGGCCAACAACGTCTACGTCTTCCCCGCCGTCGGCCTGGCGGTCACCGCCTGCCGGGCCACACGCGTGACCGACCGCATGATGGTGGCGGCGGCGCGCGCGGTGGGGGAGTGCGCGGTACGGGCGGGCGCCGACGGGGCGACCCCGCTGCTGCCTCCCCTGGCGAGCATGCGCGGCGCCGCCCGCGAGATCGCCCTGGCCGTCGCGCTGGCCGCGGTCGAGGACGGCGTGGCACCTGAGGCCACGGAGGCCGAGCTGAGCGAAGCGATCGCGACGACACAGTGGACACCGCGGTACGCGTCCTGACATGCAGCTGCCGAATCGGGCCGCGCGGCCGCGGACCTGGTGGCTCTGAGGCCCTGTGACAGGATCTGCGGTGGGCGCGAGGCCTGCTGGGGTTGAAGGCAGAGGACGAGTGACATGGACCGGCCGCCAGGCATGATGGACGTGGCTCAGGAGGCCGGCGTCTCGCACATCACCGTCTCCCGTGTCATCAACGGCCATCCTTCGGTCCGTCCCGAGACCCGCACCCGGGTCGAGGCCGCGATCCAGAAGCTGGGCTACCGCCGCAACAGCGTCGCCAGGGCCCTCAAGAGCCGGCGTTCCTCGACGATCGGCGTGGTGATCGTCGGGTCGGAACTGTTCGAACTGCCGCGTATCCTCCTGGGCGTCGAGACGGCCGCCAAGCAGGCCGGTTACTGGGTGAGCCTGGCCAGCAGACAGGGTGAGAGCACCTCCGCCGACCTCCTGGAGACACTGCGACGGCTCACCGACCAGTCGGTGGAGGCGATCGCGGTCGTGGCGGACCGGCCCGTCGTGGCGGAGGCGTTGTCCGGCCTGTCCTTCGGGGTGCCGGTGACGGTGGTGATGTCCGGCAGCGCATCCGACCCCGGTCTGGGCTTCGTCGAGGTCGACCAGGAACTGGGCGCCCGTCTCGCCGTTCGCCACCTCCTCGGCCTCGGGCACCGGGACATCGCCCACCTGACGGGTGCGCTGCGCACCTTCGACGCCCGGGCACGCGTCGACGGCTGGCAGGCCGAACTCGCCGCGGCGGAAGCCGAAGGGGCCCTGCTGGAAGGCGACTTCAGTGCGGAGAGCGGATTCCGCCTGGCCCACGAACTCTGCGACGCCGACACCGGCCTGCCCACCGCGGTCTTCGCCGGGAACGACCAGATGGCGATGGGAGCGCTGGCCGCCTTCGCCGAGCGGGGCGTGAAGGTACCGCAGGACGTCTCCCTTGTCGGCTTCGACGACATGAAGGGCGCCGGATACCTGGTCCCCGCTCTGACCACGGTCCGCCAGGACTTCGCCCACCTCGGCAGGACCGCCATCGAGCAGCTGGTGCGGATGCTGGGCGGGGAACGGGCGGAACGGCAGAAGATCACGCCGGAACTCGTCGTACGGCGAAGCACCGCCGCGCCTCGCACCGGTTCCTGAAGCCCGCCACCGATTCGTCGGCCCTCACCGGAGGGCCTCACCAGAGGAGTACGAACAGCACATGCGTTATCGGGAACTGGGCCGCACCGGCCTGACCGTGTCCGAGATCGGCTACGGCGCCTGGGGACTGGGCCAGGGCGCCTGGGTCGGCGCCGACGACGACTCCGGCGTCCGTGCCCTGCGCCGCGCCCTCGATCTGGGGGTCACCTTCATCGACACCGCCCGGGCCTACGACCGCAGCGAGCGCGTCGTCGGCCGTGCGCTCAAGGAGCTCCCCGGCGGCGGGGAGGGCGTCCACGTGGCGACGAAGGTCGGGCCGAAGGTGCCCGTCTCCTTGTCGCCGAGCGGACTCGACCCCATGGAGGCGTTCCCGGGCGCGCACCTCCGGGAGAGCCTGGAGACCAGCCTGCGCGAACTCGGCCGCGATCACGTCGACCTCCTGCAGCTGCACACCTGGGAGGACGAGTGGACCGGCCGCGGCGACTGGCTGGAGACGGTGGACGCCCTCAAGCGGGAGGGCAAGATCAGGTTCTTCGGGATCTCCGTCAAGGACCACCAGCCCGAGAACGTGCTCTCGGTGCTGCGTACGGGAGTTCTCGACGCCGTCCAGGTCATCTACAACGTCTTCGAACAGGCCCCGTCCGACGCCCTGTTGCCGGCCTGCGAGGAGTACGGCGTCGGCGTGATCGTCCGTGTCGCCCTCGACGAAGGCGCCCTCACCGGAGCGGTCCGCACCGGCGTCACCTTCCCCGAAGGCGACTGGCGCAACTGGTACTTCAGGGACGACCGGCCCGCCCAGGTCGAACAGCACGTTGACGCAATCCTCGCCGACCTGGGCAGCGCCGCCGAGGAACTCCCGTCCGCCGCCCTGCGGTTCGCTCTCGCAGGACAGGCGGTCTCCACGGTCATCGTCGGAATGCGTTCCCTGCGGAACGTGGAACGCAACGCCGCGATCGCCGACGCGCCACCGCTGACCGAACGGGAACTCGCCGTGCTGACCAAGCACCGCTGGTTGAAGAACTTCTACGGCTGATCCCGGGGGAGCCCGCCTCGTGGGATCAGCTGCCTGCCCCCAGAGCGACGGCCCAGGTCTCCCCGGCCGGCGTGTCGACGAGGTCGACGTGAGCGACGTGGTGGATCGGCTCCGCCGCGCCGCGGTGGCGGTGGGTGAGCAGCGGGTTCCTCGGGCCGGTGGAGTAGGGGCCGGTGGGGAACGAACGGGGGCGGGACAGGGGCCCCGACTGCTTGTTAACGTTAACATCGTCATCAGTCAACCCGACGGAGAGACGTGCATGCCCACTGTCGCGCACACCCAACAGCTGACGTTCCCCGCCGACTTCCTCCTCGGCTCCGCGACCGCCGCCTACCAGATCGAGGGTGCCGCCGACGAGGACGGGCGCGGCCCCTCCATCTGGGACACCTACTCCCACACGCCGGGCAAGACGTGGAACGGCGACACCGGTGACGTGGCCGCCGATCACTACCACCGCCTCGACGAAGACCTCGACCTCATGGCGTCCCTGGGCTTGAGGGCCTACCGGTTCTCCATCGCCTGGCCGCGCATCCAGCCCACGGGCCGCGGCCCGGCCAACCCCAAGGGACTGGACTTCTACAGCCGGCTGGTCGACGGCCTGCTCCAGAGGGACATCGCCCCCGTCGCGACCCTGTACCACTGGGACCTGCCCCAGGCCCTCGAGGACGAGGGCGGCTGGACGAACCGCAAGACCGCGTACGCCTTCGCCGACTACGCCCGTGTGGTCGGCGAAGCGCTCGGCGACCGCGTCGCGATCTGGACCACGCTGAACGAACCGTGGTGCTCCGCCTACCTCGGCTACGGCGCCGGAGCCCACGCTCCCGGCCGCAGCGACGGCGCCGCGGCGCTGACCGCGGTCCACCACCTCAACCTCGCCCACGGACTGGCCGTTCAGCAGCTCAGGGCGGTCACCACCAACGACCCGCAGTACTCGGTCACGCTCAACTTCCATGTCCTGAGGGGCGAGGGCGAAGGTGCCGACGAGGCCGTACGGCGCATCGACGCGCTGGCCAACCGCGCCTTCACCGAACCCCTGTTGCGCGGCCACTACCCGCAGGACCTCCTCGAGGACACCGCCGCCGTCACCGACTGGGCGTTCGTGAAGGACGGTGACCTCGCCCGGATCCACCAGCCCCTGGACCTCCTCGGCGTCAACTACTACGCCACCACCACCGTCCGACTCTGGAGCGGTGTGACACCCCGTCAGAACAACGACGGACACAAGGACATGGGCGGGTCCCCCTGGCCCGGCTCGACCCACGTCGAGTTCGTCGCACAGGAGGGCCCGCACACCGCCATGGGCTGGAACATCGACCCCGACGGGCTCGAAGAACTCCTCCTGGACCTGCACACCCGGTTCCCGGACCAGCCTCTGGTCATCACCGAGAACGGAGCGGCCTTCGAGGACCAGCTCACCACCCGCCCCGACGGGAGGCACGCCGTCCACGACCCGGAGCGCATCGACTACCTCCACCGCCACTTCACCGCCGCCCATCGGGCCCTCACCGCCGGTGTCGATCTGCGCGGGTACTTCGTGTGGTCCCTGATGGACAACTTCGAGTGGGGATACGGCTACTCGAAGCGCTTCGGCATCGTCCACGTCGACTACGACACCCAGCGGCGCACGCTCAAGGACAGCGCCCTGTGGTACCGGGAACTGGCGACGACGGGAAGCATTCCGCTGCCGGGGACCAGGGTGGGCTGACCCGACACGGGCCCCAGACCATTGCCCCGGTCTATTGGGTGAAGTGTCAACTACGTTTACACTTTGTCCATGGGAGAGACGGTGCGATGGCTGACGCCGGAGGAGCAGCGCGCGTGGCGTGGCTTCGTCCGGTTGCATGAGCGGCTCGGCGGGCGTCTCGGGCGCCTGCTGCAGTCGGAGTCCCATGTGTCGCCGGCCGACTTCGCGGTGCTGGTCCATCTGACGGACACCCCGGACGGGCGACAGCGGTACCAGGATCTGGCCCGGGCGCTGGAGTGGGAGAAGAGCCGGATGTCCCACCACATCGCGCGGATGGCGGGGCGGGGGATGGTGGTCCGGGAGGACTGCCTCGAGGACGCTCGGGGCGCCTTCGTGGTGATCACGGACGTCGGCCGGGCGGCGATCGAGGCGGCGGCCCCGCGTCATGTCGAGGCGGTGCGTGAACTGTTCCTGGACCATGTCACCCCGGCCGAACTGCGGGTTCTGGCCGAGATCTCCGAGCGCGTCATCGGCAAGCTGGACGAGGAACTGTCCTGACCCGGTCCGGGCTGCCGCAGGGGTGCTTGATCGGTTGCCCGCCGGCCTCGGTGAGGATGCAATGTCCGGCATGATCACCCAGGTGCACCCGCCACAGCCGGTCAGGATCGGCGCTCTCGCTCCGCTGACCAGGCCCGGCTGGGTCGAGGCGGGCCGACACCTGCTCGCCGGACTCGAACTGGCCGTCGGCGAGGTCAATGACACCGGCGGGATCGGCGGAAGACCGCTCGAGCTGATGGTCCGGGACACCGCGGCCGACCCGCGGCGGGCCGAGGCGGCCGTGGACGAACTGGCTCAGCTGGGCGTGGCCGCCGTGGCGGGGGAGTATCACAGCGTCGTCGCCCGCGCCGCTGCCACCAGGGCCGACGCCCTCGGCCTGCCGTTCCTGTGCTCGTCAGCGGTTCTCGACGCGCTGACCGAAGAGCCGACGGAATGGGTCGCGCGCCTCTCCCCGCCGCAGTCCCACGGCTGGCGGATCTACGCGGACTTCCTCCTCGGCGCGGGCCACGGCCGCATCGCCGTGGCGACCGAACCGAGCGTCTACTGGGCCTCGGGGGTCCACATCCTGCGGGACCACCTCGCTCCACGCGGCGGCACCGTCGTCGAACTCGATGCGCGGGCGCTCACCCCCGCGGCCGTGTGCGACGCACTCGTCGACCATCGCGCGACAGCCCTCCTCCTGCTGGTCGGCTTCCCCGAGCCGGCGGTGTCGCTCGTCAGGTCCGTCCGCCGCGACCAGCGCCTCACCGGGGTCATGATCGGTGCTCCGGCCGGGCAACCGGAGTTCGCCGAGTGGGCGACGCGGCTGGGCGGCGACAGCGCCGCGATCCCGTTCCTGCGCTATCTGCCCCGGCGTCTCGGCCCGCTCGGCGCACGCGTCGCGACGGCCCTGCGTGAGCGGCTGTCCGAAGCGCCCTCCTTCGTGGCCTTCGAGGGCTACGACACGATCACCGTCCTCGCCGACGTGCTGCGTACTCACGGCACGGACCGGGCGCGCATCGCCGCATCGTGGCCGCACGTGGCAGTCGAGGGCGCCCGCGGGCAGATCCGGTTCTCCCGCGCGCCCGGCATCAGCGTCTGGCAGTCGGCTCGGACGCCGGTCCAGGTCGTTGACCGGGACCCGGCGGAACCCGGCCGCTTCCGGGTCCGGCACGCCGGCTGAGAGCCGGGGCTGGGCCGGTCAGGCGGGCTGCCACAGTTCGATGCGGTTGCCCTCCGGGTCGGTGACCCAGCCGAATCGACCGACACCCTCCATGTCCTGCGTCTCCTCGGCCACGTCCGCTCCGCCGGCGCGCAGTTGCGCGAGCATCGCGTCCAGGTCGCGGACCCGGAAGTTGAGCATGGTCTGCTGGGTGCGGGGCCCGAAGTAGTCGGTCCCGGACTCGAATGTCGCGAACACCGTGGGCCCGGCTTCCTGACGCCACAAGCCGTTCTCGTCGGCGTCCAGGCCCAGGCGGTCGCGGTACCACGCGCTCAGGGCGACCGGGTCGGCGGCCCGGAGGAAGTATCCGCCGATTCCAAGCACTCGTTCCATGCCGGCCATCCTGCCAGGAAGGCAGCCGGGCAGCCGGGCAGCCGGGCAGCTGCGCTGGGCTTGGGCGGGGCGCCTAGGGGGGTGCCGGGTGGGGTTGTCGGGCGGGTGCGGGCCGGTGGGGGCTGGTCGCGCAGTTCCCCGCGCCCCTGGGGAGTTGCAGTCACCTGCACCACGACGGACTGATCCCCACCTCGCGCACCACGACGGACCGTTCGCCGCACCGCGCGCCACAACGGGCCGGTAGCCGGGTACGGCGCACCGGGGACGGGGTGGGGGCTCCGTGACGTGCACATCGGTCTTCCCGAGCCGGTTCCGCCTCATCCACCGTTCCCCTCGTCGGGCCGACATCGCGCGATCACCCTGTCGTGGCGGGCGCCCACGGCCAAGGCGATGTACCGGCGCGAGGCTTCCGCCATCGGCTCCTCGGCCTACCTGTCGTTCCAGGCCTCGTAACCGGGGGCGGTGCCCTCGGGGAAACCGTTGTTCGTGAAGGCGGCCAGGGCCATGGTGTCGATGTCGGACTCCGCTCCCGTGCCCCGATAGGTGATCGTGTCCGGGAGCATCGCCAGCGCCGTCGTGCCCTGGCCCTCCTCGTGCGGGCGCAACTGGACGCGGATGCCGTGCCGGTCCGCCAGCCGGCCGACCACGTACAGGCCCATGCGCTGGGAGATCGCGACGTCCACGGTGGGCGGGTCGGCCAGGTGGTGGTTGATGTCGGCCAGTTCCCCGGGCGGCAGCCCGATGCCCCGGTCGTGGATCTCGACCATGATCCGGCCGTCGGGCAGTCGCGCCGCGGTGACCAGGACACTGGAGTGCGGCGACGAGAACGTCGTCGCGTTCTCCAGCAGTTCCGCCAGCAGGTGCACCAGGTCGGTCACCGCACGGCCGTGGATCTGGGCCTCCGGGACACCCGACAACTCGACCCGCTCGTACTGCTCCACCTCCGAGGCGGCGGCGCGGATCACGTCGACCAGGGGCAGCGGCTGGTCCCACTGCTGGGCGGGGGTCTCGCCGCCGAGGACGAGGAGGTTCTCGCCGTTGCGGCGCACACGCGTGGCCAGATGGTCCAGCTTGAAGAGGTTCTCCAGCTGGTCGGGGTCGGCCTCCTTGCCCTCGAGACCGGTGATCAGGGCGAGTTGACGCTCGATCAGCGACTGGCTGCGGCGCGCCAGGTTGCTGAAGATCGTGTTGATGTTGGCGCGCAGCAGGGCCTGTTCGGCGGCGAGCCTGACGGCCTCGCGGTGCACATGGTCGAAGGCGCGCGCGACCTCGCCGATCTCGTCCGTCGTGGTGATCGGGATCGGTGCCACCTGGGCGTCGACCCGGCCCGGGATGGCCCGGGTGAGCTGGGTGAGCAGCGCGGGCAGACGCTGCTCGGCGATCTCGAGGGCCGAGGCGCTCAGCCGGCGCATGCTGGTGCTCATCGTCCTGGCCACCCAGGCGGCGAGCAGGAAGGCGGCGAGGACGGCGGTGAGCACCAGCGCGGCGTTGATGACGGCGTCGTTGCGGGCGTCGTCGGCGATGCTGTGGGCGTCCGCCAGCGCGCTGTCGGTGAGGTACACCTCGACACTGCGGTACGCGTCGAAGCTGAGGGTGGAGGCGGCGAAGAACGTCTCGGGCGTGATGCCCTGCGCGGCGAGCTGCGCGGCCGACTTGCCCGAGGCGATCTCGGCGGCCATCTTCTCCAGGCTCGGCGGGGCCACGAAGGTCTTCCCCGCCGCCTCGGCCTGCTCCTGGGCCTTCTCGGCCTGCTCCTTGCCCCGCTTCTCCGCGTCGGACAGGGCCTTGCGCAGCCGCGTCATGTCGTCGGCGGTGCCGGCGCCGGCGTACTCCTGGAGCGCGACCTGTTCGAGATAGACGTAGGAGCTGAACGAGCCGAGCTGGACCTGGAGTTCGCCCTCGGCGAGCTTGCCGCGGTCCTCGACGAGGAGATGGGTGCCGATCGCCCGGATCAGGGATTCGGCGGCCTGGGTGAGAGAGCCGGCGTAGAGGGTGCGGCCGAAGCTGGCCTGGTTGCTGCTGCCGAAGCCGAGCTCGTTGGAGAGCTCCATCAGCGGGTGCTGGACGGCGTGGTAGCTCTCCTCGGTCTGCACGCCGGTCAGCCGGGAGGTGAAGGCGTTGGCGCGCACCGACGCGAGCTGTTTCTCGCCGATGCGGACCAGCTGGACCCGGCGCTGCAGCCCGGCGGTCTGCGGCATCCGCTCCACCGCCTCGTCGAACGCCTTCGCGTCCGCGTCGGTGACGGCCCGGGCCTTGGCGACCACGCTCGACGTCCGGTCGCCCTTGACCAGGGGAATGACCGACACATCGCGTTCGTCGATGGCGTCGCTGGCGTACTTGTTCGCCGCCTGGACCAGTTCGGCCACGCGGACCGCGTCGTCGGCGTCCTGCCAGGTGTCCACGGAGCGCTTGACGCGGATGCCGCCGAGAACAAGGGCCACGATCACCGGGATGAGGAGGATGGCCTGGAGCTTTCTGGCCACGCTCCAGTTGCGGGTCCCCCATCCCCTGCGGGGGGCGGACGGTGTGTTCGACAAGATGGCCTCACGGTTCTGGTTCGCCTCGCGTCCTGCACTCATAAGAACGCGGCGCACAGGGATGGTTGTTCAGATCGGCCCGTCCGAGTGTCACAGATTCCGTCGCTGTCCTGTCTGTCTGAAGGAAACCCGAACAAAAAAGGGAGGCAGCGATGAAGATCGTCGTCATCGGAGGTACGGGCCGGATCGGGTCGCAGGTGGTGAACCTGCTCCAGGACCGCGGCCACGAGGCCGTGGCGGCCGCGCCCAGTACGGGCGTCGACACCCTCACCGGGGAGGGCCTCGCCGAGGTCCTCAAGGGCGCGGACGTGGTCGTGGACGTGGCGAACTCCCCGTCGTTCGAGAAGGAGGCCGCCATCGACTTCTTCACGCGCGCCATGCGCAATCTCACGGCGGCCGAACAGAAGGCGGGTGTCCGCCACCACGTGGCGCTCTCCATCATCGGCGTCGACGAGGTGCCCGAGCTCGGCTACTACCTGGCCAAGGTCGCCCAGGAGGAGGCCGTGCGCGCGAGCGGTGTGCCCTTCAGCATCGTGCGGGTCGGTCAGTTCTTCGAGTTCATCGCGCCGGTGATGGACCTGACCACCCAGGGCAAGGAGGTACACCTGCCCTCCACCCAGCTGCGCCCGATCGCCGCCGCGGACGTCGCCGCCGTCGTCGCCGAGACGGCCCAGGGTGAGCCCGTGAACGGCCTGCGCCTCAAGGCCGGCCCCGAGATCCACCGCCTCGACCGGCTCGCCGAGATCACCCTGGAGGCCAAGCCGGACGGCCGCACCGTCGTCACCGACGAGAGCGCCGGCATGTTCGCGGGCATCCCGGACGGCGTCCTGACCGGCGACGACACCGTGGAGACGGCGTCCACCCGCTATGAGGACTGGCTCAAGCAGAACTGATCCCGGCGCTGGATCGGACCGGCTGCTCCGGGTCACCCGGGTGTCGGTCCCCCTGACACCGGCACGCTCCGCCGCACACGGACCGGGGCATCGCCAGGGCCTGTACGGCGGGTCGGGCCGACTTCAAGCAACGGTGCCTGATCAGCGCAGATGTGCGTGCCAGGCCCCGCGAACTCGGCATGATCCGCCGGACAGGCCGGCCCTAAGGCTCCCGGCGGACGAGCCGGTCCGACGACCGCTCGTACGCCCGGAGCTTCTCGGGTGCCAGCACCCAGTAGAGCCCGTCGATGCCGTCCGCTCCCACCGTCACGCTCACCAGGCCGACGGTCTCCCCGTCCTTGCGGATGAGCAGGCTGGGCAGACCGTTGGCCTCCGCCATCGCGAATTCCGCCCCGGGGATGAACTTGTTCACGAAGGCACTGATCTTGGCGACCCGCCCCGCGCCCACCACCTCGAGCCGCGCCACGCCCCGCAGACCATTGCCGTCGGCGTAAGCGACCACGTCGGCCGACAGCACGCTCTCCAGAGCCGCCACGTCACCGTGTCGCGCCGCCGCGACGAACGCGTCGAGCAGCCGGCGGTGCTCGGCCGTGTCGACGGAGCCACGGCGCTCGGCGGACAGCCGCTTGCGGGCCCGGCTGACGATCTGTCGCACGTTGGCCTGGCTCAGCCGGACGATGCCCGCGATCTCGTCGTACGGGTAGTCGAACGCCTCCCGCAGCACATACGCGGCCCGCTCCACGGGATTCAGCTTCTCCAGAACCAGCAGCACGGCCAGCTCCACCGCCTCACCGCGCTCCGCGCCGACCTGCGGATCCACACTGGTGTCCACGGGCTCCGGCAGCCACGGCCCGATGTACGCCTCCCGGCGCACCCGCGCCGACTGGGCCACGTTGATGGCCAGCCGCGTGGTGATCTTCGCCAGGAACGCCCCGGGATCGAGCACCTCGCTCCGGTCGGTGTCCTGCCACCGCGGCCACACGTCCTGCACCACGTCCTCGGCCTCGGACACACTGCCCAGGATCCGGTAGGCGATCCCGAACAGCCGTGGACGCAGTCGCTGGAACGCGTCCGCCTCCTCGTCCAGAGAGCCGTCCAGAGAGCCATCCAGAGGCCCGTCGAGGGAGCCGTCGGTCGGCGGCGGAGGCTTGTCCATGGAGGCGATGCTACGGCGGTCCCGCCAGGCCCCCCAGCAGCGCGACGGAAGCCGCCCGGGGAGCCTGCGGACGGGAGACCTGTCTCAGAGGCGCGGGGAGCGCCGGACCGTCAGGACGGCGACGTCGTCGTGTGGGCCACCATTGCCGGCGAACGCGCGGGCGTCGTCGTGCAGGGCCTGCGGCAGCTCGGTGGGGGGAAGGCCGACGTACTTCGTCAGGCGTTCGTCGACGGGGTAGAACGTGCCGTCCGCGGAGCGGGTCTCCGTCAGGCCGTCGGTGCTCAGCAGCAGCGTCGCGCCCTCGGGGAACTCGAACCAGCCCACGGTCGTGGGTTCGTGGGCGAGCTCGGCCAGGCCGAGCGGGACGCCGGGCTCCAGTTCGGGAGTGCTGATCGTCCCCTCGTACAGCACGTGCGGCAGGACGTGTCCGCAGTTGACGGCCTGCACCTCGGTCTCCGCGTCGACGCCGACGACGAGGGCGGTGACGAAGCGTTCGTCGTCACCGGTGTGCAGGGCATAGGAGTTGTGCCGCACGACGGCGGCGTCCAGGGCGTCCACGAGCCCGGTGAGAGTGGGCTCGCGATGGGCCGCCTCCCGGAAGGCGCCGATGACGGCGAACGCGGAGCCCACCGCGGCGAGCCCCTTGCCCTGCACGTCCCCGATCAGCACCCGGGTCCCGAAGGGCGAGTCGACGACGTCGTAGATGTCGCCGCCGACGAGCCGCTCCTCCTGGAGCGGCTCGTACACGCCGTTGACCAGGACGTCCTCGGTGAGCAGGGGGAGAGGGTGCAGGATGTGCCGCTGCATGGCCGCGGCGGTCGAGCGCAGCCGCAGCATCGCGTGCTCGCGTCGGATCCGCCGGTGGCAGCCGTAGACGGAGGTCGCGGCCAGCGCCAGGGTGAACAGGATCAGCAGGAGCCGGTCGAACCAGTGGCCCCCGTCACGGTCCCGCACCAGCACGCTGAGGGTGACGACGATCGCCGTCCACACGGCGACGAACGTCGTCTGCCGGACCGTGCACAGCGCCGAGGCGGCGCCCGGCAGGAACACCAGGAGCCCCAGGAGCCACACCTCGGACCCGGACAGCGTGCCGAGGATCTCGACCAGGCCCGTCACGGTCACCACTCCGGCGACCAGTTCGGCGTTGCCCGGAGGCTCGATGGCGTCGAAGGTGTCGCCAGGTCTCTTGCGGCGGCTACCTGTCATGCGTGCTCCCGGGCAGGTGGTGATCTCCCCCTACGTTATGCAGGCCCGCCCCGGCCCGGTGACGCGCCCCGCCGATCCGGGCGGGGGCTGACGGGAGGCACCTCTGCTCGAAGGCCGATGACTATCCGCCCAGCTCCTTGCTGATCCGGTCCAGCATGAACGCCGAGGACTCGCGCGCCCGCTCCTCCCAGGCGAACACACAGGCCGTCGCCACGCCGTCGAAGTTCAGCTCGCGCAGGGTGCCGAAGAAGGCGTCCCAGTCGACCTCGCCCTGGTCGATGTCCAGGTGCTGGTGGACACGGGCCGTGGTGCCGGGCGGGTTGAGGATGTAGCGCAGGCCGCTCGACCCCTTGTGGTTGAAGGAGTCCGCGATGTGTACGTGCTGGAGCTTGTCACCCGCGTAGCGCATCATCTGCGCGATGTCCGCTCCGGTCTCCGAGGCGCCCGAGAGGTGGAAGCTGTGCGGCGCGCAGTACAGGTAGTTCACCCAGGGCTTGTTGATTGCCCGGACGAGGTCGACCGCGGGGGTGTTCTCCTCGCAGAAGTCGTCGGGGTGGGCCTCCAGGTTCAGAGCGATGCCTTCGCGCTCGAACAGCGGGAGCAGCTCCTCCAGCGAGTTCCAGAACGCGGCCTCGCTCTCGGCGGCGCGCTCGGGACGACCGTTGAACTCGCTGTTCATCAGCGGGCATTCGAGGTCCGCGGTGATCTCG
This sequence comes from Streptomyces sp. NPDC050759, assembly GCF_044456945.1. NCBI lineage: Bacteria > Bacillati > Actinomycetota > Actinomycetes > Kitasatosporales > Streptomycetaceae > Streptomyces > Streptomyces sp. NPDC050759. The sequence goes on along the minus strand of NZ_JBITGI010000004.1, from coordinate 30,387 downwards.
ATCATCCGCTTCCAGTAGCGGACGGCGGCCTGCCGCTCGGTCTCGTCGGGCGATGACCACTTGTACAGCGGCAGCACGGAGGACAGCTTCACGCCGTACGTGCGCAGGGCGTTCTTCAGTTCCGCGATGCGCTCGTCGTCCGCCCGGGGGTGCAGGAAGAACGGCATGAAGTCGTCTCGCGGCGACAACTCGATGTATTCGTAGCCGAGTTCGGCCACCGTGCGCACCATGTCGTCGATCGGCAGGGCACGGAACATGTAAGGGTCGAGGGCGATCTTCACGCGGCACCTCCGTAGAAGGCGGGACGGGGCTTGAGGTCCGTGGCGACGACGCGGCCCGACTCCAGGGCCTCGACGGTCGCGGCGGTGATGACGGTGGCGGCGTACCCGTCCCAGGAGGACGGACCCGTGGGCTCGTCACCGGCGGCAATGCCCGCGATCCACTCCCGGAACTCGGTGTCGAAGGCGTCCCGGAAGCGGCTCACCCAGTCCGTGAGCACCTCGGTGCTGTGCCGGCCGGCGGTCCGGACTCCCACGGTGGCCGGGTCGGGCAGCCGTACGAGGCCTTCCTCGCCGACCGCCTCGCACTGGATGTCGTATCCGTACTGGCAGTTGACGAAGACCTCGAGATCGATGCGGACGCCCTTCGCCGTCTCGAAGAGCATGATCTGCGGGTCCTTGAGGTGGGCGAACCGTTTGCTCGTGGCGCGCGGGGTGAGCACCTGGGTGGAGACGATCTCGTCGTCGAGAAGCCAGCGCAGGACGTCCACCTCGTGCACGGCCGTGTCCAGGGCCGCCATGGCGGAGGTGTACGACTCCGGGACGGTCGGGTTGCGGTGGGCGCAGTGTACGATCAGCGGCTCACCGATCCCGCCCGATGCGATGACCTGCCTCATCTGCCGGTACCCGGCGTCGTAACGGCGCATGAAGCCGACCTGGACCAGGCGGCGGCCGTGGGCCGTCTCCGCCTCGACGATCCTCACGCAGTCCTCGGCGGTGGTGGCCAGCGGCTTCTCGCAGAACACCGGCTTTCCGGCGGCGATCGCGGTCAGCACGTGCTCGGCGTGGGTGGGGCCCCAGGACGTCACGAGAACGGCGTCCACGTCGTCCGAGGCGATGAGTTCGGCACCGCTCGCGTACACCCGGGCGCCGACCGGTGCCGCCGCCTCCTCGGCACGGGCCGCGTCGATGTCGGTCACCGCGGTGACCCGGGCACCGGTCACGGTGTGGGTGAGACGCCGGATGTGTTCGTGGCCGATCCAGCCGGCGCCGATCACCCCTACACGTACAGTCATGGTCGTTTCCTAACGAGTCGTCACTACGGAAGCCGTAACTAGGAGAAGCGCGCCCGGAGTTCGGCTTCGAGGGTTTCGAGGGTGCGGCCCTTGGTCTCGGGGACGTAGACCTTGACGAAGGCGATCGAGAAGACGCCCGCCACCACGAAGAGGAAGAAGGTGTTGGAGATCCCGATGCCGGAGACCAGCGACGGGAAGACAAGACCGATCACGAAGTTGGTCAGCCACAGCACCACCGCGGCCACCCCCATGCCGAAGCCGCGCATCCGCATCGGGAAGATCTCCGACAGCATCAGCCAGGTCACCGGCGAGATCGCGCCCTGCTGGAAGGCCAGGAACGTGACGGTCATCGCGAGCACGGCGTAGGCACGGCCGTCGCCCGAGGGCAGCACCAGCGAGAAGACGCCGATGAGCAACAGGGCCGCCGTGGTACCCGTCTGACCGGTCATCAGCATCGGGCGGCGGGGCACCCGGCCCAGCAGCCAGATCCCGACGAAGGTCGCCAGCACCGAGATCACACCGTTGGCGATGTTCGCGGTCAGCGCGCTGTCGGCGGCGAAGCCGGCGTCGGTGAGGATCTGGGTGCCGTAGTACATGATCGTGTTGACGCCGGTGATCTGCTGCACGATCGCGATGCCGAAGCCGACGAACATCAGCTTGCGGATCCATGGGGTGGACTTCATGTCCTGCCAGCCGCCCAGCCGTTGCTCCTCCTCCTTGACCGCGAGCGCGGACACCTCGGCGAGTTCGGCTTCGGCGCGCTGCTGCGAACGCACCTGCTTCAGGACCTCCAGCGCCTCGTTGAAGCGCGTCCGGGAGGCCAGCCAGCGCGGGCTCTCCGGCATCACCAGCATGCCGAACCACAGCACCACGGCCGGGATCGTGGCGATCACCAGCATCCACCGCCACACCCCGCCGGACTCGCCGCCAGCCCGCGCGATGATCGCGTTGGAGGTGAAGGCGAGCAACTGCCCGCTGACGATCATGAGTTCGTTACGGGTGACCAGCGCGCCACGCCGCTCGGCGGGGGAGACCTCGGCGAGGTAGACCGGCACGGTCACCGAAGCACCGCCGACCGCGAGACCGAGCACGAACCGCGCGACCACCATCACCGCGGTGGTCGGCGCGAGCGTGCAGCCCAGCGCCCCGACGAAGAACAGCACCGCGAGGGCGAGAATCGTACGGCGCCGTCCGCGTGCGTCCGACAGTCGTCCGCCGATCACCGCGCCCAGCGCGGCACCCAGCAGCAGCGAGCTGGTGACCATGCCCTCGGTGACCGCGGTCAGACCGAGGTCGTCCGTCATGTACGGCAGGGCGCCGTTGATGACGCCGGTGTCGTAGCCGAAGAGCAGTCCGCCGAAGGTGGCGATGATCGTGATGACCCGCAGCCGCCGGGAGACGGCGGGAGGAGCGTCGTCCGTGAGGGCGGGGGCCCGAGTCGCGTCGTCCCTGACGTCCATGGCCACCTCCTAGCGGTCGTCGTTCGGGCGTCGGGTACCGGTGAGGCCGCAGCCGGCCAGGTGGTCCCGCGTGGTCACCGCGATGGGCAGCGGCACCTCGGGCGCGCACGGATACAGGTCCTGCTCGACGATCACGAACAACTCGGCGTCCAGCTTGGCGAGTTCGGCCACCACGTCGGCCGGGTTCGGCACTCCCGCGGGCGGCGACACGCACACCCCCCGCTTGACGGCCTCGCCGAAGGAGAGGTTTTCGGCGGCGACCTGCGCGAGTATCTCCGGGTCCATCTGCTTGATGTGGACGTAGCCCACCCGCTCGCCGAACCGGCGGATGAGATCGAGGTTGTCCCCGCCGCCGTAGGCCACGTGCCCGGTGTCCAGGCAGAGGTTGGTGTACCGGCCGTCCGACTCGTTCAGGAGCCGCTCGATCTCCGGCTGGGTCTGGATGTGGCTGTCGGCGTGCGGGTGGATCACCAGCCGGACGTCGTACTCGTCGAGCAGCAGCCTGCCCAGCCGGTCGGCGGCCTTGCCGAAGCCCGCCCACTGCTCGGCGGTCAGCTCGGGGGACTCGGTGAACGCGCCGGTCTTCTCGTCCCGGTACATGGGTGGGATGAGCACCAGGTGGTGGGCTCCCGCGGCCTGGGTGAGCGTGGCGACCTGGCGGACGTGGGTGAGCATCTCGTCCCAGGCCTCGGGCCGGTGCAGCGCGCCGAAGGCCGTACCGCCGGAGACCTGGAGGCCACGGGCGTCCAGTTCCTCCTTGAGGCGCTGCGGGTCGGTGGGGAGATAGCCGTACGGGCCGAGTTCCAGCCACCGGTAACCGGCCTGCGCGAGTTCGTCGAGGAAGCGGGTGTGCGGCACCTGGTGCTCGTCCTCGGGGAACCAGACGCCCCAGGAGTCGGGGGCGGAGCCCAGGCACAGGTTGCCGACGGTGGTGCGGAGCGGGGAGGGCGCCGTTGCCATGAAGTGTCCTTCGGGGCAGGGGACGGGGGTCAGTGGGAGGTGGGGAAGTCGAAGCCGGCGGCGATCTGCTGGGACCGCTGGGGCCAGCGGGTGGTGACGACCTTGGGGCGGGTGTAGAAACGGATGCCCTCGGGGCCGTGGATCGGGTGGTCGCCGATGAGGGAGTCCTTCCAGCCGCCGAAGGAGTAGTAGGACATCGGGACCGGTACCGGCACGTTGATGCCGATCATGCCGACCTTGATGCGGCGCTGGAATCGCCGCGCGGCTTCGCCGGAGGCGGTGAACAGGGCGGTGCCGTTGCCGTACGGGTTGGCGTTGATGACGTCGATGGCCTGGTCGAGGGTGTCCACGCGCACGATCGCGAGGACGGGGCCGAAGAGCTCTTCCTTGTAGGCGTCCATGGCCGTGGTGACGTGGTCGAGGAGGGAGGGGCCGGTGAAGAAGCCGTCCTCGTGTCCGTCGACCTTGAGGCCCCGGCCGTCGACCACGACGGTGGCGCCCTGTGTCTGGGCGGTGCCGACCGCGTTCTCCACCCGCTCCTGGGCGGCCTTGGTGACCAGGGGACCCATGTCGGTGCCGGGCCGGTCGCCGGGGCCGACGTTGATCTCACGGGCTTTGCGTTCGAGGACTTCGACGAGTCCGTCGGCCGCGTCACCGACGGCGACGGCCACGGAGACGGCCATGCAGCGTTCGCCGGCGGAGCCGTAGGCGCCGGCGGTGATGTGGTTGGCGGCGAACTCCAGGTCGGCGTCCGGCAGGACGACGGCGTGGTTCTTGGCGCCGCCGAGGGCCTGGACGCGCTTGCCCGCCGCGGTGGCCTGTTCGTGCACGTACTTGGCGATCGGCGTGGAGCCGACGAAGGAGACGGCCTCGATGCCCGGGTGGGTCAGGATCGCGTCCACGGCGTCCTTGCCGCCGTGCACGACGTTGAACACGCCGTCCGGCAGACCGGCCCGCTGGTAGAGCTCGGCGACGAAGTTGGCGGCGGAGGGATCACGCTCGGAAGGCTTCAACAGGAACGTGTTGCCGGTGGCGATGGCGATCGGGTGCATCCACAGCGGCACCATGGCCGGGAAGTTGAACGGGGTGATGCCCGCGACCACGCCGAGGGGCTGGCGGAAGTCGTGCACGTCCACGCCGCGCGACACCTGGTCGGAGAAGGATCCCTTGAGTACGTCACCCAGGCCGCAGGCGAACTCGACGACCTCCCGGCCGCGGGTGATCTCCCCGCGGGCGTCGTCGACGGTCTTGCCGTGCTCGGCGGAGATGATCCGGCCCAGTTCCTCCTCGTGCTCGACGAGGAGCTGACGGAAGGCGAACATCACCTGGGTGCGCTGCGAGAGCGAGGACTCCGACCAGGTCTCGAAGGCCCGGCCGGCGGCCTGCACGGCGGCGTCCACGTCGGAGGCGCCGCCGAGGGCGACCCGGGCCTGCTCGGCCCCGGTGGCCGGATTGAACACCGGGGCGGTGTCCGTGCCAGGGACCGGGGAGCCGTTGATCCAGTGGGGAATGGTGTTCACGGGGAGCGGTTTCCTTACAGGTAGTGGCGCTGGGTCTGCTTGTGGGCGACGTAGGTGGCGTGGGCGGCCCGGGTGGTGTCGAGGGCGGCGACCTCGCTGACGGGGACGTCCCACCAGCCGTGGCCGGGCGGGTTGGGCCCGTACAGGTCGGTCTCCACGTGCACGACCGTGGTGCGGGTAGCCGCCTTCGCCTTCTCCATGGCCGAGCGGAACTCGTCGACGGAGGTTGCGTGCAGGACGTCCGCACCCAGGGAGGAGGCGTTCGCGGCCAGGTCGACGGGGAGGACATCGCCGTCGAGGAGGCCCGAATCGCCGTCGCGGTAGCGGTACTTGGTGCCGAAGCGCTGAGATCCGAGCGACTCCGACAGGGCGCCGATGGAGGCGAAGCCGTGGTTCTGGACCAGGACGACGATGACCTTGAGACCTTCGGAGATCATGGTCACGATCTCCTGGGCCATCATCAGATACGAGCCGTCGCCGACCAGAACCACGACCTCGCGGGTGGGGTCCGCCATCTTGACGCCGACGCCGGCGGCGACCTCGTAGCCCATGCAGGAGTACGCGTACTCGACGTGGTAGGCCTTTGAATCGCGGGCCCGCCACAGCTGCTGCAGATCGCCGGGCAGGGATCCGGCCGCGTTGATGACCACGGCCCGGTCGTCGAGCACGTCGTTGAGGGCGCCGAGGATCTCGGTCTGGGCGGGCAGCGGGCCATGACCGACGTGGAAGCACTCCTCCTCGATCTCCCGTGTCCGGGCGATGAGTTGGCGGGTGCGCTGGCGGTAGTCGGCGGACACCTCCCAGTCCGTCAGCGCGCCCGCCAGTGCCTCGATGCCCAGCCGGGCGTCGGCCACCAGGGGTTCCGCCGAGTGCTTGACGGCGTCCAGGCGGGCCACGTTGAGGTTGACGAAGGTGACGTCGGGGTTGGCGAAGATCGTGTGGCTCGCGGTGGTGAAGTCGGAGTACCGGGTGCCGACACCGAGCACCACGTCCGCCTCCCGGGCCAGTTCGTTCGCCGCGTACGACCCCGTCGAACCGATACCGCCGACGGCACAGGGGTGGTCCCAGGGCACCGCGCCCTTGCCGGCGTGGGTGTCGGCGACCGGGATGCCGGTTGCCTCGGCGAAAGCACGCAGCGCGGTCTCGGCGCCGGAGTAGACGGCGCCGCCGCCCGCGACGATGAGCGGCTTTCTCGCGTTACGCAGCAGCCGTGCGGCCCGTTCCACGGCGGCGGCCTCGGGCACCGGGCGGCCGACGTGCCACACCCGGCGCCGGAAGAAGGCCACCGGCCAGTCGTACGCCTCGGCCTGCACGTCCTGCGGCAGCGCGAGGGTGACCGCCCCCGTCTCCACGGGGTCGGTCAGGACCCGCATCGCCGCGAGCGCGGCGGGGATGAGCTGTTCCGGGCGCGAGATGCGGTCGAAGTACTTCGATACGGCGCGGAAGGCGTCGTTGACGGTGACGTCCCCGCCGCGCGTGTCCTCCAGCTGCTGCAGCACCGGGTCGGCGGCGCGGGTGGCGAACATGTCGGACGGCAGCAGCAGCACGGGCAGGCGGTTGGTGGTGGCCAGCGCCGCGCCCGTGATCATGTTCGTCGAGCCGGGCCCGGTGGACGCGGTGCAGGCGAAGGTGGCCAGCCGGTCGCGCATCTTGGCGTAGGCGACGGAGGCGTGGACCATGCCCTGTTCGTTGCGGGCGAGGTAGTAGGGGAGGTCGGCCTCTCCGGTGGTGGCGGCCTGCAGCAGCGCCTGGCCGATGCCGGCGACATTGCCGTGGCCGAAGATGCCCCACACCCCGGGGATCAGCCGTTGCTCCTGTCCGTCGCGCTCGCTGTACTGGTGGGCCAGGAAGCGCACGAGGGCCTGCGAGGTGGTCAGTCGTACGGTGTTCATCGGTGTTCTCCGATACGCAGCCGGTCGTCGACGTCCTGGGACGCCCAGGTGTCACGGACCCAGCCGCGCGCGGGGTCGTCACAGATCAGCGGGGCGCGGTCCTGGCCGGGCCCCGCCATGACGTCGAGGCAGTACAGGTCGTAGCCGGGCGCGGCGATGGACGGGCCGTGCCGGCCGTGGGGATCAGCACCGTGTCGCCACCATGAGCAGGCACCCGCCCCGCGCAGTTCCACGGGGACGTCCTCCTTGCGCCCGTACCGAGCCGAGTGACCTCCCTGCTCGGTACGGGCGGAGGGCAGTGCGTACGTTCCACCGTCCGCACTGCTGATCACGGCCTGCGACTCGCGGGGCAGATACGCGAAGTCGGTGACCGCCGAGAACACGTCCGTCCAGCCGCCGAGCTCGAAGCTCCGCCCGTCGACGGCGACGGTGCAGCCGCCGTTCAGGGGCAGGACCAGGAACTCGTTCTCCCCGGTGGACAGGGCGTGCTCCTCGCCCGGCCTCAGGGGAAGGACCCTGAGGCCGGAGTATGTCCAGCCCGCCGACTCCGGCGTGATGGCCAGGTCGTGGGGGCCGTCGGCCGAAGTCCCCTTCGACAGGTGGTACTTGCTCGCCCCGGTCACAGCAGGCTCACCGCCTTGTCGACCGCACCGGCCACATCGCCGCCCGCGGGGTAGAGCAGCGAACGGCCCACGACCAGGCCCTGCGCGGTCGGCTGCTGCAACGCCCTGCCCCAGGAGGCGAAGGCCGCCTCGGCGTCCTTGACCTCCCCGCCCAGCAGCAGCGCCGGCAGGGTGGAGGAGGCGAGCACCCGCTCCATCTCGGCGACCACCGGGAGCTTCAGCCAGTTGTAGGCGGTCCGCCGGCCCAGCGCCGAGGCAATGGTGACCGACTTGATGACCGCGTCAGTCGAGAGGTCGTTGCGGACGCGGCCGTCCTGCCACACTGAGATGAACGGCTCGACCATCGCGATCAGTTGGCGGTCGTTGAGCTCGTCCACCGCGCGGGCCGTGTTCTCCAGCGCCGAGGGCGTCGCGGGGTCGTCGAGGGCGATCCGGGTGAGCATCTTGCCGCCGTCGAAGCCCATCGCGGCGATCGTGGCGGCGTCGTAGCCGGTGAACCGGTCGTCGATCTCGAACACCGAACCGGCGAGACCGGCCCGGTTCATGGAGCCGAAGACGCTCTTGCCGTCCAGCACGCCGAGCAGGAGCAGGTCCTCCAGGATGTCCGCGGTGGCCAGCACGCCGGTCACACCGGGGCGTTCGAGGGCGACGCAGAGCCGGTCGAGCAGTTCGGAGCGGTCGGCCATCGCGTGGGGGTCGTCGCCGACGCCGTTGGCGCCGCGTGCCGGGTGGTCGGCGGCGATGATCATCGCCTTGCCGTGCTCACCGAGGATCGAGGTCGCCTTCACCCGGCGGACGGCGGCGGCCGCGACGGCGCCGGGGTCGCCCACGCGGGCGGACACGATCCGGCTCAGCTTCTCAGACGGCACGGGGCACCTCACCCAGCTTGGCGTGGACTTCCGACGCGGTCGGCATGGCGTCGGAGCAGGACAGCCGGCCCGCGACGATCGCGCCGGCGGCATTGGCGAAGGACACCGCCCGGCGGGTGTCCCAGCCGGAGAGCAGCCCGTGGCAGAGCGCACCGCCGAAGGCGTCCCCGGCCCCGAGCCCGTTGACCACATCCACTGGCACCGGCGGGATCTCGACGGCAGAGCCGTCACCGTCCATCGCCAGCACACCCTTCGGCCCCTGCTTCACCACCGCCAGCTCCACACCGGCTGCCAGCAGCGCCTTCGCGGCGGCATACGGCTCACGCTCACCGGTGGCCACCTCGCACTCGTCGAGATTGCCGACCGCGACGGTCGTATGGCGAAGAGTCTGCGCGTAGTAAGCACGCGCTTCGGCGGGGTCGGTCCAGAACATCGACCGCCAGTCGAGGTCGAAGACGGTCGGGCCCGACGTGGACCGGTGGGACAGGGCCGCGAGGGTGGCCGAACGGCTCGGCTCCTCACTCAGCCCGGTCCCGGTCACCCAGAAGATCCGCGCGTCCCGCACCGCGTCCAGGTCCAGCTCACCGGCCTCGATGTCCAGGTCGGGCGCCTTCGGCAACCGGTAGAAGTACAGCGGGAAGTCGTCCGGCGGGAAGATCTCGCAGAACGTCACCGGGGTCGGCGCGATGTCCGACGTACCGACGAAGCGGCTGTCGACGCCGTAGCCGTCGAGCGCCTGTCGTACGAAGTCCCCGAAGGGGTCCCGGCCCGTCTTGGTGATCACCGCGGCCGAATGCCCGTACCGGGCCGCCGCCACCGCCACATTGGTCGGACTGCCGCCCAGGTACTTGCCGAACGACGTGACCTCCGCCAGCCCCACACCCGTCTGGAGCGGATAGACGTCCACCCCCACGCGGCCCATGGTCAGCACATCGAACGGCATCGCTGGATTCCCTTCGCTGGCGCGCTCTACTAGCGCGCTCTAGTGCGAGTACGATGACCCCTGTCCAAATGTCATGTCAATAGCTTGTTGCCGGAAGATTTCGAGGCTGCCCTAGGGTGGGCTCCGTCGAAAGGTGGGTTCACGCGTGGATGCAGTACCGGGCAGGCAGCGGCCGACGATGGCCGATGTGGCCGTCAAGGCAGGTGTGTCCCGGGCGCTGGTCTCGATCGTGTTCCGCGATCAGCCCGGCGCGAGCCAGGAGACCCGTGAGCGCGTGCTGAGGGTCGCCGACGAGATCGGCTACCGCCCGGACAGCGCGGCCCGGTTGCTGGCCCGGGGCCGCAGCCGCACGCTCGGCGTGATGTTCACCGTGCACCAGACCTTCCAGACCGACCTGATCGAGGGCATCTACCCCGAGGCCGAGCGGCTCGGATACGACGTCCTGCTCTCGGCGGCGGTCCAGGGGCGCAGCGAGGCCAAGGCGGTCGAGGCACTCCTCGGGCACCGCTGCGAGGCACTGATCCTCCTCGGCCCCGACGCGGACGCCGGCTATCTCGACGCGCTCGGCCAGCGGGCCGTGACCGTGTCGGTCAGCCGTCGCGTCCCGCGGGCCCGCGTGGACTTCGTACACAGCGCGGAGAGCAAGGGTGTCCGGCAGGCCATGGATCACCTGGTCGAACTCGGCCACCGCAGGATCGTGCACATCGACGGCGGCCGGGGTCCCGGGTCCGCCGAGCGGCGGCGCTCCTACCGGGCCGCGATGCGCCGGCACGGCCTCGAGTCGGAGATCCGGGTCATCCCCGGTGAGCACACCGAGCAGTCCGGTATCGAGACCGGCAGGCTGCTGCTGGAGGAGCGGGACCGCGGGCTGCCGCTGCCGACCGCGGTGCTCGCGGGCAACGACCGGTGCGCGATGGGCCTGTTGATGCCGCTGGCCCGGGCCGGTGTCGAGGTTCCGCGGGACATGTCCGTCGTCGGCTACGACGACAGTCACCTCTCCCATCTCATGCCGATCGGCCTCACCACCGTGCGCCAGGACGCGGTGCTGATGGCCGAGCACGCGGTGCGGTTTGCCGTGGAGCGGCTGGAGAATCCGCAACTGGAGCCGCGGGAGGCCGTGTTGGACCCGAAGCTCGTCGTGCGCGGCACCAGCGGGCCGCCACGGGAAGCACCCTGAACGACGTGTCCGCCACCCGGTTACTCGGGTGCCGAGCCCGCGCCTCAGCCCTCGTACTCCCGCAGTTTGCGGTACAGCGTGGCCCGTCCGATGCCGAGTACCGCCGCCGCGCGGGACTTGTTGCCGCCGTGGCGGTGCAGAGTCTCCAGGATCGTGGCCCGTTCGGCGTGTTCCATCGGGCTGAGCGGACGGACGGCGGGCCCTTCCCGCACGGTGTCCGGCAGTTCGGCCCGGCGTACCGGCCCGGAGGCTCGTCGGTGTTCCGCCAACGCCTGGACGACATGGGCGAGTTCGGTGATGTTCCCGGGCCACGGATGCTGTTCGAGCGCGCGCAGGGCGTCCAGGGTCCAGGTCAGCGGAGGACTTCCCGGTACGGGGCGCGGCGTGAGGGCCGACAGCAACTCCCTGATGTCCTCGGTGCGTTCACGCAGCGGCGGCAGGACGACCGTGCGGGCGGCCAGTTTGTCGAGGAGCCGTTGCAGGCACGGGCCGGGCGGCGTGCCGGGGGTGTGGGTGACCAGCAGCCGGGCGTCCGGGTGCGCGTCGAGCAGGGAGTTGAGCGTGGCCACGGCGGGCTGCGTCAGCCGCTCGGCATGCCGGAGGATGAGGGGGCTCGCAGCGGCCCATTCCGCCAAGTCCCCTTCGAGCGCGCCCCCTTCGGCCGCGTCCACCGTCTCGATGTCGGCAGGCCCCAGCAACTCCCGGGCCAGCGCGGTCTTCCCCGTACCCCGTTCACCGGTCAGCAGCACGGGCTCGGGGGAGCCGACCAGTTCGGCGGCGCGCTCCACGGCGTACCGCCACGGAAGGGAGGAGCCGGTCAGACGGGGGAGCGGGCGCGGTCTCGGCCTCGGCGTGCCCTCGTCCTGCGGCTCCAGGACGGCCACGATCCCCACGACCCCGCCCGCCTGCCGCACCAGGTCGATCCGAGCACTGCAGCCTGCTCCCTCGGGCAACTCGACGGTGGACGGCGCGTCCGTGTGCCGCGCCGTCGTCGCCGTACGCTCAAGAACCCGAAGGACCTCCTCCGTCAGCAGCCGCTCCGCCGCCGCGCTGATCAGGCGGTTGCGGCCGTCCAGTGCGACCACCGCGCGGTCCTCTCCGCGCGCGGCGCGCAAGTAGGCGTCCAGGAGGACCTGTTCGGCACGTCCCGCCCGGGCGAGGAGTTCGGCCTCCACCGCGGCGGCAGCGGCCTCGGCGAGAGCCGCCTGCGGGTGCGGCGGGCATCCTCCGCACAGGTGGGAGGCGACGGTGAGGGTGCCGAGTGCCTGTCCGCTCTTCGGCGCGAGCACCGGGACGCTGACCGCCGACACGTCCTGCCACACGTCGAGGAAGTGCTCGGGCCCGTGCACCTCGGCCCGGCGCCGCCTGCGCAGGGCGAGGGCCGCGCTGTTGTGGCCGACCTCCTGCTCCGACAGTCCCGGGTGCGGGGTGAGTTCGGGCGCGCTCCCGGACGTCCACAGCACACGCAGGCGCGCGTCGGTGAGGAGGAGGACCGAGCCGTCGGTGCCCAGGGCGGGGGCGATCCGTTCGAGCACCGGACGGGCGGCGCCGAGGAGCGGGGACTCGACCGGCCGTGGCGGATCGGCGGCGGGTTCCTTGAGGTCGTGCGGTACGCCGAAGAACCGGGCCCGCCGCCACGCCGCGAGGACCTCCTCCGGCACACCGTCGGGCAGCGGGCGCCCGGACAGGAAGCGCTCGCGCGCCACGCGCAGCGGTGGGAGGGCGTGGACTGCGGGGGAGGGCTCAGTGGTGGTCACGACGTACCCACCGTAGCGGGTGCGGTTGAACCGACAACGACCGGCCCGTGCGGGCGGCGTCTGCTGTCATGGATGCGCCGCATGTCTCGTATTGAGACACCCGCGCACCGCCGTACCGCACCATGATCAAGACTGTCCGTCGTCCGTGAGCCCACGCCAGGAGCGTCCCGTGTCCCCCGTCGTCGAGACCGACGTCCTGATCGTAGGCAGCGGCCCGGCCGGTGCCTCGGCCGCGCTCGCCCTGAGCACGTACGGCGTCCCCAACATCGTCGTCACCCGTTACGCGAGCCTCGCCGACACTCCCCGCGCGCACATCACCAACCAGCGCACGATGGAGGTGCTGCGCGACCTCGGCGTCGAGCAGGACGTCATCGCACGGGCGACCCCGCAGCACCTGATGGGCAACACCACCTTCTGTACGAGCCTGGCCGGCGAGGAACTCGGCCGGGTGCGCTCATGGGGCAACGACCCGCTCGTCCAGGCCGCCCACGAACTCGCCAGCCCCACCCGCATGTGCGACATGCCGCAGCACCTCATGGAGCCGGTCCTCGTCGACGCGGCCGTCGCCCGCGGCACCAGCCTGCGCTTCCAGACCGAGTACCTCTCCCACACCCAGGACGCCGACGGCGTGACGGTCACCGTGCGGGACCGGCTGCGCGGGGACACGTACGAGATCCGCGCGAAGTACCTCATCGGCGCGGACGGTGGCCGCTCCAGGGTCGCCGAGGACCTGGGGCTCCCGATGGGCGGCCAGATGGGCGTGGCCGGCAGCATCAACATCGTCTTCGAGGCGGACCTGACCAAGTACACCGCCCACCGGCCCTCCACCCTCTACTGGGTCCTCGCCCCGGGCGCCACCGTCGGCGGCATCGGCGCGGGCCTGGTGCGCTGTGTGCGGCCGTGGAACGAGTGGATGATCGTGTGGGGGTACGACGTCACGGCGGGCGCCCCCGACCTGACCACCGAGTACGCCGAGTCGATCGTGCGCCAACTGGTCGGCGACGACGAGATCCCCGTGACGATCAAGTCGTCCTCGGCCTGGACCGTCAACGAGATGTACGCCGAGACCTACTCCCACGGCCGCGTCTTCTGCGCCGGTGACGCCACCCACCGCCACCCGCCGTCCAACGGCCTCGGCTCCAACACCTCCATCCAGGACTCCTACAACCTCGCCTGGAAGCTCAAGCTCGTCCTCGACGGCACCGCCGCCCCGAGACTCCTCGACACCTACACCGCCGAACGCGCCCCCATCGGCAAGCAGGTCGTCACCCGCGCCAACCAGTCGATCGGCGAGACCGCCCCGATCTTCGAGGCCCTCGACGGACTCTCCCCGCAGACCCCCGAACAGCTGTGGGCCAACATCGCCGCCCGCAAGGACACCACCGAGGCCGCCGAGAAGCAGCGGGCCCGGCTCCGCGAGGCCATCGCCTTCAAGGTGTACGAATTCAACGCGCACGGCGTCGACCTCAACCAGCGCTACGCCTCGGACGCCGTCGTCCCCGACGGCACCCCCGCGGAGACCTTCGCACGCGACCCCGAGCTCCACCACCAGCCCACCTCCCGCCCCGGCGCTCGCATCCCGCACGCCTGGATCACCTCCGGCACCCGCACCCTCTCCACCCTCGACACCGTCGGAAAGGGCCGCTTCACGCTGCTGACCGGCATCGGCGGCGAGGGCTGGGTCCGGGCCGCCGCGGTACAAGACATCGAGATCGCCACCGTGGCCGTCGGTCCCGGGCAGGAGTACGAGGACCCGTACGGCGACTGGGCGCGCCTGAGCGAGATCTCCGACGCGGGCGCGCTGCTCGTACGGCCCGACGGGTTCGTCGCCTTCCGGCACGCGACCGCGGCCCCGGACGCCGAAGCGCTGCTCAAGGACGCGCTGCGGCGGATCCTCGGTCACGCCTGAGAACGCGCGACCATGGAAGAAGCGGAACGCCGTCGAGAACGAGGAGCCGGGATGACCACCGACGCGATCGGAGCCGGCGTCACCGAGGAGGCGGTCGCCAGCCTCCACGCGACCGCCGATCCCCGCCTGCGCGAATTGCTCGCCGGCCTGATCGGCCACCTGCACGACTTCGTGCGCGAGAGCCGGCTCACCCAGCAGGAGTGGGAGAAGGCGATCGCCTTCCTCACGGCGACCGGGCAGAAGTGCACCGACACCCGGCAGGAGTTCATCCTGCTCTCGGACGTCCTCGGCGTCTCCATGCTCGTGGAGACACTCAACGGCGACCGGGTACCGGGCGCCACCGAGTCCACCGTGCTCGGCCCCTTCCACATGACCGAGTCGCCCGTGCGGGAACTCGGGGACGACATCGACCTGGTGGGCGGCGCCGAGCCGTGCGTGGTCAGCGGCCGGGTGCTGTCGGCGGACGGCACCCCGCTTCCCGGCGCCGTCCTCGACGTCTGGCAGGCCGACGACCAGGGCTTCTACGACGTCCAGCAGCCCGACGTACAGCCCCCGGGCAACGGACGCGGACTGTTCACCACTGACGCCGAGGGCCGTTTCTGGTTCCGCACCTGTGTCCCGGCGCCGTACCCGATCCCCACCGACGGCCCGGTCGGTGACCTGCTCGACGCGACCGGACGGCACCCGTACCGGCCCGCCCACATCCACTTCATCGCCGGAGCCGAAGGCCACACCACCGTCACCACCCACATCTTCGTCGCGGGCAGCGACTACCTCGACTCCGACGCCGTCTTCGCCGTGAAACAGAGCCTGGTGCAGGACTTCGCGACGACCGACGACCCGTCCCTGGCCGCGGAGTTCGGCATCCCGAACCCCTTCCGGCACGCCCGCTTCGACCTCGTACTGGAGCCGAACGCATGACGTTCCCGGCCGACTTCACCTACGAGAGCCCTCCCGTGCGGGTCGTCCTCCGGTCCGGCGCCGCCGTGACCGCGACCCCCGGCGAGGCCGAACACCTGGGTCTGCGCCGCCTGTTGGTGGTGTGCGGCAGCCGGGGCGAGGCCGTGGCGCGGGAGGTCGCGGACGCGCTCGGCGACGCGTGCGCGGGGCTGCACGCCGAGGCCCGTATGCATGTACCCGTCGAGGACGCCGACCGGGCCGTGGCGGTGGCCCGCGCGGCCGCGGCCGACGGGGTCGTCGCGGTCGGCGGCGGCTCGTCCATCGGCCTCGGCAAGGCGATCGCCCTGCGCACCGGACTGCCGCTGATCGCCGTCCCGTCGACCTACTCGGGCTCCGAGATGACCCCCGTGTGGGGCCTGACCGAGGGCGGGGTCAAGCGCACCGGCCGCGACCCGAAGGTCCAGCCCCGCAGTGTCGTCTACGACCCCGAGCTGACCGTCTCCCTGCCGGTGCCGCTCACCGTGACCAGCGGCATCAACGCCCTCGCCCACGCGGTCGAGGCGCTCTACGCCCCGGACACCTCGCCGCTGATCGCGCTGATGGCGGAGGACGGCGTCCGGGCGATGACCGAGGCGCTGCCCCGACTGGCCACCGACCCGCTGGACATGGCGGCTCGCGGCCAAGCGCTCTACGCGGCGTGGCTGTGCGGGTCCTGCCTCGGGTCCACCACCATGGGCCTGCACCACAAGCTGTGCCACACGCTCGGCGGCAGCTACGGGCTCCCGCACGCCGAGACCCACACCGTCGTCCTGCCGTACGCCCTCGCCTACAACGCTCCCGCGATCCCGGAGGCGTTGACCGTGCTGAAAAGGGCACTGGGCACCGACGACCCGCCACATGCCCTGTGGCAACTGGCCGGACGCCTCGGCGCACCACGCTCCCTCGCCGAACTAGGTCTCAAGGAGACCGACGTGGCGGAGGCGGCCGTACAGGTGGCGGGGCAGCCGTACGCCAACCCGCGTCCTGTGACGGCGGAGGGTGTGCGGGAGGTACTCCAGGCGGCCTATCAGGGACGTCGACCGTGAATACCGCAGCACCACAGCAAGTCCCCTAAGAAAGGTGAACATCATGGCCCTCGCACTGCTCCGGCGTCGGCGGTCCAAGGCTGCCCTTGCCGAGGCGGCGGGCCTCTCCGTCCCCCTCCCGGAAGGCGCGGGCGCGGTGGCCCGTGAGGTCGTCGACCCGATGGGCTCGCCCATGGCGGGCGCGGACGTCACCGTCACCGCCCTGGACACGCACCGGGTCGCGGTCCGCGGGACGACCGACCCCTACGGCTACTTCCTCGCCGTTCTGCCGCCCGGCCGCTACAGCCTGATGGCCGCCGCCGAGGGCCTCCAGCCGCACCGCGAGACGGTCGAGGTGGGGCCGTACGGGATGACGCCCACCGAGCGGGTCTGGCTCCAGCCCGCCCAGGCGCTGCAACTGCCCACGCCCGGCGTCTGGCTGTTCGATCCGCCGCACACCGCGATCCGCTTCATCGCCAAACACGTCGGCATGGCCAACGTCCACGGCCGCTTCGAGCGTTTCGAGGGCGGCATCCAGGTCGCGCAGGACATGGCGCAGACCCGTGTCCAGGTCCGTATCGACGCCTCGAGCATCACCACCGGCAACACCACGCGCGACAACCATCTGCGGTCCGCCGACTTCCTCGACGTCGAACGCTTCCCGCACATCGACTTCGTCAGCACCCGCTTCGCCTATCGCGGCGGAAGCAAGTGGACCCTCCAGGGCAGCCTGACCATGCACGGCGTGAGCCGCTCGGTCGCCCTGGACACGACGTACCTCGGCACGGTGAACGGCGGCTACGGCGAGGAACTCCGCTGCGCGGCCCTGGCGACGGCGGAACTCCACCGCGAAGACTTCACGCTGAACTGGCGGTCCATGCTGGCCCGGGGCATCGCGGTCGTCGGCCCCACGGTCCAGCTGGAACTGGACGTCCAGGCGATGTACCGCACCCACGACACGCCGACCCCGCCGGAGTAGGCGCGCGCGGACAGCCGGGCATTGTCAGACCCGGTCGGTACCGTCGGGCTCATGAGAGCCAACGGAACATTTAGCGTGAAGGCGTTCGTCCCGACCGAGCTGAAGCCCGAGCCGGCCGTGACCACCGGGCTTCCGGTCGGGGTCGCGACGATGGAGAAGCACTTCGAGGGCGAGATCGCCGGCCGCTCGGCGACCTTGTTCACCGCCGCGTACGACCAGCAGTCCGGCGTCGGCACCTACGTGGCCATGGAGTCCTTCGAGGGTTCGCTGCACGGCAGGTCGGGCGCCTTCAACTTCGTGCACTCGGCGACGACCTCCGGCAGCGACCGCACCGCGGAGTTCTTCACGATCGTGCCCTCCAGTGGCACCGGGGACCTGGCGGGGATCTCCGGCACCGGCGGCCTCGCGGTCGACGCCGACGGCACCCACCGGATCCGGCTCGACTACGAGCTCGGCTGACGTCGGGTCCAACTCGCCGTCACCGGAGGGCACATCGCACGTCCCCGGGGCCGACAGCTTCACGGAAAGCTCACATAACCCAACTCAAACTTTAGGTTTCAAGCGTTACGCTCACCGGCATCCGAGTGCTCGGGGGAGCGGCTCGTCCGCCATGGCACTCCCTCCCCCCACGGTTTCAGGAGACTCGGCGTGAGTGACGGCGACGTAGTGGTGATCGGCGGCGGCTATGCGGGCGTCCGGCTGGCGAAACGGCTGGACGCGACGGCACGGGTCACGCTCGTGGACCGCAAGGAAGTCTTCTTCCACCGTATCTCCTCCCTCCGGGCGGGTGTGCGCAGGGAGTGGAGCGCCACCCCCTTCATCCCGTACGACCGGCTGCTGCGCCACGGCCAGATGGTCGTGGGCAAGGTGGTGCGCATAGACACCGCCGAGCGACGGGTGGTACTGGCCAACGGCACGCGGCTGCCCTACGACGTGGTGGTGATCGCGACCGGCGCCGACTACCCGGAGCCGGCCCGCTTCGCCGGGACCACCGCCGAGGAGGCGATGAAGGCCTTCGCCGAGCACCAGCAGAAGATCGCCTTCGCCGAGCACGTCCTCGTCGTCGGCGGTGGGCCCTCCGGCGTCGAACTCAGCGCCGAGATCCGGCTGGCCAGGCCGGACGCCCGGGTCACGCTCGCGCACTCCGGTCCCGCGCTGCTCGGCAGCACGGGCAGCGAACGGGCCGGACGCAAGGCGCGCGAATGGCTTGAGGCGCACGACGTGGAGGTACGGCTCGACTCCTTCATGGCACCGGGCAACGACTACTCCACCTACCGCGACGCCCACGGCGACGTCATCACCGCGGACCTCTCCTTCTGGGCGACCGGCACCACCCCCAACACACTCTGGCTGCGCCTGGGCGGCCACGGCGACCTGCTGACCCCCTCCGGACATGTGAAGGTCGACCGCTCACTGCGGGCCGAGGGGCACCTGGACGTCTTCGCGGTCGGCGACGTCAACGACGCCACCGAGCTCAAGATCACCCCGGCGGCGCTCGCCCAGGCCGACCTCGCCGCCTGGAACATCCGCACCCACCTGAACAGTTCGGGCAAACACCGCAAGGAGCCGCGCTTCTACCGGCCGATCCACCGCACCCCGCTGATCGTGCCCTTCGGCCCCGCCGACGGAGTGACCATGCTGCCCGTGCCGGGTGGTGAGACGGCGGTGCTCGGCAGCCGCACCAGCGCCGTGGCCAAGGCCAAGACCCTCATGACGCCCTACATGAGGCGCCAACTCGGCTACACGGCGGCCTGATCGGCGAAGGCGACCTCGGCGGCTCCAGCAGGACGGGGTCCGGCTGGAGCCGCAGTCCGCATTCTCACGCATGCAGGACGTGCTGCGTGGGCCGGACCAGTCCCGACTCGTACGCGAAGACCACCGCCTGGACCCGGCCGCGGGCGCCGATCTTGGTGAGGATGTTGCTGACGTGGGACTTCACGGTGGTCGGGGCGATGGAGAGCCGGTCGGCGATCTCGGCATTGGAGTCGCCGGAGGCGACGGCCGTGAGGACGTCCCGCTCGCGTCCGGTGAGGGTGCCCAATCGGTTGCCCGGTGCGTTGCCCCCGACGGCGCGCTGGTCGCGGACGGCGTCGATGAGCGCACGGGTCAGTCCGGGGGAGACGACCACGTCACCGGCGGCCACGACCCGCACGGCCGCGACCAGTTCGTCGGCGGTGGCGTCCTCGGGGAGGTGTCCGGCGGCCCCGGCGCGCAGGGCACCGTAGGGGTAGCTGTCGTCGGTCGTGGTGAGGAGCAGGACGTGCGGGGCGTGTCCGTCCGGGGCGTGGGTGATCCGACGGACGGTCTCGACGGTGTCCGTGTCGGTGGCACGGCCTTCCAGCAGGACGACGTCCGGCCGGAGCAGGGCGCTCAGCCGGACCGCCTCCGGCCCGTGCGCAGCCTCGCCGACGACGTTCAGGTCGGGCTGGGACTCGAGGAGCATTCGAAGGCCGACACGCTGAAGTGACTGGCCGGTGGCGATGAGGACGCTGGTCATGGCGGCGTGCTCCATCCTCGTCCAGCGGACAACATGCTGAACGAAACGGTTTCGTTCTCGTGGGTTTCAGAGTAGCTCCGGAGTTATCGAAACGGGCGCGTATCGGTTGTGGGGTGGGTCACATTCCGGTTGTGTTGGGGCCCTCAGGGAGTCGTCGTCGCCGGTGAGGACGGGGGCCGGGAAGTGCCCGCGACCGTCGGCGGTGGAGTGGTCTCCGGCAGCCTGGTCTCGCCGCCCGGCGGAATCGCGGTGACGATCATGACGGCGGCCACCGCTGCGGCGACGATCAGCACCAGCGCGGTGAGGAGACGGGAGCGCGTGTCGCGCGTCGGTCGCGGTATCCGCCCGGCCGGCTCGGGTGCCGAGGCGAGCGGAGCCAGATACGCCACGACGTCGTCCGCCCCGGGCCGCAAGGCCGGATCCTTGCTGAGGAGTCCGCGCAGCAGCGGCGTCAACGGGCAGTCCGCACCCGGCAGTTCGGGCTCCTCGTAGACCACGGCCAGCAGCGTCGCCGGCAGCGAGGGGCGGGAGAAGGGGGAGCGGCCGGTCAGCGCCGTGCACAGGGTGGCGCCCAGGGACCACCAGTCGGAGGCCGTGCCCGGCTCGGCACCCGTGGCGCGCTCCGGGGCCATGTACTCCGGGGAGCCGATGAGCACGCCGTCCCTGGTGAGCGCCTGCGCGTCCTGGAGGGCGGCGATCCCGAAGTCGGTGAGCACGACCCGCTGTCCGGGGCCCAGCAGGACGTTGCTGGGCTTGACGTCACGGTGCAGCACTCCCGCGGCGTGTACCCGGCGCAGCGCCTGGGCCAGCGCCAGTCCGATGCGGGCCGTCTCGCGCATGCCCAGCGGTCCCCGGTCGGCGACGGTCCGCTCCAGCGAGGGTGCCTCGATCAGCTCCATCACGATCCAGAGCCGGTCGTCCTCCTCGGCCACGTCGTAGACGCGGACCACGCCCGGATGGTCGATCCGCGCACCGGCCCTCGCCTCACGCAGCGCGCGCTCCCGACGGATGCGCGCGTCGGTGTCCGTGCCCGGGCCCTCCAGATACAACTCCTTGACCGCGACCGGACGTTCCAGCACTTCGTCGCAGGCCCGCCACACCCGCCCCATACCGCCCTGCCCGACGCTCTCCGTCAGGCGGTAGCGGCCCCCGATCCGCATGTGTGTTCACCTCCCGGCTGCTTCCATGACAGCACGGCCCGAGCGGTGTGCGGCAGGGGGCAACCCCGCCCGGACCGGCGGCGACCCATGAGTGAATCCCCGCCCCCATGAAGGGAGTTCACTCCATGCGCACCCGCATCGCGCGTCTCGTCACCGTCCTCGCCGCTCTGCTCGCGGTCCTCGCCGCCCCCGCCGTCACGGCGACCCCTGCACAGGCGGCCGACACCTGGAACCCGCCCGCAGGCCTCGTGCAACCGCTGGGCGAGGTGTGGAACCACGTCGAGTCGACCTACCCCGACCTCTACGGCTTCCGCAACTACGGCTGGGACCAGATCGTCGCCAACAAGGGAAGCGTCAACTACTGCGTCCGCTGGGAGTCCGACGCCCCCGTCAGCGCCGCCCTGCGTGACCAGGTCCACGCCGCGCTGAAGAAGCAGTTCGGCAAGTGGACGGCGGCCATGCTCGACAACGGCACCGGCACCAACGCCTGGCCGTACACCACCGTGCCCGTCAACATCGTCGGCTGGGCGGTGAAGAACCGCTCGACCCTCCAGTGGACGGACAACTCGGTCGACATCTACGCCGGAAACCTGGACTCCGGCGGCGCCCCGCAGTGCGCTCCCGACTGCGGCCGCTTCTTCCACCAGGACGGCAACTACGCGAAGTGCCCCGGCGGTGCGGCCCGCCACTACGACCAGTCGCTCTGGCTCACCAAGGGCTTCCAGGGCGGCGCCGGCGGGGACTGGGGTCAGCGCGTCGGCCAGGAGTACTTCACCGGCGCCCTCGCCCAGGAGGACATCCACATCTACCTCCACGAAGTCGGCCACACCTTCGGTCTCGACGACTTCTACGACTGGACCCCGACCGGCCAGTGCTGCTTCCTGATGAAGGCGGGCAGCGCCACGCAGATCACCGACTTCGACAAGTGGATGCTGCGTGACTTCTGGCGCCACTTGAAGAGCCGGTACGGCTACTGAGCGGAAGGGGATTGACGCGGCCGGGAGTGGCTGTCACTGTTTTGACTACGTAGTCATCGAGCCGTGACGCATGTGTGTGGGCTTCAGTGACTACGTAGTCAAAGTTCTACGGCGAGGAGCGCACATGGCGGCCACCGGACCCGGACGTCCGCGGCGCGGACCCGGCATGACCGAGGTCGCCCGGGCCGCCGGTGTCTCGCAGAAGACCGTGTCGCGGGTCGTCAACGGCGAACCGCACGTCAGCCCGGAGGTGCACGACCGCGTGCTCCGGGCCGTACAGGAGCTGGGGTACCGCCCGAACACCGCGGCGCGCGCCCTGCTCCTCGGCCGCTACCGGCGGATCGGCGTCGTCTCGCTCGGCAGCGCGCTCTACGGCCCCTCCACCCTGCTCCTCGCCCTGGAACGAGCCATGCACCGCGCGGGCTACTCCTTCACCCTGGCCGGAACCCTCGAGGGACAGCCGGTCCAGGTCGCCGTGGAGGCACTGCTGGAACAGGGTGTGGACGGGATCGTCCTGTCCGAGCCCATCGACGACGGCGCCCCGCTCCGGCTCAGCGCGGACGTGCCGGTGGTCAGCCTCGGCGAAGGCGTCGAGGTCGGCCAGGGCAGGAGTGCCGTCGTCGGCGCCGACGGGCTCGTGGCCGCCCGGACCGCCACCGAACACCTGCTGTCCCTGGGCCACCGCACGGTCTGGCACATCCCGGGACCGCACGACTGGTGGGCAGCGCGTGACCGTGTGCGCGGCTGGCGGCAGGCCCTCGCCGCGGCCGGTGCCCCCGAACCCCCGCTGCCGGTCGAGGGCGACTGGAGCCCGGCCTCCGGGTACGCGGCCGGACGCCAACTGGCCGGGCTCTCCGACGTCACCGCCGTGTTCGCCGCGAACGACGACATGGCGATCGGGGCGCTGCGGGCGTTCGCCGAGGCGGGCCTGTCCGTCCCCGGCGACGTCAGCGTCGTCGGCTTCGACGACATCCCCGCGGCCGCCTATATCTCCCCGCCCCTGACCACCGTCCGCCAGGACTTCACCGCGGTCGCCGACCGGGCCGTCGACGTGCTCATCGCCATGATCGAAGGCGCCCCGGCACCGGCCGAACGCACCGACATCCCCGTCGAGTTGAGAGTACGGGCCTCCAGCGGCCCGGTACGCGAACCCGCACCACCCCTGCGCTGAACCGTCGGCGCGACGGCCCGCGGCCCACGATGCCGCAGGCCCGCTCCGCCCTGCCCGCGAGTGCCGCCCGGGACGGCCGCACCCGCGCTCCCCGTAGCCGCACCACGTGAGGAGTCACGTGTGTTCCCCGCATCCCCGACCCGCCGCACCCTGCTGCGTGGCGCCCTCGGCCCTGGCCGGCTACGGCTTCGCCAAGTTCCGCTTCGCCGGCAGGCGCCTGCTGTTCGGCGTGATGTTCAGCTCGCTGTCGGTCCCGTTCGCGGTGATCCTGGTGCCGTTGTTCGTGATCCTCGTCAAGACCGGCCTCGGCAGCCCCTCGTTCGCGCTGATCGTGCCGTGGGTAGCGCCCGCGTTCGGGATCTTCATGATGCAGCAGTACATCGTTCAGTCCGTCCCGGACTCCGTCCTCGAGGCCGCCAGGATCGACGGGGCGAGCGAGTTCGGCATCTTCCGCACCATCGTGCTGCCCCTGCTGCGGCCCTCGCTGGGCGCGCTCGCCGTCCGGCAGCTGACCCAACCACCGTATTGGAGAAGGATGTTCGAGCTTCCACCCCGCGTTCTGTTCGGCGCCGCCTACTACCACGAGTACCAGCCGTACGAACGCTTGAAGGACGACCTCGACCTGATGGCCGAGGCACGCTTCACGGTGATCCGGGTCGGCGAGTCCGTGTGGTCCACCTGGGAACCGGATAACGGCCGCTTCGACCTCGACTGGCTCCAGCCCGTCCTCGACGGCGCCCACGAGCGGGGCATCTCGGTGATCCTCGGGACACCGACGTACGCCGTACCGCCGTGGCTGGCCCGCCAGTACCCGGAGATCGCGGGGGAGTCACGCACGGGTGAGCGGATCGGCTGGGGTGCCCGGCAGGAGGTCGACTTCACCCACCCGGCGTTCCGCTTCCACGCGGAACGGATCGTCCGGAAGATCGTCGCCCGGTACGCCGACCACCCCGCCGTGATCGGCTACCAGGTCGACAACGAACCCGGCCCCCATCTCCTGCACAACCACGGCGTGTTCCAGCGCTTCACCGACGAACTCCGCGCGCAGTACGGCGACGTGGAGACCCTCAACCGGGAATGGGGCCTGGTCTACTGGTCGCACCGGCTCTCCACCTGGGCCGACCTGTGGACCCCCGACGGCAACGCCCAGCCCCAGTACGACCTGGCCTGGCGGCGCTTCCAGGCCCGGCTCGTCACCGAGTTCATCGCCTGGCAGGCGGACATCGTCCGCGAGTACGCGCGACCCGGCCAGTTCGTCACCACCTGCATCTCCTACGACCGCCTCGGCGTGGAGGACGACAAGCTCACCGAACGGCTCGACGTCACCGCGGGCAACCCGTACTACACGATGCAGGACGCCCTCGAACTGCCCGACCGGGGCGGCGACGGACAGGACTGGACGACCAACGGCACCTGGGCGCTGTACCGCAGCGCCGACCGCATGTACTCCTCCCGCCAGGAACCGTTCCTGGTCACGGAGACCAACGCCCAGGCCATCGGCTACCCGTGGAACAACCGACCCGCCTACGACGGCCAATGGCGCCAGGCCGCCTGGGCGTTGATCTCCCGCGGTGCCTCGATGATCGAGTACTGGCACTGGCACACCCTGCATTTCGGCACCGAGACCTACTGGGGCGGCATCCTCCCGCACAACGGCCGCCCCGGCCGCGTCTACCGGGAACTCGCCGTGCTGGGAGCGGAGTTGGAGAAGGCGGGCGACCTAGCGGCGGCCCTCACCCCGGACGCCGACGTGGCCTTCCTGTACGACGGCCCCAGCAAGTGGGCGCTCCAGGCGCAGCCGCCACTGGCCCTGGCGGACGGGGGTGCGAACGGGCGGTCGTACGAGACGGTCTTCGACGCCTTCTACCGGGGCGCCTTCGACGCGGGGCTCCAGACCCGCATCCTCCACCCCGGGCAGCTCTCGACGGCCGCCCTGCCCGAGGTCCTCGTCGCCCCCGCCTTCTACGCCGCCGACGACGAGACCCTCGACCGCCTCAAGGCCTACGCCGAGGCGGGCGGGCACCTCATCGTCGGTCCCCGCACCGGCTACGCCGACACCGAGGCGCGGGCCCGCACCGAAGCGCAGCCCGGAAGGCTGGCGGAGGCGGCCGGGGTGACGTACGACGAGTTCAGCAACCTGGGCGCCCCACTGCCGGTCACCGGCACGGAAACTCTCCCCCTGCCACCCGAAGCGTGCGCCCTGCACTGGGCCGACGGTCTCCAGCCGCAGGGCGCCGAGGAATTGGCGTCCTACGACCACCCCCACTTCGGGCGCTGGCCGGCGGTCACGACACACCGTCATGGCGCGGGCCGCATCACCTACGTGGGCACGGTCCCCGACCCCGCCTTCGCCCGGGCCGTGTTCGCGTGGGCGGCCCCGGCCACCTGGCGCCCGGACCGTCCGAGCGTCACCGCGACCTCGGCCACCGCCCGCGACGGCCGCCGGGTGCGCTTCCTGCACAACTGGTCGTGGGAGGCGGTGTCGGTCGCCGTGCCGATGTCCCTGCGGGACGTTCTCACGGACGAGGTGTACTCGGAGGCCGTGCCCCTGGGACCCTGGGACGTGAAGATCCTCACGGAGGACGCGATGAAGGAGTAGCTCCGCTAGTGCTGTGACCGCGTAGGTTCGCCGGGTTGGTGGTCGTGGCGGTTGGATGTGCGGTGACGTCCGATCCGACCGCTGGAGGCGCGGTGGCTGAGCCTGTCCGTGTGCGCAGACTGACCGACCAGGAAGGACAGCGGCTGCAGCAGATCATGCGCCGGGGCAGCACGAGTTCGGTGCGCTATCGGCGGGCGATGATGCTGCTGGCCTCGGCCGGCGGGAACCGGGTGCCGGTGATCGCGCAACTGGTCCAGGCGGATGAGGACACCGTCCGCGACGTCATCCACCGGTTCAACGAGATCGGCCTGGCCTGTCTGGACCCTCGGTGGGCGGGAGGCCGTCCCCGCCGACTCAGCTCTGACGACGAGGACTTCGTCGTCCAGACGGCCACCACCCGACCTGCCAAGCTCGGCCAGCCCTTCACCCGCTGGTCGCTGCGCAAACTCGTCGCCTACCTGCGGAAAGTCCACGGCCGGATCATCCGCATCGGCCGCGAAGCATTACGCTGCCTGCTTGCCCGCCGCGGCATCACCTTCCAGCGCACCAAGACGTGGAAGGAATCCCCGGACCCAGAACGCGACGCCAAACTCGACCGCATCGAGGACGTAGTGGACCGCTTCCCGGACCGCGTCTTCGCGTTCGACGAGTTCGGCCCGCTCGGGATCAGGCCCACCGCGGGCTCGGGCTGGGCTGCGCAGAGGCGCCCCGACCGGCTGCCCGCCACCTACCACCGCGCCCACGGCATCCGGTACTTCCACGGCTGCTACTCAATCGGCGACGACCGCATGTGGGGCGTCAACCACCGCAAGAAAGGTGCCGCGAACACACTGGCCGCGCTGAAGTCGATCCGCGCCGCCCGGCCCGACGGCGCCCCGATCTACGTGATCCTGGACAACCTGTCCGCCCACAAAAGCACCGACATCCGCCGCTGGGCGAAAAGCACAAGGTCGAGCTGTGCTTCACCCCGACCTACGCCTCGTGGGCGAACCCGATCGAAGCCCACTTCGGACCGCTGCGGCAGTTCACCATCGCCAACTCCAACCACCCCAACCACACCGTGCAGACCCGGGCCCTGCACGCCTACCTCCGGTGGCGCAACGCCAACGCCCGCCACCCCGACGTCCTCGCAGCCCAAGGACGTGAACGAGCCCGCATCCGCAGCGAGAAGGGTGTCCGCTGGGGAGGGCGTCCCACCACGATGATGGCCTGAACGACTACACCTGCTCCTGATACACCCTGATCTCAGTCGGCTTGAGTCTGTGGATCGTTGCCCAGGCTGCTCGCTCGGTCAGTCCTTGAGCCCACTCTTCGAGATCATCTCCGGCATCGTGGAAGAACCACGAGTCGAAGCTTCCGAGGGCCTCCAAGGCGGGTGCGAGTCCGTATCCGAGCTCGCAGTGGACCTGCACGTAATGGCCGTGATCACCGTCGCTGTCGGATATCTCGAACTGCCGGGTGAGGTCCAGCATGAACGCCGGAGGACCGTCGAACGCGTGGGTCCCGTACTGGAACAGAAGACCGTCAGCGTCGGGTGTGTCTGGGACGTCGAACAGCCGTCGGCCGAATCGGAGGAAACCAAGCCAGAGATCTTCCGTGACCAGATCGTCAAGCGCTCGCTGGCCTGAGCCCAGTTCGCCCTCAAGCAGTCCCACGGCCTCGTCCATCGACAGTCTCCGCGTCATGCCCGACCTCCTCGTCGACCGCAGCCGGGCTCAGCGTACTGACCCCGGTGAACCTTCCCGGTCAGAGCACTAGCTTCTCTCGACCAGGCTCTGCGTGCCCAGCACCGAGAGCAGCCGCAGCTTCTCGGCCGCCTCGGTGCCCGGCTCGGCCGAGTACACGAGGATGTGCAGGTCGTTCTCCTCCACCCGGAGCAGGTCGCAGTCGAGCGTGAGCGTGCCGACCTGCGGATGGTCGATCGTCTTGAGAGAGCCGGCGAGACGGCCCACCACCCCCGCGTCCCACAGTTCGGCGAACCGCGCGCTCCTCGTCCGCAACTCCGCCACCAGGGCCTGGAGTTGCCGGTCGGCGGGATAGCGGGCGGCGGTGGCGCGCAGTTCGGCGACCATGCCCGCCTCGAAGTCACGCCGTTCCGCCGGCGTGTGCCGCACCCGGGTCGGCATGCCCGTGAAGTTGCGCCACACACCGTTGCGTTCGAAGCCACGCAGGACCGACGGGTCGCCCATCAGAGCCGCGTACATCGGGTTGGCCAGCAGCAGCGTCATGGCCGCGTCGGAGACCGCGACGGGGGTGTCGACCAGCCGGTCCAGCAGCCGCTGCACGCTGGGCGTGATGAACCCGGGCACGACATCCGGCCCGGGCGGCACCAGTTCCGCGAGGGCGAAGAGGTACGTCCGCTCGTCCCCCGAGAGCCGCAGCGCCCGGGCCAACGCCTCGACGACCTGCACGGATGGGTTGACCGCCCGCCCCTGTTCGAGACGCGTCACGTAGTCGACCGAGATGCCGGCCAGCAGGGCCAGCTCCTCGCGCCGCAGCCCGGCAGCCCGCCGCCGGCCACCCGAGGGCAGCCCGGCCGCATCCGGGCGCACCCGGTCGCGCCAGCGCCGCAGCGCCCGTCCCAGTTCTGTCACCGCCATGCTCCTCAGTGAACACCGTCGGCCGCGGATGTGCCTGGTACCGCCAGTCCCAGGAAGAAGGGTCTTCTGGCTGGCCGGGCCTCCGCGCAGCAAGCTGGACGGCATGACGACAACACTCATCACCGGAGCGAACAAGGGCCTCGGCTTCGAGACCGCCCGCCGGCTCATCGCCGCAGGCCACACCGTCTACGTCGGCGCCCGTGACGCCGAGCGCGGCCGCCGCGCCGCCGACGAGCTCGGCGCGCGGTTCGTCCAGCTCGACGTCACCGACGACGCCTCCGTCGAGGCCGCGGCCAAGACCCTGGACGCCGCCGGCGGCCTCGACGTCCTGATCAACAACGCCGGTATCGAGACCCGCACCGAGGACAACAGCGTGCCGGTCGCGGCGACCGTGACCGCCGACCAGATGCGCACCACCTTCGAGACGAACGTCTTCGGTGTCGTCCGCGTCCTGCACGCCTTCCTCCCGCTGCTCCAGCGCTCGGCCGCGCCCGTCGTGGTCAACGTCAGCAGCGGCCTGGGCTCGCTGACCCACCTCTCCGACCCGGACCACCCCGCGCACTTCTACCCGGGCATCGCCTACCCGACGTCCAAGACCGCGGTCAACATGCTCACCGTGCAGTACGCGAAGGCGTTCCCGGCCCTGCGGATCAACTCGGTGGAGCCCGGATTCACCAAGACCGACCTGAACGGCAACACCGGCACGCAGACCGTGGCGGAGGGCGCCGAGATCATCGTCCGCATGGCGCAGGTCGGTCCGGACGGCCCGACCGGTGGCTTCTTCGACGCCAAGGGGCCGCTGCCCTGGTGACCCGGGCAGCGGTCCAACCGACTCACCCCTTGCGGGCGTTGATCTCCTCGGTGAGGGCGGGGACGACGTCGAAGAGGTCGCCGACGACGCCGTAGTCGGCGAGGTCGAAGATGGGCGCCTCGGCGTCCTTGTTGACGGCCACGATGGTCTTGGAGGTCTGCATGCCGGCGCGGTGCTGGATGGCGCCGGAGATGCCGTTGGCGATGTACAGCTGCGGCGAGACGCTCTTGCCGGTCTGGCCGACCTGGTTGGTGTGCGGGTACCAGCCCGCGTCCACCGCGGCACGCGAGGCGCCGACGGCCGCACCGAGGGAGTCGGCGAGGGCCTCGATGATCGCGAAGTTCTCGGCGCCGTTGACGCCGCGGCCGCCGGAGACCACGATCGCGGCCTCGGTCAGCTCCGGACGCCCGGTCGACTCGCGCGGGGTACGGCCGGTCACCTTGGTGCCGGTGGCCTGCGCGGAGAACGTCACGGACAGCTCCGAGACCTCGCCGGCGGCCGGGGCGGCCTCGACGGCGGCGGAGTTGGGCTTGACCGTGATGACCGGGGTGCCCTTCGAGACGCGTGACTTGGTGGTGAAGGAGGCGGCGAACACCGACTGGGTGGCCACCGGACCCTCGTCGCCGGCCTCCAGGTCGACGGCGTCGGTGATGATGCCGGAGCCGATGCGCAGCGCCAGGCGGGCGGCGATCTCCTTGCCCTCGGCGGAGGACGGCACCAGCACGGCCGCCGGGGACACGGCCTCGACGGCGGCCTGGAGGGCGTCGACCTTGGGGACGACCAGGTAGTCGGCGTACTCGGAGGCGTCGTGGGTCAGGACACGCACGGCGCCGTGCTCGCCCAGGACGGCGGCGGTGTCGGCGGCACCGGCACCGAGCGCGACGGCGACCGGCTCGCCGATACGGCGGGCCAGGGTCAGCAGCTCCAGGGTGGGCTTGCGGACGGCACCGTCCACGTGATCGACATAGACGAGAACTTCAGCCATGGGAAAGCAACTCCTACCGGATCAGATGAACTTCTGGCTTGCGAGGAACTCGGCGAGCTGCTTGGCGCCCTCGCCCTCGTCCTTGACGATCGTGCCCGCGGTGCGGGCGGGACGCTGGGCGGCGGAGTCCACGGCCGTCCAGGCACCCTCCAGGCCGACCTGCTCGGCCTCCAGGTCCAGGTCGGACAGGTCCCAGGCCTGCACCGGCTTCTTCTTGGCCGCCATGATGCCCTTGAAGGA